>CALDEM010000010.1 GCA_937942435.1 uncultured Saprospiraceae bacterium
CCTAATGGTGACGGCGTTAATGATTTGCTTGAAGTTAGTTCTAATAGTGATAATCAAAATGTCATATTGAGACATCAGGTTTATTCACGATGGGGCGAAAAAGTTTTTGACTCTCAACATTCTAATTTTGAGAACGAAGAAAACTGGTGGGATGGAACCTATAGAGGTAGGGTTTGCTCACAAGACACATATATATTAATAGTAGAATTCCAAATATCTCAAACAAAGATTAAAACTATAGCCAAAGAAGTTCTTCTTTTGAGATAAGACAGATGACAATTTAAACAGCCCAAGTCAAGCAAAAGCTCTTTTCTTCAATCCGACTGTCACCTACTCCATCTCAGACAACTGGGATCTCACTATGGTAGGACAACTGATGTTTAACCAAGGAGTAGAAAACTACGAAAGCCCTATTCAGGCTTTCTTCTTACGATTTAGATATAGTTTTTAAAATAAGGAAAAGCAGGAGGTTGAGCAATAGATTAAATCGAGAAGGAGGCAATCTCCTATAACGCTTTCCCTTACCACATTGTAATGCAGCACAATGTTGATGTAAAGTAAACCAATAACGGCTGCCAATCCAAATTTCTGGCACTTTTAACTATTTTGGGGAACCAAGACTATATCTAAAAAGGAAGGTAAGTTTACAAATCGTCATGAAGTATATTTTAGGAAGTATAAGAGTCGTATTGATACTTGCAAACACAGCATTTCAAATATCACGACTCATATGTGATGAATGGATACATGGCAAAACAGTCGAGCGTAGTTTTAAGCATAGAAGAAGGTGGGCTCGGTCATGTTGCTGGTTTTTGGGAATAAAAATTGACGAAGTCTCAGGTAGCCCTGATGTCCCTTATGGACTTATCATCAGTAATCATCGCACCCTACTCGACCCCGTCATCCAAGCCGCTTACTTGGATGCCTTCATCATAGCCAAAGCCGAAGTGGGCAACCTACCAGTCATCAGTCTGGGAGCTAAAAAAACAGGTATCATATTCGTTAAGAGGGAGAAGATGAGAAGTCGCTTAGCCGCAAGGGACAAAACACAAGAAGTGTTGCTCTCAGGTTCAAGCGTTTTGGTCTATGCAGAAGGAACCACGGGTACTAATCAGACTACTGACAAATTTAAAGTAGGCACCTTTGCCATTGCTGCAGAACACGATCTGCCGGTCATCCCAGTGGCCATCGATTATCCAAGTCAAAAAGATTATTGGTTTAAGACAAGTATGGCTAAACAAATATTTGGACAGATAGGCGCCTGGTCTACGCATGTCAAGCTCAGAATCCTACCTTCTATAAAAGGGACAGAAGCCAAGTCGCTTATGCAAGAAGTTCAGACCTCGATAGACAACAACCTACTTGAGATGCAAAAAGGTTGGACCAAAATATTCTGACCTTTGATCAATAAAAGTGATACTTCGCTCCTACTCTGATTCCTATAAAGTCTCTTGATACTGACAAAGCTTCTGATCGCACTAGATAGGACTGTCTATTATAACGATACCTTGGACTCAGGTATAGCTCCATCCGTTCTCCAAACAAGGTACTCAACTGCAATCCTGCTTCTATGCTCAATCCTATTCTTGGTGCCATAAAAGTTGTCACACTTGTATCGTCTAATGGAACAACTTGTTGATCTTCTCGAAGAAAAACTCCTTTGTGTTCAATTGAAAAATTAAAGCTTCCACCACCGACTGCCCTTAATTGCCAAGGTCCTTTCTGAAGTAATGGATAGCTTAATTGAAATGGCACACTCAACAATGAAGACCGATTAGCGATAGATGTCGTACGATCATAGACGCTAACTGCAGACACTGAATCCGCTACCCAAACAGTATTGCCAGCATCATCTATAAAAAAGAAAGCCATGGGATCATAAACTTGGATAATCTCCGTGACCCGTTGGGTTGTCTGATATTGAGCTTCTATTCTTTGATATTCTGCACCGCTTGATATTTCTAATCCACTACCAAATTGATATCCGATCATCAGACCACCTGAGAATGACGAAAGCGACTGAACTCGCTCATTCCATAAATCCAAATAATCTACTTGATCTTGCGTACTACTTTGAAGACTCACATGATCAATTGGCAAACCGCCAGAGACATATCCATCTACGAATAAATTCCCTTCAACTCCATTGCTTTTTCCTGTAGTACTACATACTAATTTATTATAAGAAAAGAACTCTGTCACATCCGCCTCATCACCCAAATTATCTATACCCAGTGCAGAAAGTGGAGATAACATCATGTTAACTTTACTTTTGCTTTTAGAATTAGGCTGTTCATCTTCTAAGCCTAACAAAGTCTCAACATCATCTTCTTTTGCTTTTCTACCACTTTCTGTACTTGAGACTCCCTCATAAGTAATCAAGGAGTGTTGACGTGCTTTCTCGATGTAATATAAAGGTTCTTCAGTTTTCAATTTATTCCGTAAAACATTTCCTCCTTTTTTCGCATTTTCTATTTGTATTACTCTATCTGCCTTTTCTTGCTCTACTTGATCTATCTTTTCAAGGATTTTCTCTATCCGTTGACCAAGTTCATAGGATGGGTCTCCATGTTCTACACTAGCCTTTTCATTAATTAGATATTGAATAGCTTCTTCTGAGCCACCACCAGCACCCTTACGATTATGATCTATCTCATCGATGCTCCAAGCCAACAACATACTTGCGGCAGTCATCAGTCCTAAAAACATAAATATCATAAAGCGCCTATTAGTCCTATCTGGACTAATCCTGCGCCACAAGGCAACTTTGTTATCCACAGGCACTTCAAAATCATCGAAGTGCGCCTTAAACAAGTTATCTATATCATGATCAGACTTTTTCATAGCTGTCATTTTTTTTAAGTTGGTTCTGCAGATAGAACCTTGCTCTTGTCAATAATGACCGAGAAGAACTCTCTGCTATTTCTAAGTGAGCTGCAATCTCTTTATGACTATAACCTTCCATCGCTGACATATTAAAAACAATACGTTGCTTAATAGGCAACTGCTTTAACATCTTATACATCTCATCTTCAAAGGCTTTTGTTGGTTGACTCCCTAACGAACTTGTCCCTTCTGAGGCCAACTCATGCCATCGCTTATGCTTCTTTATATATCTTATCGACTCCATGGCTGTTATTTGCCGCATCCATCCCATGGTTGCTGCATCATTGACATAATTAAACTTTTCTACATTTTTAAAGATCCTTATATAAGTCTCCTGTAGTATATCATCTACCGCACTCTCATCAGCTATATACCTCAAAGCAACGCCTTTTAAAAAACCACAAGTCAACTCAAAGAGCATTCTTTGAGCCAGCTTGTCGCCCTTCTTAGATCTTTCTATGGTTTGATGTAGCGTCATAATTCTTATAAAACGCCAAGATGCCTAAGTCTTACGACCAGGCTTCTTGGGCTTAAAATTCAATTAATGAGATATTCTAATTTTCATTTATTCTATTGTTACACTGAATCCACCAGTTACCACTAGCCCTTCAAATGCTTCACCAGTGAGCCAGTCAAGGCATGTCATTGTTGTTGTACTAAATGTACCCGCAATTACAGAACCAGATGTCACACCAACTTCTGTCAAGTTCATATCCGATACCGGAAAATCATCAGCGATTGTGTTACAAACAAAGTTGCCATCTAAAAAACTGATTAAAATCCCTTCTTGCAATTCTAAAGAGGGAGCGTCAAGCCCAAGAGAAATTTGCAAAGATTGTTCTTGAATAGAATCCGAATTTATTCCATTACTTTCTATAAATATTTCTACTTTATAAAAGCTACCCCCAAAAGAGTCATCAACTTCTTCGACTTCGATACTAATAGGTTGAAACAGATTAGCCTCCCTCCCATCCACTTGGAATAAAGCAAAATTATTTAACTCATCACAAAGTCTCAACGCTCCAACATCAACACTTTGCTCTTCATTAGATAAAACAATTTCTTTTGAAAACAAGGCATCCAAATCAACTAGCTCAAGTATAGCAGATTCTTTATCGCAGAAATCAATTGTGAAATCGAAAACTCCATTCTCATCTATTGGATAACTAAAGTTCCTTCCTGCTTGTCTTACAGACAAACTACCATTAACGACAGGTTCACCATCACAAGTCAGCGCAGTTCCTTTTACATCGACTATATCTTCACTAATTATGACACTGACATCTCCTAACTCCTCATCATTTTGAAAAGGCCCAAAGGTCTCGTTAAACAACTCACCTCCACATCTATCCAATACTTTGAGACTAAACTTCTCTCCCTTAGGGAAATTATAAAAACTGAATGATCCATCATCACATAGCCAACCGCCTTTTCTACCGATCACCTCACTACATACATATATCTGTAGATATGAGCCTGTTCCCTCTTCTCCGGCTTCAGTTTGTATCAGCACCTTACCTGTGATTTCTATAGGGTCTGTCATAAAGTCAACATTCCAACTACTAAAGTGACTCACGCTGCCTACATAGAAATCTCCTTCTTTGTTAGCCGTCCCCTCTTGTATCCAAGTGCCTATATCCTCATTGTAACTCCACAGAGGGATCGTCGACTCTGCCTTGTCCATCAATGATGATGGAATCGGAAACTTCAACTCAGCCGTTTCTCCTAGTCCGATATACAACTCATTGCCAGCAGCATCAGAAAGCTCTACTTGTAGCATACCCATAGAAGAAAGTGATCGAAAGCTACCATCTTGATCGAGCCCGCTTAGATCCCCAATCATCCGTTGTGCCAGATCATCGGCACTCGGATCTATCCAAGTCATGGCTACCGCAACATCTCCAGCATAAGGAGCACCTTGAGCTGTCACAATGCCGTCCTTCGGTAGCTCGATAGAAGATCGATTATTCATGGTTAATCTTCCCCCTTCAGACGCTTCTATAGATCCAATCACTTGGCGATCGAGCATCTTTACCTCAGTATAGTTATATCTATTAGGCACTAAGGAAAACTTGCGAAATGCCTCAAACTTCCCCAAGTATGTTACTGAGATAAATGCCGCTTTCCCTTTGTTAGTCACATCCTCGATTAGGAAGTTACCATATTCATCCGTATCTACTTCTATATTCGTATTTCCCGAAAGGTAGCTTACTCTTGCTCCCATGATCGGTTGATCCGTCTCATCTATGATCCGACCTGATAAAGTCGCCGACACTAACTCTTGGGCTACTGGCAACTGAAATATCTGTGGCTCGTTTTCGATGACTCCATCTTCTGCACATGATGATAGCACCAGGATGCCAAAGAAACCCATCAATAACCAGAGTCGCGATGCAGTGATATATAAGACTTTCATATCTTTTTTTACTACTTAAAAACCTGGTACACCTAAAACGCTGCACGCAGGAGCTTTTATTTTTAAGTTAAGAGATATAATAAGTAATCTGGCATTGCATTTTGACAATCTCTGTTCATGAGCCAGCGACCTCAGTAAGGACACGAGTTATAGAGATATACAGATGGTTATTCTTTGTTTTAAAAAAAAACGTACGTAAAAGAAAGGATAAGTTTAAAAACTAACTGCTGGGTAGTAAGAGGTTATCCTCTGCGGTTATACCTGATGTGAGGATTAGTAAAAACTTGTGTACAGATCTCACAATGATTGATCGCAGCATCTTGCCATCGATCGATCAAGATCGGTGTGCCATAAGTATGAGTTGTTATCAACCCATTGTCAGTATCGACTGCCGGTGTACCTACACCAAAAATACCGTCGTTGTCGTCATCATCTGACGACTGAGTCTCTATGGTATCATAACATCCATCGTCATCACTATCTAACTCATATGCGTCATAATTGCCGTCAGGTACGTCTTCACTATCGGATACGGGATAATTAATCAAGCCACTTTCTGGACCAGTCTCTAATGGATCATAAAGGCCATTTTCTCCAGAGCCTGTCTGTGCTCCTGCTATTCTACCTTCTGCATCTAACGCAAGCCCGTGCCCTGCTTCTATAGCATCAAGGATACCATCATTATCACTATCGAGATCTAAAAAATTAGGAACTCCATCATTGTCAGTATCCAAACATCCTACGTTGATCTGATCAACGGTGACCGCATCTAAGAGGTTACCTACGGATAACCTTCCGTTAGCAGAGGAGACTGCTTCAAATGCTATGACAGTAGTAAGTTGACCTGGAGGCACTGTATATATACCGCTATACACAACCCAGTCAGTGTTGTCTGTAGTCATAGTGAGTTGCACTACAGCCGAACTAAGATCTTCTCCGATTAAAACATTTGCAACATCTGTACCTGACCTACCTCGATGTGCTACAGACCATTCAAATGTGGTCCCAGGTGACGCACATATATCTTGAGAGAGTGTGCTTGGATTGTTAGCATTGAGTTCGGCATGCTGTGTGCCTTCGTAACTGGGCACACCACTATGACCGGTTCCCCATACCTCAATTACCCCTGTAGGATCCGTAGTGTTCCAACCCGGCATATCCGCTTCAGGGACTAATCGAAACCTCCCTGCAGCAACGAAAGGCTCATCAAAACTAGTGTTAACGATGCTTATGCCTCTGCAGAACACTTCGCATTCGATTGTGTTATAGATGCCGTCATTGTCGCTGTCCAGGTCGATAGAATCTTCGATCCCATCAGAATCACAATCAGATATAGTGTAGGTCAGCCCATCTATACGAGTTGCACCTGAGTTACTACTTAAGATAATCCTATCGGTGATGGACTGAACTGTAAATATTATATGTTGGGCCCGATTAAGAGGTCCTGAAGAAAAGTTAATTATGGTGCCGCTATTATCATCTATACTAGCATTTCCTCCATTTGTAGCTCTGGCTAAGCTAATCGTGACCTCTGTTCCTGGGGAGATGTAGTGACCTAAAAGTATCGTTAACACTGCACTGCCGCTTATTTGTACAGCATTAGAATTATTTAAAGTAGATCCAGCACTAAGTATACTACCTGTAGCATTATTAGGATTTTGAATGCTACCAGAAGTGAGAGTAGACTGACCAAAGTACTGATCATCACAAGCGAGTAATGACCAATTGCCTATTAGCAATAGAATCAAGAGTATTGATAGTATTCTGACAGATTGAGTCAAATCTAATGGGGTTTTCTAGAAAGACAATATGTAAGTCCTATCACCCCCATAACAAAATATCCTTGCACCTTCTATTCATATTATGAATGACTGATAGATTACATTTTTTGCTACCAAACCAATCTATAAATTAGTGATATTTTAAAGTAGCGCTAATATTGCTCCAGTATTTGACTGTTGATTTATCTTGATTATCATTAAGTATCAACCTTACTCATAATAATGCTCATAGAGTCAACACTACTATCATGAATAAATCGTTTTTTTGCATCTGATTAAGCAAAAGCATTGGAAGTACACAAAGGATTAGAACAATTACCCTCTTTTGACAATGCTGTACTGACTATAGGTTCGTTTGATGGTGTCCATCACGGGCACAGAGCTATCATCTCTAAGCTCATCGAAAAAGCATCCAGTATCCAAGGTGAGAGCGTCATCTTTACCTTTGATCCCCACCCCCGCCAAGTAGTCTCTCCTAATGATACCGAAATGAGACTACTCAATACGCTGGAAGAAAAAATCGCATTGCTTTCTGAGACCGGTTTGGACCACTTGATCGTGATGCCATTTACGATTGAGTTTTCTCAGATCAATCCCTATAAGTATGTCGAAGACATCCTCATAGACAAAATCAAAGTAAAACATCTTATCATCGGCTATGATCATCGCTTTGGCCAAAACCGATCTGGCAACATAGATCTGCTACAATCATATGCAGCAAAAGGAGCGTTCTCGGTTGAAGAGATATCTCAGCAAGATATAGATGATCTTGCAGTGAGTTCGACTAAGATCCGTAAGTGCATAGCCAAGGGCGACATGCCCCACGCCAATAAACTACTCACTACAACCTATAGCCTCAACGGTACGATAACCAAAGGAAGTCAGATAGCGGGCAAGCTGGGTTATCCTACTGCTAACTGTAGCATATCAGAAAAGATCAAACTCATACCTGCTCCAGGCACCTACGCTGCCACGGCTGTATGTGAAGGCATCTCTTATGAGGGTATGTTATATATCGGTAAGAGCCCGACGCTGCAAGGACTCACATCAGATGTCATCGAGATGAACTTATTTGGAGAGGTGAGCGGAGACCTATATGGTAGAAAAATCTCCATATATCCTGAACGACAGTTCAGAGGAGATAAAAAGTTTGACTCTGCTGATGAGTTGATATACAATATAGGTGCTGATAAAAACGCGGTGTTGCACTATTTTGAAAACAAGAATAGCAAGGCAATAATTACAACGGCTATTCTAAATTACAATGGTCAAGATCATCTTAAGAACTACCTATCTTCTCACGAGTCTTCTAACCATCATGACGTCGTAGTATATGACAATGCATCTACAGATCAGTCGGTGACCTATATCAAGGAAAACTTCACTTCCGTAAATACGGTAAGCCTCTCTCACAACACAGGATATGCTGGTGGTTATAACAATGCAATCAAAAATATCAGCAGCAAATATGTAGCCCTTGTCAACTCTGATGTACGTGTTACGCCATCGTGGCTCGATCCCATAGTAGCACTTATGGAGCATGATGATCGGATCGCTGCTGTACAACCTAAGATATTATCTATAGAGCGGCCAGAAGAATTTGAATATGCGGGAGCGGCAGGAGGATTTATAGACACACTTGGTTATCCACTTTGCAGAGGAAGGATATTGGATACAGTTGAGATAGATAAAAAGCAATACGACGAACCCAGCGAAATCTTCTGGGCAAGCGGCGCTGCCCTTGTCATACGTACTGATCTTTACAAATATGCAGGCGGACTTGATGCAGACTTCTTTGCTCATATGGAAGAGATAGATCTATGTTGGAGATTAAAAAGTGCGGGTTATAAGATTATGTATGAACCCCGTTCTGTGATTTATCACTTGGGCGGAGGCACACTGACATACGACAGTCCCAAAAAAGTATATCTCAATCTGCGCAACAACTATTGGATGATTAGAAAGAACATGACACTTGGATCGTTGTTTTTTAAAATCCCTTTGCGCATATGTATTGACGTAGCTTATTCTTTTCAATTTCTCTTAAAAGGCAAAGTTAGTCACTTTGGCTCTGCCATTAAGGGCATTCTTCATGGATTAGGTGCACTCGGAGCGATTTCAAAGAAGAAGAAAGCACAGCAGTATTTTATAAATCGACATAGCATAGCACCTAAAAATCAAAATGGCATATTGAGTAGCATTCTTCCTGTTTCATATTTCATATTAGGTAAGAAAAAATACAGCGACTACAGATGAGAAAACCTTATGCCGTCATCCACGAAGATGATCACATCGTTGTTGTAGACAAGAAAGCGCATACCCTGTCAGTGCCGGACAGATTTGATCCTACAAAGCCTAATCTTAGAGATTTACTCATCTCACGATATGGACAGATATATGTTGTGCATAGATTGGACATGGAGACTTCAGGGGTTATGGTATTTGCAAAAGATGAAGAAAGCCACGCTCACTTATCTGATCAGTTTGAAAATAGAAAAGTTGTAAAAACCTACTTGGCACTTTGTCAACACCCCGTTGAGAACAGTGGAACCATCCACACCCACATAGCCGAGAGCAAGTCCAAGAAGGGTATGTATATAGCTTCCCTTAAGGGCAAAGAAGCACTTACGGACTATAAAGTTATAAAATCATTAGACCGCTACGCTTTAGTTGCATTGCGCATCCATACAGGCAGGACACACCAGATCAGAGTGCATATGAAGCACATCGGCGCTCCATTGATCACGGACAGCAAGTATGGATTAAGTGCTACATTCTACCTTTCTCAGATTAAAAAACTCAAGTTTAACCGCGATCAAGAGGAGCGACCGCTTATGTCAAGAAGCTCTTTACACTCTCACCAACTGACCATCATTCATCCGAAAACTGAAGTGAAGGCAAGTTTCGAATCTCCACTGCACAAAGACATGAAAGCTGTCGTTTTTCAATTAGAAAAACTAAAAAGGTAATTGGCCTATCAACCTTTGACAGGTGTGCAGATCTCAATCAACCCTCCATTGATATCGATTAGATAGCCAACTTTCTGACCCCAAGATTTTTCTACGATCGGCTCGTAAACAACAGCACCTGCATGTACAGCTATCTCAAAGTCTTTATCTATTTGTTCTGTAACAAAGACCATCTCTATACCAACTGGTTGATCGCTTTTATTTATTTTTTTAAACCCTCTTTTAAAATTAGATCGACCTAACTCTATTGATGCAAAAGCTATCGTTGTTTCTCCACTTAACAATTCGCCATAGTCTCCCTCAGGTGTCACAAACTTTCGATTAAACCCAAATGCTCTTTCATAAAAATCAATGGTTACTGAGACATCGTCAACATAAAAAATTGTATAACCGTATTTCATTTTTGACATTTTTGTTTTTCAATTTATTAGAGCCACTAACTAATTCTAAACCAAAAGGACCCTCCATGCTTCTCTGCATCTTTTGTGTTTGGATGTTCCCATATTGGATTTACCAAAGAAGAAAGCTCTTTGTCTTCACTGATATAATAATTAGGCAGAAGGATCTCATATTTTTCAGGATTAGAAAGCAGAGCTATAGCAAGACCATATTGCTCTGAGTAAGATCGATCACACATAAACTGTGGATAATCATAAGGTAGATAGACATCGTGGACATGCACGACCACTCCTTTCTTTAAACGTGGTAATACTTCTAAAAAGAAAACGGTACTGTCTGAGTTAGGCAGTATACGATGTGAGTTATCGACAAACAAAACATCATCAGACTGAAGCGTGTCAAATATCGTAATATCTACATTTTCTAATCCTTGTCTTATGATCTTATCAGACAACAGATCTATATCTGCCCGAGGTTGAGGGTCGATCGAAGTAATCTGCATATCTATAGAGTGATCCATCTTAGTTTGATAGACCACTTTAGTAGAATGACCACTGCCTACTTCTATATAGTTTTTAGGTTGCAACAGACTGATCATACCATAGAGTCCTATGATGTCAAGACCAGGCAGATAACCATTGTGCCATGCGAAGTCATACTTCTTCAATCTTTCATCCAACGCCCAGATATCTTCTTGGTAAACCAGGATGTCATTAAGGCATTTGGCGTAAGCCGACTTATCCTTTTCTATAATCTCCAGAAGACCGTGATGAGCAGGATGACCATGGCCATACCGAGGCTGTTGATCAACCTTGTAGTCAAGAAAGACGTTCTGATATCTCGGATTAAGAAATCTATATATCTGCTTCAACATAACATTTGATCTAAACCGTGAGCTTCTTTGTCAGACACACAGACTAATTAATCATAATATTAATAAAACCATGACACCTTGTTCTACATTTGTATGATATGAGGCAATTTCTAAAATACACGTTAGCTACTATCGTAGGAGTCTTGATAGTCCTGGGCCTTCTATTTTTCTTTTTCGCGGGCCTTGCCGCGTCTGGAGCGCCTGATACAACCATCAAGAGTAGTAGCGTCCTACATCTCAAGTTTGACAATGTCATACCTGAGTTAACAGACAATATTCCTTCTGGACAATTTGGTGCAAGCCCATCGTCTGCAGTAGGACTCAATGATATAACAAGACTCTTGGCGACTGCAGCAGAAGATAGTAAGATAGAGGGTATCCTGCTCCAGTCAGAGGCCGTCCCTGCCAATCCAACAACTGCATATAGCATCGCCCGGAGTATAGAGGCCTTTAAAGAGTCAGGTAAGTTTGTGACGGGTTATGGCAATTACTTCTCACAGTCAGGTTATATCATCGCGGCGATGGCAGATACCCTACATCTCAACCCTAATGGTGTTGTTGACATGCGCGGATATGGTATGACGATCCCTTATTATGAAGACTTCAGTCAGAAGACAGGCGTTGACTTTGATGTATATCATGCAGGTAGATATAAGAGCGCGATAGAGCCATATTATAGAGCAAAAGCTTCTGATGACAATCGATATCAGACGCATGCCTATCTACAAGACTATCATGATGCTCTGGCAGATCATGTAGCCAGCAAGCGTAACTTAGATGCCGAGCTGGTGGACCAAGTGATCACAGAAGGTCTATCTAACAATGCTGATGATGCGATGCAGTATAACTTAGTAGATCATCTATCTTACTTTGATGACCTGAAAGATAAAATAAAAGAGCACGTTGGTTCAGATGTTAACTACGTGACACTGGAAGAATATCACTTAGATCGACCTAAGCCAAGCGTCAGCAACAACAACAAGATAGCGGTCATATATGCAGAAGGCGAGGTAGCAGGAGGAGGAGATCAGAGAGGTGCTATCTCCATGGATATCTACGATGAGGTCTTTGATAGATTAGAGAAGAATGATAAGGTTAAGTCAGTTGTCCTCAGGGTCAATAGTCCAGGTGGCAGTAGTTTTACCTCTGATCGATTTTGGAAGCGCGTTAAGGACCTTAAAGCTCAAGGCAAATATGTGGTCGCCTCATTTGGTGATTATGCTGCATCGGGCGGTTACTATGTTGCAGCTGCTGCAGATAAAATCGTAACTGAACCTACTACCTTAACGGGTTCTATAGGTGTCTTCTCGATGATCCCTGATCTCAAGGAGTTATCAGAGGAAGAACTTGGCGTTTATTGGGATACGATTAGCACAGGGAAGCGGACATTCTTATACTCCTCGTTTGTATCAAGAAGTGCTGCTGACAATGTTTTGCTAAAAGCAGAGACAGAACGCATCTATGAGCAGTTTAAAGAGGTTGTGGCTGACGGGCGGGAGATGACTGTTGATGCAGTACATCAGGTAGCACAAGGACGAGTCTGGAGTGGCGTAGATGCAATGGAGACAGGGCTTGTAGATACCTTGGGCAGCCTACAAGATGCGATCGCTATGGCTGCAGAAGCCGCCTCATATGACGACTACAAAGTACTCGAATACCCCATTATAGAGAAAACTTTCTTTGAGAAGTTTGTTGAAGGCTTCGCAAGCAATTTCGCCGCTGATCTCCAGCCTCAATATAAACTTGACAATCCCATAGTTCAGCAACTCATGAAGCAAGTACATCTGATCGATGAGGCTTGTAAATCACCACAAGCGAGGCTCCCATTAGGGATGCTCACATACTGATGACATCATGCCTTAACGATAGTTTAACAAGGCCATGTGAGACTTTTTTGATCAATATTTGAACAATGATATTAGCCTATCGTTGTTTAAACATTAATCATATAAATAATTAAGTTAATCATGACAAAATATCTTTTAACAATCACCGCAATTGTACTCTCTATCAGCATCTCAAATGCACAAATGACTAAGTCAGTCAATACTGCAGCCAGCACAATCACGTGGACTGGAAAGAAAGTAACGGGTACCCATACTGGTACGATCAATGTAAAAGAAGCCAACCTACAGTTCACAGATGAAAAACTCTCAGGAGGAACTATTGTAATCGATATGGCTAGCCTCACCAACACTGATTTAGAAGGTGGCGGAAAAGGCAAGTTAGAAGGACACCTTAAGTCAGATGACTTCTTTGGTGTAGCCGATCACCCTACTGCAACGTTAACGATCAATGATGTCACGACGACAGGCAATATCTATAATGTCACGGGAGACTTGACAATCAAAGGAACAACAGCTCCTATCACTTTCAATGCTGAGATGGTAGATGGCAAAGCGGTAGCTAAGATCACTGTAGATAGAACAAAGTACAATGTGAGATACGGTTCTGGTAAGTTCTTTGACAACCTTGGTGACAAGACGATATATGACAACTTCGATTTAGAAGTGAGTCTTGCGCTATAATTATAACATATTCTCTTCAATCAAGAGGATGTTGGCTTTGCTGACATCCTCTTTTTTATGACACATTTATCTATTGATTCATGATCATGGTCATCTAACAGGTCAAGTCCTTTTGAGTATGTATCTAACTAAGCATACGCTTCTTGTTCTGCTTTTTGCTCTATAGCTCTTCTAAGAGCTGTATTCCCGATTTTAAAAATCCTACTGCTTGTTCTTTTTGTTGGAGGCGATCCCCATTTATCGAATACCTTTAAATAAGTAGCTCTTTAAGATTGGTCGTTGCCATATTCTGAATTGTATTGCTCTCTACTACTGACCTATTCTAATTTCAGAATATTTGATTTACTTCAAATAGTCAAATTCTTTCATCTGTTCAGATAGTTCTTTCTTAATCCGATCTAATAATCCATGGCTGCTATAAAATATAGAAACAAGCCACTCTCCCTGCTCCATAGAACAAAATTTCTCTAATCACTCTCCAACCCTTACCTAAAAGAATTAACCCCTTGGAAGTTATTACGACCAGTTGCATACTTAATATAATTAGAAAATGGAGATGCTTTTACGCCTATAGAGAAAGAGTAAGTATCCAACTGTGGTTGCCAACTGATGGCCATCTGCCAACAGTGCAGATCACGTGTTAAACTAAATGATGGAAACACCCACCGACCTCTCTTCAAGTCATAAGATAAGTTACCAACGCTCATACCCCACTTATCAGACAGAGGTATATTTCCTGTTGTTAACTGGATAGAGTGTGCGATGGTCTCAACACCTTCGATTCTCTCTCCATCTATGTTCGTAGATGTTATACCGATCCTATAAGTATGACTGATACGAGCGCCCTCAAACCAACTAAACAACTCGTCCTCCTCCAGCTGACCGGGTTTGCCTTTACTACCTCTTCTACTCGTACCTCGTGAGGCCCCTCTTTGCGTACTGGAGCCACCTTGGTTATTATCTTCTTTTACGCCACCCTTAAAGAAATCCCTTATATCTTTAAATGTAATATTAGTGGCCAGCCCAGCTGTAAAGGCTTCCCATCTGAACAGTTTTCCTTCAGATAGTGTGGTTTTATTAATCCGCGTCCCGTTTTCATTTTCAAGGTAAGGGTCCCAAGAACCACTTATAGACAATGTTGTTTTACCGCCAAACACTCGAGCGTTAGCAGACAAGGTGATAAGCGACCAATTAAGCGAATCTGCTTGAAGATTATAACTACCATTCAGGTTTACAGAATTGAATATTTTAAACTTCTTCTCCATACTATCTCGTTTGGACCAGAGCTTACCTTCAAAGGTATTGGCCAATCCAAATGTAATCCTCGCCCCACCTTGCTGAAGGCGATTATTAAATATGAGAGACTCCCCATTTTCAGCTGAAAAAGGATTATATCTAAGTTGCTCACTCGTGAAGCCAGATATAGTATCTACTAAGGACAATTCTCGATTTTGAGTTGATGGACTATAGGCTAGCCCGACAGTCGGCGTCATCTGATGCCTGATCCCACGCAACTTACCTTTCGCAAACTGAAGGGTTGAAAACAGATTTGTACTTATGTTAGCACTTACATCGATCTCGCGTAGTGTTTCTAATCCATCAACGATCCCACCAACTATGCTTCCTGTACTATCCACTCCAGTATGCTCATAAGTTTGAAAATAATTAAACTCATCATAGTTAACAGATGTATTAAAAGCAAAATACTGAAGCAACTTATAGGATGCGTTAATATCAACATCCTGCGAGAGTCCATACCTAAACTCATCGAGCGTCTGGCTTGTAAACAAGAGAGTATCTACAGTAGAGACCCTGTTTTGAAACCTGGTGTTATATTGCATATTAATCTTCTCATACCACTGCTCATTACTTGCAGAAGAGCCCTTCTTCTTAAATGGAAAAAACCGTGACACCCGCAGTTGCATTTCGGGTAATGTAAAGTTGATAGATCTATTTCGCGTATTTTGCGAATGCTGAATACTTGTTGTAAAGTTAGTCTTACTATTGATCTTTTGAGCGAATGAAAAATTAGAATTAATCTGACTATTTAATTGTGCCTGAGCATCAGAAAAGTTTCGTCTATCAAAATCGTTAATTGTAAAGTTTAGCGACCCACCTATCGTACGATATGGGTGCGCTTTAGCATCTTGTCTATGATTGATAGTGATTTTATAAGCCAACTCTTTATTGGGCAGTAGAGAGCCAGCTACATCTTGTCGTTCATTAGAATATTGAAGTGCTACTCTACCAGAATACTTATACCTCTTTTTATAATTAGATTCTGCATTGATTAAAAAAGTTCCTCTTGTATATATATCACCTGTCAACTTAAGATCCATCCGATCTGATAGTGCAAAGTAATATCCCAAACCACGCGTACCGATACCCAATATGGGATCAACTATAATTGGATCTCTTTCTGGAAAAATGATCCCAGAAGTCCCTTGCGCAAAGTTAAAAAGTGGGGCAAAAGCAAAGGGCATCGCAAGAGGTGTAGGGATGCCTCCCAGCTCCATATCAAAAGGGCCAACAACAGCCAGCTTTTCAGGTATCATCTTAAGCTTAGTGGTTCTAATCCCCCAATGAGGGTGGTCTTGATCACATGTGGTCAACAAAGCATTCTCATTGTAAACTACATCATCTATGTGCAAGCTATCGGACCCTGCCCTAACAAACTTAGTCGTAGCTCCATGTATATAAAACTCACCTTGCTTGATACGAGCGCCATGGACGATCCCTTTCTCACTATCCATATTATATCGGATGTGATCTGCAGCCACAGTTTGCTCGCCATTAATAAAAGTTGGCTTTTCTAATTGATGTGGACGGGATAACGCTTCCACTTCATTAGTATTGAGGTTGAAGACGATGTAGTCAGATTTGATCTCAAACTCATCATAACGTACATATGCTTCTCCATATAAGTGGATCAATTGATTGATGATATCGGTTGTACTGCTATCTTTTGACCCATACTCGACACCTCCTTCTTGCAGACTCACTGATGCAGGTGCTAGGGTTTCAAAAGCTGCTCCTCGCGACCCTCTCTCATTGTTCAGCACGTTATTCATAGAATCCATCATGGACTCACTATCAAAACCGCCCGGCCCCAGTGGTTTCTTCTGTTTACCTGTCTTTGGTAGCGGGATAGTGTCCATAGGTTGAGGGATAGTATCAACTTGAGCAGTAGGTTCGGTCGTGACAATACTATCCTGCTGTGCTGACAGGCAACTCAGGGACATTAGAGATATGAAGAAGAACCAATACTTGCTCAACAACTATCTTTTAGTAAGTATGCCACTCTTCGTGACATGTGGTACTGAAGATGCAAAGATCATACTACGATTTTAATAAAAAGAGCCGAGTCATATACATATACTAACATTGACAAGCACTTAACGCAAAAGCCTCAGGCTCAATAACGGCTAAGCGTTCTCTCCTATAAGCGCGATATGCGCATTATAACGTGGTTTTAACCTTTATATGATGATTAATGCGTCGTGGTTAGTCATTATCTCAATTCGCACGCATGACAAGGTTTTAATACCTTATTTTTGCGCGCATATAACTATACGCATGTCAAAGGAATTAAAGATTGGTATCATAACGCTTATCACGCTTGCTGTGATGATCTGGGGATTTCAGTATATGAAAGGCAAGAACCTCCTCAAGAAAGGATATACATTTACGGCAGTATACAATGATGTAGAAGGCCTCAGTGTAGCATCTCCTGTGCAGATCAACGGCTTAGCAGTAGGAGCGATATCATCCATCACTGTCAATCCTGATGACGTCCGCTCGATGGTAGTAACTTTTGATGTGGAAGGAGACTTTAAGCTTCCTAAGAGTACGGTTGCCCTAAATGCTGCTCCGCCTTCAGTCATCGGCAGTCGTAAGATCGTACTGAAGTTTGATCACTTGTGTTCAGGAGATGACTGCCTCGAGAGTGGCGCAAGATTAAAGTCTTCTGTGCGTGGTATCGTTGCGTCTCTGGTTGGTGGCGATGAGGTAGATGGGATCATCAGCGGTATGCGCCAGAACCTAGGACCTTTGATGGACACTGTCATACAGCGCATCACAAGTACTGACAATGAAAATAGCATCGGTCAGTCACTTCAAAACTTAGATGAGGTTACCCAAAATCTCTCTGCCCTTACGGCAAATCTTAACAAACTACTGCGTGCTTCGACTGGCAGCATCACAACAACTATGGAAAACCTCGCTGTTGTATCAGGCTCCTTTGCAAAGACTAACAAAGACTTAGAGAATATGATCGTTAATCTCTCTGCCTTCTCATCCGATATCGTCGAAGCTGACCTTGGTGGCACCTTGGCTAAGACTGGTGAGACATTGGATAGCACCAACGATCTGCTGACAGGTCTTAAAACAACTGTTAACGAAGCTAACTCTTCATTTTCAAGTGTCTCAAGTATGTTACAGAAGGTAGACACTGGACAAGGTACTATCGGCAGATTACTCAATGATCCAGAGATATATCATAATCTGGAGTCGACAACAGAACATCTTGCGCTACTGCTTCAAGACATGAGGCTCAACCCAAAGCGATATGTTAGACTTTCCGTCTTTGGTAGAAAAGGCAATGCGTATACCGCACCAGAAGATGATCCAGCGATGGGCACCATAAAACCCAAGGACAATAAAGAAAATTAACTACTTCTCATTATTAACTCTTCCGCTATTGTCTTTGTCATCATCAGCAAGTGACAGAATCAAAAACATGAGGGATAGCAGCTCTATTCCTACCCTACTCCAATGCACCTGACTCCATGTATGTAGGACATCTTTCAACTCGGATTCGCTCAGGCTGGCTTGATAGAACAACTCGTTCGTTTCTTTAAAGTATACGTAAAAGAACATGATAAAGATGATCGCAAGTAGACTCGAGACAACGGCATACCACTTACCTGAAGAATTAGTCTTAAAAAAGTAAGCCATTAAAGCTATGGGTATTAGAGCTGCGATAATCGTTAGTGTAGTATAGAAGCGCCCTATCCCTGGACCGAAATCATTATAAAAACTATAAAAAGCTTCTGCTGATAAAGACTGCCAATAAGGGACAAATAGTGCCCCTTCAGTAATTTGACTTCCTACGAATATGGAAAATATTGCGACTAAAAAATATCTTGTTTTCTTGGAGTGCATAGAGTTATAATCTTTTGTAAAAAAAAATTCTAAATAAAATCGGCGCTCTTCGCTCAAATCACTTTCAATATCTGTGGAAACATAACCACCGCCATCAATACAATTAGCTGTATAATTAGAAAAGGGATCACGCCCTTATATATTTGCAATGTTGATACTTCAGGTGGAGCTACGCCTTTCAAATAGAAAAGCGAAAAACCAAACGGCGGTGTCAAGAATGAGGTCTGTAAGTTGAGTGCCAGTAGGATACCGATCCAGATCAAGTCGATACCATAAGCCATGAATATCGGTGCAACAACTGGCACTATAATAAATATGATCTCAATAAAATCAATAAAGAATCCAAGTATAAAAACAACAACCATCACTAAGATTAGAAAAGCCGTAGCACTCATATCGCTACCTTGGATCAGGTCGACCAAGTAACTATCTCCTTCTAGCCCTCTAAATACCAATGCGAAAGTAGTCGCTCCTAATAAAATTAGAAAAACCATACTGGTCAGGTGAGTAGATCCTTGCATCACTTCCTTGAGCACTCCAAGGGAAAATCTCTTTTGAATAATGGTTAGGATCGTAGCTCCTAATGCTCCGACAGCCGCCGCTTCAGTAGGGCTTGCGATACCCGCAAAAATGGACCCAAGTACCGCTATAATTAGAACAAACGGAAGAAAGAAAGCCATAATGATATCCTTCATAGATGTCTCTTCCCCTTCT
>CALDEM010000011.1 GCA_937942435.1 uncultured Saprospiraceae bacterium
AGCTGATTTTAGAAAAGATAACACTGAGGGATTCGCTAATCTGTTTGTTCACTTCCGAGACTTTTGTCTCAACCAAGGATTATATGGGCGAACTACCGTTGCCATTGATGGATCTAAGTTCAGAGCTCAGAATTCTAAAAATATGAGTGAGCATCTTGGAAGGATGATGTATGGGATACATCAAAAGGAAGGAACTGTGTAGCAGATGGGAAGCATGAACGTAAAATCAAAAAGCATGTTGAATATATGGTCTATCTATCCCGATGCCAGAGAACTCCCACTTCATATGCACATAGTTGAAAGAGGCAATGGAGGTTCCAGACATACTATGTTCAAAACTATTCCCAAGCTACAGACAGAGTGCTCCATTATTATGCTGAGTTATAATTTTAAGCGTTCAATATTAAAACTGGAGGCAAATAAGTTAAAAATTACTCTGAAAAGGGCTGATTTTGATCTTCTAAGAACCTCTTTCTTTATAATACATGTCAGATACATATTCTGATAGATAGGCTTACATACTTCTCAGAGAATGTCATTATCTTAAGGCTTGTGGAGTGCGTGGTATTTGCACGGGCTGCCGTTAGTGATCATAAAAAGATCTAAATGAAGTACTTAATAGTCTTAATCTTGCTGATTTTATTAGGGTGTAAACAAAATAGGAGCTCTATAAAAAATGAAATCAATAATAGCTTCTCATTTGCAGTAATGGAAGGTAAGCCGATTTTCGAGGATGAATACATGTTTGACAAAGTAACTAAGCAGTACACCACAAAATTAATTGATGATAGTGAAATCTATCTAATTGATTGGAATGAGAATCAATCATTTATTGATATAAATGAAGATTACATAGGTGTGAAAATGAGTACAGAAAATAGGCCAACAATAGATGTCCTAGTCGAAGAAAATTATATAACCATAAATGGGAAATCATATCTGCTTTCTATAGAAGAAAATGATTTTGTCTTGGAAAAATTTGACACCAGTGTTTCAACAAACTTAAACACACTAAATACATACTTTCCAATTGAACTAACAAGTGGAGAGCTTCTTAACCCAAAATTTAATGTGGATACTACAATAATTTACTTCTGGGCGACATGGTGTAAACCATGCGTTGAGACGATAAAAAATGTTACACCTCAATTAGATGAGTTAGCTGCAAATAATATTGAGTTCATACCAGTAGCGCATGATTGTGGAACGTGTAAGGAGTACCTACAGGAAAATAGCATGCCTTATAAATACTATCACATAACTGAAGATCATGCCAAAAAAGTCAATATTCAATTTTTGTCCAAACAACTCACATTTTTAGAAGACAAATCATTAGCTCAGAAAAACACACGCTTAAAGAATTACTATCACTAACGTGGGATCATCACATCATCCTTTTGAATGCCCCTTTTATTATCAAGTAGCCAAAGTATGTAAAATGGCGCTGTACGTTGGTGAGCATATAAATGGTTGTTCGTATCCTTTGCAAAGTTTGCCTAACTTAGGTGGAGTATAAATCATCGATATGAAAGCCCTTCCTTTATTGCATCTCACCTTATTGGCTTTGTGGACATCTTGTGCTACCACCACGAAGTTTAGCCAAGATGAAGTATTAAATGATTTAGAAATTATCGATCTATCACAAGCAGAATTAGTACTTCTTAACCAATACAACAAAGGAACTAAATCAGAAAACGATCAGGAGAACTTAAGACGCTTTTACAATCAGAACACGCATCTATGGGAAGGATACGTAGGCGATGAAGATGAGTTTGTAAACTGGATACACAATAAGGGCCTCGATGATCTTGCAACTTTCAATCATAAAGCAGATAGATTTGATCTCAAAGAGATGAACAAGTTGTTCAATAAGACAGCTCATGAGATGGCTAACTTTACGGGTTATAAACCAAGAGGTAAGTGGTATATCTTTTGGGGACCTGGATGGACAGATTTAGGAGGCTTTGTAGATGGCTCTATGTTGATAGACTTGGGTAGTCAATTTATAGAAAAGTTGTCAGATGCGACCAGCGCATTTCCTCATGAGTTGAATCATCAGATATATACACATACCATACCTGATAAAGACTTGTATAACGTTATCTCTCGAGTAGTAGATGAAGGCTTTGCTTGTTATGTAAGTATGTTGTTCAAAGAGGGTAGTAGTGCTATACATAAAGAGTTGGGATATAAAAAAGAGGAGTATAACTTCTGTAGAGCAAATGATCGAGAACTAATAGATTTGATTAGGTCTAATTATAATTCCACCAATGATGAAGAGATCGATAACCTTGTTAACAGATATTACACTTTTAAAGATGACTACCCAGGAGCTATCGGATATTATATTGGATTTAGGATAGTTGAAGAATATGTCAAGAGACATGGAGCGTCATCATGGAAAGACATATACACCATGCATCCTGAAGAAGTGTTGGCTAAAAGCGAGATCTTCAATTGAGCTTTTTTCAAATAATCCAATTTTTGAGTAGAACACTACTTAAAATGTTGAAACTCACTTTTATAAAAATGATTTGAGGATATTAGGAAGCCCCATTTTGTCTGTGTTGAGATGGGCGGCACCATCTACATACATCGTTATACCTGTGATATAAGATGATAATGGAGAACTAAGAAAGCAGACAGCATTGGATATATCTCCAACGGTGCCAAATCGCCTTAGTGGATTTGTTTTTCGTCCTTCTTCAAACTGATCTTGGATGGGTTGTGGATAGGTGCTTAAGCCAGAACTTTCAATTGTGCCAGGTGCTATACAGTTTATTCTTATGTTGGCATGACTCCATTCTAATGCAAGTGTCTTAGTCATGTTTTCTACTCCAGCGCGTGCTGCGCCAGTATGTACCATACCCGGAAATCCTCGATGTATGTCAGCTATGATATTGACAATGACTCCTTCTTTCTGCGGCAGAAAGAAGTTGACGGCCATGTCACGTGTCATATAGAATGTTCCATTAAGGTTGTTGTTGATGACTGCATTCCACCCTTTGTTGTTGGTGTATTCGGCTAACGTGGGAAATTGTCCTCCGGCGTTGTTTACCAAGATGTCTAAACGACCATGTTTTTCTTTTATAAACGCTACAAGTTTGCTGATAGCTTCTTCTTGTCGAATGTCACAAGGGGTTGCGCTTACTTCGCCAAAAGCAGATAGCTCCTCTTTAGCCTTCATGAGTGGTTCTTCTTTTCGAGAACAGATGATCACCTTCGCACCCATTTGGAGCATGTCTTTTGCTATTTGATAGCCGATCCCAGAACGACCACCAGTAACCAAAGCAACTTTATCTTGAAAAGTGTTTTCCTTGAACATGGATATATTTATTTATAGTTTATACGGGTCGACTAGTCTATCAATTATAAATATTCTAATAGTAGTTTGATTGTGGATTGATCAATCAAACTACTATGATCTAAGCTGTTGCTTCTGCGGGAGCATTACTTACTCTATTGATCCCTAACCATTCTCTGGTTTCTGCTATAGTGGCGGGTTCTCTGCCTATTGCTCTTGCCAGTTGAGTGGCTTGGGCGACCAACTCACCATTGGATGTTGCCATCTTGCCATCAGGTAAGTAGAAGTTATCTTCTAATCCAACTCTTATATTACCGCCTAACACAGCTGATTGTGCTGTTAACTTCCATTGAGCGCGGCTGATGACGATGCTTTGCCAAAAAGCTCCTTCGGGTACTTGCTTTATTTGATGGATCAGATTTTCTGGAGTCGCAGGGATGCCGCCCAGTACGCCCATCACTAAGCTGTAACATGCATTGTCTGGTATCAATCCCATGGCCCTCAGTGGTTCTGCGTTTCTGATGTGTCCTGTATCAAAGCATTCCATTTCTGGGCATACACCATTCTCATTCATGACCGTGACGATCTCAGACATAGTATCAAAAGAATTTTCAAATACGGCATTCCATAAAAACTTCTTTTTGCTTTTAGAAAATATAGCGTAGTTCATACTGCCCATATTAAATGCAGCCATCTCGGGTTTAGTGATAGGCAGGTGTGCAGTGCGTTCTGCAACACTTAGTCCGATGGCTCCAGTAGACCAGTTGATAAGTATATCAGGACAATGCTTTCTGACCTCTCGCTGAATAGCCGAAAAAACTTCGGTTCGCCAACTCGGCATTCCATTATCTTCGCGAGCATGGATGTGTACTATAGATGCACCCGCCTCTTGAGCACGCTTTGCTTCTTCTCCTAACTCCACAGGTGTATAGGGTATGGCAGGACAGTGAGAGCGATTAGTCGCTCCACCAGTAAGTGCTGCGGATATGATGATTTTGTCTTTATTCATGACCGATTTATTTTTGCCAAATTCGTTTTTATAATTTCATTTCTGGTACATCGTCAGGTACTATGAGTGTGCCTGCAGTAGCATCAATAATTTCTTGAACAGATACTCCCGGAGCTTTTTCTAAAAGATGAAAGGCACTGTCTCTTACTTCTAAGACTGCCATATTAGTTACGATTTTAGTGACGCAGTTTACGCCAGTTAAAGGAAGCGTACATTTTTCAAGGAGCTTTGATGCTCCTCGCTTGTTGGTGTGCATCATTGCAACGATTATGTTTTCAGCAGAGCCGACTAAGTCCATTGCACCACCCATTCCTTTTACCATTTTTCCTGGTATTTTCCAATTTGCTATATCTCCATTTTGGGCAACCTCCATGGCGCCCAGTACTGTTAGTTGTACATGTTGCCCACGTATCATAGCAAAACTCGTAGCACTGTCGAAGTAAGCTGCGCCGGGTAGTGCCGTTATGGTTTGCTTTCCAGCATTGATTAGATCCGCATCCTCTTCTCCTTCAAATGGAAACGGTCCCATGCCCAATATGCCATTCTCTGATTGAAACTCTACATTGACACCTTGCGGTATGTGATTAGCAATTAGGGTAGGGATGCCTATCCCCAGATTGACATACCATCCATCCTTTAGTTCTTGTGCTATTCTTTGTGCTATTTGATCTTTACTTAGCATGACTTATTTTTTAACTGTACACATATGCTTATGCATGATTGAAAGTGTTGTTTCCTCGTGGTCTTGATTAATTGTTCTTTACACCTTTGGTCTTGTGGTTACTCTTTCTATTCTCTTCTCATAATCCACTCCTTGAAATATGCGCTGCACAAAAACACCTGGTGTATGTATTTGGTTAGGATCTAATGCTCCGACAGGTACTAATTCTTCTACTTCAGCGACAGTTATTTTACCAGCCATGGCCATGACAGGATTGAAGTTTTTAGCAGTTGCCTTAAATATTAGATTGCCCGCAGTGTCTCCTTTCCAAGCTTTGACAAATGCGAAGTCCGCATGAAATGCCATTTCTAATATATGTGGCTTACCATTAAAGTTACGTACCTCCTTGCCTTCTGCTACTTCAGTGCCATATCCAGCTGGGGTGAAAAATGCTGGTATGCCTGCACCTGCTGCTCGACATCGTTCTGCAAGTGATCCTTGGGGTACAAGGTCAACCTCTAATTCGCCAGAGAGCATTTGACGTTCAAACTCTTTATTCTCTCCAACATAGGACGATATCATTTTTTTGACCTGCTTACCCTGCAAGAGTAGGCCCAATCCAAAGTCATCTACCCCTGCATTATTGCTAATGCATGTGAGCCCTTTTATATCTCGACGTACAAGCTCTTTTATCGCATTTTCTGGGATGCCACACAGGCCAAAACCTCCGACCATAAAGGTCATGTTGCTTTGTACCCCTTCAAGCGCTTTTTGTGCATTTTCAACTAATTTATTTAGTGCCATATCTAAACTTTATATCTCTATTTTATTCCACCTTCAATAATAAGAAACCGGCCTCAACATTTTGTCCTTCCTCCACATATACTTCAGTGACCTTTCCATCTTTACTTGCAGCAATGGTATTCTCCATTTTCATAGAGGAGATGATCATTAATGGATCATCAGCCTTTACCTCCTGGCCTGATGTTACTAAGACCTTTATAATCTGAGATGGCATAGGTGCTTCATATCCACCTTCTACTTTGTCAGATACCCTAGAAGGAAATCGATCCTTCCTAAGCAGTGTTATGTTTCCTGTCTCAGGTATGTGTATATATCGCTCATTGTCACTTTGAGCTATTGCTGCCTGATATTGTACACCATCTACTCTAAATGAGAGACGTGGTGACGCTACCTCGTTTAGATAAACTGTATGCTTACTGTCTCCTATTTCAAATTCAAACTCACGATTACCTTGTGCTACATATTGTACTTTTAGTTCTTGATCTTCTTCTAAAAGATAGGTCTCTTCTTGTGATGTATATCTATTGCTCCGCCAACCCGAGGGCATGCTTCTTAATATTGTTCTCTTTTGATCTCTTTCATGCCAGTTGAGCAGAGTGCTGGCTATAGCAGCTAATTCTAATTGTTGTGCTGTCTTTTTGTTGAAAGTAGCAGCATCAAAATGATTACTTATATAGTGTGTGTCGTAGTCTCCTTTTCGAATAGCGGACTGTTCAAAAAGGTGAAGTAAGAAGTCCTGATTAGTCGTTAGCCCCAAGCATTTTAGATGCCTCAATGTATAGGCTATCTTTCGATGAGCTGTACTTCTGTTTTTATCCCAGACGATTATTTTTGCAATCATCGGGTCATAGTGGATAGATATTTGTGATCCGCTTTTGATAGCAGTTTCTATTCTTAATCCTTCTACTTCTGGGATATCCCAGAGTATTACATTTCCAGTGGCGGGAAGAAAATCATTGCTGGGGTCTTCTGCATACAATCGCGCCTCTATCGCATATCCGTTACCTTGCACTTCTGCTTGTGTGATGGGTAGTGGATTGCCTTCTGCAACTTCTATTTGTAGTACTACAAGATCTAATCCAGTTACCTCTTCTGTTACAGGATGCTCTACTTGTAGTCGTGTGTTAACCTCTAAAAAGAAAAAATCGTTGGTTGTATCGTCATATATAAACTCTACTGTGCCTGCATTGTCATAGTTCAACGCTTTAGCAGCTTTGACAGCCGCATCACCCATCTCTTGTCTTAAGGATTCTGTCAATACCGGTGAAGGGCTTTCTTCAAGAACCTTTTGATATCGTCGTTGTATGGTACACTCTCTCTCTAAGACATGTATGGCGTTGCCGTGTTTGTCACCAAATATCTGAAACTCGATATGTCTTCCCTTGGCGATGTATCTTTCTATAATTAGCTCATCATCTCCAAAAGCGGACTTACTTTCTCGTTTAGCTGCTTTTATGTTGTTTTCTAAGTCAGCGACTTTATGAACGATGCGCATTCCTTTTCCCCCACCTCCTGCTGTAGCTTTGAGCAGTAATGGGAAACCTACCTCTTTTGCTTCCTTAACTAGTCGGTCTATAGATTGATCTTCGCCTTGATAGCCTGGTATGACAGGTACATCATGAGCGCGCATGATGGACTTAGCTCGTGACTTAGATCCCATCGCTTCTATAGCCTTAGCATTAGGGCCTATAAAGATGATGCCAGCCTCTTCACACTTTTGAGCAAAGTGGGTGTTCTCGGATAAAAAACCATAACCAGGATGGATCGCATCTACATTATAATCTTTCGCAACTTCTAAAATCTTCTCTTGATCCAGATAAGACGCGGCAGGACTGCTCTTTCCAATGTGTACTGACATGTCTGCTTCATCGACAAAGAGTCCATCACTATCAGCATCTGAAAAAACTGCAATGCTCTTTATTCCCATTTTACGGCAAGTGCGTATAACGCGAGAAGCTATTTCTCCTCTATTGGCGATAAGTATAGAATTGATCATTTATATTTTTTTAGAAGTCAGAAGAACTGTTCGCGGTTTAGTGTCTCCAGACTCCATAGCTATCTGTCCCTTTTATTTCTTGATTGTAAACGATGGCTAGTGACATACCCATGTAGCTTCTTGTTTCTCTAGGATCTATGACGCCATCATCCCAGATTTCAGAAGTAGAATACCATGCTGTCGCTTTAGATTCTGCATCATGGATGAGCATTTGCTTTAACATAGCTCCTTGCTCTTCGTCAAATTCCACTCCTTTTGCTTTTGCAGATCCTCGTTGTACTATTTCCATAACGCCCGCTAATTGCTCTCCTCCCATAACGCCAACCTTTGCATTAGGATATGTAAATAGAAAGCGGGGTTTGTAAGAGCGCCCATTCATGCCATAGTTACCAGCACCATAAGAGTTGCCTACCATAAGAGTGAGGTGAGGTACTTCACTATTAGAAACTGCATTGATGAGTTTTGCACCATTTTTTATAATCCCACCTTCTTCATATGCTTTGCCTACCATATAGCCAGTCGTGTTATGGATGAAAAGTAGAGGGATATCATTTTTGTTGCAGAGTTGGACAAACTGTGCACCTTTATTAGCAGACTCAGAAAAGATAACTCCGTTGTTGCCTATTATGCCCACTGGGTATCCATGGATCTTTGCCCAGCCAGTCACTATCGTGCTACCGTATTCTGATTTGAATTCTGAAAACTCTGAACCATCCACTATCCGCATGATTAGCTCTCTTATATCAAATGGTGTCTTGGTGTTAGCTGGTACGACTGATATCAGTTCTTCGGCATCATACAGTGGCTCTGTGATGTCACCCGTCGGCTCGAGATGAGGCTTAGTTACCTTGATATGTCGCATGATATCTCTGGCGATTTTTATCCCATCGTATTCGTCTTCTGCGAGGTAATCTGTAACACCAGATACTCGACTATGCATCTCAGCACCACCTAACTCTTCAGCGGAGGTCTCTTCATTAGTTGCCATTTTGACCAGTGGCGGTCCTGCCAAAAAGACCTTAGCAGACTTCTTTTGAAAGATAGCATAATCTGACATGCCCGGCACATAAGCACCTCCCGCAGTGGCGTTGCCAAAAACTACAGAGATCGTGGATATACCTTCTTTAGATCGGTTCGTGATGTCTCTAAATGAACGACCACCGATATTAAAACATCTAGCTTGGTCAGGCAGGTTGGCGCCACCGCTTTCTACGAGATTGATAGAAGGTAGCTTGTTCTCCATATTGATGTCATTCATCCTCATGGATTTGGCCATCGTGGCATAATCTACGGATCCTCCCTTGCGTGTTCCTACATTAGAGTTCACACAACAGAGTTTTCCCTGTACCAAACCAATACCACTTACTGATGTCCCACCTGCTCCAAAACCTTGACCCTTGAGCCCAGCTAATGGCATCAACTCTAAGAAGGGGCTATCCTGATCTAAGACCAATTCGATCCTTTCTCTTGCCAATAGTTTGCCTCGTTTTCTCGCTCGCTCGATCTGGTGCTCTTTGCCTTGAAAGCGGCTTTCCTCCATGTACTTGTCAAGCTGTTCTATCAAAGACAGCATCTCTTTTTTGTTGTCTTTAGCAGCTTGGCTGTTTATATTAATAGATGATTTTAATATTCCCATTTACATAAATGAATTAAGTGCTCAGTGTGAATATATAGTAGACCTCATGACACTATGATGTATGCGGATAAAACAAATGTATCATATTTTGTACAAAGGTGACTAAATGTTTCATGTTGTTACATGCTTGCCTGGTAATATCGCTAAGTTTTGTTTGGCCTGCCCAATAATATTTTGCAAATGGTTGGTTTGGAGAAAATAATTATTAGTTTTGCTAATGAGGAAAGGCCTGTGATATTTGATATTACGATATGCCAAAATGACTAATTAGTCAGCTTTGACTAATGGTTTGTTAACTCGCTGATATGAAAGGTTCAAGAAAAGAAGAGATACTAACTACAGCGATAGTCTTATTTAATAAGCACGGATATGGAGCTGTAAATCTCTATGACGTTGCTAAAGATATGGGCATTTCTAGAGGTAATGTGACATATCACTTTAAGGCAAAAGATGACATACTTGAAGCTCTTGCAGCTGACATGTGGCAGAAAATGGATGTTATATTATCTGCTTCAAGAACATTTCCATCATTTAAAAATTTGCATGACCAGACAAAAGCGTATATCGCTTGTCAAAACGAGTATGCTTTTATATTCATGGATCATCAGGTGTTGACTCATCCTTTGATTGAACATGATTTCAAGGCTTTTACAAAGCAAGGCATTGAATCTAACAAGATGGCCCTCGCCTTTGCTATATCAAATGGTAATGTTCAGCCAGAACCATTTAATGGTGCATATAATAATGTTGCTTTTCTTTCATGGAATATAGGCTCCATCTGGACACTCCAACAAGTAAAGAGTGGAGAGCTATCTGTTGAAAATATAGAATTGCTGATGTGGAGTATTATATATCCCCACTTTACTGAAAAGGGCAAGAAAGCGTTTTATGCATTTTTTGGTGATGATGTTATGGATAAGTTAGGAACTGCATTTGAAACTGAGGCAAAAGATTTTATAATATTTTGATAGTGGATATCTTTTTAGAATATCAAAAAGATAATTTGTAATTACAATCACGATTAGGATATTGACTTTATCAACATAATAACTAAAGTAATGAGTGAATCAACGCAACACATACCTACGCTGATTGAGAGATTCTATCATTGGGAAAAAACTACACCCGATAAAGTTTTTTTGCGCCAACCCAAAGGAGATACATGGCACACGATTACTTACGCCCAAGCAGGACAAGAAGCTAGAAAAATGACTACTGCCCTTCGATCAAAGGGGTTGAAAGAAGGAGATCACATTGGGATTTATTCTAAGAACTGCTACCATTGGATACTGGCTGATTTAGCTATTTTAATGGGCGGTTATGTTTCTGTACCTTATTATGCTAGCTTAACGAAAGATCAACTATCTCAAGTCATAGAACTAAGTGATATTAAAGCCATCTTTATTGGTAAATTAGAATCATGGGGAGATAAGGCCGAGGCGATTCCAAGTGCCGTTACGGCCATTAAGTTTCCTCACTACAACGGAAGCGCAGAAGTAACTGTAGGAGATAGTTGGCATAATCTAATAGCTGATGTCAAACCTGCAAATGATAATTATGTTCCAGACTTGGACGACTTATGGACCATCAAGTTTACTTCGGGGACCACTGGTACACCTAAAGGAGTGATGCATCCACATCGCAATCCAGCCATGATTATGGTCAATGAAGAAAAGACCAATTTTATAGGACTTTATGATATTCCTGAGATTAAATGTTTATCCTTTTTACCATTAAATCATGTTGGAGAACGATTAGGATTAGAAGTGCCGACGATCTGGCTGGGTGGAATGATATCCTTTGCTGAAAGCCTTGATACTTTTGCAAAAAATCTCCAAGATACACAGCCTACTGTATTCTTTGCTGTGCCACGCATATGGACGAAGTTTTATTTGGGTGTACTCGCTAAGATGCCTCAAAAGAAAATGGACATGCTCTTAAAAATTCCAATTGTAAAAGGAATAATAAAAAATAAATTGCGAACAGCTTTGGGCATGCGAGATATACGCGTTGCTGCTACGGGTGCGGCTATCACTCCTTCATTTATAAAAAACTTTTATAAAAAACTGGACATACACCTAGTAGAGGCTTATGGTATGACTGAAGTATGTGGATCTATGACCAACGGGGTTGATCCTAATGGCCCTCAAGATTCAGTTGGAGTTGCCATCCCTTTTGGCGAAGTGAAGATCGATCCAGATACGCAGGAGATTCTTATGAGTACGCCCTACATGATGACGGGTTATTATAAAAACCCAGAAAAGACTGCCGAAGTTTTGATAGATGGCTGGATGCACAGTGGGGATAAAGGGACGATAGATGAGCAAGGAAATGTGCGTGTAGTTGGAAGAGTCAAAGATGCATTTAAAACTTCAAAAGGTAGTTATGTCACGCCTAATCCTATGGAAGAAGTGTTGATGAAAAATGACTATATCGAACAGGTATGTGTTGCGGGACTCGGTATCCCTCAACCCATTGCGTTGGTTAATTTGTCTGAGATTGGGATGGCTGCAGATAAAGAAGCTGTATCACAATCTATTCTAGACAGCGTACAACTTGTCAACAGTACCAGAGCCAATTTTGAAAAAATATCTACGGCTATTATTCAAAAAGAAGTATGGTCTATAGACAATGATATTTTAACGCCTACACTAAAAGTAAAAAGAGGTAATCTGGATGCTAAATATCAAAAAGAGTATAGTAATTGGCATGAAGCAGATGAAAAAATAATATGGACTTAGGCCTCAGAAAGATTAACTGATAAACATTCGAATTCCAATAAATAGAACAAGCGTAGAATAAAAAAAAGCAACTTATGATGAACACATATTTAGGTTATACCAACCCATCAGTCTTGACATTCTTTATAGCCATCGGTCTTATGATTCTTTCAAGTTGTGAAAATGAAAAGAATCTCGATCCTGGAACATTAGAGCACATAGAAGCAGTGGCATCCAAGATAGATGATGCTGCTCTGGTAAAGGCAGACGCAACAGGTGATTGGTTGACCTATGGCGGTAGTTATCAAGAAGACAGATTTAGTCCATTGGACCAAATCAACAAATCAAATGTAAAAGATCTTGGTCTTGCTTGGTCTCTAGACCTGGGTGTAATGAGAGGGATTGAAGCCTCACCATTGGTTGTCGATGGCATCATGTATCTCACAGGCCCTTGGAGTGTTGTTTGGGCAGTTGATGTAAGAAAGGGTGAAGTTATATGGGAGTATGATCCAGAAGTGCCAAGAGACTATGGAGAGAAGGCCTGTTGTGATGTTATTAATAGAGGAGTTGCTCTGTATAAAGGAGCTGTATTTTTTGGAACAATAGATGGACGACTTATTTCTTTGGACGCTGCTAACGGTTCTGTCATCTGGGAGAAAGTTACAGTTGACCGTAGCTTAGATTATACAATTACGGGTGCCCCTAGAATTGTAAAGGGTAATGTTGTAATTGGTAATGGAGGAGCAGAATATAATGCAAGAGGATATGTATCTGCATATGCTGCAGATACTGGTGAGCAAGTATGGCGTTTTTATACAGTTCCTGGTGACCCTTCCAAACCTTTTGAAAATCCGGATTTAGAAGAGGCGGCTAAAACATGGACAGGAGAATGGTGGACTATGGGTGGTGGTGGTACCGTCTGGGATGCTATTGTATATGATCCAGAGTTAAATTTAGTTTATATCGGTGTTGGCAATGGTACACCTTGGGATCAGACTCATCGTAGTCCAGATGGGGGAGACAATCTATACCTCTCAAGCATTGTTGCCTTAAACGCTGATGATGGATCTTATGTTTGGCATTTTCAAACCACCCCAGGTGATACTTGGGACTTTACAGCGACGCAACCGATCACTCTAGCTGATATAGAGATAGAAGGAAAGATGCGCAAAGTATTGATGCAGGCACCAAAGAATGGTTTTTTCTATGTTATAGATAGGACCAATGGCGAGTTTATATCTGGAGAGGTATATACTAAAGTGAACTGGGCTACTGGACTAGATGATGAGGGTCGTCCTACAGAGTCTGCTTTTGCCAGATACAAAGACCCAAGTAAAAATGTAGTCATAGCACCTGGGGGTTATGGAGGCCATAACTGGCAACCACAAGCATATAATCGGGAAACCAAGTTGATGTATATTCCTACTCATACTGTAAGTAATGTCTTTTCTACAGAAAAAGAAAACAGCTTTGGCCAAGTACATAGAGCAGCTTCTGGCTCTGGATGGAATGTCAGTTTTGGCGATAAGATGTATAAACCCATTGATACAGCATCTGCAGACGCCCCCAATCCTCTTGCGCCTTTTGGTCGTTTGATTGCTTGGGACCCTGTAGAGCAAAAAGAAGTTTGGGGTGTTGACCATAAACTAACACATTGGAATGGTGGTCTATTGACAACAAAGGGAGGATTACTTTTTCAAGGTGATGCTACAGGGCATCTCACTGCCTACGATGCAGAAGACGGTACAGTGCTTTGGAAAGAAAATCTTTTAACAGGTATTATAGCTCCTCCTGTTACATACACTATAGATGGCGAGCAGTATATCTCAATAGCTGTCGGTTGGGGTGGCATAGTTGGGTTAACTAGAAAGTTTACTAAGCATGTACATCCCGGCAGGTTATATACATTCAAGATAGGAGGGCAAGCGGAGCTACCTGAAGAAATGACAGCAGTAGCCAGCCAATTAACTTCTTTACCTTTTGAAGGAGAACCGTTATCAGTCGGACGTGGGTTAAATCACTATATAAAGTTTTGCCTCCAATGTCATGGCGACGCCTTTGGAGCAGGAGGTGGCGCCTTACCTGACTTGACACATAGTTCTGAGGCTGTCTTTAATAATCATAAAGCTATCATCTTAGAAGGTGCGTTAGCTAATAATGGGATGCCTAGTTTTGAAGGCCGATTAACAGAAGAAGAAGTTGATGAGATCGGGCATTTTGTAAAGTATGTTTCTCACTCTTTTAGAAATGGAGATGATCCTATGACTTTGTTAACAAACTTAGCGGGTACGCAGTATCTGGCAGATACACAACCAAAACCAGAAGTGCTTAAAGAATAATGTAAGCGTTTTCTAAATAGATTTGGATACAGAGTGATTGTGATCCATGGATGATTCTATTATTAGATTCTAATTGATCTCATAGCTTGTGGTAAGAGTTTATAACCAATGGTTCTAAACTCTTATCGATTATGACAATTAAGTAATCAAGTCAATATAATGGAGAAGCCATTTCTCTTTTATTATAAAAGAGTTTACAACGTTGCTTTGTTGTCTATTGTAATTACAAGTTCTAAGACTATGATCATGAAGCACGATCTGTCATTCCTTTTTAGACTTGATGCCTGCTAAATCACGTGCAAATTGTTTCTTCTCTTCTACATTCATCCCTCTAAATATCTGGATACGTTGTGCTTGAGGAGAGCCCGCTCCATGCATTGATTCTGTGAGATAACCCACGGCGTTTCTTCCGAGTGTCATATTCTCTATTAATCTAAGTATACGCATTCTATCTTCTGTTGGTATATCATCTCTACCACGTAAGAATCTATCTACTATGGGGCCTATCTCTTCGCTTTTATAATCTGCCTCTGATGGCATCGTCACCATGATTCCGCCTGCTATATCTTGAGCGATCCGAGACAATTCGTATGGAAACCTTGTTACGTTATGCTTACATACATTAGACAGCATAGTATCGTTCATGTAAGCCCCTGATGGTAACTCTTTTGCCTCATGTGCAGATGCTATACCTGAAGAATATATAGTTTCATTTAGATGGACCATCTCTACCAGTTTGTCCTTTATGTGCGACACTTTTTCTATCCCATTGTAGTCGGCTATGGATGCAGCAGCCCCAGTTATCACATCTCCAAGCCCAGTCTTACAGACATAACTTGCCCTGTGATAAGCTGTAAACCGTGCGACTAGCTCCTGGGCAAATTCATACTCTCCATCTAAAAATACATGCTCGTGAGGTATAAAGACACGATCAAAAAATACAAGTACTTCCTGACCACCATAGTTGGCGTTACCTTGATCGATATTGCCACCACCCATGGCTCGCATGTCGCATGATTGTCGACCGTAGATAAAGGTGATGCCTTCTGCTTGCACGGGGATCATACCCATGATGGCATACTCTTTATCCTCTGGCAACATATTCATCGTCGGCATCACACAGATCCAGTGTTGATTCCAACCTCCGGTCATATGTGCCTTTACGCCAGTGACATATACGCCGCGATCATTTCGCTCGACGACCCTCATGAACATATCTTTGTCTACCTGCTGATGAGGACGCTTACTTCTGTCGCCTTTTGGATCAGTCATACCCGCTGATACGAGGACATTATTCTTTTGCGCTTTTTTAAGAAACTCGATATATCTCTGATGGTATTGAGTATTGTGCTTCTTATCTACATCGTAAGTGATAGAATGAAGTACGCTTAAGGCATCAAGACCAGTGCAACGTTGAAAACAAGTACCTGTCAGCTGTCCCAGTCGGCGTTGCATTTTATGCTTTTGTACTAGGTCTTCCGGACTCTTCGGGATATGTAAAAACCGATTGACCTTTGCAGAAATGTAAGGCGAATAAGCTGTCGCCAAATCAGGATGCTCGATCGCTAAATCATATGTCTTCTTCAGTGCATTGATGGATGGCTTTATAATCGGATGATCCGCAGGTTCTTCGATGGTGTGCCCAAACATATAAAGCTTCGTACCTCGATTTCTTATACTTTCAAGATAGTCCTCTCCGGTAATGATAGGGGCAAAATCTGCCCATTGTTCATCAACAGTCCTTTCTGTTCTATCTTCAAATGTTGATGCTGAAACCATCGATTCTGATATCATGTTATCGTCTTTGTCGCTTTATAAACTTTTGTAAGAGTACTCGTTTATTATTATCGATTCTTTTCACTCTCTTGCTGATATTTTAGTGATCGTACACCGTAACTTTTGTCTTCGACTATATCAAAGCGAGCATAGCCGAGTGCGAGGACAAAATACAACTTCTTTAGACTCGTGCCAAGCCAAATGATTTTATCTCTATATATCCTCACTAGTTCTTGAGGGAGCTTCTCGCATAATCGACTACACCCTTTGGCTAATCTTAGATAGATTATCCTCCGTACCTCTACGTGCCAATAAATAAAAAGATAAATGACCGTTATAGATGTACTCCGTTGCAAAGAGATGCTATAATTGTACATATGTTGACAACCGTCCGGTATAATAGAAACAATCGGATGTTCAGACATCATGATCATGCCATCGATAAGTCTTATGATGGGTAGCTTGTCAGGTGGATGCACGACAGAATAAACTAATTAATTAGAAAGGTGTTAGGCCGCTCATTTAGATTATAAAATCAATAGTTAAAATATAAAAATGAAAATTGAAAACAAAGTAGCTGTCGTGACAGGTGGCGCTTCTGGACTCGGAGAAGCAACAGTGAGAAATATCGTTACCAATGGGGGTAAGGTGCTCGTGATGGACCTGAATATGGAAAGAGGCAATGCTCTTGTAGAAGAGCTGGGCAAGGATAAAATGATCTTTGAAAAGACCGATGTCACAAGCGAAATTCAGGTCAAAGAAGCTTTAGCTCGTGTAATCAAAGCGTTTGGCACCGTTCATATCTGCGTTAATTGTGCTGGGATAGGTGCTGGGCAAAAAACAGTGCATAGAGATGGTGCTCATGACTTAGCAACATTTGAAAAAGTAATTAAGATTAACCTTATTGGTACATTCAACGTACTTCGATTATCTGCAGAAATCATGCAGCATAACGAGCCAGATGACAACTTGGAAAGAGGCGTGATTATAAATACTGCGAGTGTTGCGGCATTCGATGGACAAGTAGGACAAGTTGCATATTCTGCTTCCAAAGGAGGGATTGTTGGTATGACATTGCCAATCGCCAGAGATTTGTCCAGATCGGGTATCCGTTGTGTGACAATCGCTCCAGGCTTATTTATGACTCCATTGTTTCAAGCTGCCCCAGCGGAGGTTATTGAGTCTTTAGAAAAGCAAGTCCCTTTCCCATCGCGATTAGGCAAGCCATCAGAATACGGTAAGATGGCCCAGGCAATTATAGAAAACCCAATGTTGAATGGTGAAGTAATCAGACTGGATGGAGCGATAAGAATGGCGCCGAGATAGAGTTTTTAAGTGTTAGGTGGTAAGAGTTTGATATGAGATAATAAATAAGACATGTTATTATAGCTTTTGGTTTGGCAACGATCTATTCATTTCGTAGTAACTTGATGTTCTTCCTGTTATGCTGACGATAAAATATTATCAGGATTATTTACCTAAGTATCAACAACCACCATGTCCCAATTAAAAATGAAGGTCGAGCAATTAGAAGAACAAAGACTTCAGTTGCAAAAGAAAAAAGACAAAGTGTCGATATGCTTAGCTATTGTAACGTTGCCGATCGTCATAGCTGGTTTGTGGGGTATGAGTAAAGGTCATGATTTTTCGTTGTTTTTAGCAGGTCTCGCAGTAGCTGGAGCATTTTGGGTTTATTATAAACAAGTCACTAAGCCATTCAAAAAACTTCTGGGCGAAGTAAAGGCTGGCTTTATCCAAGACTTTATGGACAAGATGCATCCAGATGTTATTTATGATTATCAATTTGAAGAGAAAAGAGGCTACGAGCTAGCAAAGAGGATCGACTTCGATTATTTTGGGGATTCTAATGAAGAAGATGTCTTAGAAGGTGATCTGAATGGGACAAAGTTTTACATCTCTGAATTAGAGTTAACCAAAAGGAGTAATAAGAAAACAATTACTGTTTTCAAAGGGCTTATTGTAAATATGATAATACCGAAGAAAAATTTTCCAGAAAGCAAGATAGACACTGACAGATCTGGATTTTTAAATTTTTTCAATAGATATGAATTAGACGAAGAGTCTGATATTCATTATTCGACTTCGGACGGTGATCAGTTTGACGAACAACTGCGAGTGCTTCTTCCTTTTATAAAAAGTATACGAGGTCAGTCTGAAAGAGTAAGGGTGTATGCAGATCAAGAAGAGTTAACTGTAGTGTTGGACACTGATATGAAGTTTATGGATAACCCTAAGATTGGTATCAATAACACTTTTGATAATCCTGTTTATGCGGATAACTTATCACGAGATCTAAATACGATGCTCTATATGGTCGAAGCGCTTTCCAAGGATCTTTCAGAATCAGAGGTAGAAGAACGCCTGAAGCTCAAGGCTTTAGAATATGCCAATCGAAAAGCTTAAAGTAAGTCCACATCTATCCCAAGGTTGTTTCGCGAAGTGTTACATTTAGTCCAGCATAGTATGTTGTGATGAAGAGTTTAGAACAGACATGGAGATGGTACGGCCCCGAGGACCCGGTAAGTCTGGCTGATATACGACAGGCTGGTGCTACAGGTATCGTCAGTGCCCTGCATCACATCCCTAATGGAGAAGTATGGCCTATATCAGACATTCAAAAGAGAAAAGAAGTTATAGAGGCGGCCGGTTTAAGTTGGTCAGTTGTAGAGAGCGTTCCTATCCATGAAGATATCAAGCGTCAGTCAGGAGATTATATACAATACATAGATAACTACAAGCAGACGATCCGTCATCTAGGTGTCTGCGGTATCCACGTCGTCACTTACAACTTCATGCCTGTTGTCGATTGGACGCGTACAGATCTTGAGTATAAGATGTCAGATGGATCGACAGCGCTAAGGTTTGAGCAGGCTGCATTTGTGGCTTTTGAGTTGTTTATACTGGAGCATAGTGGTGGAGAAGAGAAGTATACTGCAGAAGAAGTGGCATCGGCGAAAGCGCGATATAAGTCGATGGATGAGTCGGAGAGATCACAGCTTACGCGAAATATTATAGCCGGCCTACCAGGAGGTACAACTGAAGGACAAGCCGACTTGGCTAACTTTCGATCTGTCTTGCAATCGTATGATGAGATTGGTATGTCGGATCTGAAAGCGCATCTATTTCATTTTATAAAAGAAGTTATACCTGTAGCTGAAGCATCTGGGGTCATGATGGCCATACATCCTGATGATCCACCGTTCCCATTATTTGGATTGCCACGGGTAGTTAGTACACAGCATGATGCAATGGAGATTATAAATGCAGTAGACTCACCTAATAACGGTTTGTGCTTTTGCACTGGATCGTATGGTGTAAGAGCGGACAATGATCTGCCCAAGATGATAGAAGCACTTGGGCATCGGATCAACTTTATACATCTAAGGGCGACTAGTAGAGATGAGCAAGGCAACTTTCATGAAGCAGATCACTTAGGTGGAGATGTAGATATGTATGCTGTGATGAAGGAGCTGGTGAAAGTGCAGCAGCATCTTAAGCGATCGATACCGATGAGACCAGATCATGGACACAAGATGTTGGATGATCTCACTAAAGATACCAATCCTGGCTACTCGGCAATAGGTAGATTGAGAGGGTTGGCAGAGTTAAGGGGATTAGAATTAGGGATCAAGAGAAGTATGCCAGAATGAAAAAGAATGGGAATATAGCCTTCATTTTTCAAATTGTAGAATAATGTATTCTGATTGTAAAATTGATGATAAAAGATAGTATGGAGCGGCACATTGATGTAAAGGGCGGATATAACATCCGAGACATAGGAGGGTATAAGACGAGTGATGGGGGTACTATAAAGTGGAGAAAGCTGTATCGCGCAGGACTACTGAGTAGGATCGATATGTCAGAGCCTGAAAAGATGAAGGCTTTGCAACTACGATCCATGTGTGACTTTAGAACACTGGCAGAGCAAGAGGCATCACCTGATCGTTGGTATCAATTAGAAAAAATGAGGCGATATTCTTTTCCGATAGGTGAAGGTCGAGTGGACAAATTAGAACAAATGAAGACTAGTGATTTGATGCCAGGCGAAGGGCATCATCTCTATAGAGCCAACCGTAGTTATGTCACGAAGGAGGCACAGCAATACCGAGACTTCTTTAAGATGGTTTTAGATGAAGATAACTATCCTATACTCTATCATTGTACAGCAGGTAAGGATAGGACTGGTTTTGCTACTTTTCTTTTACTGACAGCGCTTGGCGTAGATAGAGAGACGATCATTGAGGATTACCTTTTGACTAACGTTTACTTAAAGGATTTTGTAGAAACTGTAGTCGGCAGCATCGCTGAAAACTTAGGAATTGAAGAGCAATTAGTAAGAACTATATTTTTAGCAAAAAGAGAATATCTATCAGGTGCGTTGAAGCCCATAGAAGAACGATATGGTACCGTAGAACTCTATCTTGAAAAAGAGCTCTATGTTGGGCCGTCTGAAATCTCAAAACTAAAAGAACTTTTAGTCGATTATGATTGATAATCGCTTCACGTTGTTGTTTTGCAAAAGGCAATTTTACCCAGTTATCGTCATAATATGTTTGTAATCTCGCATAGGTATTAATTGATATTTTATGAAGGCATTTTTGAACCAACATTTTCTACTTGAGACCAAGTCAGCCGAGCGACTCTATCATGATTACGCAGCAGAGATGCCAATCATAGACTATCACAACCATCTGTCACCTGAGCAGCTGGCGACTAATAAAATATTTGATAATATAACAGAAGCTTGGTTAGATGGAGATCACTATAAGTGGCGAGCCATGAGGGCCAATGGAGTTGATGAACGATACATCACTGGTGATGCTGCAGATAAGGACAAGTTTATAAAGTGGGCAGAGACAGTCCCATATGCTATGCGCAATCCATTGTATCACTGGACGCATCTGGAGCTACAGCGATATTTTAATATCACCGATCGGTTAGATAGTAGTTCAGCAGAAAGCATATATGAAAAGTCTTCTGGGTTATTACAACAATCGGACTATGCTACGCAAGGGCTATTAAAAAGGATGAAAGTAGAAGTCGTCTGTACAACTGATGATCCTGCCGATAGCTTAGAGCACCATGTTGCTTTTGACGAGACAACAGCAGGCTTTAAGATGTTGCCCAGTTTTAGACCAGACAAATATTTACAAATAGAAAGCAGTGATTTTCTAACTTCTATTAAACGATTAGTAAAAGTGACCGGTCGGTCGATTGTAAACATACACGACTTGGTCCAAGCACTACAAGATAGGATTGACTTTTTTCATAGCCTTGGAGGTCGAGTGGCAGATCATGGTTTGAGTTATATCTATGCGATCGATTTTACAGATGATCAGGCAAGTGAGATATTTACGAAAGTGATAGATGGTAAGACCGTATATCAAGGGGAGCATCTGATCTTCAAGTCAGCTATGCTTTATTATCTGGCGAGGATGTATGATGCTAAAGGATGGACGATGCAGTTTCATCTGGGGGCACTGCGCAATAATAACCAGCGCCTGATGAATCATGTCGGTGCTGACGTGGGCTGTGATTCTATAGGTGACTTCTCTCAAGCAGAAGGGATGTCTCGATTTTTTAATCGTCTTGATCTTGAAGGTAAGTTGGCTAAGACCATTATTTATAATCTCAATCCTCGTGACAATGCAGTCTTCGCAACGATGGTGGGTAATTATAATGATGGTAGTATCGCAGCTAAAGTACAATGGGGTGCAAGCTGGTGGTTTTTAGATCAAAAGGACGGTATAGCAGATCAACTCAATGTGCTTTCTAATATGGGCTTGCTCAGTCGATTTGTTGGGATGCTGACCGACAGCAGAAGTTTTCTTTCATTTCCAAGGCATGAGTACTTTAGAAGGATCTTGTGCAATCTCATAGGTGCCGATATTGAAAAAGGAGAGCTGCCTAATGACATCCCTTGGTTGGGGCAGATGGTCCAAGACATTTGCTATAATAATGCGAAGGAATATTTTGGGTTTGATCAACCTGTATAGCACTTGCTTGGGTCACTCCTTAATGAGCAACTTATATTCATGTGACATGGCTATCACTAATCCAGTCGATGGCCTTGTAGGATTGCCATGATTTTGCTATATGTTTGCTACGGAAGAAAAAGAAAGTATGTCTGTCAGGATCAACCCCATCAAAAACTTACCATTGCATATATCTTTAGGCGTCCAAGATATCAAGTCAGAAGACGGCCGTGGGACACTTGTAGCTATGGCTCATCAAGGGTCACTTAATCCTGCTGGGCTCTACCATGGTGGCATCATTTACATGTTGTGTGACGTCTGTGCTTATAGCGGTTTGTTAAGTGCGCTCAGTGATGAAGAAGATGCGGTGACCCATGATATCCATGTATCAGTACTTCGACCAGTCAAGGCAGAGAGTGAGGTAATGTATCAGTCGTCCATAGTCAAGCGAGGTAGAACGCTATGCTTTATAGATGTCGAGGCGTCTTCTAATGGAAAACTTATAGCAACAGCTCGTGTTACAAAGAGTATAATAAAAGTCCAGTAAGAGGTGTCATCGGCTTCATATGCTCCGAGTCCAATAAAGTGCATATCATACTAGGGGATCATCCTAACCAACCTCATTAATAAACCACTCCAAATAATCGTCCAGCTTAAAGCCTAAAAAGTAAGGGAGATTTAATAAATGATAAACTTTGCCTTGCCTTGATTTCAACTTATCTATTTTGAGCTCGCCGGCATATAACCGGACGGCATAATCATGATCGCATCGATCCATATACTCATGTAAGGATCGAAGACGGCCAGTAGCCCCTGATTTTATCTCAATGGGCACGAGATACTGACGATATTGATAGACTATATCAACTTCTGCGGATCTGTCTGATTCTTCTCTTATCCAAAAACCTGTTTTCTTGACCGTCCTCTTTGACAAGGCCTTTAGTTCTTGATTGACAACCTGCTCGATCAGTTTTCCTCTTGTACTCTGATGTAGATCACCGATAGTTAATAGTTCTGGTTGAATACCGAGTCTATTATTTATTAAGCCAACATCTAAAAATAGTAATCTAGGCTTCTTGCGCAGATTAGGATAAATAGGTGGCGCTGTATGAGACGTCGGATAGACTAATTCGATTAGGCGTGCTTTTTCTAAGGCAGACATCGCTTCTTTTACCTCTCTATTGCGATAGGATGAACCGGCGAAGTTGCTCATGCTTATTCTATTATCAACTTCCAGGTGTAGGTTATTGATAATGTGCCTAAGTATATTTCGCTGCAACTCGGATTTCGCATACTTTTCTACATCTTCGATGTAGGCATTCATGATACCATCATAAATCTTAAGCACATGAATTAAACTTCCAGAATTGATATACTCCTTGACTACCTCAGGCATTCCACCTATCATGGCATATTCATGGAATCGCTGCAGGATAATTGAATTTAGATGCGTGGGATAGGGAATGATATTAAGTGAATCCAGAGCTTTGGGATTGACAGCATTAAGATACTCTTGAAATGTCACAGGGAACATCTCCAAGAACGCCACTCTTCCTACAGGAATGCGTTTAGCTGCTCTGATGCCAAACTCTAGTAAAGAACCAGTGACAATGACATGTATGTAGTTGTGCTCCTCATAAAAATATCGCAGCATCTCAATCACCTTAGGAAGGGCCTGAACCTCATCTATGAAGAATAAGGTCTTTACATTTCGAGGGTGCTCGATACCTCGTGCTATAGATACCTGCTCTATGAAGCTATCCAAGGTTTCTATAGACCCAAACAAGTCTAAGTCTTGTTTTAGCTCCAGATTAAAATAGAGATATTGATCGTAAGATTTACCAAATTCATTGATAATAGTAGTCTTCCCAACCTGACGTGCACCACGAAGGATCATTGGTTTCCTTACCTCGGATGTCTTCCAAGCTCTCAATTGTTCTGTTATATACCTGAAAATCAAGGTCATATATAGATTTTGCTTCTCCAAAATAACATCAATGCTCTATAATGGTACCATATTTATAGCATATATGTTCAATTATGGTGCCTAATGTTCAACGAATTGTTCAATTATGGTATCAATTATTGATCTAATTTGTTCTAAAATGGTACCAATTGATAGTTTCATTGATATATACTGTCTACATCTTAGTTGGCTTCATACTATAATCGAAAATGGTGCGGGGATCAATCGCTCCGCTATGGTTAGGGAGGGAGGTCTTCTGTTCTATAGATGTGGAAGCCATATCTAATGGAAAACTTATAGAGACAACTCGCGTTACTAAAAGCATAATATAAGTACAATAAAAGGTGTCAGTCGTTTCTATCAAAGCGTGCTTATCTTGGCTTGTGTTTAGATTATAGATATTTTACATATGAGACTATCGATCAATGATTAGCATACATATCAACCACCTAATTTTAGTTGGCATCATTTTGCTCTTTGGGGCTTGTGGTACCCTAAAGAGCCCATACTATAGTGATGAGGTCATTGACTGGCAGAAGAAAAGTGAAGAGATTTCTAATGAGCACATCCACTCTTTGTATCTAATCGGAGATGGAGGAGAGCTGGATGACACTATTCAAAATAGAAACTTCGTACTTGACGCTACCGCTGCATTATTAAAAAAAGAAACTGTCGAAACGAGCCTAGTGCTACTGGGTGACAATGTATATCCACATGGTCTACCTAAAAAGGATCATCCTTATCGCGATATGGCAGAGCGGATACTTGAGGTACAGTTGGACCTGTCTAAGCTACATGATGGTAAGACTTACTTCATACCTGGCAATCACGACTGGAATAAGCATAAGAAAGGTGGACGTAAGGCAATATTAAGACAAGAGGATTATGTCAAGTCGTATGACAAAGACAGCAAGAAAATCAAATTTTACCCCAAGAATGCATGTGGTGATCCAGAAGTTGTAAAGATCAACAAGGATCTTGTCTATGTCTTTTTAGATACGCAATGGTGGCTTCAAGATTGGAGTCGGGAGAAAAAGATGAACCGTAAGTGTGATATCAAGTCAAGAGGCGATCTGCTTAAGAGATTAGAAGAGATATTTATAGATTATAAAAATGATGAGATCATCGTGCTCCTTCATCATCCGATAAAAAGTAATGGAAAGCATGGAGGTAAGTTTAGTCTAAAGCATCATCTGTTTCCTCTTACAGAAGTAAAGCATAATCTATGGATCCCGCTACCCATCATAGGGTCAGCATATCCCATCTATAGAAACGTCACAGGGTCTACACAGGATATCACAAGTGCTCACAATCAAGATCTGATGCAAGGTATGGACGCTATAGCTAGGCGTCTTCGGGTCAATGTAACATTTGCTTCAGGGCATGATCATGGCATGCAGTATTTTGATAACGATCGAGTCAAATACATAGTAAGTGGAGGAGGAAGCCGAAGGGATTACACCCAGCAGGGTAGAGATGCTGTTTATGCGAGAGATGCACGTGGGTTTGCAAAAATTGACTTTTATGAGAATAATGAATCGTGGCTTTCTATATATACCGTAGAAGGCTTTGGTCATGATCCAATATTAGAACTTAAAACTCAATTACGCCCACCCAGAGAAGGAACTGTAGAAGAAGAAGTAAAGTATCCTGCGATTACAAAATCAGAAATGATGGTCGCTGCCAATGATCAACTTGGAGCAGGTGCTTTCAAGCGATTGTTTCTCGGAGGCCAGTACCGCGATATATGGACCACTCCAGTCAAAGCAGAAGTCATTGATTTAGAAACAAAGCTGGGTGGACTCACACCAATTAAAAAAGGAGGCGGCTTAGCGTCTAACTCCTTGCGATTGCAAAAAAAAAATGGACAACAGTATATCCTAAGATCTATAAAGAAGGATTACACAAAGTTGGTCCCTCAGGGATTTGAAAACTTAAAACTTATAGATATTCTGGCTGATCAGAATAGTGCGAGTCATCCATATAACGCATTAGTGATACCTCAACTCTCCAAGGCAGCAGGAGTGTACTATACAGATCCAAAGTTGATTTACTTAAAGCACCAAAGAGGACTTGGTAATTATAACAGCCAGTTTCCAGAAGAGTTATATCTTTTAGAAGAGCGGCCCAGTGGAGATTGGAGTGATGCTGAGCAATTTGGAAATGCCGATGAGATCATAGGCTATGCAGACTTGTTAGATATCTTGAGAGAGAAGAAGAATCACTTTATAGATCAAGAGTGGGTGTTGAAGTCTCGGATATTTGATTTGTTTATCCACGATTGGGATCGTCATGATGATCAGTGGAGATGGGCAAAGTTTGATCAAGATGGAAGGAACATCTATAGACCTATACCTAGAGACAGAGATCAAGCTTTTTATAAGTTTAAAGGATTGGTGCCCTGGTACATCTCGTCCTTTGTACTGAGGAAGTTTAAGACGATGAAGGCAGATGTCAATGATGTAAAGAATCTCTCTTTTAATGCTCGGCATTTTGATAGATACTTTCTCAATGAGTTAGAATGGTCAGACTGGAAGCGTGTGATTCAGCAGATACAGCAAGACCTTACAGATGAAAAAATAATAGAAGCGATCAGTCACTTTCCAGAAGAGATCAAAGGCATCGATGATGTAGAGGAGCTCTCTGATGTTTTAATATCAAGAAGAGAAAACCTGATAAGCATCGGAAGAAAGTTGTATGATTTTCTTTCTAAAGAAGTTGAAGTGACAGGCTCTGATAATAAAGACAACTTTGAGATCACTCAGCATGCAGATGGAAGCATGACAGTGTCTTACACTATCGATAGAAAAAAAGATAAGGATCTAAAAAAGTATAAAAGAACATTCTATCCAAATGAGACTAATGAAGTGAGGATCTATGGATTGAGAGGCAAGGATGACTTTAAAATCGAAGGAATGGCTAACAACGCCATACGTCTTAGAATCATCGGCGGTGAAGATGACGATGAGATCAAAAACAAGGTTAATGGCAGAAAAGTATACGCGTACGATGATCCAAAAGGAATGAAGTGGAAAGGTGATGATATTATGGATAGACGATCTGATGAGTTAGAGGTAAATGAGTATGATCGTAGTGGCTTTGTCTACAATAGTAATGTGCCGGGTTTACAGTTTGGAAGTTCAGTTGATGATGGTTTATGGGTGGGTGGATCTTTACAATGGATCAGCCGTGGTTGGAGAAAGGTACCTTATAAGTCTAAGCAGGGTATAAGGTTTAGCATAGCACCGGGAAGTCAAGATGCTGTACAATTAGACTACGAAGGACATTTTCCTGATGCTTTGGGAAAGTTAGATCTTGCACCAGTTGTAGATGTTCAATTTCCACATTATGAGAATTACTTCGGATTAGGTAGCGATTCAGAAAACCCATTGAGAGAAACTGAATACAACTGGGTACGGATGAGAAACATAGATATTAACCCGATGTTTCGGGTTAACCTATCAGGAGCAAGTCATGTTGATTTTGGTCCGACTTATCGATTCCGTAGTATAGATAGAACTGCGGGTAGAGTCACTGATGACGAACGCGCATTTTTTACAGATGAAGCGCTTTCTGATCGAGGATATTTTGGTGGCGCATTATCTTACAACTTTGGATTTGTAGACAACAGAGTATTTCCTGCCAATGGATTTGTGCTGACTGCTCAGGCTTCTCATCTCATCGAATCAGACAAGAGTGAGTCTGTAACACAGTTAGATATCTCAACGACCTTTTATATACAATTGTTAACTCGACCCAAGCTGGTACTTGCTAACAGCACTGGCTATATGCGGTCTTATGGCGATCTTCAGTTCCATCATTACCCTAGTCTCGGAAATGATCGAGGACTACGAGGATTTAGAAATGAAAGATTTAGAGGTACAACTGCTTTTTATAATAACCTTGATCTGAGGGTGAGTTTGTTTAAATGGAAGAATAACTTCGTTCCTATGGAGATCGGTCTTGTTGGCGGATATGATGTAGGTAGGGTCTCCTTCGCAGAAAGTACAGATAATCCTTTACAATGGAGTCGTACCTTAGGTGTATGGTTTGACATTATCGGTGTTGTTGTGGTCCAGCCATATTATTCATTCAATGATGAGCAGAATACATTTAGTCTGAGGATGGGCTTTAACTTTTAGTTTTCTTCGCACACTAATTTCAATAGAAGAGGTTATGGTTTGTCTTTGCATGTCTACATGCATGTATTCCCCTAATAAGATCTACTTTTTCAAATTTGTCTATATTTATTTTGGCATTACATCATATTATGATGTATATTGCATCTATGTATTCAAGAGAATTGCTGAAAGGTATTTTGAAGCCTATTATTTTAAAGTTATTATCTGATAACGGGCGCATGCATGGCTATGAGATGGTAAGAACCATCAAGGATTGGTCTGGAGAGAAAATATTGGTTAAAGAAGGGTCTCTTTACCCAACCTTGCATGCTTTAACTAGAGATGGATTGTTGACCTATGAAGAAGAGTTTATAGGAAAGAGAGTTAGAAAATATTATAGCATATCCAAGGCGGGAAAAACTCGTTTGGAAGAGCGAAAAATTGAAATTTTGGATTTTGTTGATACCCTAAGTAATATGTTTAATTCAAAACATCTCACTACATGAGAATAAACGATAATCAGATCAACTGTATCATAGATCATCTCAATCTGTCTGGTATTTCGCCTGGGGCACTTTTTGATGATGTTCTAGATCACTACTGTTGCAAAGTAGAAGAATTGTTAGAAGAAGAAAGCTGTTCTGTTTCTGAAGCCATTAAACGTGCAGAAGCTAGTATTTGTCCTAAAGGTGCCCTTCAGATAGAAAAAGACCTTAAATATTTACTCACTATAAATCAAAATATCATGTTACACAAGATCGTTTTTTCGATAGCTTCATTAGCGGGTTTTATCTTTTTGCTATCAGGTACTGCTTGGATGGCTAATCTTTTAGAAAGTTTTGTTGCAATTCAGTTAATGGGGCTTTCTCTGATCGTTGCAGTTTTTGCTGTTTATCCCTACTTAATGTATAGATTGTATAGAAAAAGTGCTCGTGCTTTAAGACAGGAGTTAGCTTGATTTTTGTCCATATATATGTATATCATTCTTACTAGTCATTAGAACTTGAAGTCCGCATATTATTTGAAATCGAAGAGATAGTTCATGATAACTATTGTGCTTGATTACCTCTGATTTTATAACTCAAGATCCATATGCTAGGAAGACATTCTAATAGTAGTATATTATGATGTACGAGTATTGACATATGTGCTCATATGCTTTTTCTAATTATTAGACTTTCATGGTGGATCTAACAGTATTAAAGAAAGAAATTACAAATTGTAAGGTGTGTGAGAAGGCTATGGGACATCATGCCAGACCTGTCTGTGCATTTGATGCTAAGAGCAAAATAGTCATTATTGGACAAGCACCAGGGACTAGAGTACACGAGTCTGGTATACCTTGGCATGATAAAAGTGGTGAGAACCTCAGATCATGGATGGGCATCAATGAGACGACATTCTATGATGAGCAAAAGATAGCCATAGTGCCTATGGGTTTCTGTTATCCAGGTAAAGGGAAGAGTGGAGACTTGCCACCAAGAAAAGAGTGTGCCCCTTTGTGGCATGGTCAGATCTTGGATCAACTCAAAGATATAAAGCTCACTCTGTTGATTGGCAAGTATGCGCAAGACTATTATTTAGATGGGCGAACTAAAAGAACATTAACTGAGACCGTTAAGTCTTTTGAGGACTATCTGCCGGAGTTTATAGTTATGCCTCACCCATCTCCTCGAAATAACATATGGATGAAAAAGAACGATTGGTTTAAAAAAGATTTGTTGCCTATCTTAAAGCAAGAAGTGCAAAGTGCACTTCATTAAGTCAAGTATGATTATTAAGAAGCTCACTTTGTTATTCTTATTATCCTATATGGACATACTATTTCTCTCCAGTAACTATAAAGATGCTGATCTCCGCTCGATCATCACTACCACATGAGTCAGCACAACAATTGGCATTGACACAATCGATTTTTACATTTTTGAACCCCGCTTCTTTAAACCACAACTCAATATCACTTCTTTCAAATCCCATCCACCGATCGTTTTGTTCTGTCACTAAAAACTCAAAATTGTGTTTGTCAAGATCAGTTATGATTAGCTTACCGCCAGGTTTTAAAGTTCGATGTAACTCTTTGATGACAACAGAAGGTCGCTCTACATGATGTAAAAACATATTGGATAGGGCGTAGTCCCAAGAACTATCAGGAGTTTGGATGTTTTCTGATTCTGAGATGAGATAAGTGATGTTTGTATTTTGTGAAAACTTAGCCTTCATCACTGTAAGCATCTTTTCTGATTCGTCCACTGCAGTTATTTCAACTGGTTGCTGGACTAATCCTTCTGTGATAAATCCAGAACCTGCGCCAATATCAGCAACTTTTAATCCTTCTGACATGTCCATCTCATCTATAGCTCGCTCTCTTACTGAGATTGGAAAGAAGTCAGAACGCATGTTATCCCAGTTGTCAGCGACTTCTTCAAAATATGCTTTACTGCTCATTGGTTATATTTTTTGATTCTGTTTGAGATAATTGATGAAAGACTCTTAGAAAAACTTTAATATCTTCATTTGAGATTCCTTCGAATGCAGAAGCAAAGTTCTGATCCATTTCTTTGTTGATTCTCTTGTAAAGATTAAGCCCCTTTTGGTCTAAGGAAATCTCAACTTTCCTTCGATCTTTTTTACCAGGTATTCTTTTAGCTATCTTAGATGACACTATGTTTTCTACTTGACGGCTGATAGTACTTTTGTCTAGCCTCATCTGAGTTGCAAGTTCGTTAACAGTTATAGATGGTCTATCACCAAGCTCCATGATGACGTGGCATTGTGCAACATTGATATCAAGATGACATGATAGTTTATTTATCTTATCTATCCATCTGGTGAAGAGTCTGAGGTCTTGTCTAAATGATGATAACTGGTCTGCTTTAATAGTTGCCATGATATGAATGTATAAAGAAACAGTTGTATGATACAACTAAAAGTAGAATTAACTTTTCTCATTGTTCAATCTCCTATATTTGCGAAAGCGTTATGAATACTAATCTTTGAAAGAGCAAATACAACAAATAGAAGATCTAATAAAGAGATATCAGCAAGTACTGAAGGAAGCGAGAAAACTGAAGAATATAGAGCAAGAACTTTTTCAGGAGCAAGAGAAGTTACTATCGCTCAAGCAACAAGTCGATGACGAATATCAAGATATAGAGCGGCTCGAGCGGAAAGGGCTGAAGCAACTCTTTATCAATGTATTGGTCAATCGCGAAGAACAACTGAAGGAGGAAAGGCAAGAGTACCTCTTATTGGTCTTGCGGCATCGAGAAAGTGAAAAACTCATCGAGTCATTTAAAGAAGAAATACGGCTGCTCAAGTCAAGAGCTGTGGATCAAGAGCTCATCCTTAATCAAATAGAAAGAGAACTTGAACAGCTTGATGATACAAAACTATACAAAGAATCTATACATCTATCTGAGTTGCAAGTCATCAACAAAGAGCTGCGAAAACTGCTGAGACTGGATGTTGAGGTGAAAGAAGCGATACAAGTCGCAAAGACATTGTATCATAACTTCTTAGAGTTGATTAAGTGTCTTAACCATGCTAAAGACACGGACAACTGGGGTAAGTACTACAGTGAGATACAGAAGAACAAAAAGAAGCAAGAAGCCAACGTAGATAAGGCAAGAGTATACGCACAGGAGATCAAAAGGTTGATGGTCTTCTTGAAAGGAGAAATAGAAGATGTTATAGATGTACGGGATGAATTTCGCAGAACAGAAGCGTTCATCTATGAGTTCAACATCTCGTTCTACGATCATTTGTTAGAGGACTGGATCGCTGATGATAACCTCGCACAGACCCTCTCAGGATCACTTAGTGGCCAAGCGCACATCTTAAAAATGATTAGTTCTTTAGAAGGACTTATGGGCAATGGCAAAAAGGAGTATGATCTTTTGCTAAAAAAGAAAAAGGAGATTGTGCAGAGTTTGATTGCAAAATAGGGTCAGCTCTCCTCTTCATAATATAACTTGTAAAACTTTCGGCCCATCTCATCCGTACCATGCTCGATCATCTTGCGATCACCATGGATATAGACATGAAAGTTTTTATCCAACTTAAGCACGCTTTTGAAGTCTTTAGCACTGCGCTTTACCGCAAGGTTAGATATGCCAAATTGTTCTGGTAGATCTACCTGAAGCTCTTGTGCATATTCTTGCTTATAATTTTGAAAGGACTCAATCACTCGTTCATCTCCTCCAAGCACCTCTTGTTGAAACTGATCTTCACTATATCGATCATTCTTCTTGAAGAAGGCGCCTGCATCGTTTAGGATACCCAATTGCTCACCTTTGTTCATCTCAACATCTTCGCTCATACGATGAGAGACGAAGGTCTGCGCCATATTTAGATATTGCTGTGTCTCATGGAAGGCATCATCGAGGGGCTTTACTTTGAGAAACTGATCATTCCAAAATTGAGCACCTCCGCTCTTGTCGGTGCGATCAACCGAAGCAACCACATAACCAGCAGAGGCAGCAGTATTAAAGATGATGCACCCTTTATCCAGTTTGTTGATATTGACACCTTGATCAGTATCGATGCTATAGCTACCTTCACTATACATCAGCTTTAAGAAATCATCCTTCGTCTCTGACTTCCAGATACCAATCGCATCGATCACTTCATCTTCATAGGTTACATCTTGTATCAATGCGACAATTAAATCGCCAGACTTGATATTCTGATGAGTGGACTGTTGGAAGAGGTGTTGTGCGATACGCTTTGACACATCATGAAACGGTTCCTCTTGTGTAAACATGTGACCTACCATGATACTCAACGGATTGAGCGTCGCATCTCCATTATGATACGTGAAGGACTGATAGTCCTCGAAGTTCATAAATGGCTTGAGCGTATACTGATGTAACAATGATGAAGCTTCGTTGTCAGGAAGCACCATTGGCTCTTCAGTTAGAAGTAGCTCTGTATTATCATCTTCATGATCCAAAAAGTGCATGCTCACACGAGCGATATGGGCTATTGATAAGTCAAACATGGATGGTTCTATTAGTCTGCTGCAAATAAAATATTATTCTCGGCCTTGACGGCAAATATGGGACTCTATTATTAATGACTAGCATCAATACCGGAGTCATTTTGATGCTAAACGTATTGTAGCATTTTCGTTTTGTTTTGCTGAGTCTGGAAGCCTTTAGCAACTGTGACAAACTGCATTCTATTTTTTCTCATTCTCTTCCAAGAGCTCGTCTAACATTTCAACCAATTGATCTCGAGTATAAGAGAAAGGCTGGTCATCATTGAGTTGTACTAATTCGCGCAGGACTTGTTGGATCGTAATCTTCGCTTCGAACTCGTTAGGAACAACCATATATCGGCGCTTAGGAGCAATGCTGGTCATGAAGTGCAAGGCGGCGGCTGCCACATCATCTGGCTCCTTAAAGTTTGATCTGTCCAGTGGGCCTAATCCATCTAACATGGATCCATATCTTGAGTGCTCACTTGTATGGCCTGATTTCTCCATTCGCTCTACCATTGATGCCATGATTTTTGATTTATAATTGCCTGGTTCTACTGCTGCCACTTGGATTTCAAATCTTTCTAATTCTGCCGCCAACGCATCTGTATAAGCCTCAACACCATGCTTGCTCATGCTATAAGCGCCCATACGTTGTCCAGCAAGTATGCCTGATATTGAGCTGGTAGTCATGATCCTTCCTTTGCTTTCTATCAAGAGATCAGCAAATGCCTTGGTGACTCGATATGGACCGAAAAGGTTGACATCTAATTGGAACTGCATATCTTCTTCAGAAAGTTCAATTAGTGGACCCAGAACAACAACTCCGGCATTATTGATTAAGCCATAAAGCCCTTTGCCTTGAGCTTTTACAAATTCTGCTGCTGCATCAATCTCACTTTGTATCGTAACATCAAGCTGGATAGCTTGTACATTGTCCATAGCATCAAGACGTGCATAATCTTCTGCTGTTCGCACTCCTGCATAGACAAAAAATCCATTGGTCGATAACAGTTCTGTCATGCGGAGCCCGATGCCACTACTGGTACCTGTGATCAAGATGGCACGATCTTCTGATGCAGACTGACCTGATAACAAAGGCAAGCTTAAAAAGAATATGGATAGCGTCAGGGCACAAATGTTGCGGATACAATCGATATTAGTTTTTGATAGATACATAATTGTCATTTGCACTCAAGGTACTGAAGTCCGCTTTGAAGCACAACCCAATTTATGTATGTAAAACAAAAGTGCTTTTGAACTATCCCTCTCATGGAGGGGCGCAGGCGGGGATACCCTGAGCTTCTAATCACGCAATTAGACAAGGTTGCCACAATGGCCTAAAGACGCATTGTTAATCATGAACCCCTACAATTTCATAATCCTCTTCACAGCCCGCTTATCGTCAAATCGATATTCTAATATATACGTGCCAGAAGACTGATCAGAAAGGTCGATAATCGTCTCACTAAACATTTCTTTTCTTAGAATCTCTTGGCCTAAAGAATTATAAATACGCACCTCCGCATCTCTGTGTTCTTCTTGACTTTCAAGATGTAGGATGTCACTTGTTGGGTTAGGGTAGAGAAGCATTACTTCGTCAAATACAAGGTCTTCAGTGGGAGTTGTTAACGCCCTCGATCCATTGCCCATATATACACCCCATGTTGCTCCTTCTAAAAATATAAAAGCATCTCCACTAGAGGTGATTTTATTGGCTGCCAGATCGCTTATGCCCAATATGTCAACACCGTTATTTTGAACATTAAAGATGATACTTCCATCATCTAGTGAATAGCTTGGATAACCTAAAGTGTTATTATCAAATATCTCATCTACATCACCATTCTCTCTATCCAGGCCAAACACTTTATAACTTTGTTCATCTGTTAGTGGATCCGTTTCTATAAAATCAAAAGCGATGACGTTGGGACTGTTTTTAGAAAAAGTAGGATTGCCGATACTGACATCTTTAGGTAGACCGGTGAATAATTTGAAGATGCTACCATCGTCAAACTGATTACGTTCATTATCCCAAACATCTAATATGCCAATGTTCCAGTAACTAAGATCTTGACCAAACGTACCATCTAATTGGTTGAACGCATCATACATCAATTGCTCACCTGTGTGATCAAACTCCATGACATCCGCGTATTGTACTCCACCAACTGAAACATTATCTTCTGAAAAAGTAGGATTAAATAATTCAAATTCATTTTGAGTGCCTGTGCTCAAGTCAAATACAAGAATCGTATTGTCAAATTCACCCATCGTTAAGTCTCCACTCAATGCAGCTATACGTCCGCCATCTCTTGATATGACCGCGTTGCGCCAGATAGGCTCTGATCCTACAAGAAAGTCTCTTACGACCATTGATGTAGTCCAATCTATCTCTACAGCTTGGATTTGCTTTTCAGCATTGACAAATATGACAAATCGGCCATCATCCGTTACACTAGGCCGACTGATGTGGTTAGTTGAAGATAGAATTCCAATTTCTTGACCCTGATCATTGGATATTTTGACTTCGCCTAAGCTAACGTCAGACCAAACTACAAACTCTTGACCGGGGTTGATTTCTAAGTCTTGTGCCTCTGGTGTTACATTAGTTGTTGCAATCCCAACTCTATCAAAAGCTCTAGCTGCTGCTCCTGCCACTGTGCTTCCAAAATCTTCTAAAGCTGATTGTTCTACAGCAACCCTCAGATCGGCAAAATTAGAGGTAGATCGCAAATATGTGGTAAGTGCTTTATACCAGATGCGTTCTGCGATGCCAGCTCTTTCATCTATATCTCTTCCGTAGCTTTCATCTGTTACAAAGGTAAAGTATGCAAAGTTAGGTATGCCACTATTGATATGAACACCACCGTTGTCATCAGAACCAAAAAACTGTTGACTAACAGTAGCAGGTTGGTATCCATTATCATTAAGGCTTGTCCCGCCATTATTAGGGTTGCCCATATCTCTAAGTGTCCCTGTTCTAAATATATTAGGGTTGGTGATGTCTTCTCCTATTCTAAAATCTTCACGCTCTATCATCACGCCAAATACGTCAGCAAAGTGTTCATTAAGTGCGCCGGGCTCTCCTTGATAAACAAGATTGGCAGTGGTTTGTATCACTCCATGTGACATCTCATGTCCAGCCACATCCAGTGCTCTTGCTAACGGAGAAGTAAAGGCCTGGTTTCCATTGCCATAAAATATAAATTCTCCATTCCAAAAGGCGTTGTCCATATCCGTCCCGTCTTCATCTGCAACATTTACAAATGAGACTATGTTTGTTCCGTTGCCAGTTATAGACTCTCTGCCAAATGTGTTTTTAAAATATTCGTAAGCACGCCCACCATTCACATGTGCTGATACTGCGGAGGCATTATCCCAATTGTTAGCATTAAATGATGACGCTATATCGTAGTCAAAGTTATCTCTTGAAGGGCTCGTGCCTCCAGCATCTAAAGTAAGAATCACGCCATTAAGTAGTTGGTCGCTATTGTCACAGCTGGTTTGATTGCCTCCTTTAAACATAGCCCTTGAGGCATCTACAAGAAAGAACCCATCTGTGCATTGATAGATATTGATGTTTTGATTGGTGCCATTTAGGTCTGTTGCAGATCCATTGGCCCTTCCGTCAAATACTGGAGGATTAGAATTTAAGATGTCATGGTTGTGGTACTTGCACAGTGTTTTGTATCTGTCGATGATCGATCCATCAATTGCATCTATGATCATCGTCTCGCGATCTGCTATACTTGGAAAGATGTCAACGTTGTACGCTAACTTAAAGGATCCATCAGTTTTGACAATGACCAACTCATTACTGATTTGCTCATGTTGAAAAAGTGATTTCAATTTTCCACTGATGGGTTTGTAATTGTCAACAGTCTTAATCGCTATTTTTTCAATTTCATTTACGCCAAGTGATGGGATTGTGTTAAGATCTTCTGGTACGTTTTTGATCTTCCCCTGTACCATATAGATGTTGCCTTGCTCTTCATGTATTGTGAGCTCACCACCCATTACTTTGACACCATGATGTACTTGATCTATAGATGAGTGGATGCGCTGTGATTCGTCTGTTGAAGATGCGACACTAATCAGCTGTTGTGCAGGATTCGTTAATTGAAAAGCATTCTTGACATGCTCTAAGTAGCTGATGCATCGGTCGGCATGAGTCTTTAGTTTACCTACAGAAGGGATGGTCCCATTGATCGCTATGATCTCGCCTGTTGTAGGATCAAAAGTTGGCTGCAGATCATGCTTCGCTAATGAAGGTGCAAACGTTCTTGCATTATAATCCTTGGAAGTTAAGTTAGACTGTTCTCTTTCTACAGCGCCGAATATCTCTTTAGCCTCATCTGTCAAGCTAAGTTGTCGCTCTGTGTACTTTGTAGGAGCGGCCGGAGTTGTTAACTCTATCTTTTGCTGGCTCGAAAGTAGAAATTGAAAGAATACAATGATAGTTATCAGTGCTACGCGCATTTGTAATTATAATTTGTTAGCTATGATTAGCTTTTTTTAGAAGTTAATTTCATAAGTATGCTGTGCAGTGTTCTAATCTCTTTGGCTGGATTGTGATCAGGATTGCCCCAAGTGATTTTGTTGTTGAGCGTTCCTGTTACCTCGATATAGTGATATCGATTACCAGGATAATCATGTTTCGTTGTCTTGAGATTAAAAAGATCTATCTGATTAAATAGTTGCTTCGTCGTGGCCTCAGGTATATCACCTATGTCTCCCCAGTCAGCATTGATATTTGGCTTTTGTTCTAAGCGTCCATTTGCCGAAAGGCGAAAGTCCTTTGAAAGACCTGAAAATCCTCCTCCCGAACCAAAATATATAAACTGACCTTGAGAAGTGCTTTCTTCCTTCTTTTGACTCGCGCATGACAACACAATGGTTACGATCATCAATAGGCTAAGAATCAAAAAGATACGCATAGTAGAGTAGTTCTGGCGCAAGATACTGATCAATCAATGACCCATGTTGAAAATTTATAATATAATTGAGTTAAAATTATCTATATGTCTTCTTCTGGAGAGAACTTTTGGGTTGGATTGCTTAAAAAAGTACTACGAATCATCCTAAAATCAGCCCTTCCTAAGAAGAAAACGCATAATCAACATGTGGTGCCTCATGAAGATGGTTGGGCCGTCAGAGGTGCGGGCAACGAACGTGTTACTGCTGTCTATAAGTATCAGGACGAAGCGATAGAACGCGCCCGTGAGATTGCCATCAACTATGAATCAAGCGTGATCATCCATGGCCGAGATGGTGCGATCCGAGATCGCATGAGTTATAAGCGGAGATCGCTGTTTGGGTAGATGGCTGTTGTTGGGAGCGTCCAAGCGTCTAAGGTTTTTCGAAACGCGTCTCAAGCGAGGACGCTCGAGACAACCTCATGTGTTGTTGGGAGGGTCCCTTTTCCAAACTTTATATCCGTGAGACTAAGCGAGTTGTGGACTAAGTATACTGATTTTGCTGAGGCTGGAAGAGTGGTAAAAGGTGCTTTCTACTGATCATATGTTTAGAGAAGTAAACTTTCACGAAATCCCTGTAGTGATTATGCGGTTGGGCTCTAAACCCCACAATCAAGCCTGATATAAAAAGAGGCAAGCACAGCTTGCCTCTCCTTCAAATTAGCATACCAAGCTTTCAATGTACCACTTCGTCTTGGTAAGTCTGTATCTCAACCTACTTATTAAGATCTCCAATTTCTTGTTCAAGAGCAGCTAGTCGACCTAGTATTTGCTCATATCTTGCTGTCGCTATTTCTTCTTTATGCTTCAGAGATTTGATTTCAAATTGTTGGGCCTCGATGAGGGCTTGTTGTTCTTGGATGGCTTTGATAGTACGGATCTGCCAAGAAAGATCATACTTGATTCGCTTGATACCATCTTCGCCAGTGATAACTGACTCAGGAAGGACTTCTTCGACTTCTTGTGCTATAAAACCGATATCATGAGTCCCATACTCTTCTGATTTCCAGTCGTAAGTAACCGGTCGTAGTTTCTTGAATTTTTCTAATTGTGAATCAAGGTTATGTACATTCTCTTTCAGGTTGATATCTGAAGCACAGGTGCCACCTACATAAGCACCATTGGACTGATAGCATCCGGCGATATTTACATTTCCAACATTGCTAATTTTCATCGCCTCAGTAAGGTTCCCGTTATCGTAGGTGCGTATCCACAGATGTGTGTTACCCGTACTATTAGCACGTCGAGCTTGCAGGTATGAGATATCATTACTGGCATGGAAGGGCGCTATATAGATATGGCCTGGTAGATATAAGTTACCGCTATTCGTATCATCTGTACCATTTACATCATCAGTGAGATAGACATCTGCATTTTTGATGTCGATATCGAACTCACCTCTAGGAGCTGCGGTGTTGAGTCCTAGTTGGCCGTTTTTGAGAAGAGTTAATGCATTGTTTCTATCGGAATTTGATGTGCCATTCCCTACAACAAGAAGTTGATCATCATCCTCCCAAATATTTTTATTAGCATGTGTAAGTGTGTCGGCGTATCTGCCGAATACCGTCTCAGTGTAGCTCTGTGCAATATTGTCTATCCCCCAAGCAGTAGATGATATTCCATTAGCTTGATTATTAAGACCCCAAGCAGTTGTATTTGATGCGGAGGATTGATTGTTATTACCCCAGACGATTGACTGGGAACCGGAGGCAGTGTTATTAAACCCTAATGCGGTAGAAAGAAACCCTATAGCTTTAGATTGACTTCCAAAGACAGTTGACCATTGACCTTCGGCTCGATTGTTAAAACCCCAAGCGGTCGAAGTTTCACCAGTAGCTCGATTTGAACCACCCCAGACAGTTGATTGTAGCCCTGTGGAATGATTAGCGGTACCCCAGACTGTCGATATCTTGCCAGAGGCTATGTTGTTATTTCGACCCCAAGCAGTTGACAATTCTCCTGACGCAAGAGGACCATTTCCCCAAGACATACTATTTATTCCTATACTGTCTTGGTCCCAGTGTTGCTGTCCGAAATTAGCATTCACAGCGCCAACTCGAAAAGCAGCCTTGCTGGGTACCCATATCAACTTTGGCCCTGCACCTTGAAGACTATCACCGAAGAGCACATTACCACTTGTGTCTACATGAAGTAGGGCTTCTGGTTCAGATACATCTATACCGATATTTCCATTTTTTAGAACTGTAAGTGCATTATTTCGATTACTGGATGAAGTTCCATTTCCTATAGCAAAAAGCTGATCATCTAAAACCCAATTAGAAGGATCACCTCCTGAGAGGGTGGCATACCGACCAATGACAACTTCACTGAGACTTTCAGCAGTAGTAAATTCTCCAGCACTCAATGAGCTCTGACCTATCGCTCTTGTCCCTCGACCAGTTGCTATAGACCAGACTCCTTCGGCGCTATTGACACCTCCAAAAGCAGTTGATCCATATGCAGTGGCACTATTGGCCTCGCCCCAGACAGACGATAACTGTCCAGAGGCCAGGTTAGAGCTTGCTCCCCATGCTGTGGACCGAGCACCTTTTGCCTTGGCTCCGTCGCCCCAAGACATACTCTCAATTCCTATACTGTCAAGGTCCCAGTTTACATCAAAAACATCTCCAGCTCTAAAGGCTGACTTGCTAGGTATCCACATCATCTTCGACCCCGCACCTGCAGTACTTGCTCCAAATAAAACATCTTCTCCAGCACCAACATGCAGGCCCGTGATGGCTTCTGTTACTCCGATGCCCACATGATCTCCATAGATGATGCCATTTGTTGTAGGTGTCCATCTTGAGGTGTCATCTCCATCGCTTAGCCCTTGCGGTATGCCAGTGATGTCACTCCAGCTCACAGATCCACTTCCGCCTGTTGCTAGCTCTGTCCAAGTCGTGCTTTTATAAAACCAGAAGGACTTTGTTATAGTATCATAGACCAGTAATCCATCCGCGGGATTAGCAATAGCGGTTCTTTGAGCTGTGGTCATGCTGGGAATGAGGATGCCTTTCTCAGTGCTTTGCACTTGTAGCATCGCAGAAGCATCGGGTGCGCTTCCATCTGAGTTGATAGAGTGGGGAAGAGCTGAGTTGGTATGCTGTGCTTGACTCGTTAAGGTTGTAAGAAGAAGGCATGTAGAAAATATACCTAGTAATCTCAAAGCAGACTTTACCTTCAACTCATGGCGGGCTACAAGCTTGATGATGAGGAGTGTTTTTTCTAATTTATGTTTGATGATTTGCATGATGTTACATTTGTGATGACTGATAAATATTTCTAATTTCATTAGATCTGGAGTGAGGTTGATGCAGTGATTTCTTTTGTGCTCTTGTATATTCGGATTTTATCGCTCGATGACTATAATCTCGTTGGTTAAAAATTGACTACTCCTTGTACATGATGGCGCTCATAAGCAATCAAGTGGAGGACTTCTCTTTCGCGTTTGGTAATCTCTTTCATAGTTATGTTTTAGATGTAAGTATTGTACGATACCACAAAGATGACCACCCTATATAATCCCCACAATCACCCTAACGGGTGAAAAACTGCGTTCGAGACACAGAAGTGAGTATTTTGTTGCAACTTATCCCAAACCCTTCTCTTACAAGAGAAGGGCCTTGTTTCGGAGTGAGCTCAGAATTTTGGAGTTCGAAGCCTTGAATTGATTGATAAGCAAAAAATTTCCGTCCCTCTCTGGTTATACCTGTCTGCCAGTTGGTATATCTGTATACCGACGGTAGAGAGGGATCGAGGGTGAGTTGATGTAAGCTGAGCGAATTACAGATTTTGTTTTCTGATTTTACTGAGACTGGAAGAGTGATTTTGTTACAACTCATCCCAAACCCTTCTCTTACAAGAGAAGGGCCTTTTTACGGATTAAGCTCAGAATTTTGGAGTTCGAAGCCTAGAATTGATTGACTGGTACAAAATTTCATTCCCTCTCTAGTTAAGCGAGGACGCTCAAGACAACCTTATATGTTGTCCCCCTAAGTCCTCAAATAAGAAGCCCCATTGATATCCCAGATACCACCTGTCATCCAGTCATTAGCAGCTGCCATCAATAAAACACTTTGAGCGACCTCTGCCGGCTGAGCCACACGGTTCATAGGGCTTTGCGCCTTGATATTGGCGCCGGGTATGCCTTGTAGGCGGTCATGTGCCATCTCAGTCTCTACAAATCCCGGAGCTACAGCTCCTACGAATATCCCGTAAGGCGCCAACCGTTGAGCTAACGATTGAGTCAAAGAGTTGAGTCCGGCTTTGCTGGCACCATATGCCGGTTGTTCTGGTTCGCCTCGGAAAGCGCCTCTTGATGATACGTTGATGATCTTGCCGCTCCCTTGTCGGATCATGATCTGAGCTGCTTGGTAGCAGACATTGGATGGACCTATTAGATTAGTGCCTAAGATTGTGTTCCATCCCTGCTGCCAGTCATCATATGAGCTTTTATCGACAGGGTGGTGGTAGCCCATGCCTGCGTTATTGACGACGATGTCTACTTGTCCGTAGGTCGCTTTTACTTGGTCAAACAACATTGACACTTGGCCTGCATCACTGACATCACATTGTGTGGTGAGATGATTTGAGCCGGGTAGTGATTCTAAGGCTTCTTGTGCCTTGATATCGTTGGTTCTATAGACGATGATTACTTTGGCTTTCGCTTTCGCAAATGCTTTAGATACTTCGAGTCCTATACCCCGAGATCCTCCCGTCACAAGGACAACTTTATTTTCAAAAGATAAATGATCTTGTACGCCCATAGTTTATTAGTGTTCGTAGTATATATCTGTTGGACTATTCAAGTCTAACTGTCCCGTCATCATGTCCATCATGCTGATAGAGTAGCTCACTGTGTTGCCTTCTATGACACCTTCAGGACAATCACATTTTGTGATCTTACCTGGTGCTGTGATGTTGATGTCAAAGGTCAACTCACCCATGAACATCTGCATCATCATCATACCTTCTCCATCCTCGCTCATCTCTTCTTGAAGTGACAATAGTTCTGCTTGATCTCCCATATCCATCGGGGGCATGTGTATATGTCCAGGTTCCCATGTCATGCCTTCATCTATGAAGCTTAACATTTCTCCAGAACCAGGTAAAGAGCCATCATCTTTCTTTAAGCTTTGGATCGACTCTTGGATCTCAGCTATTTGATCTATGTTGTCAAAGTCGATCGTAAGCCCTACGGACATCGACTCTGTCTCTTCGTCTGAGGCCATGATCATCGTGACTTGCTTGAGCAGCTCTTCATTTTTGATTGTACCCCTGAGAGAATCAGGGATCATATCGTAAAAGACAAAAGAAGTGTCTTTTACATCTCCAAATAGTCCATCGAGACTATAGTCTTCTTCATCTTCCATCTCATCAACATAGCCAGCATCGGTTTCGTCAGCGTCTTCAGATTCCATTTCTTCATCCTCGTACTCTTCGGCGTCTTCTCCCATCATGCCACCTTCTTCTCCCATCATCTTGATCATCTCCATCATCTCACCCCCCATAACTAAGTGCATACTGACAGATCCAGATCCATCCTTGTTGAAGGTCATGTCTTGTCGCATCTCTTCACATGAGGTCAGAGAGAGGACTGCTAAGATTAATCCAAAAAGTAGCCTAAGTTGATTTTTCATGGTGTTGGGGTTTTTCTGATTAATTCATGCCCATATAGTCTAATGTGAGCAATGTCATAGCTTTTACGCCAGTAACCATGCCAGATTCGTCGATATAGAAGTCTGGCGTGTGATGAGGATACGCCGGCACCTCTCCAGTTGGATCCATACCACCCGTAAAAAAGTAAAGTCCAGGCACCTTCTCAGCAAAGAAAGAGAAGTCTTCAGCGCCTGTTACAGCAGGTATGATTTTGACATTGTCTTCACCTGCAGCCTTCATAAGCGTAGGCACCATCTTGCGGGTAAGATCGAGATCATTGTAGGTGACAGGATAGCCGATGTTGATCGTTACTTCTGCTTCTGCGCCAGAGCTGATCGCTATGGCTTCTGCAGTTGTTTTGATCTTTTCATGGATGATCTTTTGCATGCCTACATCAAGTGTTCTAATCGTACCGATGAGCTCTACCTCTTCAGGTATGATATTGCTTCTGAAACCTCCTTTGATCTTGCCCACACTGATCACTGCGGCTTCTTTAGTTAAGTTCGTCTGACGTGATACGATGTTGTTCAGTCCTTGTACGATCTGAGCTGCCGCTGTCACGGGATCAACTCCAGCCCATGGTCGAGAACCATGTGTCTGTTTTCCTTTCACTTTGATAACAAAGCTGTCTGATGCTGCCATGATGCCACCCAGTTTGTAGGTGATCGAGCCAGCCGGAGCGCCTGATGATATGTGTTGACCAAAGAATACTTCGATGCCATACTTCTCTATTATACCTTCTTTGACCATCAGTTTAGCGCCGCCTTCTTCTCCTGCAGGCGCACCTTCTTCAGCAGGTTGAAAGACAAATACCACCTTACCTTTTAGTTGGCTCTTCATTTCCGTAAGGATCTTAGCTGTGCCCAGTAACATGGCGATGTGAGTATCGTGTCCACAAGCATGCATCACACCTACATCTTCTCCAAGATAAGTGGAGGTCTCCTTAGATGCGAAGGGTATAGGTGTCCGCTCTTTTACTGGTAGACCATCGATATCTGCTCTAAGGCCTATTGTCGGTCCCGGTTTCCCAGAATCCAATACAGCGATGACACCCGTATGTGCGATACCTGTATCGGTAGGGAGTCCAAGTTTTCTGAGTTCTTCCGCTATCTTTTCTGCTGTCTTAAACTCTCTATTAGACAACTCTGGATATTCATGGAAGTGTCTCCTCCATTCTACTACTTGATCATTGACAGCTTTGGCTTTGTCACTAATCGATGCGGTCATATCCACCTGTGCAGTAGACTTGATAGATGTACATGACACTAAGATCAGTACGAAGAATATTACTTTGCTATACATAGTCATAATTGTTAGTTCGGAAAACTACAAAATAATGAGGAAGCTAAGCCTTGATATAAGCGTAAGAATTGATGGATCGAAGAAGGGACCGTGTCTGTTTAAGAAGAAGATATCTCCTTTTGCGACTTTCATATTATAATATTCTTGTTATTCGAACCTTTTGTTTTACTTTTCGACTGATTTTTGAAACACTTTAAAACGAATAAATGAGCAAATTTGATGACTGTATGGCTGACTATAAAAAGCAGCTGACTGGGATTGGCGTATCCTTTGATGAAGCACTACTTACTAAGGTAGCTAAGGGTCTTGGCCCATCTATCTACAACAAAGATTCTTCAACTGTAGCAGCTTCTGATAAGTCAGAGCTGGAAAGAGTTAAAGCTAACTTCCTCATTAAAAAATGTGGTCTGACAGATGACGGGTCTTTAGATGGTGCCATCGCGGATGTGGTCGCGCAGATAGGATCCAGTGTTAGAAATAAATACCGCGCTGTCGTTTACTATCTTCTTGTTAAGAAGTTAGGACAAGAAAAGGTATACGTATAAGACATCTGTCTTAATGCTATCATAAGGTGGACTCAATTGTTATATTTGAGTTCACCTTATTTTTTAGCCAATGTTTTATAGGATAATAGCCTTTAGCTTAGTCGGACTGGGAGCGATTCAGATATTCGCTAACCTGTCTTGGCCCTTAGATCTTTCTCAAGATTTGTTGGAGCGTTCTGCTATCGGTTTATCATCTATCTTTTTAGGTCTGCTCAACGTGGGTTATGTCTATGAGACACCTAATAGTCCTGTCCCTAAGACCGTCTTGCTCACGGCAAATATTCTTTTTATAGGATTTGCTGTGCTTCTGATTACATCTAAAACTGACTCCATCTTCGGTTATGTTGCAGTTGCTCTATCCTTGGTCAACTGTGTGATGGTGTTGAATCATAAGGTGTAAGCAGTCGGAGCATCTCTGACTCCTAAGGATCAAGCCCAAGAACTTCACTTCTTGTCATCTGACCAAAGACCATACATCTCACCAAATGAATAAACTTAATCCTTCTATAAAACATCACTTATTGATAGTGGGATTTATAGGGATTTGGATGTTCTGTTTTGTTGGTCTTAAATTAGTTTAATCACCCTACTTCAGCCGGGAGCATCGCTAAGGGGGACCGTATTATAAAAGGAGATGTCAAAATATGGGAGAAGAAGTCATACAATGACTCGTCTTACAGCACATATAGTACAAAGTATAGATACAAGTAAGGTATTAGGAGGCGTTATACAATCTTGGTGTCGAGATTTGAGAATTGGCCCACTTCCACCTGAGCATAAATCAATAATTGAACTTGCGCCGCTCTTGCCTAAAGATTGATCGATAAGCTTTACCAGATGAAGAGCTGTACCAAAGAGTCTATGCACACCACCTAACATACTTGTCATCCTGACTCTGATCCAGTCAGCAAACCATGACTGATCTTCAAATTCAAATAGATGAATCCGTTTCACCTTTTACAAATCATAAGTATAAAAGAACTCGTCTTCAACTCTTGACCATCCTTCTTTCTCATACAAGCCTTGAGCTTTTGTATTACTGACTTCGGTTTCTAATTGTAGTCCTGCGGCTCCTTGCTCTTTACCAAACTGCACAGCTCTATCTAACAAGAGTGCGCCAACGCCCTTTCTACGATGATCTGGATGGACAAAGAGATCATTGAGAATGTATACTCGCTTTTGACGAACAGAAGAAAACATAGGGTAGAGCAGGGTGAATCCTGCGGCTGTCCCTGCATCATCTCTTGCTATAAAAACAAATGCCTCTTCATTAGCAAGTCGAGCTTTTAAAAACACTTTTGAAGCAACCTTGTCAGACTTTTGTTTGTAGAACTGGCGATAACCATCAAAGAGGTCTGTAAGCACATCTATATCTTCAAGTGTAGCTTGAGTTGTATTCATATAATTTGTTTAGTATGAGGGCATTAACATTACTGCGTTTTGCATCATTCGAGATGGTCCTCTCCAGAACATGCGATACTGAGTGTTATCTGTGAGGTAGACGATCTTACCGCTCCCCATGGGTTGGACTGCTGCAAAAGCATTTCCCTTGAGGAGGTTAAGATTCTCATTAGAGATATAGCCTGAGGCATGAAGCTTGGTAGCATCTGAGTCATAGTGACCTACAGTATGTAAGCCCGCAGCTGGCTTGATGCCGTTGTTTCTAAAGGTCAACGAGTACACCTTGTCCTTGAGTCCAAAAGCCAAAGGATGGCTCAAGTCCAAGTGACCATTGAGCGCCGTCCCTGGAGTTCTTTTCAGGCCTCGATATGACTCTCGATCTGAGTACTTGAGATACTTGACCGCATCACTACTATCCTTGGGTACAGACGATAACTCGACCGAGGTTATTTTGGATTTTCCTTTCGTAAAGAAGTCAGCTGCACTTTCTGTAGCCACCACTATTCCTCCATTTTGTATCCATGCTTTTAGCTCTATTTGTTCCTCTTCTCCAAACAACTTGGACAAGTTGTTACCGCCACCAGCTAATATGAGTACATCGTAATCGTTAATATCTGCATAGCCATATCGACTACCCATCTTCGGGTAAGTGGTTTGTTTTAATATCGATGTTCTTACTCGATCTATAGGTAGTTCTGTCTCCTGATCAAACAAGAAGTATAGCTGCCCACATGTGTATGTGTTGAATGGTGACTCGACCATTAAAGCAACTCGTGGTTGCTTGAGTACATTGCTCTTGCGAGATGCCAAGTCGTTCCCTGACATCATACGCCCACTGTTGAGGCCTACTATGCTGACTTCAGCTTCTTTAGCAATTGACGTCATATCCTCATCGATGGATGCACTATGAGATAGATTTCGTCCTTTGAGTATAATCAACGAACCGGGAGAGAACTCGTAAGTCCCATCTGAGAACGCTTCTTCCGCAGAGCGGACTTGATATCCTTTTTGCCATAGCTTACCAAGGGCCTTGGGTGCGCCTCTTTGATTCCAATCTATGATATAGGCATAGCCAGCGTTAGCGTTAGTAACACCCTTCATCACTTCTGGAGCTTCAGCTACTTGCTCGGTTGAGATACCTAATTTTCTTGATGTGCTATAAGCATCGAGATTATAAGCGAGTGGGGCAGACCAAGTACTCATATCATACATAACTGAGTCTTCGATGGTCATCCCCGGAGCCAGTATTGTATTGATGAGTAAGTGACGAGGTTGGTCTGTATGTATGACATAGCTACCTTCGGGGATGCTTGCACTGGTGCTACTCTTGGTACGATAGTCATGTGCATTGTCTAAGGTGCCTTTCTGCGTGGTCCGATGTACTTCGATATCATGATGAAGTAGTATCCTTACTACCTCGGGAGTATACATACCTCCATCATCCAACAAGACATACGATTTGGTAGATGATTTAGTATTTGACGATTTGCTGGTTTCATATGTGTATCTATTGAAAAGTTCTTTTCTCTCTACCGCCTTTTTGATCGTCGCTATCGAAGTCGTGTAATGGTCAAAAGCTCTTTGTCTTAGGGTTAGGATGTTACCGTCATTTGTTTTTATAGCTCGACCTGCACCGATGCCTCCTTGTTCTGTTAACATGCCGATGGCATTCATCACTGTAGGATAACTTGACCCATACCCAGGATAGAAAAAGTCAAATGCCTCTCTGGTAAAATAGTTGATCTGGTGCTTATCAAAAGCGGCAACGTTTGCTCGACCGATCGTATCTGCTAATACTTCATAATGGTCAGGTAATAGCATATTGCGTGGTGTAGTCCCCGGTACTGTGAAATAGTTATTGTTATATCCTTGTTCGTGATAATCCGTATGTAGCTGTGGCATCCACTTGACGTACTCCGATGTATGACCTCGTGACTCAGGGTGGACGCCCCAGATCCAATCTCTGTTTAGGTCAAACCAATAATGGTTGGTCCGACCATTGGGCCACGGTGCATAGTGATCAAGATCTCTTGGTTGTATGCCTGGGACGTTGCGCTTCATGCCTTCATACCAATACACATATCTATCTCTGCCATCTGGGTTGATACAGATATAAAAGATCATCACCGCGTCATCAAGTATATCAGAAGTCTGTTGATCGGTCGCTGCCACTAATCGATAGCTGACTTGCATAGCTGCTTCTGTGCTTGATGCCTCATTGCCATGTATATTATAGCTATATGATACAAATACTGGCTTATTATCTATGATCTTTGCAGCCTCAATATCAGAGGTGTTGTTCGGTTGAGACAGTAGCTTGTTTTGAGCTCGTAGTTTGTCGATATTTTGAAGGTTGGTAGGAGAGGAGATGACGACGTTGTAGAGTTTTCTCCCTTCATATGTCGTGCCATAATGATTGATCGTCATACGGTCTGACTGCTCCGCCAAATACTTGAAGTAGGCGACTGAGTTAGCATATAGTGTAAATGATTCTCCTATCTCATATCCCAAGAAGTCAGCAGGAGATTGTATATCAGAACGATAAGTGAGCTCTGGCTCAAATGCAAATCGATCTGGAGTCAAATCAGCCTGCGCCATCCCAGAGATCGATACTAAAAGAAAATATACGGGAAGTAATCTGGATATCATGTCTTCTTATTTTGCCATTAAGGTAGCAAGATGTTAGAAAGAAGAAGACATAAAAAAAGGAGCACAACATTACGTTGCGCTCCGGTCGTTTTTCGTCTGCTCTATTTCACAGATCATATCTGGATCATGCTATATGTAGATATGACCTTGTATCCCATGGTTTGTTTTTAAGTCTGTTAGGTAATAATGCGCTGCCTCTGTAGTAGCAAAATTACCGATTAAGACTCTGTAGATGATACTTCCACCTTTATAGTCATGAAGG
>CALDEM010000012.1 GCA_937942435.1 uncultured Saprospiraceae bacterium
TCCTGAGCCATCGGGCCGATATGTCTTGACTCATTGGTTTTGTATTGCCATTCTGAGATTTCTATGGTTTCTAATTGCTTCAGAACTAAACTGTAGTCAAGCGGTGTGATTTCTTCTTTTAGGTTTATGTCTGATGGGGGACTTATGGTGCCTGTGACATTTAAATCTCCTGTGATAGTTATCAATTGGTTAGCAAAGTCACCATATACTAGAGGCGTTAATGTGGCATCATTGGCTATGATTAATACGTTACTTGTATCCGTGATCTGACCACCCGCATGGTTACCGATAAAAACATTACCATTTCCATCAGTAAGATCGAAACCTGCTCGCGCACCTAAAAATGTGTTTTCTTGCCCTCTGTGTTGGAAAGCTGTAGATTCTCCAAGATATATATTGCCCGAACCTTCTTTATTGCTGCCGCCAGCATTTAAGCCTATATAGACATTATTACTACCCGTTGAATCACTCTGCCCTGCAAAGGAACCCACTGCAACATTACCATTACCTTCCTCATGGTTAACTCCGGCAATATTACCTATGAAAGTGTTATCCTCAGAAATGGTATTCGAAAACCCTGCAGAACCACCTATGAAAGTATTACCGCTTCCTGAAGTATTACTCCAACCAGAATGATCTCCTACAAAAGTATTAGAAAATGTATTTTTTGTATGTCCACCAGAATTCCTACCAATGAAAACAGAATTATTAATTGAATCGGCAAAAATCCCAGAGTAGGGTCCGATAGCCACAACTGAGGTAAGTTCTTTTGCATTTTTAAATGACTCAATACCAATTATTACATTTTCATCGCCACTATCAAAATTGGACGCCCCATTCGTACCAATAATTACATTATTATTTGAAAGTATTTGGGCGCCTGCAGATGTTCCAATTAGAATATTGGAATGTGTGTTTTTTGTATATCCTCCAGCATTTGCTCCAATAAGAACTGAATTGCTTAAACTATCACTAGCCCAACCTGCTCTACTTCCTAGGAGAACATTCTTTTCTCCGTAGGTGAAAAATGGCCCAGCAAAAGGCCCGACAAAAGTATTATTGTTTCCGTCGATGTGATTTGTTCCTGCGTTATAGCCAATAAAGGCATTATCATTACCTATTGTATTTCTATGTCCCGAGAAAGTACCTATGAAAGTATTTTGCGTGCCTGTTGTGTTTAAGAGGCCAGCTCGATCCCCGATCATTGTATTAAATGAAGCAGTATTCTGCCATCCAGATTGAAAACCAACGAATGTATTATTGCTTCCATTATCGTTATTTTTTCCTGCTTCTCCACCGATAAAAACATTTTGACCTCCATTGACATTCTTATACCCAGCACTATCTCCAATCATAGTATTGTTGTTTCCATCTTGGTTTAGGTTTCCTGAATAATTACCAGTGAATGTATTCCCTGTTCCTAGTTGATTTTTACTGCCACTATTATAACCAACAAACGTGTTTTTGCTACCTGTACTATTGTCCATTCCACTTTCGAAGCCAATGAACGTGTTGCTTTGTCCTTGATTATTTTGTCCAGCGTTTGCACCAATCGATACATTACCAGAGCTGCTAGCATTCAACCCCGCTGCAGGCCCAATAATTACGTTGTCTGTACTATTAATTCCTAAGTTTAAACCAGCTACAAAACCGATAAGGATGTTGCTGTCTAATGAATCAGCATTAATACCTGCTGCAGTTCCCATGATTACATTTCTATATCCTGCTGTTATATTTTCCCCAGCTGAGCCTCCAACGACTGTGTTGAAAAATGAAGTATCCAATTTGTTGGCAGTACCGTTTCCTATAAAAACATTCAGATTTCCTTTTTTTACACCGAAACCTGCACTTTGACCAATGGCGACAGAGTTGGAAGTGGTTAAACTGTTTTCGCCGGCGTCTGTACCAATGAATGTATTGGATCCTCCTGTAGTCATGTTTCTTCCTGCACCTGTTCCAATCATTACATTTGTAGATCCTACAGTTAACTCTCGACCGGCTTCATCACCTATCAAGGTATTACAACAGAATCCAGATGTGTCGATATTAAGACCAGCGCTTCTTCCAATCACTAAATGACTTGCTTGGGATCCATCATTACCCAAGTTTAGTACAATTACACCGTCATCATTCTTCATGAGTCTTCCATATTCACTACTATCAATTGTAAAGATGATTTGATCCGCATCTGGATATTCTTCTACTCCTACCCAAGTGTCACCATCAGTGTCAATCAGCTCAGTTCCCGAGCCCGAGCTTTCAATAACCGCTATCCACTTAACACCGTTGTAATAATAAAGTGTGCTCGCATCATCTTGATATATGATTTGCCCCCTTGAAGGAGAGACCACGTCAAAGGTATCCGTACGTGGTACAACGATACCATCAGTTCTTAATTCTATTTCGTTTTGAGCGAAAGAAGAATATTGTATAAGTAGGGTTAATGTTAAAATTATAAATACGTTTAAGTGTCTCATGATAAGTTGATTAATAGTTTAGTGAGAAGGTGCTGTTTCTGAAAGAGAAGTTTTAGATAGCAGCCCGTGTCGTTCTGCAAGTATGGCAAGATGCACAGTGTTGCGCGCTTGTAGTTTAAACATCAAGTTGCGTTTGTGTGTCTCTACAGTGTGTTGAGAGATGAATAGTGTGGCTCCGATTTCTTTAGAAGAAAATCCTTCACATAATTTGAATAGGACTTCTTTTTCACGTTTAGTTGCATACATAAGATTAAGTTTTGGATTGATATTATTTATAATAGGTTGTGTTAGTTGATTATAAAATCATAAAATGAAATCTCTTTTATAAAGTAATTTGTATTATTTTCTTTTTAAGATTTATTTTAAAATAGTGAATTATGGCGGTTCTTCAATTTGTAATTTCTTTCAAAATACAGATTGAGTTTTCCTTTAAGTACCCTTATTTATAAGGGTAAGTGATACCCATCTTCTGTGCAATCATGGATAATTCTGATAGTTTGGTGCAATTAAATTTTTTAAATAAGCATTTCTTGTGGCTGTCAATCGTCGTGATTGACAATTGTAGATTAGAGGCGATCTCTTTTCTGAGCATTCCTTTGCTGATCATCGCTAAGACTTGCATTTGTCGATTGGTTAGCGACTTAATCTCTTCGGCATAAAGCTTTTTAGACGAGTATGCGATGGCTTCTTTTAGACTCTCTGGAGTATTGAAAAAGCTATCTAAGGGGATGCCGATGCATGTGATCTTAGAAGTTTCACCTTTTTTATTTTTCTCAAGAGTAGAACTTGTGTATGCGACCCACTTCTTACTTCCATCTTTGTGTAGGTATCTAAAAACGCCGCCCCATTTGCAATCAGGATCTTTTTTAAAAGCTTCGATAGCATCAACTATTGATTCTTGAAAGTCGGGTTCCTCTGGTAGTTTCCCTGGAGCGAACGCTCCTTGTTTCATCACTTGTTCTGGAGTGTAGCCAGAGTATTGATGAACAATAGGGCTTTTGGAAACCCATTCTACTTGATGAGGATCCATGTTAAGAGTGTACATAAATCCATGAGCTGTTTTTAAAAGAGATCTATAAAATTCTAATTCTTCATGTTCGGAGATGTTCATAGGTATGTTATCACAGGTGAGAGGTGAGCAGTGATTGTGATCTTTAATATTGTCAACTTGGCTGGGCAGTCCAACCTTGGCGTTCTGCCAGTACAGCTAGATGTACGGTATTTCGTGCCCGCAATTTGTGCATAAGATTGCGTTTGTGTGTCTCAACAGTATGTTGAGAGATGAACAGTGATTCCCCGATTTCTTTGGATGAAAAACCTTCAGATAGCTTGATCAGAATTTCTTGTTCACGTTTTGTAGGATGCATGATGTTTGAGTTCAGTTTAAAAAAATAGTCCTCCTTCTGATAGACCGTTCTATCAGTTCAGCTTTCGTCTTTCGACAATTCTTGAATAAGAGAGTTTGCCTTTCTTTTAAGTTCGTTCAGATGTTAGTATCATCCTTAAAAGGCACTCCTCAAATATAATTACAGGTTTCTCTGTTTTTATCACGAAATATTCTGTATTTTCCTGAGTATATTACTCAATTAATGTGATTTAAATAGTTGATAATAAATTAATTATGTGGCTTTGATTCCTGAATAACAGTGTAATGAAAGACAGCAAACTCTTCAGATATCTTGATGCACTGCGTTCGTCAGAATGGAGGGAGATGCTTCTGTTTTTTAAAGGAAGTATAGGTGAGGAGAATGACGCTTATAAATTATTCAACCATATCTATCCCTATCGAAAAAAGCTATTGCACAAAAAACTTGAGATAGTTTATGTGAATACAACCTTGTTTCCACATCTATCACGTAAATCTTTTCAGAACATCATGTCCGTTTTGGTCAAGGAGATAGAGGAGTTTTGGATAGTGAAGGATTTGAGTCAAGATCGAGCAAGAAAAGAGCTGTTCAGAATGGAAGCCTTGAACAAAAGAGGGTTGTACCATGAGAGCGATAAGTCCTTTGATAAAGTCATCTCGCTTACTGACAACAATAAGTACCTCGATCTATGGAATGACTACTTCCGCCTCCGAGCGCATTTCGAATTATACTTTAGCAATAATCCCATCAAGTCAAATCAGAAGAAGGCTCAAGAATTGATTAAATGTGGGATAGAAAGTATAAAGTCATTTTCCTCTCATCTGTTGTTGTACTATAAGTCAGAACTTTATAATCGGCAGTTACTCAATTATGAGAATTGGGCCGCGCATATTGATTTTGTGACAGCACTAAGCCTGGACAACAACCCGGATCAGTTAACTCAATTGCTCTTGGACCAAGGAGCTCTACTCAAAAGCAATTATATTGAAAAGCCAGAATCACTGTTAAGCTTTTTATCCCATAGAACATCAGACATGTCTGAGTTAGTGAAACTTACCTCCTTCCATCACGTACGGAGATACTACATCATGCAAGTCAGACGCGGCGACGAAGAGAAGGTAGAAGACTTAGTATCGCTAATACAATGGTCGATAGATTCAGGTATGTTATTGTATAACAAAGAGTTGCATATAAATTACTTTATAAGTGATCTAAATGTTTTATGCGCTTTGTTTGATACTAATCAAGCGAGGTTGTACAAGGAGAAAAACTTTAGATATTTAAATCCTAATAATCGAAAAGAGGGAGATGTGCTGGGTGAGATGATCATCAACTTTGTTGAACGAAATTATGATTTAGTTGTTCAGGCTTACTCTATTTCAATATTTCGGGCTGCTTCGAGAAGGTTAACGGCAGCAGGTCTTTTCTTAAGGTCATCATATGAAATGAAAGGAAAAGATATATATTACTTTAACTCCCATTTGAGAAACACTTCCGATTTTATAAATCGGAATACAAAGTACTTATCGCAACAACAAGTGAACTCTTGGAAGAATTTTATAAAGATGTTTAGGGCTATAGTTAATCAAGTCAATCAAGAGCAACAATTGAAAATGTTAAATGATTCAAAGGATATTATTCATAGAAAATGGTTGCGTACTAAAATAGAAGAGGGGCAATAGTCTGCCACCCCTTCTACTCAATCATTATACACCATCTTCATCGTCGGAGACGACGAGAGAGGCAAGAGCATTTACATAATTTCTCATTGCAGTACGTTTAGAGGTTAGAAAATTGGGTTGCACCTCAAGTGCTCTTGTCAAGAGCATTGAAGGGCACTTATGAATCTTGTCATAAGTGCGTGTGACCAACCTCTGTGCACCGAGGGGTCAGAAAGAAGAATTCTTCTGATTATAGTTTCATCAAGCAGAACTCTTGACTACTTAATGATGATGTAAATATGAGATAGAATGAAAGAGTGGGGTAGCCCATCAATAGGGGTATTGAAAAACCCCCATTAGTAGTGGTTGTCTAAAAGCAAAATTTGAAAAGCTGATTTATCTGAGTGGGACGGTGATCACTACCTTGGTTCCTTGAGGAACATTGTTTTGGATACTCAATGATCCTGACATGTTTGCCAGTCGGGCCTGGATGGAGTTCAAGCCTAATCCCTCGTCATTCCGATCACCTATCATTCCGATGCCATCGTCAGCTATAGAAAAACTTAGATGATCGTCTGTGATAGAAATATTCAACTCACAAAAACTCGCCTTGCTATGTTTTATAACATTTTGAAGTAACTCTACAATGATGTAGTAGACTTTAGTCTCTTGGTCAGATCCGATGTTGATCGGAGTTGTAGTGCCTTTTATATGGAAGGTCAACTTGCTGTGATTGTAAGTACTGATTATAGCATTCAAAGCTGGTACCAATCCATCACTGATCAAGACTGGAGGATATAATTCATGAGATAATTTTCTTGTTATTTCTGCAGCCTCAACAATCAGCTGAGCTGCTTTGTCAGCAGCTTGAGTGGAATCATTTTGATTAGACAAAGCCTGAAGATGGAAGGAGGCTGCAGTAAGGTGGCTGGCGATTCCGTCATGAAGTGTAGTAGCGACTCTTTTGCGTTCTTGCTCTTCACCATCCAGTTGGGCGTTGATGGCAGCGAGCTGTCCTTGTTGTTCTGTTTCTTTTATCTGCTGTTGGAGATTGGTTTGTTTTAGTTTGTTGATTCTTCTTAATCCATAGAATCCTAAGAGACTTAAAGTTAGGAGGCCGCCTAAGGACAGCGAGGTGATGTAGAATTGTTTTCGTCTTATGGTTTCTTGAGAAAGGTCGTTAGTTAGTCTTTCGTTTTGGTATTTTTCTTCTAATTCACTGAGTCTTATTTCTTGCACATGCTCTTGATAGGAATTATTCGTTTTAAAAGCTAATTGCAAATAATGATAAGCGCTATCAAAGTTGCGAAGACTGACATGGCTATCAGCCAGCCACTCATATGCCATCTGCCGACTTTTTTCATTTTTTTGAGATGAGAGATATTGAAGTGCATCTTTATAATATAATAATGATTCATTTATTCTTTTATCTTCAAATAACAGCTTGCCGATATTCATTTTAGATGTAAAGGACCGTTCACTGAAAAAGTCTTTTCCGATGGCTTTAGAACTGGTTATGGCATTTTCATAGGCTCTAATTGCTTTGTTAATATTTCTATCATGAAATTCATGAAATATACCCATAGATGCATAAATATGAGTTAGTAATTTGTTCCACTTGTTCTTAGTGGCTTTTTTTACTATTGGTATCCAATCAGATTCTGTCAAATTTGACTTTGCTCTTTTATGAATAGATAAGTCAGAATTGTATTTTAGTTTGTAATATTCATTATACGCTAATTCTAAGTCATCATATGCTAACAAAGAGTGTTCTTTTATATAAATTGGAATTTGATCAGAAGCTATTTGCCTATATAGTAAAAGAGAAATTATTTTTCTAAGACTTTCGCAAGCAAGAATGTCATCTGATTGTTCTTTTGATTTGTCAAGAGCTTGTAAGTAAAAGGCTAATGCCTGGGCTTCATCTGGAACTATTGAGTCTAAACAAATATTACCCTTAAGCAAAAGGTCAACTATTGTTTGAGTAGCGTTTCCATTTTCTGAGATTGAAATATTAGGATAGAAAGTAGAGGGTTTGGACTTGTCATAATATATATAATTCCAAACTGAGTTTGTTGATAGATTTAGGTCAGGCAGCGACTTTTCTCTATATTCACTTATCAGAAACGATGGGTTTTCGTATAAAACACTCTTCTCTTTAAATATTCTATCCGAATCGATAAAAAGGAGAAGTATGACATATGTTAATTGAATGATCAAATAAAAAACAACTTACATATTCTCACATCTGTGGCAAAGGAATGTATACAATCTTTAGGTTTTAGACTTTTGCAAGTCGCATCTTGGATACTCACATCGCTTCTATGGCCATATTCGATGGGTATGGTAATATCACATTCTAAACTCATTTTTGATGCTGATAAATTTCCTGGTTTTGTTTTGAAAAGAAAAATTGATTCATAACAATCATAGCCAATGGCTTCACATTGAACTGGCTTTCCGTCAAAAGCTCTTAGATTACCGTATCCGCTTAAGCTTGGTTCATATTCAATTCTAAATTTTATTTTCCCTAAGCCATTCTTATCAAGATAAGGTGTTCCTAAAATGACCATGACTCTGGGAATGCTATCTTTATCCTTGACAGCTTCGATGTGAAAATACTGTTCTTTTTGTTCGCGACTTACGGTAAGTGGAATGTCATTTATATTGCTGAAAAACATCGTTCTCGATTTTTGATATTCGGCAAGATTTAATTCTCCCTCTTCAGCTGTTTTTGAAGCAATTCCTTTTTCAATATTTTGACAACTAGATATGCCTAAAATTATTGCGTAAAACAATAAATTGCGGTACTTCATCTCCTATTTTTTAGTTTATTAAATTACTCAATCCCACACTCCCCCTTACACCAAGTTTACTAATCAGACTCTTCCTATATCCATCAACAGTATGTTTGGATAGATGAAGTTCTTTTGCGATTTCTTCACTGGTATATTCTTGAGAGATGAGATTTATAATTTCTTTTTCTCGTGGTGTTAGTTGGCTCAGCATCGCACGTTCTTTGGCAGTTATTATTTTACTGTCTACTCCTGCAGAGGCATTGATACTGCTTTGGATGATATCATCAAAGTACTTCTTGCCAGCGGTTACACTCTCGATAGCTGATGTGATGTGAGATGCCGCGGATGACTTAGAGAGATATGCTTTTGCTCCGGACTTGACCGCTTTCTTTATAAGAGCAATATCGCTATAGGCAGAAAGAACCATAGCATGTTTATCATTCGCGCTCACGGCAGATACAAGTTCGCAGCTGTCACCAGAACCAAGATTCATATCTATAATGTAGATGTCGCTTTCATCTCTTTCTATGAGACCTTTTGCATTCTCATAGTTATGGGCGACATTGTGCACTGTAAAACTTTCATTTTGATTAAGAAGAGAGGCCATCGCATCTGTCAATGCGCGGTGGTCGTCTATTAGTGATATAGTAATCTTGGTCTTCACGCATACCTAAGATAGAAAAATCAAGATGATTTAGTGAGTCCCCATTTACATTTAGTTAATTTTCACTAATGATTATTAACTATTAAGGAAGACAGTTGATGAGGAGATTCTAATTGTGTAGCTTATTGAGTTACATTAGTCGCTTCAATCCATTCTCTCGGTTATGCTCTTCTATAGCAAGTTCTATCAACCGACCAATCAATTCTTGATTAGAGATTCCGGATATCTTCCACAGCGTAGGATACATACTGATATTGGTAAACCCTGGCAGGGTATTGATCTCATTGATGAGTAGGCGATTGTCCTTAGTAAGGAACATATCGATTCTAGCCATGCCCGAGCATTCTAATTGGACAAATGTTTCAATGGATAGCTTTTTAACTGCTTCCACTTGGTCCTCCGTAAGGTCGGCTGGGATGGCCAGTTTTGCTCCTTGCTCATCGACGTACTTTGCTTCAAAAGAGTAGAATCCATCTTTGGGGATCACTTCTCCAGGTATGGATGCGATCGGGTCATCATTCCCTAAAACAGCACATTCTATCTCTCTTCCTATGACCCGCTCTTCTATGAGTACTTTGTTGTCATATTGAAACGCATGCATGATAGCCTCATGAAGGTCTTCTTTTTGCTTGACAAATGAGATGCCTACCGAAGAACCAAGATTAACTGGTTTGACAAATAGTTCGGTTCCAAGTTTGTCGATGATAGCATCTACATCTATGTTAGGGATATCTCTTCTTCTTAGTGTGATCCACTTTGCGCTTGCGATACCGCCATCTCTTAATAAGCGCTTCATTACTTCTTTGTCCATCCCAACTGCTGATCCAAGAATTCCTGGACCTACGCAGGGTAGATTAGCGATTTTAGCAAGGCCTTGGATGGCTCCATCCTCGCCATACGTACCATGCAATACTGGAAATATCACATCTATCCGCGACAGCGGTTGTTGGAGGGTAGCATTTACGGAAGTGATATAGTGATCGTTAGTGTTCTGTGAGAAGAGGACCTCAGTATCAATGCCTGTGAGCTCGATCTTCTTAGGATCAGCCCCGTGGAGCACTTGGATGCTATCTTGTTGATAGTACCAACGCCCCGTCTTATCTATGCCGATGAGTACGGGTTCATACTTCTCTCTGTCGAGTGACTTGATGATGTTTTGAGCGGACAATAGTGATATCTGATGCTCGGTAGATCGACCTCCAAAAAGTACAGCTACTCTAATCTTTGACATATTATAATTAGTTGCTATACGAAGATAGATAATTAGCTCGATAAGCAGTGTTTACGAGGTATGTATGCCGCTTTCGCAAATGTAAAGTACTGGACAGAAAGACCATGCTAATTAGGTAAAAACCCTAAATCAAAGGATAACGGCTCTCTCGTTATTAAGAAAAGTGGAAATTCCGTATAATTGATCTTCTAGAAAACTTAACCAAGATAAATAGTCTAAAAATGAGAATGAGATACCTTTTATTGGGCCTTGCAGTCGTCACGATGGCCACTTCTTCATGTGTGAGCAAAAAGACATTGGAAGCATTGCAGGCAGATTACGACCAGTCAGCTAGAGATCTTAGCAAGTGCGGTCAAGACCTTAATGCACAGATGGCTCTTATCGAGCAGTGCGAAGCAGATAAAGAAACATTAAGAGGAAATGTAAGAGAGCTTCAAACTACTGTGTCAAGCAAAGATGGTCAGATCAATGACCTGAGAGCACAGATCGAAGACCTTAGATCACAAAGAGATAAGCAAATGGAGCAAGTCACTGGGCTTACTGTCTTATCTCAGTCCGCTAATGCTAATATCAATAGAACGTTGGAGCAGATGGAGAAGAGAGATGACTATATCAGACTCCTCCAAGCTGCCAAAACAAAAGCGGACTCTATCAACCTTGCTTTATCAGTTAACCTGAAGAGCCAGTTGAGCCAAGGTATTGCTGATAGAGATGTAGAGATCGAAGTAGACAAGACCGTTGTATTTATCAACTTATCTGATAAGATGGTGTATCAGAGTGGTAGCTCTATACTAACGCCAAGAGCAAAAGAAGTTCTGGCTAAGATCGCACTCATCGTGCAAGGGAGAGATGATCTTGAGGTGATGGTTGAAGGTTATACGGATAACAGACCGATCCAAAGAGATTGTTATGATGACAACTGGGATCTTAGTGTGAAGCGTGCTACTTCTGTAGTTAGAGTACTACAAAATGACTACGGCGTAGATCCTAACAGATTGATCGCAGCAGGTCGTGGTGAGTACAACGTACTTGCGAGTAACGACACACCAGAAGGACGTGCGATCAATAGACGTACAAGAATTATTATCCTGCCTAAGCTTGATCAGTTCTACGACTTGTTGAACCCAGACAATGCTCCTAATTAGTAGGAAGCAACAGACATAAAAAAAGAGGGCGCTCAACTACAAGTTGAGCGCCCTCTTTTTTTATCAACTAATCGTAACTACTTACTTAAGATCCGTTTGATCTCCTTGATCAATATCCCCAATGCCGGTATATACATATCGCCATGGTGATATCCTTCAAGTTCATAAAGAGTACAATCAGGATGTTCTATCAACTGCATCATGCGCCACATAAAAGCATTCTCTTCATAACGACCCAATAGCTCCATGTCTCTATCCGCGGTGATGATGGTATAAGGAGGTGCATCATTTCTAATGAGAGCGATGGGCGCAAATCTGTCAACCACTACTTGTTTGCCATCTATGCCTCGTTCTTCTCTTTGTGTAAAGTGAGTGATGGCATGTCCGCTAAATGGTATCAAACCAGCGATATCGTTGGCATCGACATTATGCTTTTGCAAGTAAGATGTGTCCAGTCCAATCATACTCGTTAGATATCCGCCAGCAGAGTGACCTGATACAAATATGCGATCCTTTATGCCGCCATATTCTTCTATATGATTAAAGGCCCAAGCAACTGAGGCTGCTGCATCTTCGATATAAACAGGGTTGTTGACCTTGGGAAATAATCTATAATTAACGGCAAGTACTGCGATGCCTTTATTTTCTAATTGTACAGGTATAAACTTCCCTCCAGCTCTAAGTCCTCCACCATGAAACCATACGACCGTCGCAAAGCTATCCAAATCTGTAGGATAGTAGAGATCTAAGACACATCGTTCTCGCTGATAGTCATCTGTTATATCTTTTGGCTCGTAATAAGAGATGTTTTCTATAGTTTGATAATCAGCTTCTATAACTTGAGCGGTGGCAAAAGTTAGTATAAACTGAAAAAAGACAATTGTAATTATTGATTTCATAATGTCAAATTGAAAATAGTTAAGCCTTATTGATATGAGTTAATAGATCTGCCACAACAAAAGAACTACCTCCGATATAGACAAGATCATTCGCATTTGCCATTGCGCGGGCTGCTGTATATGCTGATGGGACATCATCATATACAGTACCAGAAAGGCCATGTTGATTTGCTTTTTCTTTGAGAGTAGACTTGTCCAACGCCCTAAATATCGAAGGTTGTGTGAAGTAGTAAGAGTGGTTAGAAGAGAGCATCTTCAATATTTTGTCCACGTCTTTGTCTCCAACAAAGCCGAGGACAAAATGAATCTGCTCATAGCCCTGATTATTGATATGATCGAGTACTTTGCTGATAGCATCCTCATTGTGAGCACTATCGGTGATCACATCAGGATGGCTATCCAGCTGTTGCCACCGCCCTTTATAATTACTTATTTTTCTAAATTCTTCGATGCCAAGTTTTATTGCTGAGGCGCCGATTGGCTGCTCAGTTATGCTATTGTACAACATGGTGGCTTGCAACGCAGTAGTTATGTTTTCTAATAGAAAAGGACCGCCTCCATTATGATTTATCTTGAGATTGACGTCTTGACTGTTGTTGATAAATATGACTTCGTTTTCTAATTGCTCATAGCTCCACTCAAGCGAAGCAAAGCTAAGTACCGCCTTCTCGGTTGCTGCCTTGTTTATAAAAACGTGATCGCAAGAGGGTTGATATCGGCCTATAACAATGGGTGTTTCTTTTTTTATGATGCCTGCTTTTTCTCCCGCTATGGTATATATATCAGGCCCCAACATGTTTTGATGATCTAGGCTGATATTGGTGATCACTGAGAGCAGGGGAGTGATGATATTAGTGCTGTCCAATCTACCGCCTAGTCCTGTCTCGATGACAGCGATATCGATATCCGCCTTTTTAAAATGATCAAAAGCCATAGCCACCGTCACTTCAAAGAAGGAAGGCTTTTGAGTCTCCATCAATCCTTGATGATCCTCAACGAAGCTAACTACATCTGATTCAGAGATATAAGTGCCATTCACCTTTATTCTTTCTCTGAAGTCTTCATAGTGCGGAGAAGTATAGAGGCCTACCTTCAGCCCGCTAGCTTGAAGGATGGCAGCTATGATGTGGGCGGTTGTACCTTTACCATTAGTCCCTGCTATATGTATAGTTGGATAGGCGTGATGAGGATTGCCAAGCGCATGGGTGAGCGCCGTGATGTTAGTCAAGTCCTTCTTAATCGCTGACGCACCTACTTTCTGATAAACCGGTAGTTGGTCATATAAGAAAGTGAGTGTTTCTTTATAATCTCTCATCTCTGTTATCGCAAAGTAATTGGATTTGTGTTTATCATGTCAGAATAACAGTTTATTTTGATCACTTTTGAGATACAAGATGGATCATTATGATTACATAATATGTGGTGCAGGGCTCGCTGGCTTGAGTCTGGCAGAGCGTCTAACGGATGACTCATTTGCTGACAAGCGCATCTTGTTGATAGATCGATCTGCCAAAGATACTAATGATCGTACTTGGTCATTTTGGGCGGTCCCATCCTTTGATAGATATAGTAGTATATATCGAAAATCTTGGGAACGCTTAGCTTTTTATGCACCTGATGTAGAGGTTATAAACGATGCGTCTCCATATCGATATCACACGATCAGTGGACTCGACTTTTACAAGTATACCTTAGAAAAGATCAAGGCATGCAGTCATATAGATCTCATACAAGACACTATCAATGACATAACTGACCGAGGAGATCATGTAGAGATTACGACGGATGATCATTCGTACATGGGCAGTTATGCCTTTGATAGTATAGTTAAGTCTTTTCCAGATGAAGAAGAGCTCTTTGTCTGGCAACACTTTTTAGGCTGGGAAGTCAAGTTGAAAGAAGGCACTTGGGATGATCAGATAGCGACCTTTATGGATTTTAGAGTGGATCAAGGGGATGATACAAGGTTTGTATACGTCTTGCCTTTTGACAAGACCTCGGCACTGGTAGAAGCAACGGTCTTTTCTAAAGATCTTTGGACAGAAGAGCAGTACAACGATATGTTGACGGGGTACATGGCTAAGTATGTTGGTCATACATATGAAGTAGTTAGCGTTGAGCAAGGTAAGATACCGATGACCACCGCTCCATTTAGTAAGGGAAGTGCAAGAGTGATACCGATCGGTACGAACAACGCTACAGTAAAACCATCTTCTGGCTATGCCTTTATGCGCATCCAGAACGAGTGTGAGATGCTGACGGAACGCATCAAGCAAGGTAAGGTGTCTAAGGTGACTAAAAGCAGAAGGTTTATCGCCTATGATAGGACGTTGCTCAATGTACTGCTGACCCATAAAGAGAGTGCACAACGAGTATTTGGTTTGATGTTTCAGAGAAACACATATGGCCAAAACCTTAAGTTTTTAGATGAAGAGACTTCTTTGTGGGAAGAGACAAAGATATTTTGGACGCTTCCGTTTTGGTCGTTTTTAAGGGCTTTCCTTTCGGAAAATGTCTTTTCTAACACAAAACCCGAGACCGTAAGTAATCCTTAACAAGTTCTCAGAACCAGATATTAGCGTTTTTGCTTCTTCTATTATATCTTTGAGAGCAACAACATAATAGTTTAGTTATGACATTCACATTCTTATACATTATAGCTTTTTTTAATACGTCTGCTCTTACCGTTCCAACAGAACTAACGACCGACGTAGATCCAACCACCACTATAGAAGCTCCGGCAGAGGAAATCAAGTGGTACACTTGGGCAGAAGCTGCTGAGTTATCTAAGACAGCACCTAAGAAAGTGTTCATAGATCTATATACAGATTGGTGTGGCTGGTGTAAGAAGATGGATAAGTCAACTTTTCAGGATCCTGAAGTGATCAAGTATCTTAATGACAATTTCTACCCAGTAAAGTTTAACGCAGAGCGCAAGGACGCCATCACTTGGAATGATAATACTTTCGAATACATCAAGTCAGGTAGAAGAGGTGTACACCAATTGGCATATGCACTACTAGACGGTAGATTGGGTTATCCTGCATTTGTAACCTTGGATGAGTCTTTTGCTCGTATCATGATTTCTCCAGGCTTCAAGAAAGCTCCTCAATTGATGAAGGAGTTGGTCTTCGCTAAAGATGAGAAGTACATGGATATGACCTTCGATGACTACATGGCTAAGGCCGAGTAGTCTATTCAGAAAGTTTTAACTCCTCAGTTTTTCTATTCCATATTCTAAGTACAATACGCTTGTTAATGTATTTAGGTTGAAGGACTTTTGTCTATTGATAAAGTTCATCTGTTCTCTAAACGAGAATTAAAGTTGACGCTGATTTTTATAGAGGATATTAAGGTCTCATCAAAAACCTATACATAGGTATAAGTAACCATTCATTTGACTTCTTTTTGCGCAAAACATACTGCCATCTTCAAGCGCATATATTCCTTTTGCACCTTCTCTTTTCTCGACTCCTGCAATCAATGAAAAGGAATTTACCGATCCTTAAGTTTCTACTTACTGAGTCTTCATATTCTATTTCGCTTAGAACATTGTCTGGACACTTATTGGGAGATACTCTGGATGGTCAAAGAATAAATCTTGAATTTGCTTCTCAGAGAATTCGCTAATCCGATTAGGCTTTTTGATTTCCTATTAGACAGGTAAATAGAATTTCCGTGAGCCGTCTACTTTCAACTATCCAATAAACGCCCCAGCCAAACAACCCGTCAACATCGTTGCGATTGTACCGCCGATTAAAGCTTTAAATCCTAACTCCGTAAGATCTTGTCTTCTGCCAGGTGCTAATGAACTGATACCACCGATCTGAATACCTATAGAGGCAAAGTTGGCAAATCCACAAAGTGCGTAAGCCGCAATGATAGTAGATCTCTTTGAAATCATCTCGGCTGCTTGCATGTCACCAAGCGATGCATATGCTACAAACTCGTTAAGGATGGTTTTCTCTCCCAACAACTGTCCGACATACAATATCTCATCGCCATTGATCCCAATGATCCAAGCCAAAGGAGCGAACAAGTAACCCATAAATAACTGAAGGGATAGCTTATCATATTTTCCATCAGTTAGCTCTGCGATATTGTCATTGATGCTAAGCGATGAGCCGAGTAAGTCCAACAGGTTGTTACCTAGATAGATGAATGCCATAAATGCAAAAAGCATAGCACCAACATTGACAGCAAGCCTGACGCCATCTGTTGTTCCTTTGGCCAGTGCATCGAGCATGTTGCTACCAGCTGCTGATTTAGGGATATTGAGATCATCGTTGATCGGTCGATTAGGATCTTCTGGTACTAATATCTTAGCAACGAGAAGAGCTGCTGGTGCTGATATCAGTGAGGCAACTAACAAGTGCATACCAAACTCTTGCTGAGCTGCTGGTGAGTCTCCACCTAAGATGCTGATATAGGCTCCAAATACACTTCCTGCAATCGTCGCCATACCACCTGTCATAATACTCATCAGTTCTGAGCGAGACATCTTGTCTAAGTAGGGCTTGATGACAAGTGGTGCTTCTGTCTGACCAATAAATATATTGGCGGCAGCAGAAAGACTCTCTGCTCCAGTCAACTTCATAGTACGATTCATCACCCAAGCAAATCCATATACGATCTTCTGTAGGATGCCATAGTAATAAAACAAAGACGTCAACGCACTGAAAAAGATAATGATGGGCAGTACACTAAACGCAAATCCAAAAGCAGGATTAGTCGCCAGGTCTCCAAACAAAAAACCTGCGGACTCTTGTGCCGCAGCGATAATCACTAAGAAGAAATCCACAATGGCCTTAAAGAAACCATTCATAAATGGGATCTTGATGACTAAGAAGGCCAAGACCACTTGTATCAATAGACCAGATCCAACTAGCTTCCAGTTGATGGCCTTTCGGTTGTTACTGATCAATACACAAAACCCCAGGAGAATGGCTATACCAAGTGCAGCCCTTAAGATATATACAAGCATAGGCGAAAAATAGTAATAATAGTCTAGCTATTTGCAATGGCTAATTGACATTGCCATGTATGTCATCATTTAAGCAAAGCGCTTGCAAGAATACCTTATGTTCTGATTGAGTGTCTAATCACTCAACCCTTACTAAATCATTCAGCTTTTTAATCAACGACGTGCAGTCGCAGACCAGAAGTCTGGGAAAAATCAGACAAAGTGTACCACTTGTGGGTCTGCTCCATATGCTCCAAAAACATGCCATTCAGAACTGTTAGATTACGATAGAGAATTGTAATGGGGTCAAGTTACAGAGCCAAGATGATGCAGAATATCGGAGCGCCACAGAGTGGCGATCTACTTATAGCCGACAGCCTAGCCGTTGGTTAATAAGATCGCTCAGCATAAACTTCTCGCTCATCAGTTGAGTGCATAAAAAAAGCCCTCTTCTGATCGAATAGGACTTTTTAAGTGACCGGTCTGGGGCTCGAACCCAGGACCCACGCCTTAAAAGGGCGTTGCTCTACCAACTGAGCTAACCGGTCGCTGCTTTGTTAAGCGGCTGCAAAGATATATTCATTCATTAAAAATTCAAGATCGAAGGATAGAATCTTTGAAATAATTGATCTCCTCGTCATGTTTGTTCATGCTTCAGCATATCTGATCATCTTATTTCGACTTGTTGGTAGGTCCAAAAGTTAAATTGTAGGTTACTTGTCAGAACGTTCAAAAGATTGTGACGCTATGACCCTCGTGCGTCCAAAGGGTGTAAATAAGCAAGTACCAAAGAATTTTCATACAGCAGTTGATTTAGTATTTTATAAGAGGTCAGAGTGAGTCCTGACCTTTTTTTCTTCCCTTTTAAGCAACAACAATCCTCATATAAGAGAAAGAGAGTGAAGTAAGTTTTCTCAATCGTCTATACGTTAACGGACCTTATTCATCCATCGATTGACAATTCTTACTCACTTTTTTGATGCTCTTTCTTTTCCAAGCTGTCTTCAAGAATAATAACAAGAGATTATAGGCAAGAATAGATTGTACACTGCAGATCGCCTCGCTGGATAGATCTTTACTCATATACTTATTCATTTTGATCCATCTGGTTGGTCACTTTTTTTTACATTAGCTTCAGTTGGCTATTACGGAGATGGCCATCATTAGATATTATCACCGCATGACTGATCATACAGAAGCTTATATGAAAGCGATGGCCTTGATTAAGGATAATCAATGGGCTAAAGCACATGATATCATAGAGATGATGGATACACAGATGGCCAGTCATATACACGCATATTTGCATCGTATAGAAGGGGATAAATGGAATGCCGACTATTGGTACAGAAGAGCGGGAACGACTAGACCTGACTGTTCACTGATGGATGAGTGGTCGCAGATCTCGGAGCTCATCCAAGCCTGACATTTGGCGTAAGCATAGTATAACTTGTATATATCGACTTCTAAGGACAATGACAAATAAGTGACTATTCCCAAAATCTGGCATACTATTGGTATTTTTTTTGGTAACAATACTTGCTCAAATGTCAACCGTAGCACAGAAGTCCTCGACCTATTCTAACAAGGCGATCATCGCCTTATTGTATAAACTCATGGGAGCTGATCATGACGAAGATCCGCACGAGTTGGCCTACATAATGCATATAGGTGATAGATTAGGTCTCAGTGATGATGACCTTAAAGAAGTAAGTTTTAATACAGAGAGTTATGAACTTGAGCCACCAGCGTGTCAGAAACAAAGGATAACTATACTGTACTATTTCCTATTCTTGATGAAGGCTGATGGAGTGATCCAACCAGAAGAAGAAGAGTTTGTAATCGACTTTGGTAAGAAGTTGGGCTTCCAAGAAGAAATGATCGTCGACCTCATACAAGTCATAAAAGAATATTTAGATACCTCTGTACCACCGCAAGAGATGTATAGTAAGCTTAAGGATTATCTCTAAGACTTCTTCTTACAAAGCACCTTTATGAGTCAAAAAGGAAAGGCCAATATCTCTATCGGCCTTTCAAAAACAAAATCAATCAACTTACTACTCGCTGTATATCTTAGCTCGTTATTCCTTTCTTAAAGGAGATAGGGAGGATGTAGACTTTGTTGACAGTAAGGTCATTCTCTTTAAGCTCTTTGTAATTAAGAGTTCTTTTGAGCAAGTACTCGGCATCGTCGTTATTGATGCGCAGTATCACGAGCTCGTTATCTGCGTTAATCATAAATTGAACCTTGACGACTTGATCGTCAAATTTTTCCATGTCAAAATCAATGCTCTTGACCACCTTCTTAATCTCTGCATAAGTCTTAGATGAAGAAGTGGATGTCTCTGTAACAAAAGTGTATGGTGTTGATGCAATTGCCATGACTGCTACAATAAGTGATAGTGCGGTACTTAAAAAGGCTTTTCTGATATTCATAACTTAAGGGTTTTTTAATGTGAAATAATTTGGTAGTGCTTTTTCTAATTTACAAAGAGACATAGGTTGACCTTTCTGCAGTTAGTCAACTGTAGTTACATGATAATTAGAAAGTGTAGTGAATGCTGATGCCGGGTTGATACAGTAATGCAAAAATTACAAGACGCCTTATATCTTAATCAATCTGACGACTATAAAACGGTAGGATATTGGTCAAAGTTACATGCAACTCTGTTGCAGCTCGATTATATAGACCAATGACCATAACGAAGGGATGAACAAACTGATCTAAACCACAGAAAACATAGGCCTCTCAGAGCCATTAAGTAGTCATGATGGAGCAAATGCAAAAGTTTTGTTAAGAGATTTTAAGCTGCTTAGATCAACCATTATTTTGGATGATTAGAAATGGAGCATAGTGTTTACTTATCTGTCTGTAAATCTGTCGATATTCGATAAAAAGGGAGCGTTTATGGACAATCTCATAACATATTACATCAATTCATATGGGAACTATTATGTTACATATATAGTTGATATTCATATATTTAGCGATAAACTAAGGGGATACACTAGTGGTAAATCAAAATGTTTGCAGCTGACATAAATTCCGTTTTACTGAGTGCTAATTTCATGTCTGTATGATTATATTCGCGTTGTGAGAATCGATTTTATCTATGCTCTACTTCTATGTGTTGTTAGCTCAACAACTATGGAAGCCCAAATATTTGCGGACTTAGAAGGGGAAGAACTGTTTAAAGCAACGGTCGAAGAGTACAAGCCAAACTTCGTTGAGACTTACTCAGTAGCGAGGACGCTGATGTACACTCAGATATACAATGTGGATGATACGGTGCATACTATCTACTCCGGTCATAAGCTCTACTTACCACCAGACAATGACTTACCGATACAGTTTCTTGCCATGGATGCCAGGGCTGATGGTATCAATACAGAACACATATATCCAAGATCCAAAGGCGCTAAAGAAGAGAATGGCAATGCATTTTCAGATCTCCATAATCTCGCTCCTGCGAGGTGGGCTGTCAACGAGGCCAGATCCAACTATCCATTTTCTGAAGTAGATGATGATAGAGTGGATTGTTGGTTTTATAGAAACGATAAGATTAGAAATATTGAAGATCTCCCAATGAACCAGGTGGATGAGTTTTCTGAAGTAGATGACTTCACGACATTTGGTGGTCGCTTTGAGCCACGCGAGTCTGTCAAAGGGGACATAGCAAGAAGCGTATTTTACTTCTATACCATGTATCGTGATGAAGCACTTCGAGAGGATGATAGCTACTTTACTGGTATGCGTGAAGATCTTTGTTCGTGGCACAATGCGGATGGAGTAGATGAGATAGAGATGGACCGTAATCTTATGAAGGCCATGGTCCAAGATGGTAAGACTAACCCATTTGTGATGGATTGTTCTTTGGTCAACCGCATGTATTGTCCAGAGTATACAACTTCGAGTTGTGACAACCTTACTACAGCTATCGACGAGACACTTATACAAGGCGAAGAGCTCAATCCAAGTATTAAGATTTATCCTAATCCTAACAACGGCATATTTACTTTGGACATCAGTAGTATATCACCCGGCAATTATCAAGTCGAGATATTCTTTTTGTCAGGTCAGTTGATCTACAGTCTACAAGAGAGGTTAGACTACTTTAACTCCATCAATATGTGGAATGCTAAAGCAGGTACGCACATTATCCATCTTACAAACCGTGATACAGGCCGTAAGTATTCGGGGCTGTTCACTGTTGTAAAATAGGGTCTAAGCAGCACTTAGTTTAGACATCCAGATTTCCTTTTTTCATTACCTTTATCAAAGAACGCATCACAGATGATACTAAAGTGGTTACTTATTGGACTGATCGCAGGTACCCTAGCTAAGATGATCACTCCTCAAGATGAAGGAGATTCTTGGCTGTCTTCATTAGGCATAGGTGTACTTGGTTCTATAGCAGGGGGCTTCTTGCTGGGACTTTTGGGATTCAGCGCTGATGGACTTTTGGGAGAGCTGATCACAGCAGTTATCGGATCAGTCGTTCTGCTATTTGTCTATCACCGATACAAGTCTTAACTAATTAAAAACCTTCGTCATATGTCTATCAGACCTTTTCATGTTGCTGTGCCAGTAGACGATGTGCCCAAAGCACGTGCTTTCTATAGAGATGTAATGGGATGCGAAGAAGGTCGATCTTCTGAGCACTGGGTCGACTTTAATTTTTTTGGCCACCAATGGGTCATCCATTATAAACCAAAGTCGCCAGCAGAAGAAACACATCACAATTCTGTCGATGGACACGAAGTACCAGTTCCGCATTATGGTGTAGTTCTGGAGTGGGATCAGTGGGAAGCCCTCGCAGACAGTTTGCGTGAGCAGGGTATCAAGTTTGTGATAGAGCCTTATATCCGATTCAAAGGTGAAGTAGGGGAGCAAGCCACTATGTTTTTCTTAGATCCTTGCGGAAATGCACTTGAGTTCAAAGCATTTAAAGATATCAGTCAGCTGTTCGCTAAGTAGAGTATGTTTGACCGATTTAATCTCTTTTATTTGATCGAAGGTCTCTGACTTGGGTATTCTTGCACATGAGTTTGTTAGCTTCACTATTTGAGCTTAGCGGAGCTGAAACTCTACTTTTCAGGAGGGCTAAATTAAATCGATGGAAATTTTTTACATCGTCCAACTCGTTAATTACAGCTTTTTACATCTTAGAAAAACAAGTTAACTCTAAGGAGGCAAATTCTGCAATTGCAATTATTCTAAAAAGAATTGAAATCAAAGATTGAGCGAATGAATTAATACTTGCTTCGAAGTCAAGAACATATGACTTAGAAGATGGGAGCAAATAGAATGTTCAAATAATATCAGGAAAGTAGATTTATTGTAACAAGAGATAAAAAGGGTTTGAAAATTCTATAATTGAAATTTTGAATCCAGATGAACTCATAGCTTTATATCACAAGTAAAAGAGTAAAATCGAGCAACCCAAAATTGATGATTAGTCATCTATGCCGCATTACTTCCAGAGAAACGATACATCATTGACCTTTGATCTTTAGTACTTCCGTGCAAATAAGATGCATGCTCCATCAGATATTTGGATAAATAAACCCAAACAATGGAAATCTCAACAGATATTATCTTAGTTGCATTAGTCTTCATCGGCCTTGCGCAACTCGCACTCTCAATATTTTTTCGATCTAACAGATCATCGACGGATGCAACAAGGCTTGAGCAGGCACTCAACTCTAACATCACTAAACTTGAAGAACAAATCAAAATCGAGTTTACTATCAATAGAACAGAAATGGCTCGATCTGCCAAAGATGCTCAAGAGTTAGTAGGCCAGCAGCTTTCACTCCATGGACAAAACCAAAATGTCCTACTTAATAACTTTCAAAAGCAACTGGCTAATCTGGCAGTTACAAACCAAGCAGGATTCAATGAATCAAAAGAATCTCTGACCAAGTCACTTCATCAGATCAGAACAGAAGTGCAGCAGAAACTGCAGTCGATCCAGAATGACAATGCACAACAATTAGAAAAGATGAGGGCAACTGTTGATGAGAAACTACATAAGACATTAGAAGATAGATTGGGTAAGTCATTTCAATTAGTGAGTAAGCATCTTGCTGAAGTGCAGAAGGGTTTGGGTGAGATGCAGCATCTTGCGACAGGCGTAGGAGACCTTAAGAAAGTACTGACCAATGTTAAGACAAGAGGCGTCATGGGAGAGATACAATTGGGTAATATACTTGAGCAAGTACTAACACCTGATCAGTATAGTCTCAATGTGGCTACTATCCCTGATAGCAGATGTCATGTAGAGTTTGCTATAAAACTCCCGGGCCGCGGAGATGATGATAGATGTGTGTGGTTACCGATTGATTCTAAGTTTCCGATGGATAGATATGAGCAAGTACAAGATGCTTATGACATAGGAGATGTCACACTTATCAATAAGGCAAATAAAGACTTATACAATACTATAAGGCTGATGGCCAAGGATATCAAAGAGAAGTACATATCACCTCCTCATACCACGGACTTTGGGATCTTATTTTTGCCAACAGAAGGTTTGTATGCCGATGTAGTGAGGCAATCAGAATTAGTCCAAACCTTACAGCGTGATCATAAAATCATCTTAGCAGGGCCAACTAATTTGGCGGCTCTACTTAACTCGCTGCAGATGGGTTTTAGATCTGTTGCGATAGAAAAGAGATCAAGCGACGTCTGGAAAGTGCTGGGTATGGTTAAAACGGAGTTTGGAAAGTTTGGCGCTGTGATAGATAAAGTGCAATCAAAACTTAGACAAGCATCGGACACGATTGATAAGGTTGGTGTCAGGTCGCGAGCGATCGAGCGTAATCTGAAGAGTGTAGAAGCGCTGCCTACTAAGGATGAGATCAAAGCACTACCATTTGATGATGGAGTGGATATAGAAGATTTTGAGTTGACCGCGCTGACTTAATCGAGCGTCGTTTTATTGAGACTTGGAGCTTATATTTGCGACCATGATCCCAAAACAGATACAGCTACGTACGGGCTTGCCTGCTCGAGCGATTGATCAAGTGTTACAGTTATTGTCAGAAGGAGCAACGGTTCCTTTTATAGCCAGATATCGTAAAGAAAGAACAGGCTCCTTAGATGAGGTTCAGATCGCTGAGATCCAAAAAGAATTAGAAAAGCTCAACAAATTAGAAAAGCGTAAAGAGACTATACTCGCTGCCATTGATGAGCAAGGCAAGTTGACGCCAGAACTGTCTAACAAGATTAGAGATTGTTGGTCCAGTATTTCCCTTGAGGATATATATCTACCCTTTAAGAAATCAAGAAAGACAAAAGCAGATACGGCGAGGGAGCAAGGACTTGAGCCACTTGCTAAGATTATTTCTGCACAACGATCAACCCATCTTTATGGCGAAGCGAGAAGATATGTCAAAGGTAGTGTGAAGGATGTAGAAGCTGCTCTTGAAGGAGCTCGATATATTATAGCAGCTTGGATGAATGAGAACATCGCGATGCGCTCGACCATTAGAACCATGTTTGAAAGATGGGCAGTGATCTCAAGTAAGGTTGTTAAAAAGCAAAAAGAAAAGGCGGAGAAGTACAAAGACTACTTTGAGTTTGCAGAGACATTAAAAAAGTGCCCTTCGCATCGGCTACTTGCTATATATAGAGGTGAGGACGAAGGCTTGCTACGGGTTAAAGTAAGTATAGATGAAGATCGAGCCCATGATAAGCTGAGCAGATATTACGTGAAGTCCAATGGAGACTGCGCAGAGCAAATGGATATGTCCATTGGAGATGCATTGAAGAGATTGATTCTTCCTTCTATAGAAAATGAATTTAGAAAATCATCGAAGCAAAAAGCAGATGCAGAAGCTATCGATGTCTTTGTTAACAACCTGAGACAATTACTTTTGGCCGCTCCGTTAGGCGATAGATCAGTGTTGGCTATTGATCCGGGATTTAGGACGGGTTGTAAAGTGGTGATATTGGATGAGCATGGTCAGCTTATCGCAAATGATACCATCTATCCGCATCCGCCTCAATCTTCAAAACAAGAGACAGAGCACAAGGTGAGATCTTGGATACATAAGTATAAGATAAGATATATAGCCATTGGCAACGGTACAGCTGGAAGAGAGACATACCAGTTCTTACGTAACTTAAATCTTGATGTCGAGTTATATATGGTCAATGAAAGCGGTGCTTCGATCTACTCAGCATCTGCGGTGGCAAGAGAAGAGTTTCCATCATTGGATCTGACGGTTAGGGGAGCCATATCAATCGGTCGGAGGTTGATGGATCCACTGGCAGAACTTGTAAAAATAGATGCTAAGTCAATAGGTGTAGGTCAATATCAACACGATGTCAATCAAACGCAACTCAAAGAAAGCCTAGACAGAACAGTCGTCTCATGTGTCAATAGTGTAGGTGTTAACCTCAATACAGCAAGCAAGCATTTACTTCAATATGTCTCAGGCGTTGGTCCAACACTGGCTGACAATATTGTAAAACATAGGCAAGACATAGATGGATTTTCTAAAAGGAGTCAGCTACTCAAAGTCGCTCGCATGGGACAAAAAGCATATGAGCAAGCAGCGGGATTCTTAAGAATCAAAGAGGGCGGTCATCCGTTAGACAATACTGGTGTACATCCAGAAAGATACAGTCTTGTAAAGAAGATGCTACATGATCATGGCATCGACTTAGCTCAATTAGAATCACAAAAGGATAAAATTGAAAAAATAGACATCCAACAATATGTCTCTGATGAGGTTGGGCTTCCAACTCTAAAAGATATCATAGTAGAGCTACTAAAGCCAGGACTGGATGCCCGAGGATCAGCGCAGCCTGTGAAGTTCTCAAGCCAGATAAAGAGTATCTCGGATCTTAAGGTTGGGATGACGCTATCAGGAGTGGTTAACAATCTAACTAAGTTTGGCGCCTTTATAGATCTGGGGATTAAAGAATCTGCCTTGCTACATATCTCTCAGATCACTGATCGATTTATAAAAGATCCAAGTGAGATCCTGTCCTTACAACAACACGTAGAAGTCAAGGTACTGGACGTGGATGAAGTTAGAAAACGAGTCAGCCTAACAATGAAGTTTTAGCCATAACTACAACCAAATAATTTTGATCATCAGATAGGAGAGGATCGAGCTTTGATGTGTTTATCACTATATATTAATCACTCGTCGAATAATAATCGCGTCTTGGCAGTCGTCTTATAACTTCCCTTATATTTTTTGATCTGCATAAAGATTCGATATGACCATCCTAAAAGACTTCTTCTTGTTTTGTTCTGGTGTTAACCTTTCGATACTGAAGCGAACACCTACAGAGACTAACAAATTTGTTGGGATTGGCGCTACGATATTTTTCACGGGGGTCTTTGCAGCTATTGCAGGAGGTTATGCCTTATCCACAGTTTTTGAATCATATTGGATAATCTCATTTGTTGCCATTATCTGGGGACTGATGATCTTTAATCTTGATAGATTTATTGTCTCGACGATGAAGAAGAAAGGATCTTTTGGGCGAGACTTTGCTGCGGCAACACCAAGGCTGATTTTGGCCATTTTAATTTCCATTGTTATTGCCAAGCCGTTGGAGTTGAAGATATTTGAAAGTGAGATCAACGCGGAGTTGGTAAAGATGGAACAAGAAAATTATAAAGAACAAGATGATCTTGTAAAGGGTAGATATACTGCATCGATTGATTCTATAAGATCTGATATAAATCTATTAAAGTCAGAAGTGTCTGACAAAGAATTAGAAAGAGACGCTTTGACCTTGGCAGCTATACAAGAAGCAGATGGAACTGGAGGATCTATGAACAAGAACTTAGGCCCTATATACAAAACAAAGAAGGCTGCAGCTGATAAAGTGCAATCTGAGCTTGATGTTCTGACAGCTACTAACAATGGTCTTATAGAAGAGAAGCAGCGAAGGTTGAATGTCTTAGAGTCTACACAGTCTCAAGATATAGCAACACTGAATAGAGTAAGTATGAGTGGATTTGCAGCAAGGATAGAAGGTTTAGAACGAGCGTCAAGTAGAAGTCAAGCCATTATGATTGCTAATATATTTATCATGCTTCTGTTTATAGCGGTAGAGACAGCTCCAGTGTTGACCAAGCTGATGTTAGAAAGAAGTCCTTACGACTTTATGTTGGACAAGCACGAACACTTGTTTCAGATGAATCACAAAGCGATTACTTCTAAACAGATGAATACTGTGATGAGTGAGGTGAAGTTTGATGAAGAAACGATATCGCACAAAACAGAACTAGCCATCAATGCAGAAAAGGAATTGGCTAAGGACGCAGTGAAAAGAAGACTGGAAGAACTGACAGGCAGAACCACTTTGTCAAGAAGCTTCTTGAACAGCTCCACCTTGTTGGATTCGTAGTCAATCTCCCTTTTTGAAAAATGAGTCTACTGATTTGCGATAGTGATCTGGAGTAAGTAGCTGCTCAATCTCTCTTATGTCTGTTGATTTGAAGCGGAGTATCCATCCACTTGTGTGCTTGTCCTTTGATCGAGCGTAGCAATCTCTATTGATTAACGATGGATCTTCGAGGAGGTTGTTATTCACTCCAGTTACGGTTCCACTGATAGGCAGATGTAACTCGATACTGGTTTTATCAGACTCTACAATTGCAATTGGTGATCCCTTCTCAAGAGTGATGCCGGTATGGACTTCTATATATAATTGGCTTATATCGCCGATATAACCTTGTGTCCAATCAGTGATGCCTAAGATATAATCATCTCCATCTTTTCTAATCCAACACTCGAGTTGATCATCGTAATAAGAATCCATGTCTACAGATCTCATGATCAGAGTTTTTACAATGCTTCTTTTTTGCTTAGAGCCACAAGACCTAGAATGGGACCGATGGATAGGATAACTAGGAGATACTTTAATTCAATCTGCCCATTAAGTGATGTCAATAATTGAATACTAAATATTGTAATAGTAAAACCAATACAGTTGACAATGGTCAAGGCTGTTCCTTTTATCTCAGGTTGGGCGTTTTTAGCAACGAGTGTAGAGAACAAAGGCGAGTCAGCTATCACTACTGCTCCCCAGAATATCAAGTATGCTATAAACAAAGAGGCATGTCCTAATTGAAAAGCAAAAGGAGAGACGATACAGCAGAGGCAAGAAAGAGACAAAGCAATAAATGCAATCCTCTTAGCACCATATCTCAAAGACAAGTATCCGCTGGTGATACAGGACAAGAAGCCAGTCCCTATAATTAGAAAAGAAAGTAGCGGGATATTAAGTTCTGTAAATTTATGATAAGTCTGATAAGTACTCAGTATAACTGGAACAAATGCCCAAAAAGCATAAAGCTCCCACATATGTCCAAAGTATCCAAAAGCAGCTGATCTAAAATTTCTTGATTTGAAAACACTGGCAAATACGGTGAAGTCTACATCTTGCCCACGTCTATTGTAAGGACCAGTTGGTACGAGCAAATAAATGATTAGGCCACCAATGGAGGCTAGTATAGAAATTGCAATTATAACCGACTGCCAAGGTATCTGATCCAAACCTCCTTTTATCAAGTGAGGGAAGGCAGTGCCCAGAACTAAGGCACCGACAAGGTAGCCTAATGATTTGCCAAGTCCTTTGTCATAATAGTCTGCAGCTATCCTCATACCAACAGGATAGATGCCGGCCAAAAAGAAGCCAGTAATAAAACGAAGTACGAGCAAAGAACTAATGGTGTGCATATCCAGAATCAAGAGAACATTTGCAACAGCTCCCAGTAATCCGCAAATTAAAAAGACCTTTGAAGGAGCGTATCTATCAGCTATCGTAAGCATCGCAAAGACGAGTGTGCCGGCGATAAAACCAAACTGGACAAATGAAGTAAGATCACCCAACGCTCTCTCTTGGAGATCAAAGTGCGAGATCAACTCAGTCATTACTCCATTACTAGCAAACCATAAGGAAGTACAACAAAACTGTGCAATGACGATGACGGGCAGTATATGTGCTTTGGGCTTCACAAGACTAAATGTAGACTTAACTGGGGACCTAAACTTACATTCTATTCATTAAAATGAATGTTAAGGAGTCTATGGTTTTTATCATGACACTTGATTCTTTGCCAAGGCTAGGGAGGGTCGGCCCCAGCCTTTTAAGGAGATTATAAGACTACAGTCATCATTCCTATAAGATCTCACGATTTACCATACTTTTGCGGACTATTAGTCAATAAGGTAGATCTAAGCATTACTCTTGGCAAAACTAAAGCAAGAACAAAGTGGCACTTGATAAATTACAATCGCTTAAGTCAGCGATAGCAGAAGGTATAAAGGCGGTATACGATCATGATGTGGATCAATCATCTCTGGTTCTGTCTGAGACAAAAAAAGAGTTTGATGGAGATTATACTGTTGTGGTCTTTCCATTTACGAAAGTGCTAAGAAAGAAGCCAGAAGAGATCGCAACGTCTATAGGTGCTTGGATAAAAGAGAACAAGGCAGATGTCATAACGGACTTCAATGTTATAAAGGGATTCTTAAACTTCTCGCTACCAGATGATTTTTGGAAAGAGGCAATGACATCACTCAAGGGACAAGATGGATTTGGTATAGTTGACTCAGATAGCTCCAAGGTGCTTGTAGAATACTCGAGTCCCAATACAAACAAGCCGCTCCACCTCGGCCATATCCGCAATATCTTATTGGGTTGGTCCACGCATAAGATACTTGCCGCTGTAGGCCATAATGTTGAGAAGACTAAGGTGGTCAATGATCGAGGTATCGCCATATGCAAAAGCATGTTGGCTTGGCAGATGGATGAAGAGAGCAAGACGCCGGAGTCGAGTGGAGTAAAGGGAGACCATCTCGTCGGTGACTATTATGTAGCCTTTGAAAAGAGATTTCAAGCAGAGTATCAACCTTGGCAACAATCTGAAGTAGGACAGGCCGCTTACAATGAGAGAAAGAACAAAGAGCAATCCGAGACAGCGTTCTTTAAAGCCCATAAGAACAAATACTTCAATGAGAATAGTGCAATTGGAAAGGCAGCTCGTGACCTATTGATCTCTTGGGAGCAAGGAGATCCAAAGGTGCGAGAGCTTTGGTCGACGATGAATGGATGGGTGTACAAAGGTTGGGATACCACCTATGCTCAGCTCGGGGTTTCTTTTGATTTTAAAGATTACGAATCAGAGACTTATCTGCTGGGTAAGGATATTATAAAAGAAGGTCTTGACAAGGGCACTTTTTATCGTCAAGATGATGGCAGTGTCTGGGTAGATCTAGAAGATCGAGGCTTGGATAAGAAGATTTTATTGCGGAGTGATGGGACATCCGTCTATATTACTCAAGATCTTGGTACAGCTCAGATGCGTTATAAAGATCATGGTGCTGAGAAGATGATATATGTTGTAGGAGATGAGCAGGATTACCACTTTCAAGTCTTATTTGAAGCATTGAAAAAACTTGAAGAGCCTTATGCCGATGGATTGTATCATCTGTCTTATGGCATGGTCGACCTACCTACAGGCAAGATGAAAGGACGAGAAGGTACTATCGTAGATGCTGATGACCTGATCGCCGAGGTGATAGGTGAAGTACGTGACGCTGCGATAGAACGAGGAGAACTTGAAGAACTTACACCAGAAGAACGCGAAGACATATATCGTAAGATAGGATTGGCTGCGCTTAAGTTTTTTATACTCAAGGTAAATCCTAAAAAGCGCATGGTCTTTGATCCCAAAGAGTCCGTGGATATGCAAGGCCAGACTGGCCCTTATATCCAGAATGCCTATGTGCGGATCATGTCTATGTTACGTCGTATAGATGAAGATGCATTGGATGCATATGACGCTTATACAAATATTGATCCCACAGAAAAGAGTCTCATCGTAACGTTGATGAACTATCCTGAAGAAGTATCAAAAGCTGCACATCACTATGATCCATCTCATATAGCCAATTACACATATGATCTAGCGAAGAAGTTTCATAAGTTTTATCATGATGTGAGGGTCTTAAGTGCCGAATCACCAGAAGCCAAGGCTTTCAGATTGACCTTATGTCGACAGGTGGCCGATACTCTTGAGCATGCGATGGATCTCTTAGGTATCGAGATGCCTCCAAGGATGTAGCTAATAAAAGAGGTGTTTAAGGGTAGAAAACGCCATGTTTAATAATTATCACCGTCTGCGACCTCCTCATTTATGGGTATTTTTCAGAATATTTTCTGAGTCTAAATGGGATAAATGTTAAAATTTCAATTAATGGACCCACCTATAAACAATTTGATATATATTTATATTCTATATAATAGATCCAGACAACTTATCACTGTAAGTCTTTTTGACTTAACCAAGATGATTGTTTTCACGGAGGATTAGGTATTCCTAATCCAGGGATATGGGAGGCCAACACCCGGTTTGGCCTCCTTTTTTATTTTATGCTTTTCTATAAAAGCAGGCCTTAGACATTACGATACCTTCTCAATCACTTGATGTCATATATTTGTACGCTGGAGACATGGTGTTAAAATCTTAATGCCTTTATGTAATCCACAATTATATAGTCTAACAATATGAGCGTCGAAAGATTTGAAGGTGTCATAGGTAGTCCACGCAACTTCCTTGAAGAAGAGATTGAAAAAGACATTCGTGCTGGCAAGGTGCCACATGATATCCAGACAAGGTTTCCTCCTGAGCCTAATGGCTTCTTGCACATAGGTCACTCTAAAGCAATATGTATCAACTTTGGGATAGCTCAAAAGTATGGCGGTAAGACCAACTTGCGCTTTGATGATACTAATCCAGCCACAGAGGATACTGCATTTGTCGACGCCATAAAGAAAGATATCAAGTGGTTAGGCTTTGATTGGGACAAGGAGTGTTATGCTTCAGACTACTTTGGCGAATTATACGACTTTGCTAAAAAACTAATTAACGCTGGACTCGCATATGTAGATGACTCTACACCTGAAGAGATAGCCGAGCAAAAAGGCATCCCAACGGAGCCTGGAACAGCGAGTCCTTATCGAGATAGGAGTATAGAGGAGAACCTGAAACTATTTGAAGGCATGAAAAATGGTGAGTATGAAGATGGCGCTCGAGTGCTTCGTGCAAAGATCAGTACGACTTCTTCTAATATGCACATGAGGGACCCTCTCTTGTATCGGATCAAGAAGGAAGCACACCATCGTACCGGTGATACTTGGAATATCTATCCCATGTACGACTTTGGTCACGGTCAGTCTGATGCTATAGAGGAGATCACTCACTCATTATGTTCTTTGGAGTTTAGACATCATCGTCCTTTATACAACTGGATGATCGAGAAGTTAGAGATATATCCATCTCGTCAGATAGAGTTTGCGAGGATGAATGTGGAGTATATGATCACCAGTAAGAGAAAACTAAAAAGATTAATAGAAGAAGATCTGGTATCTGGATGGGACGACCCAAGGATGTCTACTCTGTCAGGTCTAAGAAGACGAGGTTATCCTGCGGCAGCGATAAGAGAGTTTTGTGATAAGGTCGGCGTGGCTAAGAGAGACAACTTAGTAGAGATGTCTCTTTTGGAAAGTTGTGTTAGAGATGAGCTCAACAAAACTTCTAAAAGAGTAATGGCTGTGCTTGATCCTATCAAGGTGACGATCACTAACTATACAAAAGAAAGCGAACTGCTCACCATAGATAACAATCCAGAAGATGAAAACTCTGGAAGTAGAGAAGTAACATTTTCTAAAGACATATACATAGAGCGAGATGACTTTATGATGGATCCTCCTAAGAAGTTTTTCAGGATGGGCATCGATCGCAACGTGAGGCTAAAAGGAGCATACATCCTTAACTGTCATCATGCAGTGACCAATGGAGATGGCAAAGTGTTAGAGGTGCTATGTACTTATTATCCAGATAGTAAGAGTGGCTCTGATAACTCTGGTGTTAAAGCCAAAGGCACACTACATTGGGTGGATCAAGCTACTGCTATAGATGCAGAAGTTAGATTGTATGATCGATTGTTTACAGATCCGAAGCCTGATGGGCACGAGGATAAAGACTTCTTAGAGTTTTATAATAAGGACTCGCTTAAGATAGTAACTGCTAAGGCGGAAGCCGAACTTCAGAAGGCGACTCCTGGAGAGCAGTTTCAGTTTATGCGCAAGGGATATTATGTGGCAGACGAAAGCAGTACAGGAGATGTACCTGTCTTCAATCGTACTGTAACCCTTAAGGACAGTTGGAAAAAGATGCAAAAAAGAAAATAGTATTCAGTCAGATAGTGAGCTGACTTCACTTATAAGTCATAACAATTAAGATTTTATCTTCGCAGTATAGATGAGTAAAGGAAGAATCATACTTAATGAGCAAAAGTTTGCACTTACGCTACAGCGTATCTGCGAGCAGCTCATCGAGCGATACGGTTCTTTTGAGGATACTTGTATCGTCGGCATCCAAGATCGAGGTGCTATCTTCTCTGACAGAATGGTTACTCTGCTAAGGGATAGAGGCATTGATGCATTTGATTATGGGAAGTTGGACATTAGTTTTCATCGGGATGATTATCGTAAGAGAGACAGACCAATCGCACCTAGTCAGACTGAGGTAGACTTCATCATTGAAGAGAAGCACGTACTCTTAGTAGATGATGTACTCTACACTGGTAGATCAGTCCACGCTGCCATGTCAGCGCTACAACAATTTGGTAGACCTGCACGTATAGATTTGTTATCACTCGTAGATCGTAGGTTTAATCGGCATTTCCCGATAAGGGCAGACTTTACTGGACTAACAGCAGATGCTATAGATGAAGCATATGTCAAAGTAGAATGGTCCCACATAGATGGAAAGGATCAGATTAAGTTATTTTCTAAAAAAGAATCATCTTAGCGTCTATGTCGGAAACTCATCTTAGTACGCGGCATCTACTCGGTATAAAATATATCAATGAGGCAGATATCCAGCTGATCTTTCAGACCGCAGATGAATTTAAAGATGTTATCAATCGTCCTATCAAAAAGGTCCCTTCTCTAAGAGATGTAACAATCGCCAATCTCTTTTTTGAAAATAGTACAAGAACTAAAATCTCTTTTGAGCTGGCGGAGAAAAGACTCTCAGCTGATGTAGTCAACTTCTCGGCCTCTTCTTCTTCTGTAAAAAAAGGAGAGACGTTGCTCGATACGGTTAACAATGTCCTCTCTATGAAAGTGGACATCATCGTGATCCGTCACCCGACGCCTGGTACACCGATCTATCTATCCAGAAGAGTAGAGGCTAACATCATCAATGCTGGAGATGGTACTCATGAACATCCAACTCAAGCTCTACTAGATGCTTACTCTATAAGAAGTAAGTATGGGGATGTAGCTGGAAAGAAAGTGGTAATCGTAGGAGATATCAAGCACTCAAGAGTGGCTCTAAGTAACATCTTTTGTCTACAGAAGCTAGGTGCCAAGGTCAAAGTATGTGGACCACCAACACTGATACCAAAGCATATAGAGTCACTTGGTGTAGGTGTAGAGTATGATATCGATAAAGCACTGGCTTGGTGCGATGTGGCCAATGTGCTAAGGATACAATTAGAAAGACAGGATGTTAAGTACATCCCAAGTCTACGAGAGTATGCATTGTTCTATGGTATCAACAAAGAGCGCCTATCCAAGTTGGACAAGGAGATCACGATCATGCATCCCGGTCCTATAAACAGAGGCATAGAACTCAACAGTGATGTCGCTGACTCTGAGCACTCTATCATATTAGAACAAGTCGAAAACGGAGTCGCTATTAGGATGGCTGTTTTGTATCTGCTTGCTGGCAGGAGGTAACTTTCGCATGGATATCATGAACTAAGGAGGGCATAGTTTCATATTATTTGCAAAAATATTTTTAGCTGAACTTGGGTTGGAACGTTTTTAAAGTCTAAAGCGTTTGATTCGCCTTATGGAGCGCTCTTCAACAGAACATCTTCATTTCATATCACTTACACATTAAGTATAATTTTAATATTAAATTTTCTCTTCAACTATAGCTTCTTCTTTTGTGTTCAAAAGCCCAGCGTAGTCAGCGTTCTTGCTGTTAAAAAATTGTTACTAATTGGCGCTTTTGGCGTCTTAATACCATCGTTCATAAAAAATAAACAAAAATGGAATTTGACTTAGGAGCAAAAATCAGTGATCTATTGAGCAGTGCAATCTCATGGGCACCGAAACTAGTAGGAGCTATAATCATTCTAATTATTGGATTTTGGATAGTTGGTATGATCGTTAAGGTCTTACGCAAAGCCATGGATAGCGCAGGATTGGATAAAGATGTACAACCATTTTTAGCATCACTTGCAAGTGTTATACTAAAAGTGCTTGTTGTCATCTCAGCTGCCGGTATGGTGGGTATTGAGACGACGGCATTTGCTGCATTGATAGCTGCCGCAGGTCTTGCTGTTGGTATGGCTATGCAAGGAACTCTTGGACACTTTGCTGCTGGCGTTATGGTTCTAATCTTTAAGCCTTATAGAGTAGGGGACTTAGTTGATCTTCAAGGTCAAGTTGGTCATGTTGAGGAGATCCAAGTATTCAATACTGTTCTTAATTCACTTGACAATAAGAAAGTGATCATCCCTAATGGTATCGCTACAAGTGGCATCATGACTAACCTTTCTTCACAAGGTAAGTTAAGAGTAGACTTAAACGTTGCTATGCCTTACGAAGAGGATTTTGATAAAGTACAAGGTATCATCTCTGGCGCTTTAGACAAAGTATCTAAAAAACTTCCAGATGCACCAACTATCGAAATTGAAAAATTTGACGAGAACAATGTCCTACTTGCAGTAAGACCGTATGCTACACCAGAAGATTACTGGGACGTATACTTCCAGTCATACAAAGAGATTAAGAAAGCCTTTGGAGAAGCAGGTATCACAGTTGCTTACCCAACAAGAAGGGTGAAAAATATATAACATCACTAACCCAAGTGTAGTTATCATGAGGAGAGATGCTCAAGCATCTCTCTTTTTTATTTTCCACTTTTCTAATCTCTAAAACGCACCTAGCACCTTGCGGACGATACCATCCATGGCGCTTCGATCGATCCATCTCGCTACGATAACGATACCATGTTCTGGGTCGACATAGACCATGTTAGTCCCTGCCCCAAGATGAAAATATGAAGACTCTGGTGCACTGGGTAGCATCTTTTTATCCGTATTGAGAAACCAGTTCATGTAACCGTATGAAGTGTTAGCAGTAGTTGGTGTTAGAGCCATTGATACCCATTCGTCAGATAGGATCTGGTTGCCTCTCCACTTGCCGCGACACATCGTTAGGTATCCAAATCTTGCTTGATCATACGCATTGATAAACATACCTCCGCCCCAGTGACCACCACCGCTTGGTATCTCTACCGCCTGACCATCCATGATGATCCATGAGTTTTCATAACCCATCCATCTCCATGTTGATGTTGCACCTATTGGATCCATGAGGTTTTCTTTGAGGACTTTCTGCAGCGGTTGTCGCCAGACATTAGTCCCCGCAAGGGCCAGGAGATTGACTCTTGTATCATTGTACTCATAGACAGTCCCTGGCTCTACTCGCTCTCTTTTGATCATCTCTGAGCGCTCTCCACTAGGTCGATCTGCCCAGTCAGGCTTGCCCCATAAAGTACCTTGCCAATCACTAGTCTGTCTCAACAGATCATCCCAAGTGATCTTATTATTGTGGTCCGACTTAAAAGGCTCTATGACCATCGGTTCACCCAAGTGATCTGCCCGATTGGTCCCTCTTGCTGACTGAAGCGGCATGATAGGTGCCATATACATATCAACTGGATCATTGACATTAGTGATCAAGCCTCTATCGAATGCCATGCCTATGGTAGAGGATAGAAAGCTCTTAGTCACACTAAATGTCATATCTACTCGATTAGGTTCTCCCCACTCAGCGATGATATATCCATCCTTTAGGATCACTCCAGTCTGTGCCCCACGAGTCTTAAATGGTCCCACGCCATCTCCATAAGGTTCTCTACCAAACCCATTGAGATAATGATTGATCTCGAGGTTGCGTTCGCCTGAGCTCTCGTTGTCTTGCGCATAGCTGATCGCACTCTTGATACTATCAGCGTTGAGTCCAACATCAGCTGGTGTCTTATGGGTCCACTCGTCCGTACGTCCAGGGAAGTAGATCTGGCTATAGCCAAATGTTATACAAGCGAATAGTAAACAGATACTCGATAGAAGTCTCATGATCTCAAATTTTCAATCAAGATACTATCTTCGACTAAAATCAGTACCGATGGATCATGATTCTTACAAAGTCGTTATGCCCTTGACATCAAAGTATGCTGATCAAGTATGGCGGCTTTATAAACAGGCATGGTGGGCACTGGATCGCGATCTCACTTCTACGATTAAAGTGATAGAAGGAAGTGATCTCAATGTTGGTATCTTGGATAAGAGTGATCATCTCATAGGATACGCTCGTGTCATCACTGATGGAGTAGAGAAGGCAATGATATATGATGTGATTGTTGATCTGCAACATCAGGGAAAGAAAGTAGGTCGATTTATAATGGACACTATTCTAAGTGCTCATGCTTGCTCATCAACAAAGCACGTAGAACTATATTGCAAAGAAGAGATGAAGCCTTTTTATGCGAAGTTGGGCTTTGAAGATATCACTACAGAAGTACGGTTGCTCCGTCTTATAAAGTAGAATTCTAATTTCTAAAAGGTGAGATGGACAAAGTCAACCTTTGTGTTACTTGCTCCCTGCACTGATTCAGTTGATATTTGTGATTTTGAAACACCAAAAGCACTTAGCAAATCTTTGATTGCCTTTGCTCTATTACGTGCAAGAGAGCGTGATCTATAATTATCGATGTGATAACTTGTTACACTAATTTTATTGATTGTTTTGGATCTATAACTATCAGCTATTTTTCTAATTTGATCTACACCTGTTTTTTGTAGTAATGCTCGGTCTGGACTAAATCCTATATACTGCTCGGCACTAATACTGATTGGTACTTTGTTTTCTTCCGTAAATGAAGGTATAGGCTCTGCTTCTTTTTCAAAAAATGCAATTTTGATATCTGTAGGCTCTGCTATTTTAGAAAGTCTACTGACCAAGATAGCATCACTTTCTGCAGTTGCAAAGTAATTATTGATGCGCTGGTAGGTGGCTGTGATATCTCCGTTAGGGGTTACATCCACGAGATAAGGAGTGCTATTGATCAGGACTACCGCTTTCTTAGATACTTCTTGAGCATCTGCGACGTATGTCAGAAAAAAAATGCTGAAGATCTGTATGACTACTTTCATTATCTCTGATTGCATTAAACAGTGCTTAGTGGAGTACAAATATTGAGCCATATCACGCGCTCCTCCACCATGCAAGCCAACACAATGTGTTGATAATGAATGATTAATATCAGTTCTAAGGACTTCATAAGCCCGAATGCAATACCTATATTAGCAGACAAACATTTAATTAATTGATCATGACGAAGAGACTATACTTAAGGATAATATGGATAGCAGGTTTGTTCCTTCTGTTCGGTCCTTTGGACGCCCAAGACACCAACGAGATAGAAGGTCGTTGGGACTTGACAGTTGAAAAAGATGGCAAGTCACTTCCATCTTGGTTAGAGATCAAGCACTCAGGTAGAGGCACCCTTGTTGGCCGATTTGTCTATGCTATGGGAAGTGCACGGCCGATCAGTGTGATTAAGGTAGACGATAAAGGCAACTTTAGATTTTCGATACCTCCACAGTGGGAAGGTGGCTCAGAGGATATGATATTCACAGGTAGATTAGATGAAGAGCAACTTACGGGTTCGATGATCTATACCGATGGGTCAGTTAGCTCTTGGACAGGTAAAAAAGCACCTAAGCTTTCGTATAATAGCAATCCAAAATGGGGTACACCTATAGATGTATTCAACGGAAAAGACCTCACCGGTTGGTATGCAACTGGAGAAAATCAATGGTTCGTAAAAGACGGTATACTCACCAGTCCAAAGCCAGGTGCCAATCTTGTAACCAATCAAAAGTTCACTGACTTTAAATTAGAAGCAGAGTTCCGATATCCAGAAAATGGGAACAGCGGCATATATCTGAGAGGACGTCATGAAGTACAGATCGAGGATGGAAAAGGCAGAGAGCCTTCTGATATACATTTTGGAGCGATCTACGGTTTCTTAACACCCAACGAGATGGCTGCTGGAGATGCGGGTACTTGGCAGCGATATGAGATCACATTGATTGGACAGCGCGTCACTATAGTCGCTAATGGTAAATCAATCATCACCGATCAGGCGATACCGGGCATCACAGGTGGTGCCTTAGATAGTGATGAAGGTGCTCCAGGATCGATGTTTATACAAGGTGATCATGGGCCCGTTGAGTTTAGGAAGTTTGTGGTTACGCCTGTTTTGGATTAATAAATTAACGATTCTTGAATTCCCATATCGTTGCAAACGGTCTGGAATCTCACGCAGACATTGATTGTCAGGCTGGCATAACTGCGTTATGTTGAAGACATCTTGCTGGGATATGAATATAATGAAAATGAGATTCTCTAAAATAATAATACTGAATGTGATATCAGCGATTATTTTTTATGATGTGTCGAGAAACCAAAGATGATAATTCAAATCAAGAGACTGCGAGAAAGGCGGTTATTACAGCTCTTGATAACATATTTAGAAAAATCGATTGTGTCTCTTGCAATGCTGAGTGACTAATATAAATTATTAACAATCTTATTGTCCATAGTAACGCTATTCATTGCCTGTGCTTACGAATCCATATTTTATTATTCTGCTTGCGACTGAGATTTAAATTAGAATATTACAATGGCAACCTACGCTTAGCGTTCAAGTTGTATAACCTCGCGTCGTTATTAAGCATAATGAAACAATACCTCGGCGATGTTATAGACATTTCGCAGCGCTTTTTGATTTGTTTTAATTGAGATAAAGTCTCCCGGCATTTTATCGACATTAAACTATAATTTCCTTAATAACCCGCCCCTCTACATCAGTCAACCTAAAAGGCCTCCCTTGATATTGATAAGTAAATCGCTCATGATCAAACCCTAACTGATTTAGAATCGTAGCCTGTAGATCAAATGGTGTCACCTTCCCGCTGATGGTAGAATATCCTATCTCGTCGGTCTCTCCGTGGGTATGACCTTTTTTGATACCACCACCAGCCATCCAGATGGTGAATGCTTCTACGTGGTGATCACGTCCTTTAAAGGCATTGTCTGTTCCTTCTCTATTTTCTGCCATAGGCGTGCGGCCAAACTCGCCGCCCCACACGACTAAAGTCTCATCAAGGAGGCCTCTTTGTTTTAAGTCTTTAATTAGGGCCGTCACCGGCTTATCGATCTCAGTACATTTATTTTTAAATCCTATGTCTAGTGCAGTCGAAGCGTCGACGCCATGTGCATCCCAACCCCAATCATAAAGCTGAACGAAGCGTACGCCGTTCTCAACTAACTTGCGAGCAAGTAAAGCGTTGTTTGCAAAAGACTCTTTACCAGGGTCTGTGCCGTAGAGGTCATGGATGTATGCTGGTTCCTTGCTGATGTCCATTACTTCTGGAACGGAGATTTGCATTTTGTAGGCCAACTCATATTGAGCAATGCGACTCAGTGTTTCAGGATCTCCGTATTCTTGATATTCTTGTTCGTTGATTTTGTTGATGGCGTCTATGCTTAGTTTTTTGATGTCTCGACTGACACCTTTTGGATCTTGGAGATAGAGGATAGGATCACCTTTGGAGCGACATTGGACACCTTGATAGACAGATGGTAAGAATCCGCTGCCCCATATACTTTTACCTGCGCTGGGGTTGCTACCTCCAGAAACTAAAACAACAAATGAAGGTAGGTTATCATTCATAGATCCCAGTCCATACGTCACCCACGAACCCATACTCGGCCGCCCTAGTCTTGCGCCACCTGTCTGCATGAGTAGTTGTGCTGGCGCATGATTGAACTGATCGGTAGTCACTCCTTTGAGCAGTGTGATATCGTCTACGATCTCTCTGTGGTGAGGGATAAAATCACTGAGCCAAGTCTGACTCTCGCCATACTTTGCAAATGTGGCTTGTGGTCCAAGCATTTTAGGTACACCCCTGATAAAGGCAAACTTTTTACCTTCTAATAAAGAAGGTGGACAGTCTTGCCCATCCAGTTTTGCGAGTTCTGGTTTGTAATCAAATAATTCTAATTGCGATGGAGCGCCTGCCATATGCAGATAGATGACTGACTTTGCTTTTGGAGCGAAGTGACTTACATTTTGTAGTACATGATTAGCTATCTCTTTTTTAGAAACAGATGACTCGCCTAATCCACAACTACCCAACATAGAGTTCATCGCTAAACCGCCGAGGCCAAGTGTACAGTTTTTAAGAAACTGTCGTCGTGTATCCTTTCCAAGTGTGGCGTGGATAGCTTCGAGTTTTATGCGATCAGTATTCTTAGACATAGTTTACGAAGTTATGTTTTTGTAATGACCTCATCTAGGTTGAAAATAGCATTGCAGACGATAACCATGGCTGCAAAGGCTGTAGGTTCCTCTGTTGTAACGTCCCTTGTCATTTCTTGAGCTAATTTATAATCTTGTTTATAAGAATGGAGAGATTGCTCATATAGCGCTTGCAGTACTTCGAGCTTGTTGTCAGGTATGTTATTGTAAGTCGCTAATTGATATGCCTTTTTAATCATCCCTGCGGGATCATTATCCCATACACGTTGTGTTAGCTTTTTAGAAAGCTCCATGTAGACTGGATCATTCATAGCATTGAGCGCTTGTAGCGGAGTATTGGTCCTGATCCGACGAGAGCTACATGACTCTCTGCCCACTCCATCAAATGTCATCAAAGCAGGGTAGGGACTTGTTCTTTTCCAAAAGGTATAGACAGCTCTGCGGTATTGATCATCTCCTTTGCTTTGTTGCCACTTGTTGCCATCATAAGGCGCTGACCAGATGCCATCAGGTTGAAAGGGCATCACCGGTTCTCCATACATCTTTGGATTCATAGCTCCACTGACAGCTAATGCTTGGTCTCTGATTTGCTCTCCGCTTAATCTGACTCTATTCATGCGAGATAGAAAGGTGTTGTTGGGATCTTGGGTAAGATGATCATGAGTTGTATAAGATGACTGTTTGTATGTGTCACTCGTTATGATTTCTGTGATCAAACTTTTAAGGCTCCACTTATATTCATGGATCAGTTGCCATGATAGATAATCAAGAAGTTCTTGATTGCTTGGGTTGCTTCCTTGCGTGCCCATGTCTTCTAATGTTTCAACCAGGCCTACGCCAAATATTTGCTCCCAAACTCTATTTACAATAGTGCGACTGGTCAGGGGGTTGTCTGGGTCTGTCATCCATCGTGCGAGCCCTAATCTATCATTAGAAGCGTCTTCTGGGAAATCATTAAGTATGCCCGGCGTACCTGGATCTACCTTATGACCTGGAGCTAACCAACTTCCTTTTTCAAATAAATGGGTAGTCCTTTTTAGACTATTGGGGTTCTCAACCATAATCGGTGTGCCGGGCACATCGACTTGGAGCAAGTCCCAGAACTGCTTTTTGTAATCAGCAGCGACCACATCACCCTCTGGAAACTTCTGCGTGAAATAAAACCAATCAAAGGTGATTCCATTTTGATCGGGGTCTTCTAAACTGTCGTTCTCATAAGTGAAGTAAATGTCATGAATGCCCGAGGCCGCTGTAATGTCTATAGTTGATTCAGTCCAACCACTAACATCAGGTTTCTTTATGTCAAAACTTCCGATCACCTTGCCATCGATATGATCAAGATGCAGATTTAAAGTTCCTTTATCTACTCTCACTTGATATCTAAAGATCAATTGATCTCTATCAGTGAGGTCGACGTTTATTAATCTTGCGGAAGCATGGTTTCTCATAGAGAGCCACTTTGTGTCGCTCAGTTCTGCATTTACAAATTTGTCTGTAGTTAGAGAGTTTTGTGCAGGAACAGTTGTCTTTAAAAAAGTCGCTATCTCATCTGCGTGTTCTTGCGTTGTTGTTGTTGATAACCAAGATCGAAGATTGTTTACTGTTTCTAATTGTGTAGAGTCTAAATGTCTCAACACAGGATAGTCTGCATAAGAATCTTCATCTCTTGTATTATTAAAGATGGCAAAGCTTTTATAATATTCCTCATGAGTAAATGGATCATAGGGGTGACTATGACATTGGACACAAGCAAAGGTGGTGCCCATGAGGGTCTCCCATGTAGTATTGACTCGATCGATTATAGCAGCGTTTCTAAATTCTTCATTTTCAGTGCCTCCTTCATCATTGGTCATGGTGTTGCGATGAAAAGCAGTAGCGAGGTATTGATCATCAGTTGGATTTTCTAAAAGGTCACCTGCTAACTGTTCTGTTATGAACTGATCATAACTCTTGTCTTCATTAAAAGCTTTGATGACCCAATCTCTATATCTCCATATGTTGCGATTGTCGTCTCGTTCATATCCTTTGGTGTCTGCATATCGCGCTAGGTCAAGCCACATCGATGTCCACTTCTCTCCATAGTGTTTGGATGAGAGCAGTGTTTTAACTAACCTATCATAATTCTCCATAGATGGATCTTTTAAGAAAAATTCTACTTCGATATAGTCAATAGGATAACCAATTAGATCCATGCTTAATCTTCTTGCAAGAGTGGCAGCATCTGCGACATCAGAAGGACGCAAGGTGTACTCATCTAATTTTGAAAAGATAAAAGCATCAATATTTCCATTGCCCCAATTAGAATTTTCAAACTGCGGAATGATGGGTTCTGTCAATGATTGATATGCCCAATGCTCTCCCCATTCGGCTCCTTGATTGACCCACTTCGTGAGGATGTCTATCTCTTGGTCTGATAGCTTATGTTCTTTGTATGGCATTCGTTCTTCCTCATCTTCTAAAGTTAGGCGGCGGATCATCTCGCTGTTTTTAGCACTGTGTGGTACGATACCAGTATTTCCGGAAGGGAGACTAGCTAATGCTTCTTCTTCAAATAACAATGAGAATCCACCTTGCTTTCTAACACCACCATGGCAAGCCAAGCACTTTGCATTAAGTATGGGCTTGACTTGACTACTATAATCGATGCGCTCCTCCTGAGAGCAGGAGTAGATAGTCCCCATCACCAAGAGTGATAGACTGATGTAGCAGATAGATTTTAATGTCATGATCCTGTTGTAGGGTCATAGACAAGATATCAAATAATGATCGAAAAATTGAACAGCCAATAGCAGATGATTCTATAAGAGATTCATTTGCGTCTTTATCAATGTCAGATTATACTTAGAATGTTTTAATCACCCGTTCGATGATATCGCAACATTCATGGATCTGCTCTTCTGTAATCACTAATGGAGGAGCAAATCTGATGATATTGCCATGTGTAGGTTTGGCCAGTAGTCCTTCTTTTGCCATCGCAACACATATATCCCAAGCTGTGCTACTATCAGGACTATCATTGATAAGGATAGCGTTGAGTAAGCCTCGACCTCTGACCTTAGAGACGATGTTATATTTGTCTACGAGGGCTTGCATCCTATCTCTAAAGAGCTGGCCCATGACTCGTGCGTTTTGCGCTAAGCGCTCATCTTGAAGTACTTCGAGTGCTGTTATAGCGATAGAGCAAGCCATTGGATTGCCTCCGTAAGTGCTACCATGTTGGCCTGGTTTGATTACTTCCATCACGGTGTCATCTGCAAGTACTGCAGATACAGGATATGCACCACCTGAGAGTGCTTTGCCTAGAATCAATATATCTGGTGTAACGTAGGTCCCTTGTTGTTCGCACTTATGGTCGCATGTACAATCTCCACAAATGGCCAGCAAACTTCCTGTCCGAGCGAGTCCCGTTTGGATCTCATCGGCTATAAAAAGCACATTGTGTTGTTTACAAAGTGCAGCACAACGAGAGATAAAATCATGGTCCGGCACAAAAACGCCTGCTTCACCTTGTATCGGCTCAACTAAAAAACCAGCGACATCGCTACCGTGTTCTTTGAGTGCTGCTTCAAGTGCATCCACATCATTGTAAGGGATGGATATAAAGCCAGGGGTATAGGGCCCAAAGTTGCCCTTGGCATCTGGGTCACTTGAGAATGATATGATCGTAACCGTTCGGCCATGAAAATTTTGACCACAGACGATAATCTTTGCCTCTCCATTAGCGATACCTTTCTTCTCATACCCCCACTTGCGGCATATCTTAATGGCTGTCTCCACCCCTTCGGCGCCACTATTCATGGGAAGCACCTTATCAAATCCAAAATACTCAGTCACATACTTCTCATAGACGCCTAGCTTATCACTATGAAACGCCCTTGAAGTCAAGGCAAGTGTCTCTGCTTGATCTTTAACTGTCTGAACGATGCGCGGGTGGCAATGACCTTGGTTGACTGCAGAGTAAGCTGATAGAAAATCATAGTACTGCTTACCTTCTACATCCCATACATGCACTCCCTTTCCTCGACTGAGTACGACTGGAAGTGGGTGATAGTTATGAGCTCCATACTTGTCTTCATATGCGATCAATTGTTCGGACGAGAGGTGTTTTACTTCTGACATATCAAGCTATTCTTATAAATTCAAATGTACATAAATTCGGTTGATAGGTTTGAGCTTATCAATATGCTTATATTGGCTCGATGAAGAAGATATTAGTTGCATGTGGTGGAGGTGATTGTCCTGGGCTCAATGCTGTGATAAGAGGTATATCAAGAGCTGCAAAGCATTATGGAGATATAGAAGTCTGGGGAAGCATGGAGGCTTTTAACGGTATACTCTGTGAGCCTGCAGATGTGGTCCGACTCAACAAAAAAAGAACGGCCGGTATACACGTCAAAGGTGGTACAATCATAAGAACGACTAACAAAGGCAATCCATTAGATTATCCAATCTTACAATCAGACGGAACCTATATCACAAAGGATAGAAGTGGGGAACTGATTAAAAAAATTAGAAATAATGGATTTGATGCTGTTATCAATATCGGGGGTGATGGCAGTCAGAAGATCAGTCTAGAACTTTATAAAAAGGGATTGAATATCATTGGTGTACCTAAGACGATTGACAACGATCTATCGGCTACAGATAGGACATTTGGATTTGCGACTGCGGTACAGATCGCAACAGACTGCTTTGACAAGTTAGTGACTACGGCAGAAAGTCATCATCGCGTCATCATCATGGAAGTCATGGGGCGTGATGCCGGTTGGATCGCTTTGCATACTGCCATCGCTGGTGGAGCAGAGATCTGCTTGATACCTGAGATCCCATATGATATAAAGAAGGTAGTCAAGAAGATCAATAAGAGATATACGAAGGGTCGGGGATTTGCCAATATTGTCATCTCAGAAGGGGCTAAAGCAAAGAATGGAACCATCACAGGCACAGCTGCAAAGGACGGTGACGCTCATGTCAAATTAGGTGGTGTTGCCAATGTCCTCAGACAACAATTAGAAACCAATGGTTGCAAAGGTCAAGTGCGATCTACCATCTTGGGCCACATCCAAAGAGGAGGTACGCCAAGTGCCTATGATCGCATACTTGCAACATCTATGGGTGTCAAAGCTCTAGAAATGGTAGTGGGAAAACAATATGGAAAGATGGTCTCATTTAAAAATAATAAGATCACATCTGTTTCTTTAAAAAGTGCAGTAAGTGAATACAACTTTGTAGATAAGAAAAACTATCTCGTAGATGTCGCTCGGAAGATGGGCATCAGTTTTGGTGATTGATCTAGTCTTCTAATATCTGAGCATCGCGATTGACGATGATACTCGCATTTAGTTCAAATCCTGCGAGGATGATAAATGCGTTGATCTGCAACCATAACAAGATGATGATGAGTGTTGCGATTGATCCATAGATCTCATTGTACTTTCCAAAGTTATTCAAGAAGTAGAAGAAGCCCATCGTGGCTAAAAATGAAAAAACAGTAGCTACGATTGCTCCTGGATTGATGATCTTTAATGGTCTGTAAGTCGATGGCCCATACCTATAAATGATTGTAATAACCATATAAAACAGTATGAAGACTACCAGCCACTTAGTAAATAATAACACAAACGTTTGCAAGAAGCCTATGCTGATTGTATTAGCGAGGTGAAGGATATACTGCTGGCCGATAACGATGAGGACAATGGCTATGATTAATATAAGGGACAGTAGTACTGTTAAGTTGAGTGCCACTAATCTCTTCTTAAAATAACTGCGCGATCTAAAGCTTTCTGAATAAGACTTGTCAAATCCATACATCAAGGTCAACATACCCGATGATGCAAAAAGCGCAGCGAAGAAAAACCCAACCCCTTGAATACCAAAGATGCCTTCAGGGTTAATGCCATTGACCATATCAAGAAAGTACTTGATTGCATAATCAGGGATGACACCTTTGAGGTTGTTTTCAAAGTTGGCGATTTTATCATTTACCCAAGCGGTTATTCTAATTACAGGAAGAACAAAAATTATAAATGGGAAGAGAGAAAGAAAAAAGCTAAAAGCCACAGAGTTGGCTCTAGTCATGATGTCATCCTTCTTGAGTTCTGCATATATGAAGGTGGCTATATTGTAAAGAGGTACTTTGCTGAAGCCCGGTAGACTTATACTCCTGGACCATTTTTCTAATTGTTCCACACGTTGCGGCCCGATTAGCCATTCTTTAAATTGTCGCCACTTCTTTTTCAATAGTGTGGTTTAAATTTTTCCATCAGGAATGAAGGACATGATATGTTCTTATTGGTCTTCATGTCAACATAGAAGAGTTTTACTTCTCCAAGATTGAGTAGGTCACCTTGTTCATTGTATATCTCATGATGAAAGTGAAGCATCCGTCGAGGCAGATCACGGAGTTCTGTATGTATGGTCAGTAGTTGATCGTACTTTGCTGGGAGTTTATATCTGCATTCGAGATGAAGTACTGGCATCATGACACCGTATACATCTTCGCACTCTTGATAAGTAACTCCTGTATCTCGCATCAGTTCCGCTCTTCCGATCTCATACAACTTGGCATAATGACCATAGTATAGGTAACCCATCTTGTCAGTGTCTCCGTATATAACTCGAAATTGTGAAGTTCCTTTGAGCATGCTTACTTTCTTATGATCGGACAAGTCATGCAATGAGATCCACCGCGTGCTCTTGATAGCTCAGCAGAAGGGATCGTGATGATTGTTTTTTGTAATTTCTTAGCATAGCTTTTATTAGAAACTGCTTGCTTGAACAAAGCATCTGAGTCTATCACTTTATAGCCTGCTTTTTCAAATGCACCAAGCGTCTTGAGGTTTCTATCATACGATATCGCTACACCGGGACGGACACATGTGAGATTGACACTATCAGTCCACTGCTCTCGCTCTTGATAGGGAGATTCGCCGTTGCCGGCAAATACATACTGCATGTCTGGATTGATCTCAGTGTTGATATAATCTTTGATTGACGCATAGGTTGTCTCCTCACCTGAAGCACGATAGACGACTACGTTAGAGCCAGCACCATCATAGACAATGGGCTTGTAGCAGGCTACAATGTTGTGATCCACTCTCGTAAATAAAGTATCGATGTGCATAAAGCTCCGCTCATTAGGTATGTTTACTTGAGCGATATTTTTAACAAGCTTCTTCTTAAATAGGTAGTCCTTTATACATTGGAAGGCATAAGGAGTAGTGCGCTCACTGCAACCTATCATTAAGTGATCTGGGTCAAACATCATGATATCTCCACCCTCGGCACTAACTGTCTCTGCCTTTTTTGATGGAGGGAATAATTCTAAATCATTCATGTCAATGATACGCCCTGAAGCTTTGGCTTCTTCAAATAATGGATGATACTTGAATATAAATCTGCTCAATAGATTCTCTCTATGACGTGCGTCTTTAGCTGCCTTGGTGATTAGAATGTGATCTTTGATTGTCACCGCGATGTCTCTGGTAAACATGTAGTTAGGGATCGGATCAAACAAGATGCGATCTTCTGCTTCTAAGTAACCAGTGATCAAGAGCCTAGCGAGGTTATCATCGGTGAGACCTTCAAGGTATTTCTCGAAAGAGGAAGGAAGTTCTTCAAAAGCGATCACGCGATCTATCAGCTCCTCCTTCACGGCATCACATGCATCGATGGCTTCGGTTATGAGCTGTTGAGTCTCCAGTACATTCTCTTCTCCGACAAACAACTGTAGTATCCTCAGGAAGGTGCGATACTCTTCGTTCATCAAAGGATAGAAGACGATATCATCAAAGAGTAGACTCTCCGCTCTCTTAGGTGATATCCGGGATATCCCATCATCTGGGAAGTGGACGATCACCTGCTGTAACTCACTTATCTCGTTATCTACGTACATATTGTATGATTCTGAGACCAAAGGTAAGGCTATCTAATCGATGTTAGATATAATGAATATAGAGATAAATCACTCGCCATGAAGAAGTGTTGATACTCGGGCTATGGAGCTCAGTTTGGCGAGATGACTTGCCTATAACCTATACGTCATCTGCATCAAAATCATCAAACATCTTAGCTAATGGATCTGCAAAAGTAAACTTCGCATCCAAGACATTCTTACCGATCACTTCAAATGCCGCAAGTCCATGTAAGATCAGCTCTTTATAAAAGTAGGTAAGCTCCTTGCTGGTTGCATACTTCTTAACTAAGCTATCTAGCCCTTGGACACTATCGAGTTTCTTTTTGTAGTCCTTCTCGCTGTCATCGTTTAACAAGTCGACAGTGTTGCCGCCTGAGAACCATGCTTTAGTCACACCAAAAGGATCCTTGTCATCAAGCCTCGTCGTCTTATCAGGATCTGGAAAGATCTGTAAGAATAGTTCTTTAATCGATTTATTAACTAAGTCCATCGCTACAGCATATGAACCCATCTGCTCTCCTTCATAGACGAGCTCTACTTTACCTGTGATGGCAGGGATGATACCCCACAGATCAGTTATCCTGACAGTTGTTTTTTTATCCGCATTGATGAGCATCCTGCGCTCCGCTGCACTGATCAAGTTTTCTCTAGCAGAGATACTGAGTCTTGCTGATACTCCAGACTTTTCATCTATATAATCGCTTTCTCTTGCATTAAATGATACAAGCTCAAGAATTGTTTTGATCTCATCTGTGACATGAACAGTCGCAGCTTGATCCTCAGTTATATTAGCTTCTTGTTCTGTTATCGAGAGTGCAATTTCTAATTCTTTGGGATAGTGAGTAAGGATCTGACTTTCTATCCTATCTTTTAGTGGCGTGACTATACTTCCTCTGTTTGTATAATCCTCTGGATTAGCAGTAAATACAAACTGGATATCAAGTGGAAACCTTAATTTGAACCCTCTAATCTGTAGATCTCCTTCTTGTAGTATATTGAATAGTGAAACTTGTATACGTGCTTGTAGATCGGGGAGTTCGTTCAGGACAAATATGGATCTGTGTGCCCTTGGTACTAGTCCAAAGTGTATCACTCGTTCATCCGCATAAGAAAGCTTCAGAGATGCTGCTTTGATCGGATCAACATCACCGATAAGATCGGCGACACTTACATCAGGAGTAGCTAGCTTTTCAACAAAGCGCTCGCTTCTATGTACCCAGGCGATCGGTGTCTTATCTCCTTTCTCGTTGACTAAGTCTATAGCGTATCTTGACAGTGGTTGCATCGGATCGTCGTTGATCTCGGACCCAGCCACTACGGGCATGTGCTCATCTAAGAGCTGTGTCATCATCCTTGCCAATCTGGTTTTCGCTTGACCTCTTAGACCAAGTAGAAGGATGTTGTGTCTTGATAATATCGCTCTTTCAATGTCTGGAAGTACAGTGTCATCAAACCCTATGATACCATCAAAGATCTTCTCTTTGTTTTGAATCTTTGCGATTAGATTCTCTCGGAGTTCTGCTTTGATGCTTCTTGGTTTGTAGCCACTTTTCTTCAGTGCTCCAAGGGTCTTTATCTTTTCTATATTCACGCTCTTTCTATTATCGATTTCTAATTGTTACAATAGCGACATTGTAATTCTAATTCTTTCTTTTTCTCTTGTTGTCTTTGTAGTCCATGAAGATGAACTCACCTAGGCCTTGAAGACCACTATAAAACGCCTTACCACCGTTGGCTCTTGTAAACTGATCTACAAAGTTGCGTAGATAAGGATCAGTAGCTATCATAAACGTTGTGATAGGGACGCCCAGCTTTCTACACTTTGTGGCAAGCCCTAAAGTTCTATTTAGAATTTTTCGGTCTAGGCCAAATGCGTTCTTATAATATTTTTTACCCTTCTTAAGACAAGTAGGTTTGCCATCAGTGATCATCATGATCTGCTTGTTGGCATTCTTACGACGTCTTAGGATGTCCATAGCTAACTCGAGTCCAGCGACGGTATTGGTATGATATGGTCCAACTTGGAGATAGGGTAGGTCTTTGATTTCTATCTTCCATGCATCATTACCAAACACGATAATATCCAAGGTGTCCTTAGGGTACCTGGTTTTGATCAACTCGGCTAATGCCATAGCTACTTTCTTCGCAGGCGTGATCCTATCCTCACCATAAAGTATCATAGAGTGAGATATATCAATCATCAAGACAGTAGAGGTCTGACTCTTATAGTATGTCTCATGTACTTCAAGATCATTTTGCGTCAGCTTAAAGTCATCGATCCCATGGTTGATCTGAGCATTGCGCAGGGACTCACTCACTGCTATATTGTCGAGCTTATCTCCAAACTCAAAAGGTCTCATCTCTGCCGTATTCTCATCACCCATGCCGGTATGACGAGTGATATGATTGCCCCGCTTTGACTTTTGTAACTGATCAAATATGTCATCAAGCGCCTTACGACGTAGTTCAATCTCCATCTTGGCGGTAGGGTTATAGGTGCCTTTGCCAGTCTTATCTGAGATGTAACCTTTATCCATGAGGTCTTGGATAAAATCCGATAGTGTATAGTCATCGTCAGTAAGCTCATACTGCTTATCTAACTCTGTCAGCCATGATAGAGCCTCATGGACATCACCTGACGTGTATACCAAGAGATCTTGAAACACCTTGAGCAATCGCTCAAAGGGATCATTGATCTGATCGTCGGCTTCATAATCTGAAAATCTCCATCCTATCATAATGCTATATAACCAATTATTAGGTTGAAAGTTGTCGATATCAAATAGAATGAATAATCTGAATATTCAGATATATCAGCTAAATTAGTTTTATTGATATATCTTTACTTGCATACCCAGAATTAAAGCGCAGAAGACTTCTAAAAAAAGTGGCTCTTTTTCGGTTAACTAAAAAAATGACGCGTCATGTCTAAGAACGACAATAGCTGTGAGATCGAAGCAATCGTGAGCTTCGATGAACGTGGGCAGCTCGTGATACCTAAGGACCTAAGGAAAAAGTTTAACCTCAAGGCAGGTGATAAGTTTGCCTTGATCAGCTGTATGACTGGAGGTAGTGGATCCAGTTGTCATCCATCAGACGGCGAGTCCACTTGCTGTGACACTACGGCTGCTGGCAGTGGCTTGTGTTGCTTTACACTGGTCAATACAAAACAGCTTAAGGGCCTTGTCGCCCAGACACTAGGGCCTATGATGGGTCAGCTTCTAAAGTGATAATGCACATAACTGGATGATTTGTTCTTGTCGACAGAGCATATTATTCACCCTGACTCTTAGTAGTAGGAGTCAACAAATTCATTAGTTATGAATGCATTGTTTTTGATAGTAACCTTATGCTGTGGCCTTAGCTGCTGCGGCTTAGGATGTTGCTAATCTAAACCGGTAAGGCATGCGCCCCAGAGAGCTTAAAAGTTCAAAAGGGTGCATGCTCTTAAGCATATATGGTATGCTGATTCAAAGATAGAACTATTGCTAAAAGAGAATAATGATAAGTGGTTGACACTATATCCAGCAGTAAATAGATATTCAGGATCTATTTGGCATGCTTTTTCTTATAGAATAGTTAACGTAAACAGAATAAAATTCTTAATCAGGAAAGTTTTAAGTAAGTCACAGGTTAATTATAATGTCGTGGCCAGAACATGTAGATTATAATTTGCCTCAGCTGATAGGTGCAAAACGATCCTACATAGTCTTTAAGTTGTACTTAGTTAACAACGTAACTGTTTGCTAAGCAACTAAAACTTAAAAACTCATTTTGAAAACGCTCGCAACATTACTCTCGTTCTTCTACCTGCTCAACCTAGCAGCTACTGATGACGTATCTTTAAGAGTACACCCGAGCTTCTACGATGAAAGCACACAGACTGTATATGTTGATATAGAGTTACAGTATAATGGTCACGGATCTTTCCATCTTGCCGATCAAAACTATAGATTATATTTTGATTCGGAGTTGATGAAGATTGATGAAGATTACTCAAGAAGTGATCTCCCTCAGGATCTTTATAGCCCGATTTCTATCTCAGAGATATATCAGGACCTCGATGCTGATCAGGTCAATCAACTCAACTTTGATGATCAGCTCGGATTTATCAACTTCAACATTGACTTAATTGATACGGAGCACGGTGGTGTAGCATTTCGCCAAGATGGTTTATGGCACAAGGTTGCAGTGTTGGCTTTTAAAGTAGCAGATAAAGAGTCGCTTTCGCAAATAGTGTGGAGCCGCGCCGAAGTCACTAATGAATATGCAACAGCATATGTAGAGATTATGGAGTGGGTGGCCCCTAACAAAACTGAAACAACCGTTATAGAAGACTACATAGACATGTCCTTCAGTCCGCAGGCTCATGGTCACGATTATTCTGTAGATGTGTATCCTAATCCTTCGAGTGATTTTATAAAAATCACTTTTAGCAATGAGATCACAGAACGCTTATATGTACATGTATATGACGCTACTGGTCGCTCAGTAATGAATGAAAAAATCCAAAAAGGAGATATAGATATCGCTCTCGCTATATCACAACTACAAGAAGGAAACTATAATATAGAGTTGACCTCTTTGGACAATAGAAGACTGGGTCACACCTCTTTCATAAAGATTGGGTCATAAGGCTACAGTCCACGACAAGCTAAATCATTCTCTTTGCCTTGATCTCGAGGTACTTATTGATCACATTGATAGACAGATCTTGAGGAGTAGTTAGTATGCTCTGTATGCCATATGATGCGAGTTCATCAGCAATCAGATCTTTTTCCATCAGTATCTTTTTTGCAAAAGTGATGTTGTAGATATCTGACAGTCGCTCCGCTTCCTGTTGACTCGCTGTTAGTAGTTCTGTATTAGTAAAAAACACGATGACCAGAAGATGGAGTTTGTTGAGCCGCCTCAAGTAAGGCAAGGCGCGCCTCATGTCATATGCATTTTCAAAATTGCTAAACATGATGAGTACACTTCTCCTTGTCACCATCCTTCTTAGATAGAAGTAGAGTCCTTGATAGTTAGATTCTTTGTAACCCGTCTCTTCTCGATACAAGGACTCGGATATCTTTGTAAGCTGCCCTGATCGATTGTCTGCCTTCAGATAAGTGTGGATCTTTTCATTAAATGTTAGAAGACCTGCATAGTCATACTTCTTCAAGATGATATTAGAAAGCACTAAGGTAGAGTTGATGGCATAATCCAGAAGTGAAAGCTCTTCAAAGGGCATCTTCATAGATCTTCCTTTGTCTATCACACAAAAGACGGACTGCGATCTCGTGTCCTGATATTGATTGATCATGAGCTCTTTGCGTCTCGAGGTTGCCTTCCAGTTGATAGACCTTATATTGTCTCCTTGTGTATAGTTTTTTACATGTTCAAACTCATCAGTTTTACCGATTCTTCTTACGCGTTTGATCCCTGATAGAGTAGCCACCCGATTAAATATCTGTAAGTCGTATCTTTTCATTTGTATAAATGAAGGATAAACTTCTACATCTTTTGCAATCTCATAGGATAATCGTTTTTGAACAAATCCTAACTGTGTTGAAGAGATGTAAAGATGCAGTTTTCCAAAACTATACAGCCCTCTGATCAGCGGTCGTATTTTGTATTGTTCAGTTATCGTCTCTTGAGCAGAGAGCGTTTTGTTAAAGATGAAAGACCGTTTCTGCAATTGTACCGGGAGTTCATCAATAATCTCTATCTCTAAGTTGCGATAGCCGTTGTTTTCGATCCTGTAGTTTACAAATTGATTGTCGCTGAGAGAAAGTTGATCGCGCACCTCTCTGTCTGCTTCGATTGATTTGCCATGAGCGTTGATCTGCCAGCCATCATAGAGTATCACTATTATCAGTGATAATAGTGCTATATGACCTAACCATATGGATATCCCAAACGCAAACGTCAAGACATATATAACCACAACGATAGCGATAGATATATACAATGGAGGCTTTGCAAAAAAGTTTGTCATAGATTACCTAGGTACTTCTATTGTTTCTAAAAGCTCATGGATAACCTCTTCTTCAGTTAGTCCTTCCATCTCTGCTTCAGGAGTCAAGATGATCCTATGGTTGAGTATGTAAGGCGCCATGTACTTGATGTCATCTGGCGTCATAAAGTCTCTTCCTGCAAGTATGGCAGCCACCTTAGCTGTGTTGATCAAGGCAAGAGATGCCCTTGGAGATCCTCCAAGGTATATCTTGCCATGCTCTCTGGTTGCATGGACTATCTGTGCAGCATATGATAACATCTGATCACTGATATGGATTTGATTGGCGATGGCCATCAACTCCTTCAGCGTCTTTTTCTTGATGATCTTTTTTATAGTCTCTGAGAGATCTTTTTGATTTGTGTTTTTAAATCTGTTGATGATCTTAATTTCATCTTCTAATTTTGGATAACCTAATTTTATCTTCATCAAGAAGCGATCCAACTGCGCTTCTGGTAGTCGGTAGGTGCCTTCTTGTTCTATGGGATTCTGCGTGGCCACTACGAAGAATGGAAATTGCATCGGATAGGTAGTGCCATCAAAAGTGATCTGCTTCTCTTCCATCACTTCAAATAAGGCAGACTGCGTTTTAGCTGGAGAGCGGTTGATCTCATCTATCAAGACAATATTGGAAAATATCGGTCCGCTAATAAATGAAAACTCAGATGTCTTCATATCAAATACTGATGTACCAATAATATCAGAAGGCATCAAGTCTGGAGTAAACTGTATCCTTGTAAAGTTAGTATCCAGTGTCTTAGCCATCACCTTTGCACTTAGGGTCTTGGCGATACCGGGTACGCCTTCTAACAAGATGTGTCCACCACACACGATACTTATCAACATCAATTCGATAAGATCTTCTTGGCCAATCAATACCTTAGCGGCTTCGGCCTGTATATCATTTAGTTTTTGTGTAAAAGGCGCTATGTCTATGCGATTAGACAGCTGACTGATGGCTACGGATTCATCAGTGTACGCTGCATCAATGTCACTATGAGTCGACGTAGACTCTGATGTGTTGGTTTCTTCTTTGTTAAGTTCTTCGTTTTGCTGTTCTATTGGATCATCCATACTACTGGCTGTTTTTATAAAATTGTTCTAGATCTCTATGAAGGTTAGTTAATTGTATAGCGTCAAATCTCTTATTATTCTGAGATGCTTTGAGGCGATTGATAAGTCGGTCTACTTCTTCTTCAGGGATTCTGCTTTTTTTAGAAAGCTTCTTAGTGTAATCTGTCTCCCCTGATTGGATAAAGTACTTCTTCTTTACCCATTGGTGGAATATCAGTTTTAATTGCTTGGCAAGCTTATGATGTTGATTTTGTGTTCTATATAAATCACTTACTGTCTTTGTATATTCCAGAGAGGTATTTTCATTTTGTTCGAGTGTTGGTATGACTCTTTGTTTTCTTTTTCCTCTCGATATGACGAAGAGGAGGAGGCCTGCAGTCATTACGTAGTACGCCCACTTGAGCTTTGGTTGTGACATAACAAACTGCAGCGGACTTTGTCTTTCTTCGTTGTTTCTACTTTGATAGTTTTCACGATCTATGTAAAGTGTATCTACGTCAAGTAGTGGAATAGTTTTGATGGCGTACTCACTCATTTCTTCTTGTTCCAAACCTATATTTGTAAAGACATAAGGTTGCGTGTGGAGAAAAAGCCGACCCTCATCTATGCTCATATTAATGGCTATAGGGAGTTCTCTATCGATTGTAGAGATCGTATCGTAGGTGTATAATATAGAATCATGGTTGATACTTAGCGTAGTGTTATAAGATGTGGCCATCGAGTCAAAATGACGATAGTAAGTTTCAAGTACATAATCTTTTGGTTGCTTATATAGACTGATGCATGTTGCAGTTGCCTCGTGTTCATTTATAGGCTCTATATATGAAAAAAGCGAATCAGTAGTGAAGCTCCAACCCTCTGTTATGATGATGGCATCATTGCCCGCAAGTAAGAATGATCTTAAGCTGTCTGCTTGACTTCTACTCGGATTAAAGTACTCTCCAATAAATAGATATCCTTTGTCTATACTTTTGCTATTAAGATTTTGAAAACCACCTTCTTTCAGAGAAACGATGCTCTCTTCTCCATAAGTTTTTTTGAGTGTTTCCTGAAAGACCCAAGTTCCAAATGGCTCTTTGCTTTCTGGCTTGAAGTTTACTGACCAGTCAGCTGCGGATACTGCATTGCGCTCAAAGTTAAACATGAATAGGAGAGAGAGAATCCCCACAATAATTAGAATCGGTATGAGTATCTTATAATTGATCATGCCAACCTCTCTTTTTGTTTCAGGAGCTGTTCAAATCGTGCGAAGATAGGAGTAGTGTCTGTATAGGTGGATTTATCGACCTCTATGTCACCATACCAAACGCGCTCATATATGTTGGCGACTGATCTGAAGAAGTTAGAAAACTTGGAAGACCGAAGTTCTCTAATATATTCTCTATTGGTTTTTTCATGCGACCAGATGATATGTTTTTCTGCTGAAAGTTCTTTGAGGATCATCAAAAATTTGGCTCGGATAGCCAACTTATAATTTTGACTTTCAAGTGCTATGCGAAGCATCTCGTCAAGATCTACTGCTTTGATATCCAAGATCTCTTCTTCCTCTTCAGGGATATCAAGAGATGTCTTTCTATCATCTTGGATATTGCTAAAGAAGTAGATGAGGATGCCGATGACCAATACTATAATCACAAAGATCAAAAAATAGTAGACTAGATGACTCACCAGAGAAGTAAAGAATTCGGGCGAGAATTCTTCTTCTGGTTCAGCTTCTTTTTCTGATGGCTTAGGCGTCCATCGCGTCTCTTGCTTTCTAAGATCCAGTTCTTCAGTTAGTTCGATGACTTCTTGGTGGCTTACTTTTTCATCGATGGTTGATGATTTTTCAGCTTGACCGCGGAGGCCAGTAGCAATTAGAAAGAACAATGTGCATATAAGAAACCTCTTTATCCTCATGCACCCTTCTTTTGTAATCCGAATGATGAGATGCGTTCGTTGAGGTCATAACTGTTGTCACGGCATAACAATGACTGATAGATGTTGCAGTACATGAAGTAGTATAAGGTCAAAGAGATACTGCCTGCTATCATCCTAAATATGCAATCTATATAAACGCCGTTACTGATATTGCCTGGGAACAACTCATACCAACTTAAAAAATCTCCATAGAGGACCTGAGTCAACGATTGTGTGAGGGCCCAAAACAAAAAGTAGATAAACGATACCAATAGGAAAGGAATCAAAAAGTTGATGTATTTGCTATATCCATCTTTGAGTGCACCCTTTAAAGCTTCTGCGAATGCCTCCTTCTTTTCTATCAGATTACAAAGAAATATGAAGATAATATGCGGGGGCACAATGAAGAAAAGAATGATTGTTGTCCAGTTTTCAAAAACATAGAAAATAGAAAAGAAAACTAAGACCATAAACGCAATGCCAAGGCGGTATCTTTTTAAATGAAGAAAGTACTCATGCCATGTGTGCGCTACCTTGTGATAAGACATGGATATGACTGCGATAAGATGCACAAGTCCTATGGTGTAAGCACCATACAGAGCCATGCCACCGATGTCATAGTTAAATAATAAATGGTAACCGTCATATGGATATGAATATTCGCCATAGAGCGATTGTAATTTTGCCCATATCCAGTAAGTGGTGATGATCAAGACCATCATAGGTAAGATCCCTCTATACATTATAGTACCCAACCTCAATCTTACTTGGGCAAGTGTGATCTGTGTAGATTCTCCAAATGTTCTGTGTTTTTTTAGATCCATATTTGCAGTCTCCAGTTGACTCGGTTGCACATCATAGTCGTCCTCAGGGATGTCATTTTTTAATTGATAGAGATATGGATATATGAGATAATGGTAGATTATAAAGGCGAGAGATAGGGAGATGATGCCAACTTTGACAACAGTCGGTAGATCTGTAAGTCGAGTTACGAAGGATTCTAAAAAACCAGCAATTATAAAGAGAGGCACAGTACTTAAGAGTACCCTCAGTGCTCGCTTAGATGCTACTTGCATCGATAAAGATCTACTGTAGGTCTTGGGGTTGAGGAGGCCGTCACCTAGTATCAGTCCTGCAGCTCCAGCTATAATAATAGCGGATATCTCGATTGTACCATGTATCCATATTGTTAGAAACGATGTTAGAAACAGTCCTTTTTGATAAAAGAAATATTGAAATGTGCCGAGCATGATACCATTAAACATTAGCAGCATCACTGTGCCGACGCTACCAAATAATCCCAATACAAAAGCTAAGAAGGCAACGCGGATATTATTGATAGTGATACCAAAGAACATATCAACTTGGTCTTGTGATTTGTACACAGCCATGGGGTCACCTTTGTTGATATTTTCATTGGTCATATCGACGTATCGATCACCCAGGATGACACTAGTGAACTCTGGGTTATACATTGTGCTAACAACTCCGATGACGATGGCAAGAGAGAAGATCAAGAAAGAAACCAATATCGCTTTGCGCGCTCTCCACAACTGCTGCGGTAGCGCATGGAGATAAAAGGATCGCACGTCATCAAATGAAAATGAACTCTTTCTATTTTGGATCAAGTCCAAGACTCTCTGTGTGAGCCCGTTTAGGTATAGTCTTACTGTTCTGTTGGGGTAGAAGGTTCTGGCATATGACAAGTCACTTGACACTTTCGTAAATAACTCCTGCAGCTTATCAGGATCCTTATGCTTCTTATTAAGTAAGGCCTCCAGCTCTTCCCACTTTTCTTTATTCTTTAGAATAAATGTTGACTCATTCATTATCAAGTATTAATACATGATTGCTAAATATAATATGAAGTATTTGCGCAAGCGTAGTTGTATGCCTCGCAGTACTTGAGTCTTGGGTATTAGTGTTGATATGTAGCGATCTATTCACACAAGGAGCTTAGAAAAATCGTAATCAGATTTGTTTATAGACATTAATTATACAGATTAATCGTATTAGAATTAAGTTTAATGTAAATAATTCTGTTTTTTTGATGAATGGCGGAAAGAATTGAAATCCGTACGGCACATAACATAGTAGTCTACTTTCAGTTAGCAGCGCTGACAGAGCGAGTACTTTCTACCATAGTAGACTTGATCATAATGGTACTTGTGGCTTGGGTGATATTCATGATAGGCGCATCCATAGGTCTTGATACTTTTTCAGCTACACTATCTTTTTTCATAGTCGCTTTTTATCATTTGATCTTTGAGGTGTTTAATGCTGGACAATCTCCAGGTAAGATGATCTGTAAGATCAAAGCAGTCAATATGAAAGGCATACCGCCTAACCCTTCAGAAGCTTTTCAGCGATGGGTATTTAGGATGTTAGATGTCACTTTTTCACTGGGCGCTTTGGCAGGACTCTTCATCACATCATCTCCGAGAAACCAAAGACTAGGTGATCTGATGAGTGGTTGTACCGTGATTAAGTTAACCAAGAACGCAGGCGCTTCTATGGAGCGGGTCATGAGGATCCAAGAAAGAGAAAGAGAAATAATATATCCACAGGTAGCTAAGTATAGCGAAGAAGACATGCTTTTGATAAAGGATGTGCTACAGCGGTTTGCTCATTATAAGAATCAAAGTACGCGCAAAGCCGTCCTATCACTTTCTAAAAAAATAGAAGAAGATCTTGAGATCAGAGAAAAGAGAAAAGATAAAAAAGCCTTCTTAGAAGATGTGCTTAGAGATTATGTCAGTTTGACGCGCTGATATATTAACCTTTTGTAAGTCATAGCGAGTTAGTCTATATATTGCACAAGTGACGCAGCCATTTCTAAAGCGTACCTTCGCGATTGATCTTTATCATCTCGAGTGAACAAAAGCCTAAATCAAAGAATCTTCTTCCCTCCTTTCATCGCACTGATGATGGCGTTGGTTTTTTCTTTGATCAATGCTGACGTACTTGTAGATAATCTCGACTCAGTACGGTCCTGGATGCTCAGCTATTTTGACTGGCTTTTTAATTGGACTGTTTTTGCTTTTGTTCTATCTGCCATTTTACTTTACTGCTCACCTGTCGGTCATGTGACCCTTGGCGGTAAAGGAGCAGAGCCGATTTTTTCAAAATCAAAGTGGCTATCTATCGTCATCTGTACTACAGTCGCAACAGGTATGTTGTTCTGGGGAAGCGCAGAACCATTATACCATGTGTATGAACCTCCTTATAGTTTACTTGAGCCAACATCTGACTCGGCTGCTATAACAGCAATGTCGACCTTGTATATGCACTGGACGATATCACCTTATGCACTTTATTCCATGGTTTCACTTGCATTTGCACTGGCCTTCTATCATTATAAACTTCCGTTTCGCGTGTCTTCTATAATTAGAATAGGGACCACAGATAAAGAAACTTATTGGTATCATGATGCTTTGGATAGTTTTTGTCTTTTTGCATTGGTGGCAGGGATGGCTGCAGCTTTGGGGGCAGGCGTGTTGACGATCTCAGGTGGTGTAGAGAGTATACTTGGTGTTGCGCAAAATCCATTCTTGTGGGCCATCATTGTTATAGTTATCGCTGTAGCCTTTGTGATATCCTCTGCATCAGGATTGAAAAGAGGCATCAAGTGGCTATCTCTGATCAATGTTGTTTTTTTTATAATTATGATTTTGGTGATGGGAGGAGTACTTCTTTCTGAAGAAGGTCTTTCTCTGTCGATAAGAGGCTTTACAGAATACGTCGCTCAGTTTATACCCCGCAGTCTTGGACTTTCTAATTTTGACCGATCATGGGAGCAAAGTTGGACTTCTTTTTATTGGGCTAATTGGATGGCTTGGGCACCTGTCACTGCGCTCTTTTTAGGTCGTATAGCAGTGGGTAGGACCGTTAGAGAGTTTATAAGATTTAACCTTGTATATACATCGCTTTTTAGCATGATATGGATGACCATATTTGGCAGTATCTCTATCATGAATGACCGAGATAGTAATGGTTCACTTTACGCTACTCTTCAAGAAGGTGGCCCTCAGGATGTCATCTTTAGCTTAATAGAAGAGCTTTCTCTGGGGAGTACCGGAAGTATAATATTCTTAGTTATCGTTTTTATCTCTTATGTAACTGCTGCTGATTCTAATACTTCGGCCATGAGTAGCATGAGTACCCAACATCTTGATAGTGATGAGCCCGAGGCACCCTTGATGATCAAGATCGTATGGGGGTTGATCATAGCAGCAATGTCATGGGTTATGATTTCATTTGCTGGGATGGATGGTATCAAGATCTTATCGATCATCGGAGGCTTCCCCATTCTGTTTTTGTGTATCTATATCGTCTATCTTTTTGGACGGATCATATATAAGAGGAGCTTATAGTGCGTAAGATCTTACATATAGACATGGACGCTTTTTATGCGTCCGTAGAACAAAGAGACAATCCAGATCTTAGAGGGAAGCCAGTAGCTGTTGGAGGAGGAGAGAAGAGAGGTGTGTTGACTACATGTAGTTATGAAGCAAGGGTCTTTGGCGTTCGCTCTGCATTGCCCGGTTACAAAGCCAAAGAGCTTTGTCCTGATATTATATTCGTTCGGCCACGCTTTGATGTTTATAAAGAAGTGTCCGTGCAGATCAGGGAGATATTCTCTCGATATACAGACATGATAGAACCGCTCTCTCTTGATGAGGCCTATCTGGATGTCACGGAGTGTAAGCAGGATATAGCTTATGCAACTGACATTGCAAAGGCAATAAAAAAGGACATCTACGATGAGACCCAACTGACAGCTTCTGCAGGTGTGTCTTATTGTAAGTTTATCGCTAAGATCGCTTCCGATGAAAACAAGCCCGATGGCATCACTGTTATCAAGCCACATCAGGCCATAGACTTTTTAGAAAAATTGCCAATCAAGAAGTTTTACGGAGTAGGAAAAGTGACGGCTAAGAAGATGAATGATTTAGGCATCTTCACTGGTCATGATCTCAAACAATGGCAGCAAGTTGATCTGATCAAGCGATTTGGCAAGTCTGGTAAGTTCTACTATGACATTGTCAGAGGTATCGACGACCGACCTGTCAAGGCCAATAGAATAAGAAAGTCCTTAGCGGTTGAACGAACCTTTGAAGAGAACTTGACCACATTAGCTGCTCTCGAAGAGCGACTCCATGTTATCATCGATAAACTGGTAGAAAGATTGGGGCGCGCTGATAAGTATGGCAGAACCATCACTTTAAAATTAAAAACTGCCTCATTTGATAACATAACAAGGAGTAAGTCCTTAGCTTATCCAATAACTGGTAAAGAAGAGATTACAAAAATCGGCTTGCAGCTCTTACGTGATAATTATGAAGAAGGAACGGCTATTAGATTGATTGGTCTGACCTCTTCTAATTTTCCAGATGGCTCTTCCGCTCAATCAGGAGATGGACAGTTGAGTTTGTCTTTTTGACTGCTAATTATATTTAGCGGAAGTATCATAGATGTCATACAAAGATGGATCAGAAGTCTATCTTGTCATTGTTTATAAAAAGATGAAAGTAACGATGAAGAAAGTGCTCAAAGTCCTCCTGATTATTCTGATTCTCGTGGTGCTATATGCATTGTACACTTGTGTGACGACTGGCTTCTTTAGGGCCATTGACAATACTTATGATGGAGAGATCACCAGTATCCATATCCCAGGTGCTGAAGATTTTGCGATCAGCAGAACGGATGGTTTTCTAATTGTATCATCTGATGATCGAGCTGGCAGAAGAGATGGTAAAGAGACGGTCAATGGCCTGTACTTTATGGATCTCAACGATGCTAGGACACAACCTCGACTGATGCGTGCACAACCTGATGTGCCTCTATATCCGCATGGGATATCGATGATCCAGCTTGATTCTAATACCTACCGACTATTAGTCGTTAATCATGTTACAACAGGCACGGAGGCAGTGAGTTCTATGGACCCTAATACGGTGCATAGTATAGAAGAGTATCGCTTGAAGAGTGATGGTCAGCTCAGGCATATCAAGACACATAAGGATGATCTTGTCTTTAGCCCTAATGACGTGGTTGCTGTCGGGCCGGACCGTTTTTACTATACTAATGATCATGGCTCTAAGACAAAGCTCGGGTTGATGTTAGAGGACTTTTTAGGATTTAGAAGATCCAATGTAGGCTATTATGACGGTAGTGATTATAGTATAGTAGCTGAGGATATCGCTTATGCCAATGGCATCAATATAGACCGTGTAAAAAATGTGTTGTATGTCGCTTCTCCTCGTGGAATGTTGGTTAAGGTTTATAACTTGAAAAGTGATGGTGGACTCGATCATGCGGTGGATATAGATTGTAGCTCCGGTGTGGACAATATAGAGCTTGACGAAGATGGCCTGGTATGGATCGGTAGTCATCCTAATCTACTAGCATCTTCTTCTTATTTTGAAGGTGGTAATGAGTACTCGCCAAGTGAGATTATAACTATAGATTATGATTCGGCCGATGATTATAAGGTTGCCTCTATTTACGAAAGTGATGGTACTGATATGTCTGCGTCGACAGTAGCTATCCCTTATAATGGCAAGGTCTATGTTGGCAATGTGATGGACGATCATTTTATAATTTTGGATCAAAGCAAATTATAAACATCTATGAGTCACGAAAAGATAGTAGTCCAAGGTATATGTTATGATGAGAAGTCTTCTTTTCTAAGAGGCCCAGCAAAAGCACCTCAACTCATAAGAGATCGATTGTGGTCATCGGCTTATAATCATTATGCTGAGGATGGTACCGAGGTGTCACCGGATATGATCGAAGATATCGGAGATTATACACCGGAGCAATACTGGGATATATATGATCATACGAAGAAGCACCTTACACAAGGTGCAAAGCTCTTGTCCATAGGTGGAGATCACTCAGTCTCATATCCTATTGTTAAGGCTTTCGCCAAATATCATGGAGGCTTTGACATCTTGCATATAGATGCACATGGAGACTTGTATGATTCATATGAGGGAGATAAGCATTCTCATGCGTGTCCATTTGCTCGGATCATGGAAGACCAACTTACAGAAAGATTGATCCAAGTAGGGATAAGAACCTTTACCCCTCATCAGCGAGAACAGGTTGTCAAGTATGGAGTGGAAGTGATAGAGATGAAAGACTTTGAGACAGATGAGCTGCCACAATTTGACCGACCGTTATACATCTCTTTGGATATAGATGCCTTTGATCCTGCTTATGCTCCTGGTGTTTCTCATCAGGAAAGTGGTGGACTTACACCACGACAAGTGCTTGGGATCATTCAAAATCTGAAGGTGCCAGTGCTTGGTGCGGACATCGTGGAGTACAATCCAGATAAAGATGTTGGTGGTATTACTTCAGCTCTATCGGGCAAATTGATGAAAGAGATTTTAGCAGCTATGCTGAAATAATACTCTTGCCTTAAAGATTGTCAATCGTTTGTTTTATTTATTGTACCCTCTTTAAAATACTCATAATTGTAATGATTTTGGCGGCTTTTGTACGTTAAAGCTACTGATAACGTTAACGGTAAGGTTAACGTTAATTTTTTACAATTTTAACTTAGGTTCTTCTTATAGATAGCTAAATACTCATTACATTGGAATGAGAGTATGGATATACGCATTATAAAGAGTGAGGATTTTAATGCAGTAAATATGTTCAAAACTCTGTAAGTTGATCGTAAATGATCTTAGACTATAACATTCGTTTAGTTAGCCAATCTAAAATTGAAAATTACCAATTTTCAATTGTCGCTGAGTCAAAATAAAGAAATAGGGAGCACCTTATGTGCTCTCGTACGATAGGTACGTTGAGATTCTTGTTATACAAGAGTCGGAGAAGGGGATTGACACTTGTGTTTGATCTCTTTCTTTCGTTACAATAAAAAAAGAAGATCCCAAGTCATTACTCGGGATCTCCTAAAAAGGCTTTCACTACTATTTATTGGTTGTATTTCGGTTTTGATATTATTTCTAATCATTAGCAATCAGTGAAAGGAGTATTTTTTAAAAACTGATTGATTCTACTTCATGCCAAGGTATATACTTTGGTTCGTCATCTGATCCAAAGATAAGTAGCCCATCGTGGTCTTCATTGACGTCCACACTATCTTCAAGCTTAATTTCTTTACCAGACTTCAATTTTACAACCGTTTTTTTGCGACTTGCTGGATGGATACTTTTTATTAATTGAAATGGTATATGGTACTCGATGCCATCTTTCTTACCATTGAGTATTTCAAATTGGTAAGCCTCATCAAGATCATAGACGATCCTACCATCGACTTTGTCTCCTTCTTCCGTTTCTACCGTGCCACTGATCTCTATCGATGCGTCATAGTCATCATAATTTATAATGCCCATCTTAGGTGTTGAGAAAGTAACTATCTCAAACTCATCCCAAGGTATATCAACTCTTCCTTGTCCTGGTATGTTGACGATGACACCACGATTCTCATTGTTGACATCATTGGTGCCCCTTAGATTTAAACTTCTACCAGAATTGGTAGTAACAATGGAGCTTCTAGAATCACGCTCTATGCTTTTTATATTGCCAAATTCTAAGTCAATCTCACCATCTCTATTTTTACCATTGAGCTCATCATTGGCTAGTCGCTCGTCATGATCCCATTGTACATATCCAGTGAATTGTTCTCCTGATTCTACTTCTACAGTACCATATAGAGGAGCACCATAGTAACTATCATAGCCTATGGGAGCTTGCATGAACTCTACACGTTCTATTCTGTCCCAATCAACTTTGATGTGACCGATGGACTGATCTGATACCTGTACGTAGGTGCCGATGTCATTAGAGCCACCTTCTAATTCTAATTTTTCGCCATTCTTTAGTTCTAACTCTATCCTCCCTCTACGTCCGATCTCTAATGAGTTGATATTGCCAAACTCACATGAGAAAGAGTGTGTATGATCGTTACCCCAGTTGACCTCCCATCCAAATAAGCTCTTGATGTCACTTCTGTAGTGATCCTCATCCAGACTCTTGATTTCTTTTCGTGATAGATATTCTAAGTTTTCATTTTCAGGTTTTGAAGAGTTGAAGTGATCAAACCAAAAGGCTTCTTCTTTTCCCCATCTGATCTGACCCTCATATACTTCGTCATCATCTGTATATACTTTACCATAGATGTAGATATCGCTATCAGAAGTAGGCAGTATCTCTATGTTGTTTACAAAAGCTGCATTGAGGCATGCAGTAATCATTAGTGCAATGAATTTTTGAGTCATCGTTAAAAGGTTTGTCAGTAAATGAATAATTATAATCGAGCATGTAAGCATCGATAATTCAAATATGACTCAAAGCATCCGGGTATAGAAGAACTTTAAGATGAAGTGGCACATTGTAAGGATGAACTGGATGGCTTTTATCGATCCAACCAAGCCTTCATCAACGGAGACCGCTCAGTGCTCACCACTATGTCGTCTTGATGGAGTGGCAGTAGCTTGATTTTCAATCTTCCTTTGAAGTATGGATGTATCTCATTGATGGCATCATAGTGTGTGATGTACTGTCTGTTCAATCTAAAAAAGTGTTCAGGATTCATCATGCTATCTATCTCATCCAGTGTGTGATTGATAGGGTATCTGTTCTTTTCTTTATCAACTATGAAGGTCATCTTGTCTTTGCTATAGAAGTAACTGATCGAAGAAACAGGTATGGATTTTATTTTGTTTCCCAGTTTGCATAAGAACCTTGATTTATATTCTCTCTGCGTGTCGCTTAGTATTTCTTTTATTTTATCGTAAGTCATAAGCCCAGTGGATGATGACTGGTGCATCGATTGATATTTCTCTAGTGCTTGTTTTAGCCTATCTGACTGAATCGGTTTGAGTAGATAGTCTATCCCATTGGATTCAAATGCCTGTAGCGCATACTTGTCATATGCAGTGGTGAAGATGATCGGCTTTATGATTTTGGTTTCTCCAAAGACGTTAAAGACAAGACCATCTGCCAGATGGATATCGCTAAATACTAGGTCGTAATCAGTGTGCTCCTTAAAATAATCGATACATGCTTCACATGAATCAAGGATGGTGAGCACTTCTATTTCATCATTTATGGCTGTAAGTTCATTCTTGAGTTTTTCTGCTGCGTAGTATTCGTCTTCTATTATTATAACCTTCATGTCTTTATTCTTCGATTTTTAATAAGGGTAACAACACTTTAAAGTATCCGCCTTCTTGTTGGATATCTACTTTTCGATCTGTGAAGTAAGCATATCGATTCTTTATGTTGAGCAGTCCTGTGCCAGATTTTTTTTCATCATCGTACTTTTTGGGTTTTATAGTATTGCTGATTTCAAGAAAACTGCCATTGGCTGATTTTATATTGATTTGCATTGGATTAGAGCGAGAGATAGTGTTATGCTTTATTACATTTTCGATAAGCATCTGACCTGCTAACGGAGGTATCGCTTTGTTTAAGTCTTCTTCTGCTACATCAATCGAGATATCCAATGCATCTCGCCACCTGATCTTTATGAGATAAGTGTATGCATCTATGAGCTCCATTTCCTTTCTAAGGGATATGAGATCGGAGAGTTCTGATTTAAGGATAGTTCTGTATACTTCTGCAAATTTTTCAAGATAGGTCTTCGATAGACTCACGTCATGATCTATTAGTGAGGATAGTATATTGAGATTGTTAAATAGAAAATGTGGATCAAGATGGTTGCGTAACGACATCATCTGACTGCGCGCATTTTCTTTTTGTAATTGTTCTGCTTCTAGTTGTGATGCATTCCAGGCGCGTAGAAACTTTATACCAAAGTAGATGGAGATCGTAGGTATGATAACAGAAGCGCTATAGCTATTGATGAGTATCAACTGTACCATATCAGGAGGAGAGTCAGTATATAGATGCTTTAGTCCAAAGTAAAGTGCGTTGATAAACAATAAGGATATGGCAAGGCCCAAGATCACTTGAAAAATAAATCTTCTGATTTTGTAATCTTTCCATGGGATTAATCGGTCAAGTACAGTAGTCACCAGATAGTTACCCAAGATGATTAGGGAGATGGCGAGTAGGCATAGGACGATACTAAGTGATTGGCCATCATTGCTTTCTGCAGTGCGAGTATAGAGTAGGGTAGCAGCGATGATGGATAACACCAACCCGATAATCAGTGTGATTTTTTCGCCGCTGATGTTCACTCTTTTCATGCAGTTGGTTCAGTAGATGCGGATAAGATTAACTTTTGTATTTAAAATATCTATTTAAATATGATCTCATCTATATCATCCCAATCTATGGAGATTGATTTCCTATTAGGATCGCGAGCTATAAGTATACCGTCGTTGTTGTTGGATACATCTTGTGTGTCTCCCAGTAGAAGCTCTTGTCCATTTCTTAAGTAGACCAGTGAGTAAGATCTATTCTTTGGGACTATTCTTTTAATATTTCTGAAAGGGATCTCATACTTTACATAGTCATCCTCTCCGTCTAATATCTCAAAGTCCCAGAGCTCATCCATGTCAAATATAATCTGACCCTCATACTCTGTACCATCATAACTGATAACACTGCCTTGTAGGGCATCAGGTAACACATAGTCTCTGTACGTTGGACCGATAGGTGGATCTTCAAAAGTGAGTCGATCAAAATATTTCCACGGTATTTCTATAGTTCCTATACCATCGGAGTGAACTATGATACCACGATTGCCATCCCCGACATCGTTGCTGCCATCAAGATATATCTCTCTACCACTTTTAAAAGTGATTTGTGATCCACGACCATCTTTTTCAATTGATACTATGTTTTCAAAGGGTACTTTCTGCTCACCATTTCTACTATCTCCATCGAGGATGTCATCGCCCATGCGCTCATCATCATCCCATTTTATAAAGCCAGTGTATCTTTCTCCTCTGCGAGTCTCAGCTGTACCATAAAGCAACTTACCATACTTCGGTCGGCGATCGGTTGGGGCTTGAAAAAACTCAACACTCTCTATACGATCCCAATCAAACTTTATCTGTCCCAGTTCATAGTCCTGCATAGTGATCGTAGCTCCGACATCGTTAGAGCCGCCATCTACCTTGATGATAGATCCATTCTTTAACTCTATATCAACTCGTTCTCGTCTTTGTGGATATAAGGCAGCGATATCTCCAAACTGACATGCAAATGTGTGGTTGGATCCTTTGTACTTGTCCTTCCATAAGCTGCTGATGCTCCAATCAAAGTCACCCCATAGTGAGCCGCCTGACTTAGTACTTCTGCCCATCTCTTCGTCTGTCTTGGTAGAGTTAAAGATATCATGCCAAGTCATCTCTTCTTTACCCCATCTCATGAAGCCCTCATACTCATCGCCATCTTCTGTAGTGATCATACCATAGATGAACTGACCATTGGTCTGTGCAGACAAGTTGTGTTGCAGACCTGCTGTTACTGTGAGCAGAAAGCATAGGCTTGCAGCAGCAGCTTTATTTTGTAGCGTTCTTAAGATGCTTTTTGCTATGTCTAATAATAGGAGTCTCAATGATAAATTATTTATCTGCAATTAGTCATCAATTTACTAATGCTTCAACTCTTAATGCTTCAATCGGGAAAAATAACTACTCAACTGAGCCTTTAGCCGATGAAAAAAGACAAAATTTTTGTCTTTACATAGCAATTACGTCGTACCATGAGCTCACAAAGTCCTGATTGATCAGGTTTTTGTTAGAGCTGTCGACAGATAAAAGTGCAAGTTGTCTTGGTGATAAGAGATCATTTGGGTTCTGACCCTGACCGATCAACGAGTTGACTTTTGCTGCTTGAAGAGGTGTCATCGGGATCGACTTATACTTCGTTTTTGACAGATAGTACTTTACTTCTCGGTCCACTCTATATTTTCCTACTTTCTTGTCTGCATTTTTTATGACGCTCTTATCGGCAAATACTTGGTCCGCTACACTTTTCTTTTTAGCCACTTTGACAATCTTATTAAGATTAGTTTGTGCTTTATCGTACTCGACCTTTACTACTTCTTTACCATGCATAAAACCAGCTTCCGTTGATAAAACACCAGGGATCTTGGCGATCTCCTTTTCTCCAGTCCAAAAGCAGAACATCGATAGATAAGCTTCTTCTTGATTCTTCTCGCCTTTAAGCTCTTGCTTCCATATCGAGAAGTACTTTGGCTCGACTTGGTTGGTCAGTTGAAGGGCATTACTCACTTTATTGGCCAGTCCTCCTTTAGAGAAGTCACCGCTTAGTCGATTGACAAGATCTTTTCCTTTGTGGTTTACTATTCTAACTACTGGATTATTCCATGTGGGTTCGTTATATTTTTTCAATACTTCCCTGTCATGCCCACCTTTATTGTTGAAGATAGCAAGTGGTACAAAGTGCGTCTCGATCATCTCAACCATAAATGGGTGCGATAAGACCTCATTGCCATAAGTGGTACAATTAGAACATCCTGGCACTTCTTGAAAAAGTATAAATATAGGTAAGCCACTTTCTTCTGACTGTGCAAGTGCATCATCATAATTTCTTAACCAATGGACTTGGCCTAACTCTATAGGATTGTCGGGTGCTTGCCATTTTGATTGAGCATCCAAAGATATTGTTGATATAATGCTCAGTAGTGCTAATAAAACGGGTATGTATTTCATGGTGGTCATTGTTATTTGTGCCTTATTAACAATTAGTACATGCCCTAAGTTATAAAATCAAAGTGATATCAACTTCTATAGTCGTAAGCTTGACAACTCATTTTAGGTAGGTGAGCTATCTTGGTTGACCAAGGGTTAACCCTTTTGTTTTCTTTGACTAAGTTCTGCAACTTTACTGTTGAGCAATTTTTTTGCTGCTTTAACCGTATTACGTGTTTAGAGCAACCCATCCATGAACTATAGTCAGAGCGCAGATATAACTGTGCTTGATTATTATACCAACCTGACATAAAAGAAAGAATAAGGCGATTGTTATAGTCGTCGTTGTTGGGTTACTAATGATTTCATGGCACAAAAGAGTTTCTATTCTGTTTTACTTTTTCTTTGCGTAGCGTCGCTATACACGGCAGATCTGCGGGCCTCGCATATCATAGGAGGTGATGTAACTTATGAGCTTATATCCTACAATCACGACCGAACACAAGTTACATATGCATTAGAATATATAATCTATCGAGACACAGCGGGGATAGCATTTGATGTGCTAGCAGACTTTGGGATATATAGAAGGATTCCAGGAGGAGTATGGGAGGTATTTGATGTGGTGCGTAATCAGCCGATAGGCGCAGTCTCTGAGATAGATGCGCTCAATGATCCATGCAAAGATCAGAAGCTCAGTAACCTTATTATAGAATCCGCTTTTTACAATTTTGAAATTACAATAGATGTCGGCCCCTATGAGTATATGATCGCATATCAACGATGTTGTCGCAACGCTACCATTACCAATATTGTCGACCCCAATAACACTGGAGCTGTCTATGATATAATTATAACACCAGCTGCTCTGAGTTTTGAAAACAATAGCCCCGTCTTCAAAGAGTTTCCTCCGATATTCGTTTGCTTAGGTGAGGACTTTAACTTTGATCATAGCGCTACCGATCAAGAAGGAGATCGGTTGGTTTATACTTTTTGTACACCTTTCTCATCTGGAGCCAACCCTGATTTTTCTGTTCCTTCCGAATGCTGCTTTTGTACAAAGCCTGATCCCAAAGTATGTGCCCCGGTATTTGCCAATGTCCAGTACACAGGTATTTACAATGAGGCCAACCCTGTAGGAGGAAGTCCACAGATAGTCATAGATTCTGAAACGGGTAGGATCAGTGGTGTTCCTAATATCTTAGGCTCATTTGTAGTAGGTGTATGTGTAGAAGAATATAGGGGCAGTGAGTTGATCGGAAGTTATAGAAGAGATTTTGAATTTAATGTAGAGCTATGTAATCCACGTGTCACTGCGGACTTAGAGTCACCGATGTTATTAGAAAATGGTGTACCAGGCTTTACGGATGAACCAGTACATCAATTTGTGAGCTGCGAAAGCTCTTTTAATATTATAAATAGAAGTACTAACATAGCCAATATTAATGATTACAAGTGGATCTTATATGATGAAGAGGGAGGCTTAGTCGTGCAGGCAAAAGGTTTAGATAAGAGAGATTTTCTATTCAATGTTCCAGAACGTGGAGTCTATCAAGGTTATATGATTCTTAATGATCTGGAAATATGTGTCGATACTTCTTTTTTACAAATTAGTGTGCTACCTCTTGTAGAACTGAATTTTGAGAGTAGCAATGATCCTTGTGAAGAAGGACCATTATATCTAACCAATACTTCAATTTTTAATAGTCCAGATGGCCTAGAATGGACGTGGATATATCAAGGCGAAGTAGTTGGTCAAGAACAAAATGCAATCATAACTAATCCTGATCGAGGAGCTAATCTTGTAACACTTGAAGTCATAGACCAAGAAGGATGTATGACTGTGATAGAGCAAAGTGTGGATTATGATATTTGGATAGCGCCAGTAGTTGAAGAGTTACAAGAAGAGATTATCTGTCCTGGCACCTCACTGCTTTGGGATGGAGAAGAGGTGTCTCAAGCAGGTAATTATGAACATCTATATACATCAACACGAGATGGTTGTGACTCCTTAGTGCGTAGGCTTGATCTAAGTTTGTACCCACTGCCGCAAGTCATATCAGATCAAGTTTTGATCTGTTCTGGAGATTCTACTTTCTTTGATAACGCGTATATATTGGAAACTGGATTTTATGAGTCCATGATACCCTTTGCGGAAAGTGGATGTGATTCAATTATCTTTCAGTTGGATCTAACTGTTACTGATCGTCCAGTTTCGATTTCATCTGATACAACCCTGTGCCATGGAGAGTCCGTCGTTTTTATGTCACAGACGATTGCATCATCAGGTACTTATGAAGAAACATTGACTAGCTCACGTTCAGGATGTGATTCTATTTTTTATTCACTTAATGTCAACTATACAGATCCACTTCAGACCATATCTACGGACACTACGATTTGTTTTGGTGAGTCTGCCATATTCATGGATCAACAATATGATGAGTCTGGAACATACGAGTATATGTTTCAAGCCCAGTCAGGTTGCGATAGCCTTAAGTTAGAATGGACGCTGGAGGTGAGGCCCCAATTAGAATTGGATATACTTAATCACGACAGCATACTGCCTTACGTAGATAACCCAATTGATATAGATATCAATGGTATAGTATCTGAAGTCAGATGGACGCCAAGTCAAGGATTGAGTTGTAATGACTGCTTAGATCCAATTGTGAATATCGCAGAAGACAGGTCTTACGATGTATTTGTCATCGACGAATTTGGTTGTGAAGCTGATGGATCGTTAGAATTTTTCGTTGATCCTATTATAGATTTTTATGTCCCCAATGTCATTATGAAACAAGCTCCTGCTAACCCTATCAATCAGGTTTTGTTTCTTCATGTCAATAGAGAGTATTCGTTCCTTTATAATCTAAGTGTGTTCGATCGATGGGGCAATGAAGTCTTCCGCAAAGAAAGAATCAATACCAATGTGGCTGATGACGGATGGATACCTGGGCCATATATAGTTGGAGTTTATGCATACCATATCGAAATTTTAGCAGATGTCGAGCCTCATCAGTTGGTGGGTGATGTTACCGTTGTGAGGTAGGATAAGAAACCTTTATTCAGTCAATGGGAGCTTGGGCGATCAGAAGATTAAATCCAAGGTTGTTATCAAAGGTCGATGATCCGATACAATAGGTTCATCTAAAAGGTAAGTACTTTTTAATTCAAATTTTACATTACCATAGTTTCTAAATATTAGATGATCTATCTCAATTTTATCTGATCCTTGAAAGCTTAAGTTGTTATTCCCTTTTCTAACAAACTCATATCCTTGATCGGCAAAATAACTCATAGTCGGTGAGTCAGGTGTGCAATTAAAATCACCTGTGATGATAGTTGGGCGATTTAATGAATCGAGATACGTCACTAACGTTTTGGCTTGTTTAAATCGACTATCTTTTCCGCTTTCGTCACTGAGCCAATCAAAATGAACATTAGCAAATGCAATGATACAATCATCTGCTATTTCTAATTCGTGAACAATTGATGATCTAGGTTCATATTTCCCTTCAGGCAGTTCTAATATCTTAGTTGATATGATAGACTTAGTTGTCAAAGTTGCCATACCATATTGACCCTTCTGAAAGTCCATAAACTTTCCAAAAGTGCCGGTCATATTAGTTCTATTGGCGATATAGTCTGTTTGGCCGATACTATCAGACCGTGTGCAATAATTGTCTATCTCCTGCAGGCCACATATATCAGGTGCTTCTGATGATATAACCTGAGCCGATCGCGATAGATCCAGTATAGTATCCAATCCTAGCCCATGACGTATGTTGTAAGACATGACTTTTATAGTAGCGGCCTTGGGTGTTTTCTTTGTATTCATGCAGGATATTCCTATTATCGAGATGGTTAAAAAGAATGAAAATTTGAATCTCATCATGAATGTCTTTTACATCTGTGGCTTTGACAAAAACCAAATTTGCCTTTATTACCTACTCTGGATTACGTCAAATTATATCTCAAATAAGTGAGTATTTATAGCTCTTCTTACCCTTGATAAAAACTGCAATTGCCCTTATCAATAGGCGGTAAGGTAATATCTTCAGTATGAATTGCGGTTTTTGGACATAACAAAACCCGTGGATTTTCCTTTCTTTTTTCTATGCCACAAAAACTATATTTACGAAAGTGGACAAATAAATCAAACCTACTGCATGGCTCATAAAGTGATTGCTCATAGTATACTGACAGAGTATGATATATACCTGTTTAAGTCAGGACAGCACACATCGCTTTATGACAAACTAGGGAGCAGGCAGATTGAAGTTGGCGGCCGCAAAGGAACCTACTTTGCAGTTTATGCGCCAGCTGCCAGATCGGTCCAAGTCATCGGCAACTTTAACTATTGGAATGGGCGAGATTATGAGCTTCATGTGCGATGGGATAGCAGTGGTATCTGGGAAGGATTTGTCCCAGATGTAGAGAGAGGCGAACTGTACAAGTATCGTATCCAGAGTCACTATGATAATGTCATAAGAGAAAAAGCAGATCCCTATGGGCTCTTCTTTGAGATGGCACCGCAGACATCATCCATCACTTGGGATACTTGGTATGAGTGGGATGATAAGAGTTGGATAGAGGCACGTAGCAAGTTTAATCCTTATGCCGAGCCTGTATCTATCTATGAAGTACATCTGGGCAGTTGGAAGAAGAAGGAGGATCAGACGTCACTAAACTATGTTGAGCTGGCCGTTGAGTTAGTCGAATATGTGGTCGATATGGGATTTACTCATGTGGAGTTGCTACCAGTGACTGAGCATCCTTATTACCCCTCTTGGGGCTACTTGTCTACTGGATTTTTTGCACCTACGAGTCGGTTTGGGAGTCCTCAAGATTTTATGGCATTAGTAGATGCATTGCATCAAGCAGGGATCGGGGTTATATTGGATTGGGTGCCTGCTCACTTTCCATCTGATGAAAGTTGGCTGGCTGACTTTGATGGATCGAAGGTCTATGAGCATCCTAATCCTAAAAAAGGATTTCATCCAGATTGGAATAGCCTCATCTTTAATTATGAGCGTCCTGAAGTGCAATCCTTCTTACTATCAAGCGCACACTTTTGGTTGGATAGATACCATATAGATGGGCTGCGTGTCGATGCGGTAGCTTCGATGCTTTATCTTGATTATAGTCGCGATGACGGGGAATGGGATCCTAACGAATATGGAACCAATGAAAACCTCGCTGCTATCTCTTTTCTAAAAGAACTCAATAAGAGTTGCTATGGCACTCATCCTGGCATCATGATGATGGCTGAAGAATCGACTGCATTTGGTGGTGTATCCAAGCCTGTGCATGAAGGTGGACTGGGATTTGGATTTAAGTGGATGATGGGATGGATGAATGATACGCTAAGATATATGGAGCGCGAACCGATACATCGCCAGCATCATCATAACGAGGTGAGCTTTAGTATGGCGTATGCTTATTCAGAATCATTTGTCCTGCCACTATCACATGATGAAGTAGTGCATGGTAAGAGATCTCTGATCAATAAGATGCCCGGTGACGAGTGGCAGAGATTTGCTAATGTCAGATTACTATATGCGTATATGTATACACACCCCGGTCATAAACTATTGTTTATGGGAGATGAGATCGGTCAGACCACTGAGTGGAGTGTTGACGATGGCATCGCATGGCATTTGTTGGATCATGAGCCACATGATGGCATGAAGAAGATGATCCAAGAACTAAACGCACTTTATAAAAGAGAGAAGGCCTTACACCAGTTTTCATTTGAGCCTAAGGGTTTCCAATGGATAGATCATACGGATCATAAAAACAGTGTGCTTTCTTACATCAGACATAGTGATGATGAGATGTTACTGGTCGTCTGCAACTTTACACCAATCGCACATCAATCTTATAGAGTCGGTGTACCTGATAGAAGCAAATGGATAGAAATGTTTAACAGTAACGATTATAAATATTGGGGTAGCGGTGCTTGTCTCAATAAGAATACAAAAAGTGAAGCCATAGATGCACATGGCTATGGGCATAGTGTAGATATAAAGTTGCCTCCGCTGGGTGTGACCATCATGAAGGCAAAGAAATAGCGTAAAGGAACTCGATAGAATTATAAATTATAAAAACGGTAATTAGAATAATGGCAAAGAAGAAAGTCTTACATATATCAACGGAGTGTTATCCAGCAGCTAAGGCAGGTGGTATGGCTGATGTAGTAGGTGCATTGCCTAAGTACTTGATCGATCAAAGTTGGGTTCCTACAGTAGTGACACCCAGATATAAGTTGCCGTGGTTTGATCAACAGATTTTTAGAAATGTTTACTCTGGCTCATTTGAGATGGAAGGAAAGAGTACACTCTTTGATATTTATAAAGTGAAGAAAGGTACTTTGTCATTTGATTATTACTGTATAGACATACCTGGGCGATTTGATAGAGATTCTATCTATCTCAATGAGTTTGGTCATGGCTTTCAAGATGAAGCGGAGCGTAATATTGCTTTTCAAAGAAGTGTGCTACAGTGGCTCAATGATCCAAAATCAAAAGCGAGTTTTGATCTTGTACATTGTCATGATCATCAAGTAGGGTTTATCCCTTTCTTGATGAAGAAGACGGAGACTTTTAAGCGGCTAAAAGAGATGCCAACATTCTATACCATCCACAATGGCGCTTACAATAGTCGATATCCTTGGACGAGACTTGATCTCTTACCTAAGTTTTCTACAAAGTATAGTCAGTATATAGAATGGGATGGATATATGGATGCTGTAGCTGTGGCCATGAGATTTGCAGATCATGTCAATACGGTCTCACCAAGCTACCTCGACGAGATGAAGGAGCATATGCCAGCATTACAATTTATGAGTGAGAAAGAACCTGATAAGTTTTCTGGTATACTCAATGGTATAGACAACGAAGCGTGGAATCCTAGAACAGACAAACTGCTTTCTAATAAGTTGACCACCACCGTTGATCAATTTAAAAAAGTAAACAAGGCAGATATCTTATCTGAGTTGTATCATCTTAATAATATCCCATTGATCAGTTTCATAGGAAGATTTGCACATCAGAAGGGAGGTGATCTTTTGGTGCCAGCGATAGAAAGAGTGTTGGCCCGCTTTGGTTTTGTCAACTTCTTTGTCTTAGGATCGGGTGACCCTTTTATAGAAAAGAGAGTCCAAGAACTCCGAGATAAATACGCAGAGCGAGTGGCTTGCTTTATAGGCTACAATGAAAGCTTAGCTCATCAAATCTACGCCGCTTCAGACTTTATAGTGATGCCTTCTCGGTTTGAGCCTTGCGGTCTCAACCAAATGTTTGCTATGAGATATGGTTCATTGGCGATAGCTAGAAAGACTGGAGGTCTGAAGGATACAGTCGTGGATTTTGAAGCAGAAGGGTTGGGTGTATCATTTGACTATGATAGTGTCGATGACTTGACGCATGCGATGGGTAGGGCATTACACCTATATAAGAATCAGAAGAGATTTAAAAAACTGAGGAGTAAGGCTATGAAGATGGACTTCTCATGGACTAAGTCTGCCAAAAAATATGTTCGTATTTATAATCAATTAACTAAGTAACATGAGTGCTAAAAACACAATTGCTGTCATCCTTGGCGGTGGAGTAGGGTCGAGGTTATATCCATTGACAGGTCATAGATCAAAGCCTGCTGTCCCGATCGCAGGTAAGTTTAGGTTGATTGATATTCCAATTTCTAATTGTCTTAACTCTGAGATCAATCGGATGTTTGTCTTGACACAGTTTAACTCCGCGTCACTTAATCAACATATAAAGAACGCTTATCGTTTTGATCAGTTTTCTAAAGGCTTTGTAGATATTCTTGCTGCAGAGCAGACTGCTGATAACATGGATTGGTTTCAAGGTACTGCAGATGCGGTACGCCAAGTGGTGGTGCATCTAGATAAACACAAGTTTGACAATGTCTTGATTCTGTCTGGTGACCAATTATATCAGATGGATTTTAGAAAGATTATAGATTTTCATGAAGAGCAAGATGCGGATCTGACAGTAGCGACTATACCAGTTGTAGATAAGGATGCTACGGCATTTGGTATCATGAAGGTCAATGGTGATGGCGTTATAGATGACTTTGTAGAGAAGCCGCCGATGAGAGAACTTTCTAATTGGAAGTCTGAAGTGGCACCAGAATACGCTAATCAAGACAAGCACTTTCTTGCGTCGATGGGTATCTATGTTTTTAAAGCAGGTGTCTTGAGTAAACTATTTGGTGAAAACCCAAAAGCCCTCGACTTTGGAAAAGAGATTATTCCTTATGCGGTGGAGCGTAAGGATTATAAAACAACGAGCTACGCATTTGGTAATTACTGGACGGATATAGGAACCATCGCTTCTTTCTTTGAGGCTAATCTTAAGTTAACAGATTACCTACCTGAGTTCAATCTATATGACAATATCAATATTGTTTTTACAAACTCCAGGATGCTGTCTCCATCTAAGGTATTTGGCACAAAGATGGATCAAGCTTTGATCTCAGGTGGAGCCATCATACATGCTGAGCATATAGAAAGATCTGTCGTAGGTGTGAGATCTAGGATAGGAAAGGGGACTAAGATCAGCCATACGATCATCATGGGTGTTGATTACTATCAGACGCTCAATGACTTAGAAGCCAATCCAGATCTCAAACTCCTGGGAGTTGGAGAAAACTGTTATTTGAAAAATGTAATCGTTGATAAGAATGCTCGTATTGGTGACAACTGTACGATCGTTGGATCAGAAGCTTTAGCTGATACGGAGACAGATACATACTGCATTCGTCAAGGCATCGTGATTGTTAAGAAAGGAGCCAGTATACCTGATAACACCAAAATAGAGGCGTAGATAGAAGATATCAGTAGCCTTTGTCTTATGTTTGTGGCTGTCAGTATGAATGAGGTATAGGATCTTGCAGTGTCGTAGCCGTCCTTGCCTATTAGAATTATCTTAAAGATTAGCGCAAGTGAACAAAACTGAAATTTTTCCCGGATCTATGACCTCTTCCAAGTGGGAAGACGGCAGACTCGAAGCCACCAGTGACAATGGTGTCATCATCAGAATCGAACCCATCACTCCTCAGATTATAAGAGTGAGATATGGATCAGAATTATACTTTCAAGAAGACTTCTCATATGCTCTTGATCCTAAGTTTAAAAAGGATCCCGGAGCGGTCCACTTCGACGATGGGCCAGATGTCATAGAGATCAGTACGACTGCCGTCAAATGTCGCATTAATAAAGCGGACTTCTTGGTCACCTTCCTTGATCTTGATGACAATGTGATCAATAAGGACGAGAAAGGCTTTCACTATGAAGACGATGAGTCTACAGGTAATGACATCGTTCAGATGTCGAAGCAGGTATATCCATCAGAGGTGTACTATGGCCTTGGAGATAAGCCATCAGAACTCAATCTAAAAGGAAAGAGATTTCAAAATTGGGGTACTGACTGCTATGGTTATGACTACGGTTGGGACCCACTTTATAAAAACATACCGTTTTATTATGGCCTCCACAAAGGCATCGGATATGGGATCTTCTTTGACAACACTTTCAGAACATTTTTTGACTTTGGTAATGAGCGTAACTCGGCGACCAGTTTCTGGGCACATGGTGGAGAGATGAACTACTACTTCATTGCAGGTCCGGAGTTACTAGATGTTAACAAGAGATATGCTCAGTTGACAGGAGTTGCAGATATGCCAGCGCTTTGGTCGCTTGGCTTCCAACAATGTAAGTGGAGTTACTACCCAGAGTCGCAAGTAAGAGACATCACGACTAAGATGCGGGAAGTGCGTATCCCTTGTGATGCCATCTATCTTGATATCGATTATATGGATGGGTTTAGATGTTTTACTTGGGACAAGGAGCGGTTTCCAGAACCCAAGAAGATGATTGATGACCTAAGAGATCAAGGCTTTAAAACAATGGTCATCATAGATCCAGGTATCAAGAAGGATCATGACTATCCGGTATTCAAAGAAGCACTGGAGAAAGGTTACTTCTGTAAGCGCTTGGATGGCCCATATGCAGAAGGTAAGGTCTGGCCTGGAGATTGTTACTTCCCTGATTTTACAAAGCCAGAGGTGCGTGATTGGTGGGCTGATCTTTATAAGGGCTTAATCGACGACCTCGGCGTTGCTGGCGTCTGGAATGATATGAATGAGCCAGCCCTATTTGAAGTAGAGTCTAAGACGATGCCTGACGATGTGATGTTTGATTATGACGGCCACTTAAGCAGTCATCGCAAGGCGCACAACGTCTATGGCATGCAGATGGCAAGATCTACTTATGATGGCGTCAAGAAGCACGGCAATAACAAAAGAGGATTGATCATCACGCGATCTGGCTACTCAGGTCTCCAGCGTTACTCAAGCGTCTGGACAGGTGACAACATAGCCACTTGGCAACACGTATGGTTGGCCAATATACAATGCCAAAGACTCGCTGTCAGTGGTGTGTCATTTGCAGGTTCGGACATAGGTGGCTTCATCGGTCATCCGACGCCTGATATGTTTGTAAGGTGGATACAGTTAGCGATCTTTCATCCATTCTGTAGAGTGCATAGCAGTCAAGACGATGGCGATCAAGAGCCATGGTCATTTGGTGAGGAGGCGCTTGATTTGTTTAGAGAAGCGATTGAGTTGAGGTATCGCATGTTGCCATACCATTATACAGCATTCTATCAGCACCACAGTACAGGTGTACCCATCCTAAAACCACTATCGTTTTATGATCAGCATGATGTAGATACACATAACCGCGACCATGAGTTCTTGTGCGGAGATCATATACTCACTTCTTCGATCAGCAAGGAGATGGCACAATCTAAAGAAGTATATCTCCCTCAAGGGAAATGGTATAACTACTGGACAGATAAATTAGAAAATGGAGGTCAAACAACCACCTTTCCATTGACCAAGTCTACTTACCCTGTATTTATAAAAGAAGGAGCGATCATCCCGTTATATCCAGTACAACAATACGTAGGAGAAAAAGAAATCGAAGAGATCACACTTTCAGTCTATTATAAAAATGGGATAGAAGTTTCTAATTTCTACGAAGACGCCCACAATGGCTATGAGTACCAAACTGGATCTTACCGATACGCGACCTACACATTAGAAGGAGGCGATGGTTACTTAAAGATCAAGCAAAGTGTCGAAGGCGATTATCAACCTTCGTATGATCGAGTGAAGTTGGATTTGCATGGATTGCCTGCGGAAGGTCTTAGTATTAAAGTTGATGGAGAGTTGTTTGATGGGGTAGTGGTGCCGTTAGGGTTTGGTGATGTGGTTGTGGAGTGGTAGGGTAGAATGAAGAATGATCATGCCAACTACGATCGTTGCAGTAGGCTTCCAACCTCAGCGCTTCTTTTTAATGGAGACGACATTTTTTCTTTGCAATTTCTAATGTCAAAATCTGACTGCTTGTTTTTGTCGCGAAGAGGTTGAAAAACCTTTCGCTCAAGAATGTGATTCTTATCTATTCTTCAATCTAAAAAATATAATGGGCTTCAATAATGAATGAAGAGTAATTTTATCTTGGGTGGTTTTGGAGAATATGGAGTGATTGAGCTTGGTCTGAAAGACTTAAGTGA
>CALDEM010000013.1 GCA_937942435.1 uncultured Saprospiraceae bacterium
TTGAAACTGGCACAAGCATTTTTACAAGTGGATCAGGGGGTACAGGAGGATCAATTTTATTTGCTGATGGGTCGACGTTTACTCAGATTGGGTTGGACATAGGGAAGTTTGTAAGTGAAGATTTTGTTGTTAAAGGAAGACTAGGTATTCTGAATACCGGAGGCAATACCTTAAATAACATCTCAATCGGAGGAAAGTATTATTTAGGAGGGATGGCTCCGATAGAAGTTAATGCTGGAATTATCACTGGTTTTGGTACTGCATTTCTGGGTGATATTCATCTTGGGTATGCCTTTGGATTAGCCGACAACATATATTTTGAACCTAAGGCCGGGGTTATAGTAGATGAAGAAACAGCTACCGGGAGTATCAAGTTTACGTTTGCTATGATATTTTAGATTGGACTATGCTATAGAATGTTTAGTCAAGTATCAAACTTAAGTTTTGGCAGATCTTCTTAATAGAGATCTATCACCCGTAGAAGCGTTAACTTCGCACTTCATTCAGACGCGCCTTTTATTATTAGGCCAAGTAGAAAAACATGAAGTTTGCAGATTATAAGATAGATGCTAAGGTTAAGAAGGGACTTGCGGAGCTTGGCTTCAAGCGACCGACCGATATACAGTTTAAGTCGATACCCAATATCTTAAAAGGTGAGGACTTGCTTGCCGTAGCTCAGACAGGCACGGGCAAGACAGGAGCGTTTGCGATACCCATCGTGGACATCGTCTATCGTCATAGCAAGTTTCGTAAGGGTGGGCAGCATGTCAAGGCACTGATTTTGGTTCCTACACATGAGCTGGCTACTCAGATTGATAAGGTCATCTCCGCTATTGCGAAATACACCGGCCTCAAATCCTTGCCACTCATCGGTGGGGTAGATCAAGATCCTCAGATAGCAGCGCTTGAGGAAGGAGTAGACATTGTAATCGCGACGCCTGGGCGGATGTTTGATATGATCCACCAAGGACATTTGACTACAGATCAGATAGAGATGCTTGTCTTAGATGAGGCTGATTATATGTTGGACTTGGGATTTAAAAAAGACATCAATGATATCTTACGTAGACTTCCTAAGCGCCGTCAGACACTTTTCTTTTCTGCGACGATCAATGATAAGATCAAGAAGATCGCCTATAAAATTGTCAAGCAAAATGCCATCCGGATACAGATCTCTCCTAAGGATCCAGTTTCTAAAAACATTGAGCATTTTGTCCTTTATGTGGAGATGGATGACAAGCGCTTCTTTTTAGAAAGAGTAGTCACAGAAAATCCCGAATCAAAGATCTTAACGTTTGTAAGAACAAGGGTTAGAGCAGAACGGGTCAGTAAAGCTATGGCACGTGTTGATATCGATTCATTGACGATCCATGGTGACAAAAACCAAGAAGAGCGTTCTGAAGTTTTAGAGCAATTTAGAAATGGTGACGTAAAATTGTTGATCGGAACCGACGTCACCGCAAGGGGCATCGATATCTCAGATGTAGATATTGTCATTAACTACGACCTACCCGATGAAGCAGAGAATTATGTGCATAGGGTAGGACGTACCGGTCGTGGCAAACGCAAAGGTCATGCGTACTCTTTTTGTGCTAAAGATGAAAAAGAAACGCTCGATGAGATACAAGGTTTTCTAAAGCAATTGATCACTGTCATTAAGGTAGACAAATTAGAATATGCTAATACCCTTAATATCGAACGCGAGAAAAAGTATGATTACATGGCACTTATCGATGATATCAACGAGTTTGAAAAAGGTAAGAAGAAGAAACGGAGGAAGAAGATATAGAGTTTAGTGCGTTTAATATGTTTTACACGTTTTATAGGTTGTGATGTGATTATGTTTCTAAGTGCTTATGTGACTAAATGTCTATGCACTTCATTTAACTGATCGTCTGTAGTCTGGAATTCTATATGTAGAGCTCAAGGGGCTAAAGCCGCCTTGTCAAATGTCAACTTGAACTTAAAAAAGTACTTATCTTGCTATATGTCCGAAGTAATAATTAGAAAAGCACACATAGAAGATCTTACTACCCTCAAAGAATTTGAGCAAGGAGTGATATTGGCTGAACGACCATATGATGAGACCTTGGCCGCCGACCCTATCTCTTACTATGATTTAGAAAAGTTGATTAATGCTGAAGAGGCGGAGGTTTTAGTTGCAGTTAAAGATGAGGTTCTGGTGGGTTCGGGCTATGCTAAAATTCTGGAAGCGAAACCATATCTTAAGCATGATCGCTATGCCTACTTGGGATATATGTATGTCCTTCCTTCGCATAGAGGATTAGGTATCAATAAGCTAATAATTAATAGTTTGATGACCTGGTCTAAGGCTCAAGGCGTCACGGAAGTAAGACTCGATGTCTATGAAGAAAACGAAGCTGCGATAAGAGCATATAAGAAGGTTGGCTTTAAAGGACATCTTTTGAATATGAGGGTGGGATTATGATGATTAATATGTTTGATTGGTTTAAGATGTTTAATGCGTTTTATAGGTTTAGAAGTTTGGGAAGATTTAGTAGCCCTTGACTTCGCTTTAGAGTTTAAGATGTTTAGTATGTTCTTCTAAGTCTTTTGAGCTTGATGTTTAAACTTGACACTTGAACTTTATGGACTGTCTATCGTCAGTTCTATTGTTCATCGTCTCTTTGATCATTGAGGTTTTGATTTTCATTGAGGTTTTGATTGTTTAACTTAATAACTTCATCAACCCTTTCAACAGCTTTTTCTAATCGCTCATTAGCACTTCCAGAAACAGGAATCCACGGAACTTCTTGTTTAGAAAGTTCATTTACGTAAGTGTCATATAGCATCTTGCGATCTTTGGGATGTTCTCGGAGAGGATCTTCTTGATATGGTATATCCCAATGAGGTAGTAAGTAGAGATCAGGAGTTGCTTCTGCATATAGCATCGTAAGCCAAGGGTGCTCGGACTTGTATTTGATCTGACTCCACACTTTGATGACCAGCATACTGGTATCACAGATGATAAGATCTTCGGCCGCTTGCTTCTTTTCTAATTCTAATTGTCCGATTGCGATATGTCGGAGATCACTTTGTACATAGGGCCTATCTATATTATTGAGATACACTCTTGCGTACTCTGAGATCAAAGGAACTTGATAGTGATGAGATAGGCTTTCTGCAAGTGAGGTTTTGCCACTACATTCTGCTCCTGTGATAACTACCTTGATCATATACTTTGCTTGGACATCATAGACTTGCGCCATGCCATGAATCCTGCAACGGCTAAGAATATGTATATGAAGTAAAGGAAGCTGTAAAAATATAGTTCCTTATAATAGTAGATACCTGTAGCTAAGATGTCAACAGCTAACCAATAGTACCAATTATCTATTTTCTTCTTTGTGGTGAGCCACATACCTGTAACACTTAAGATAGATGTTGTGCTATCCCAAAAAGGTAGGGCCGCTGGTTCCATATCTTCTATCCAGCTGGGTATGTAAATCAGAATCTGAGCAAATAGTAAGATGCCTGCAATCGTAAGTGCTATTTGTAGAACATTTTCTTTTGCACTGTTCTTGGTAACAAGGAGTTCCTGCTTTGTTTCACCTTTTCCCTTTATCCAAGAGTGCCATCCATAGATATTCAATATTAG
>CALDEM010000014.1 GCA_937942435.1 uncultured Saprospiraceae bacterium
GCTGCTCAAAGAAATTTGTATCGTTCAGATGGTCAGATACGTATCATAGATTCTAAATACAAAAACACACCCTTTTCTTTTTTCAACAATCTTTTTCTTTCCGCGAAGCAAATAGAAGAAGGACTGCCAGAAGAGGTATTATCTCATGAATTATGTCATATCAATCACTATCATAGTATAGATCGGGTCGTGGTAGAGTTGATCTTGTTGATACAATGGTGGAATCCTTTTGCTCACTTGTTGATTAAATCTCTAAAAGAGAATCATGAGTTTACTGCTGATGACTATGCACTTAGATCGAATGGAACTTCTAACGAGTTGATTGATCAAATTCTTAGCTATAGCACACGTGTTAATTCTAATCAATTGTTTCAGATTGGGTTTGCTCGGCATGCAGTGGTACAGCGAATTAGGATGATAAGAATAAGAAGTAGAGTCGCTTCACCCTTTTTAGTAGCCCTTTCTGTGTTGGCAATGTTTGCCATTGCTATCTCTTGCACTGATTCGGTTGGAGACAGAAAAAAAGGAGAGCCAAAGAATATAGAATTAGTAACTGTAGTTGACGATAGGACAAATATTGAATTTGTCTACCCAAAGAGCCTTATAGATAGAGCTTCTATCTCGGGAGATTTGTTGAATTTGCCGGAGTATAGATCCCCTAATCGAGAGCTGTTTAAAAAGTTTATCACAAACCCAGCTTTTGAGATTTATTTGGATCAAAAAATCTTAAAAAGAGAGAACTACAAAACTTTAAAATATGAATCAGTGAAGTCTTTTGATGTTAAGGGTGTTTCATCTGTAGACGGGAATACTGATTTTAGGGCTAATTTGTATACGCATGATGGATACTTTAAGATGATGAATACCATAATAACTCAAAGAAATGAGGATATGGATGCTCTTATAAAAGAACACTTAAAAGTGGATTTACTCTGGAGTTCGTTAGAGCAGTATAAATTACAAGGTGGCGCGCCAGAGTCTGAGATACCAAAGCCAAAAATAATTACTGAGGAGCTCTTTCTCAAGTTCAAGGATCCAAGGAAATTTAGAATTAAAATTGATAATAGAATAGCGAACCATTTAGATTTGAATCAAATGGAACCGTCTGATTTTGGCTACTATGCCATTGATAATATTTCTGCGGGAAGAGGATGTAAAGCTCATTTAATTACAAAGGGTCAATTTGCTCTGTACATTGATCAGTTGAGAAATGGATCGAAAAAATAGAATAGAAAGGACTGCAAATCACAAACCCCCTCGTGCAGCCTTATACCGTCCTTTGCCAAACTTAGTGCCATTGAACTCTTCTGTCTTTCTTTTTTCAGCACGCTCTTCTTCTGGCAGTTGATTGAAGTCGCTACACTTTTGTGAGCAGCAACCTTGATATTGATCTTTACAATTGTCACACTGGATAAAGAGGATGTGACAAGCATCATTAGCACAGTTGGTGTGGTTATCACATGATGAGCCGCATTGATGACACTTTGCGATCACATCTTCGCTGATGCGTTCTCCTAAGCGATCATCAAAAACAAAGTTCTTGCCGATGTACTTGTTTTCTAATCCTTGTTGTTTTGCTTGACGGGCATATTCTATGATGCCGCCGTCTAACTGGTAAAGATTGTCAAAACCACGATGCTTAAAGTAAGCTGTAGCTTTCTCACAGCGTATGCCACCTGTGCAGTACATGATGACTTTCTTTTCAGCATTTTCCGTAAGGATATCTTCTACTATCGGTAACGTCTCTCTGAAAGTCTCCACATCAGGTCTGATGGCTCCCTTGAAGTGGCCCACTTCACTTTCGTAATGATTACGCATATCGATAACGATCGAATCATCCTCCGCGGTGATGGCGTTATATTCTTCAGCAGAGATGTGTCTGGCATTGTCGGTTACATCAAATGACTCATCTTCTATCCCATCTGCCACAATCTTACTTTTGATCTTGATGATAAGCTTATAGAAAGACTTGCCGTCATCCTCCACGGCAATGTTTAGTCTGCAACCTTCGAGAAAGGTGATCTCGTTCATAAGCGCTCTAAAATGCTTCATCTCTGGTGATGGCACACTCACTTGGCCATTGATGCCTTCATGAGCTACATAGATGCGGCCAAAGGTGTTGACTTGGGATAGTAAGAGGTAGAGATGATCTCTGAACAGCTTTACATTGCCAATTTTGGCGTATTTGTAGAAAGAAAGCGTTGTTCTGGGTGTCTTAGTGGTTTCTAGTTGCTCCTTGAGGAGGCGTTTGTCCACGCGATTGTGTAGGCTACTCATAAGATGTTATTTAGTCCTAATGGCAGGTTAGGCAAATAGTCTCGCAAAGGTAAGTCATGATTATGTGATGAATCAAGCGGAACTTTTTAGCGATTCTGAGTATTAATTATTCTACTTGGGCTTTTTGGCTAAGTATTTGAAGTTATTTAAAGTGAAAACAACTTATCATGGCTGCTAAATCTAATGAACTTACGAGATACTCAGATGAAGATCTCGCCGTATTTGAAACGCTCATCAATGAGAAACTTGTCGTTGCTCAAGAACAACTGAGCTCATATGAAGGGCAAATCTTAGAACTAGGACAAAGCGAAGAGGCTAAGTTCAAAAGCTTAGGGGAGTCTACCTCTCAGGCAGATAACGAGCGTTTGTTTGACATGGTGAGACGGCAGAAAAAATTAATGCATCACCTAGAGAATGCCAAACTAAGGATCCAGAACAAAGTTTATGGAGTCTGCAGAGAGTCTGGCAAGCTGATATCTAAGGAGCGATTGATGGCTGTGCCGCATGCAACATTAAGCATAGAAGCAAAGCAAAGAAAATAGTAATTTTGGCGCACCAAGAAAGAAAGCATCTTTCAAGATTTAAATAGCGTCATTTGAAGAAGTCTCACATACTTATACTGATCGTACTGGGTGTCTTGCTCATAGATCAGGCGCTTAAGATTTACATAAAGACACATTATAGCATCGGTCAAGGCTTTGATATCCTTGGTTTGAGCTGGGCAAAGATCTTATTCATCGAGAATGATGGGATGGCCTTTGGTATTACTTTTGGCGAAAAGTGCCTCGGCGTTACACAAGAAGATGGATCTTGTACTGGCATCATGCTGACCAAAGAATCTGGTAAATTGATACTTAGTCTCTTTAGGATCATCATGGTGGGATTTCTCTTTTACTTCATCAGAGAGCTGCTCAAGGCAAAAGAGTCCATGGGGCTCTTGATCTGCTTATCATTGATTTTAGCAGGAGCGATAGGCAATATCTTAGATAGTGCATTCTACGGATTGATGTTTAACGAGCCGTTGCACCATGGTGGAGTTGCAGAGTTATTCTCGGATCAACCGCGGTATGCACCTTTTCTCTTTGGTCGTGTTGTGGATATGTTTTACTTCCCGATGATCAATACCAACTTCCCTGATTGGTTTCCATTTTGGGGAGGAGATAGGTTTCAGTTTTTCAGACCTGTCTTCAATGTTGCGGATGCATCTATCTCAATCGGGGTAGCTTGCATATTGATCTTTCATCGGAGTTTTCTACAGAAGAAGAAAGAAGACCCTAAGGCAGAGGGAAGTGCTCAAACAGCGAGTACGGAGCCAGTTGAAACTAACACTTCCGAGTCTAATGATTCAAGCCCTGAAGTATCCGAATCTCCAGCGGCCGAATAGCTACCGAAGTACCATAATCTTAGTAACAAAAGAGTCAGGCCGATCAAAAGCCCTTTGATCTGCACTAAAGACTAAGTAAATACCAGAGTTTACCCTGCGGCCCTCTAAATCATTGCCATCCCAGATGGCTTGTCCTCCAAGCGCCGTCATCTCGGAGACTAAGAGCCCATTGATATCTGTTATCTTGACATTGGCGTCGGTTACTAATCCCTTTATCGCGATAGGACCAGAATATGATGGCTCCACAGGGTTAGGATAAGCGTATACTTCGTTGGATCTATGAAAGACGGCCCCTTCGGTAGTCTCTGTGCGATAGGTGATGACACCTTTATCAGTCCCGATCCACATAACACCTTGTTCACCATCAAAAGCAAGAGCGTTGATGACATCATCGGGTATCGGGCTATTGTCAGTCGTAAAGTGAGCGATCTGGTTATCCCCTTGAGGAGATTGCACAAAGAGACCATTGCGCGTACCTAACCACTTACGATTAGCGCCATCCACTGCCATGGTATTGATCTGTTGATCTGCCAGCAAGAAGGCTCCGATACTATCTTGAAGAACTCTTCTCCTAACTCCGGCACACCGACTTACGTCAAATACATCTCCACCACAATCAAATATCACGGGTCCCTCATTAGTCCCTACCCAGACAGCACCATCGAGATCGATTACTACACTCAGTACAGTGTTAGTGGTAAGTTCACTTTCTGTGCTGGTTATCAATCTGGTTTGATCATCCGCTATACTTTGTGCAGATGGGCCTGGATCATAGACTAGGACACCTGCGTTATTACCGTCGACGGGCATCCATAGATATCCATCAAGATCTATCTCAAGATCTGTGATAGCTCCAGTGCCAGGCACGCTGATGCTCTGCCACTGACCATCTGCGCGTAGGATGTTGAGCGGTTCAGGCGCATCATATGTAGACACCCAAAGATTTTCTTCTTCATCAAATGCTAATCCAGATACTCTTTCTCTTGCTGGATCTCCGATAGTGCCTCTTAGAGAAGAGTTAGTTTTGTTGTACAAAGTATAATTATCGGCCTCCTGATCATATTCTAAAAGACCAGCCCAGTAGCTGCCAGCATATATCTTAGGTAGAGATGGATGATATGCAACCCGATACACATTGAGCAGATCCAATGCCGCGATCTGTGCATTGTCTATCTCGTTGAAGTTTTGCCAACTACCATCATTTTGCAAATAGAATCCTTCTCTTGCAAATAGGAAAGTGAAGTTCTCTGCTACACCTCCCGAGGCAATTAAAGCAGAGCCATCTTTCAAAACAATATCGCTCACATTTTCTGAAAAAGGAGCGTCGTATGAAGTGAATGTACAAGTAGCTTGATAACTTTCTGCCATTCTAATTTTAGAAAACAGATCAGCATACCATACACGTCCTGACTCATCGAGTATGGCTTCTACAGGTATACCTGCACAACTGCCACCTCGTCTTAAAGAGTTGTCGTCTTCATCAAAGAATAAAATCTGATTTGAAAAGTTAGGCCCTCTCCATCCTGCGATCAACCTGTCTTGCGTGGCTTGCAAAAACTGCAAATCAAGACCTCGTTCATCATGTATCTCAGACCAAGAAAAAGCGCTATCAGCTGATTTATAAACTGCACTTTCTACACCTATGTAGATAAGGTTTTTATGGTTGACGATACTAGTTGATTTGTAAAGAGGGGGCAACCCTTCTTCTGTTCCTAAAAACAACCACTGGCTAAAGTCTGCTATGTTATTTTCTAATTGTGTATCGATGTAGTAGACGCCTTCTTGGCTGGCAGCGTAGATGATATCATCTTTGACAGTGATCTGATTGATACCTACACCCGTTAGGATGGTTGCTCCAAAATTATAATCTTGATTATCAAAGGCCACAATACCAAAATCGGTTGCAAAAAACGACGACCTATCATTGAGAAAGAATATGTCGTTAACTGTTTTGTTACCGATGATGGTTGTGTTAGATTCTATATTGGAGATGTTAGTAACATCATCGCCATTGACTATGTCGATATTGCTATTAGTATAGATGATAAACAGTTGATTGTTGAAGGGATCCCATCTCACTTTTTCAATACCTATATCTGACAGACCATTTACTTTAGAAAGAAAGTTTACGCTGCCATCGCTTTTATCAATTGAAAAAACGCTGAGGGGCGTGCTATATATGATTTTCTCGTCGCTTTGTGTAACAGAAGTACCCTGCTGGTAGGGTAGAAAGTCTCTCCAAGTACCGATAGCTAAATCGCTTTGACCCTGTAGAGTAGTGGTTATAACAAGGAGAACATATATGAGTGCAAGTCTGAGCATTATTATTTGTACAGATGACTGGTGTATAGATATTGGTAAACTTCATCAGGAACCAGATATTGTACAGACTTACCGTCTTTGATGGCTTTTCTTATAAATGTCGCAGAGATATTAAGAAGTGGTGCTTCTACTATTTTGACACGTGGATGATCTTGAAATTGATGCTCTTGGCTACCACTTCTCTTATAAACAAAGATATCGTGATGTTCTAATATCTGTTCGTAGTTTTTCCACTTATGAAACGACTTTAGATTATCACCACCCATGATCAGTGCAAATTCTTGTTTTTCGTATTTCTCCTTGAGATAAGTTAAGGTATCTATCGTATAAGAAGGTGTGGGTAAGTCAAACTCTATCTTACTGGGACGGATGCGATCATTGTCCCCTACTGCAAGAGTCACTAAGTGATAGCGATCATAATTAGAAGCAAGAGATTGTTTTTTCTTAAATGGACTTTGTGGAGAAACAACCATCCAGATTTTATCTATCTCTGTGTACTCGACCATGTGATTGGCTATAATCATGTGCCCGATATGCACAGGATTAAAAGACCCAAAGAATAGTCCAATTTTCATCTTTTCATTTTTTGCTCCGCAAACATTCACAATGGAATCTCCATTGCCTAAAAATGATCATCGCCCCTGTGTGTCGAAAATCAGTTTTCGTCATGTTCGGTTTCATAAGTAAGAGATTAGATGATTAACTCTTCTGATGTGTCTGCTAGCTACCCATCATCACCGGCATTACGAGCATGATTAGTTCCTCTTCGACTGGTTGATCAGAAGGAATCAATATGCCTGCACGATTAGGTGTAGACAGTTTGATATTGATCTGATCTGTTGTTAATACACCTAACATCTCAATTAGAAACTTGGCATTGAAACCGATATTCATCGGATCACCTGTATACTCACATGATAACTGCTCTGTTGCTTCATTACTAAAGTCAAGATCTTGAGCCGATATAGTCAAGCTGGCATCAGTTATGTTAAGCACAACTTGATTAGTTGATTTGTTAGCATAGATGGCTATACGTCTGAGTGAGTTAAGGAAGTCAACTCGATCAAGCGTCAGCTTATTAGCGTTATCGTAAGGGATCACTGCGTTATAATCAGGATATTTTGCATCGATTAATCTGATGATCACTTGTGTATCTCCGAGGATAAAGAAGCAGTTGTTCTTATTGTATGATATTTCGACTGGGTCATCAGACTTAAGGGCATTCTTAAGTAAGACGAGTCCTTTCTTAGGTATGATAAAAGTTGTCGGATTAGCATGATCTTCTGTCTTAAAAGTATACTTAACCAACTTATGAGCATCGGTGGCTACAAAGATGATACTCGACTCTTCGATCTGCACATAGACTCCTTGCATAGCCATACGCAACTCATCATTGCTGGTCGCAAATAAGGTCTTGTCCAAAGCACTCTTTACCAGATCTCCGCCCAAGTGGATCGTCTGTGTATCTTCTAACGCTGGCAGATCAGGAAAATCATCTGGACTGTCTCCAGCTAACTTATACTTACCATATGCGGAAGTGATCGTCACTGCCTTAACATTGTCATCTACATGAAATGTCACCGGCTGTTCTGGAAGCGCCTTAAGTGTATCGAGTAATATCTTTGCAGTGATGGCGATCTGACCATCTTCTTCTCCATTAACTTCAACAGAAGTGATAATCGTAGTCTCAAGATTAGAGGCTGTTATAGTCAGCATATTTCCCTTGAGGTTAAACAAATAGTCCTCAAGTATAGGCAGTACTGTGTTCGCTCCTACTACACCGTTGGCTAAGGATAACTTTTTCTGTAAGTCAGAAGAAGAGACGCTAAATTTCATTGGTTATGTTTTCGATAAATGACATGAGTCATGATAGCAATATGCTATAAACCATAGCCCGCAAAAATAGAAGATTGTAAGGACATGGTTATCTCGATCATAAATATACTTTTACATCCGTTATTAACGACCCTATGAGTCAACTAGATTATCTATCCAAACCTCCAGAGATCCTCCCGATCAGGAAGATCATAACACCTGAGGTAATTAATTATCACTCGGAGCAGGATGTCCCTGTATACGAAATCAGAAAAGAAGGATGCGGCATTGTTACCATAGAACTTGTTTTTAATGCGGGCCGACCATTAGAGTCTACAAAGCTTGTCTCTGGAGTATGTGCCGCTTTGCTAAGAGAAGGAGCAGGCTCTTATAGCAGTGAAGTGATCTCAGAAGAACTAGACTTTATGGGTGCCACTCTGTCCATCCAATCGAGTATGGACTTTATAACTGTCAAGGGTGTTTGCTTGAAGCAGCATTTAGCTAAGTTTTTAGATATGGTCGGTGTGATCATCAGCGAACCACACTTTAAAAAAGAAGAGTGGCTGCTACACAAGAAGAAGAGCATAGAGCGACTAAAGGTCCAGTTGGCTAAAACAGACATCCTCTCTTATCGAGCAGTTACTGAGGCAATGTATGGTTCTGATCATCCATATGGATATAACAGTGCACCCGAGTATTATGACTTAGTAACTGTTGACTTGCTTCATGACCATCATCAGCAACATATCGTAGCAGACAACTGTCAAGTCTTTGTTGCTGGCGATATCTCTGATATAGATCGCAAGAAGATAGATCAACTCTGTCTCAATATCCTGAAGGGAGAAAGGCAAGATCGCCATTATACTACTCCAAGTGTGGGTAGCGCTCCACGGCAAATATCTTTATCAGGAGGAACACATCAGTCATCGATTAGGATCGCTCGAAAGGCATTCAATAGAAAACATAAAGATTTTATTGGACTCAATTATGTTTGTAATCTTTTAGGTGGATATTTTGGTTCGCGTCTGGTGTCAGAATTAAGAGAGAATAAAGGGCTGACTTATGGCATATACAGTTCGATGGATAGTCACCTACACGACGGAGATTTTATGATATCTACCGAAGTAGCCAATGAAAACTTAAGCGAAACTTTAGATGGCATCTATCAGGAGATGGAAAGACTTAGATCAGATCTTGTTTCTGACGAAGAACTTGAGTTAGTCAACAACTATATGATGGGTAACTACTTAAACCTATTTGATGGTCCATTCAATAGTATTAGGGCAATAAAATCATTAGCTTTGTCGAGCATTCCCTTGGACGAATTAGACACCCTTATTAAGTCATCTCTATCATTTGATGCTAATCAAATACGTGATATAGCAATCAAGTATCTAGATAGGAATGATTTTTGGGAAGTAATTGTAGGTCACCACAAAGAGTGAGGTTAAAGTAAATGGGTCTATTTAGTTTTTTTAAACAGGAGTTGGCGATTGATTTGGGTACAGCAAATACCTTGATCGTTTATGAAGAGAAGGTTGTCGTAGATGAGCCATCTATAGTTGCTATGGATCGCAACACAAGAGAGCTTCTTGCAGTGGGCATCAAAGCTATGCACATGCATGAGAAGACCCACGCCAATATCATGACTGTCAGACCACTGAAAGATGGTGTAATCGCCGACTTCCAAGCTGCAGAGAATATGATCCAAGGAATGATCAATATGGTTGAAGGAAGACGTAAGTTTTTCACGCACCTAAAGATGGTCATTTGTATCCCATCAGGTATAACAGAAGTAGAAAAGCGGGCTGTATTTGATAGTGCAGACCATGTAGACTCTAAGGAGACCTATCTGATCCATGAGCCAATGGCGGCAGCACTTGGTATCGGGATCAACGTGATGGAGCCTATGGGCAACATGATTATAGATATAGGGGGAGGGACTACTGAGATCGCAGTTATCGCACTTGCAGGTATCGTAACGGATCAATCTATCAGAACAGCAGGAGATGAACTCAACGATGACATCGTTGAGTATGTGAAGAGGATGCATAACCTCTTGATAGGAGAGAGAACTGCAGAAAGAATCAAAAAAGAAGTGGGCTCAGCGATTGTTGATTTAGAGAATCCACCGGAGAAGATAGCCGTCAATGGTAGAGACTTGCTTACTGGTATACCTAAGCAGATTTTTGTAGGACACGAAGAGGTAGCAGAATCTATAGACAAGTCAATCGCGAAGATCGAAGACGCCATCATTAGAGCTCTTGAAGAAACACCTCCAGAGCTTTCTTCAGATATATATCGCACGGGTATATTTTTAACAGGAGGAGGCGCACTACTTAGAGGTCTTGATAAGCGTATAGCTGAGAAGACTAAGCTGAAAGTATTTGTTGCTGATGATCCGCTCAGAGCAGTTGTAAGAGGTACTGGCAAAGCACTAAAGCATACAAAGGAATATACTTTCCTCATGGACCGTAGAAGTATGTAAGTATGTCTTTTTTGGCATCACTTGCACAGCGGTTTTCTCATATAGCACTATTCATCCTGTGCGAACTCATCGCATTTATCTTGATTATTAATTTTAATCAGAAGCAAAGAGATATCTTTTTGCATTCGTCATCACTGATGTCGGGAAGTTTATTGAAGAAGACTTCTGAGCTCAAAGATTACATGTCACTACAGCAGTCCAATGCTGACTTACTTAAAGAAAACGCTCGCTTGCTACAAGAGATCATCAGTATGCCAAGATCAGAAGTGCCTACTCCTGACAGTAACCAACTTGCGTATGATGTCATCCCAGCACATGTGATTAACAATAGTATATTATCTATTCGAAATCACTTTACAATTGACAAAGGAAGTATAGATGGTGTACAACCGTCCATGGGCGTTGTAACCCTAGGAGGTATAGCAGGTATCGTCAAAAGCGTCAATGAAAGATATGCAACAGTTATATCACTTGTTAATGTTGATGTAAGAGTGAGTGCGAGTATTGCTGACAAAGATTACTTTGGAACCGTGTCTTGGAATGGGCAAGCATATTCTTCTCTTATCCTCAATGCTATACCAACTCATGCAGACATAAACATCGGAGATAAGATCGTAACCAATGGTTACTCCACTATATTTCCGCCGGGCTTGGATGTAGGCGAAGTCTTATCATTTGATATCAACAAAAATGGAGCATTTTATGATGTTGCGATCAAACCACATGTCGATTTTTCAAGTTTGGACTATGTATATGTTTTAAAAGGTAACTTTGCCAAAGAACTTATCTCTCTTATAGAAGATGAATAGGCTACACATAGGCCACATCGTCACATCAGTTATCATTGTCCTTGTTCAGATTCTGCTGCTCAAGAATATTCAAATCGTAGTATTTGATAGGTTTACTCTTTCTGTATTGATCTATCCTGTTGTTGTGATATTTCTCCCCGTGGAGATGAGGAGGTCCGCTGTTGTTCTGATTGCTTTTTTCTTAGGTCTGTTTATAGATTCATTTTATGACTCACCAGGGGTTCATACTGCTGCGTTGGTATTGACGGGATTTTTTAGAGGTACTATATTAAGATTGCTTGAGCCCAGACAAGGTTATCGCAACAACGTATCTATCGGCCCAAAGGCTTATGGACTTAGTTGGTTTCTTTACTATCTGGGAGTCTTACTCTTCGTTCATATTTTTGCTTATTTTTCTCTAGACGCATTTACATTTGTATATATCATTAAGATCTTAGTCAATACTTTGATGAGCTTTATCGTTTCATATTTGATCATTACTCTTTATAAAATGATCTTCTGATATATGGATAACAATTCGAGATATCGTGTTATTGTATTGATTATAATCGTAGGAAGTATCCTTTTGCTCGCTCATCTTTTTAATCATCAGATATTAGATAAAAAGTATAGAGATCAAGCTCGTAGCAGGACGCTTATCAAAAGAAATATCACTGCTCCCCGGGGGATCATCTATGATCGTAATCAAGAACTCTTGGTGGTCAATGAACCTACTTATGAGTTAGAGATGATATATCAAGAAGTAGCAGAAGACATGGATGTAGGCCTCTTTTGTGATCTTCTAAGCATAAGTGAAGAGGACTATGCTGAGCTTATAAAAACAGCTACAACCAGGAGGTATTTTAAGAAGTATATACCGATCACTTTTTTATCTAACATAGAGCCCGTAGATTTTGCAAAATTTCAGGAACACCTTTTTCGATTTCCAGGTTTTTATGCAAAGCTTAAAAACAAACGTAATTACCCAAGTCCACATGCTGCTCACGTCCTTGGATATATCAGCGAAGTCAATAATGATGACCTAGAACAACAACCCGATGTCTATGCAATCGGAGATATCAAAGGAACAAGTGGGATAGAAAGAGTCTATGAGGATCAACTAAGAGGAAGTAAAGGCGTAGAGTATATCTTAAAAGATAACGTCGGTCGAGAAGTTGAGGAATACAACAGCGGGCAACTAGACAATGATGCAACGTCTGGAGAGGATATTCTAACAACATTAGATATAGACCTCCAAGCTTATGGAGAATCGTTGATGGAAAACAAACGAGGTTCTATAGTTGCTATCGAACCAAGCACTGGAGAGATACTTAGCATCATTAGTGCACCATCCTATGATCCTAACAAGTTGTCTTTAGGTAAGTCCAGAAGTAATACTTTTTTAGAAATGTTATCTGACTCTATCAATGAACCACTCTTGGATCGCCCTCTTCAAGCGGCATATCCACCTGGTTCAATATTTAAACCCATCCTATCATTGATAGCACTTCAAGAGGGAGTCTGGTATGCAAGGAAGCCAATGGTTTGTACCGGCGAATATCATGTGAATAAAAGGAAAGGATTTAGCCAAGGCTGTAGAGTTCATCCAACTCCTAAAAACCTCCAAACTGCACTACAATATTCTTGTAATACTTACTACTACCAGATGGTAAGAGATTATATAGATCGATATGGTTATAACAACCCTGGTGAAGGCTTAGATGAGTTGATGGGCTACTTGAAACAATTTGGAATAGGAGAAAAATTAGGAGTTGATCTTTTGAATGAGCGAGAAGGCTTTAGGCCAAGTGCATTGTACTATGACAAAAGGATAAACACGAGAGAGTATTCGTGGAAGTCGACCTATATACTCTCTCTTGGTATCGGTCAAGGAGAGCTTCAGCTAACAACTCTTCAGATGGCTAATCTTGCTGCCATCATTGCTAATCGAGGATATTATTACCCACCGCATATTCTAAAATCATTTGCATCTAACAATCCTATCGGTCTGCAGTACACACAGAAGCAAACTGTAGCTATAGACAGTCAACACTTTGAAACGGTCATAGAAGGGATGGAAATGGTAGTGCGAGGAGGAAGTGGGGGTCGAGCCTATGTATCGGGCTTAGACATCTGTGGAAAAACAGGAACTTCGCAGAATGCAGGGCAGGATCATTCAGTTTTTTTTGCATTCGCCCCAAAGGATGATCCTAAGATTGCAATTGCGGTATATGTAGAAAATGCAGGTGGAGGAAGTGCTGTAGCGGCTCCCATAGCTGGCTTAGTAATTGAAAAGTATCTTAAAGATAGTATCGCTCCCAACCGACTTAGCGTTGAAGAAAGGATCAAGCAACTCAACTTTACAGACCTTCCATAGAACCTTCTGTGCTTAATTGCACTTAATAGAAACATACTTTAGAAGATTATGATAATATCCGCGATCGTCGCAAGAGCAGAAAATAGAATCATTGGGAAAGACAACGACTTGCCGTGGAGACTTCCAGGAGATCTAAAATGGTTTAAACAAAAGACACTGAATCGACATATCATCATGGGTAGAAAGTCATTTGAGTCTATCCCTAATCCACTATCTAAAAGAGTAAATATTGTTGTCACTAGAGATAAGTCTTACTATCATTCTGGAGCCATCATAACTCACTCCATAGACGAAGCGTTAGCTTATGCTCATCAGGAAGGAGAAGACGAAGCTTTCATATTGGGTGGCGGCAACATCTACAAGCAAACCCTTGATATCTGGGATCGACTTTATCTTACTGAAGTTCATGCGAGTCCAGAAGGCGATACTTACTTTCCAGAAGTAAATGTTGACTTATTTGATCTCTCATTTGAAGAACGTCACGAAGCTGATGAGCGTAATCAGTATAGTTACACTTTTAAAATATTGAATCGGAAGAAGTAATAAGGCGATTGAGATTTAGTTTTCTATCCCCCCAACTATCTCTATATCCGGATAATCAATTCTTGCTTGAGCCAATGCATCGGATGTGATATCTGATTGCCATACATAGAGACTCTTGAGCTTAGGCATCTTATCGAGCAGCTCAAAAAAACTATCGTCCACCTTTGTATTTATGAGATTGATCGTTTCTAAGTTAGATAAATTTTCTAATTGTGATATCCCTGCAGACGTGATAGGGTTACCTTGTATTTTTAACTTTGTAAGATTAGAAAGTGCTTTGAAGTTAGAAAGCATATCATCAGTTAAACCGCTATTTGGCAGTTGTAGCCATGTGATTTGATCTGACGCCGCAGATAAACTGCTGAGCTGTTCTGATGTAACTTCCGATCCGATGTGATTGCTTATTTCAACCCATCCATTGCTATTGGATATAGCATTGATCTTTATACCTGTAGCTGATATGTCGGCGAAAGTAGCAGAGTCGGGTAAAGATATTTTGGTTTTTTCAATCCAAGGGCGAGGGGTTAGATCAAGGTTGTATCTACTCATTAAGATGGCCTTTATACTTTCGTCAGCAGTAAGCGTACTGACTGATGAGTTATAATCTGCACCTTCTGTGATCCACCATTCTAAAAGTCTTACTTCACGATAAGTCATATGTGTCCCGCTGGTCGGCATAAACTTCGCACTGCTCGTAGGAAGTGTAACTCTTCTTAGGACTTCACTAGTTATGTCTCCGCTTATGATGACTGCTCCTCCATCGCCTCCTAACTTTATAGAATCTATAGAAGCCATATTGAGCCCTCCATTTTGAGTGTTGTCATTATGACAACCGAGACACTTCTTTTCAAATGTCGGAAATATAATATCTCTATATGTCATTACACTGTCAGGATCTGTAAACTGTGGCAGGTCATTTCCAGTTTTGCCATAACCCATTAATTTTTGAATGGGTGTCGGCGCATACTCAAGTAGATAATCCGAACCATGCGTCATGTTGCCGCCGAGATGACCCGTTACAGCAAGCATGGCAATTGAAACAACATTTGTTATTTTTTTTGATCGCGCGTTAGGATTTGGATCCCTCCGCACATACCAAGCATATAAACTGACAACGGCTATGAGAATGCCCAACCACCTATGAGCAAACAAGGTCCAATTGGCATAACTCCCATCATTAGCTAAGAACCAACCACAGAGGCTTGCAACACCAGCAGTGATGGCACTTAAGAACCAGAGATAAGAGATGGCCTTCTGATATCGTCCATCTTTGAGTCGCCACTCTAAGAGCACCGCCGCAATTATAAAACCAATAGGTAGATGGACAAAAAGTGGGTGAAATCTGCCGATGAATCCTGTTATGTCAAGTAAGAGCATTTGTGTCTATTGCTTTTGAAAGTCCGAATTAAACTCTTTTTAGTCTAACAGGATAAGTTTTCCCAGAATACCACTGAGGCACATATATATTTTCGTCATTGTCTATGCAGACATCGTGAGGATTAAGGAAGGTTTTTCCATCATACTCTGGTATCTGAAGTATATCGTCAGTATACGTTGGACTAGAACCTCCAGGGAAGGAGACTACTTTATTGTTTTTGTCCAAGATAGCGACCATGCCATCATAGTCCCACCAACTCTTGGTTACGATAACTGCGAAGTATAAATTATCTCCTTTGATAACAGGTCGACAGATAGAGCAGCCAGGCAACTTTATAGTTTCCAAGTGCTTACCATCCATCGAAAATCTTTTAAACTCTTGCTTGCTGCGAGAAGTTATCAGTAACTCTGGTGTACTCGATCTATTATCGATACAGATGCCATGCGCCGTTTGAAATTGGTCTTCACCATCACCTGTGCCGCCAAAGTGTCTGATATATTTGCCTTGAGCGTCATATTGGGTGATGATGTTTTGGCCATAGCCATCTGTTATATAAATATCACCATTGTCAGCTACTGCGGTCTCTGTAGGTTGATATTGAGCTGCACTGCCATAGACACTTACCTCTTTGGGATAATCCCATGTCATGACCTTACGACCATCTATGGTTAGTTTGTAAACTTGATTTTTAATGGTGTCAGTTAAGTATAAAAACTCTTCTCCACCTTCATCGCTAAGCGTTAGGCCATGAGCTCCAGGATATTCTTTTCCCCAGCTCTTCACAACATCGCCATCCTTATTGTAAAAGATAATGTTGTTATTCACATGTGTTGTACACATGATGATATGACCTTGCTTATCCATCACCATCTCATGACAATGCTCAACCGGAGTCTTCTTTCTATCCTGTATACCCCAACCCTTATCTACTTCATAGACAAAGTCACCGTGCCCTACTTTATAAGTTGCTTTTGAAGCCTCAGAAACAGGACTAGAAGGAGTTGACTCTTTGCAACTACTTAATCCAATGATGGCACCAGCAGACGCAGCTACGCCTCCGTACTTTAAAAACTTCCTTCTTTCTATTTTTTGATTTTCCATTTTCTAAGTTAATAGGTCCTTTACAACATGACCATGCACATCTGTTAATCTGTATCGTCTCCCTTGATGTTTGAAAGTAAGTGCTTCATGATCCACTCCAAGTAAATGCATGATGGTTGCTTGAAAGTCATGGACATGTACAGGATCTTTGATGATGTTGTATCCGAACTCATCCGTCATACCATGGCTATAACCTTTTTTAACGCCAGCTCCTGCCATAAACATGGTGAAGCACTTAGGATGATGGTCTCGACCATAATTTGCATCTGTTAGTTTTCCTTGCGAATATGACGTTCTCCCAAACTCTCCGCCCCAGATGACGAGCGTATCATCCAGAAGCCCTCGTTGTTTTAAGTCTGTGATGAGTGCAGCAGTTGCTTGATCAGTGTCTTTACATTGTTCTTTCATTTTGTTAGGCAAGTTACCATGAGCATCCCAGCCTTGATGATAGAGTTGTATAAACTTAACATCTCTTTCTGCAAGCCTTCTAGCCAAGAGGCAGTTAGCTGCAAATGTTCCTGGGATCTTGCTATCTGGTCCATATAGATCGTAGATGTGATCTGGTTCTTTTTCTACATCCATGATTTCTGGGACGGACGTCTGCATACGATAAGCCATCTCATATTGTTGCATCCTTGCAAGTATCTCTGGGTCACCATTTTTCTGATGATTGAGCGCTTCTAATTCTTGCAGATAGTCCAATTGATTTCTTCTTCCAGCTGATGATATGCCAGGTGGATTTTCTAAATATAATACGGCATCTTTACCTCCTCTAAACTGAGTGCCCTGATGATGTGATGGCAGAAATCCGTTGCCCCATAGTCGCGCATATAGCGGTTGTCCGCCGACTTTTCCTTTTGTAATTAGCACCACAAAAGATGGGAGATTGTTGTTATCAGAACCCAGTCCATAACTCAGCCAAGAACCTATAGAAGGCCTGCCAGGAAGTTCTGAACCCGTCTGCATAAATGTAATCGCAGGATCATGGTTGATGGCATCAGTATGCATGGATTTTATAAAGCAGAGTTCATCAACTATCTTAGCAGTATGTGGCATGAGGTCACTTACCCAAGCCCCACTATCACCATGTTGTTTAAAATCAAACACACTCCCAGCCAATGGAAAAGAAGCTTGGCCAGCACTCATACCTGTAAGCCTCTGTCCACCAAATACACTGTCAGGCATGTCTTGCCCTACCATTTTGTTGAGCATCGGCTTTGGATCAAAGAGCTCCATCTGCGAAGGACCACCACTTTGAAATAAGTAGATGACTCTTTTAGCCTTTGGCGTAAAATGAGGCCCTCCTAGTATACCTCCTCCTGTGGAAGTAAGATTAGAAATTGTACTTGCAAACGACTTTTGCGGTGCGATCATCGAACTAAGTGCAGCAGCACCTAACCCTAGGGTCGTCCTACCTAAAAAATCTCGACGACTATAATTTTTATTTTCATTGTGACATCCACACATAGTCTATTAGTTTATCGCTTCATGTAAGCTTCATCATGATTTAACATTGTACTCGTAACCATAGCTAGTGCCGCCGTTTGAGATTTGTCAAGTGATCGATCGGCTATCGTTTCTCCAACATTGAGTAAACCATCAGAGGCCTGTTGGTCTTTTTTAAATATTTCATATTGATCCTGATATATTTTTTCAAATATGACTAACTCTTCTTTGCTTACTGATCGGCCTGTTGCCAATCTAAAAGCATATTGTATCTGAGATGATATGTCTTGGCCGATTTCTAATTGTATCCGCTCTGCCAATACTCTTGATGCCTCTACAAACTGTGGATCATTCATCAATACGAGGGCTTGAAGAGGGGTGCTTGTGTTTTCTCTTTTTATCGTACAAACTTCTCGATTGGGTTGATCAAAGATGGTCATCGCTGGAGGAGGTGCAGTTCTTCTAATGAAGGTATACATGCTTCTCTTATACAGATCTTCACCTTTGTCTTGCTTATAATTAAGCAAGATCTTGCTAAAGAATGATTTTTCAATCCAGAGCCCTTCAGGTTGATATGGCCGCACGCTGGCGCCTCCTGTTTCTTTTACAAGTAAGCCACTTGCTGCCAGGGCATTATCTCTTATCATCTCAGCAGGTAGACGATAAGTACTACCTCTTGCCAACCACTTGTTTTCAGGATCTATCTCAAGATCATCTTTTCTAATTATGGATGATTGTCGGTATGTGGACGACATAACTAATTGTCTGAGTAATCGCTTGACATCCCAGCCATTTTCTTTGAAGTCTACTGCTAACCAATCTAAAAGATCGGGATGTGATGGAAGTGCTCCTTGGATTCCAAAGTCTCCAGGTGTTGTTACGATACCTTTGCCAAATATCATTTGCCAATATCGATTGACTGTTACCCTGGCTGTTAAAGGATTATCATCTTGAAACAACCACTTGGCTAATCCCAACCTATTCTTTGGAAGCTCCTCAGAAAATGCGGGTAGCACTTCTGGTATTTCTGCACTGACTTCGTCTGTTGGCTGTGTATAGTCTCCACGATTATAGATATACATCGGCCGCGGTTGAGATAACTCGGACATCACCATGACTTCTGGTATGCTTTCAATAAGTTCTTGCTTTTGAGCTCTGGCCTTTGTAAGTTTTCTTTTTAAATTATTGCTTTTATAATCTTGATTAACTGCGTGATTCTTTTGCCATTCAGTAGAGAGATCTATGTTGTTGTCTTCGACAGCTCGACTAACTACCGCCATCTCTGCTATGGATAACTCTTCATCAAATATTCTAATTTCATCTATAGCACCCTTGAATACTCCATACTCTCCCGTGTATGCTCTATAGCTTTTGGCTACTTTGACAGGACGACGGATTTGCTTATATGCGAGCTCCATGTCGTCAAAAGCTTTTGTGTTGATCTGCTTTGTAAAGTCAGCTGCAGGAACACCCGCTATCGGTTTTATACTTTTATATAGATGGTCATAAGGTGTGATTGTTTCTATTGGAAGACCATTAATAAATATTTTGATTCCTCCTCCTTTTTCAGATCCGTCATAAGTAAAACCAACATGCGTCCACTGATTTATATGTACGCTTTCTAAAGATTGCACATGAAAGTAGTTGTGCGGTAGAGAATGTATCAGTCTTACATTAAGTCTATTTTGCCCGTCTAGGTCAAACTCCCATCCTCTCCAATAATTATTCTTTTCACCAGAAGTACAAAGCAGCATTTGTGTTTTAGCGGAGTCTTGTTTGGTTGTATTGATCCAGAGGCTGGTTGAAAAGGATTCGTTTTTTTCAAAGTTAGGTACAGATTGTAAAAAAACCTCGTCATACTCTCCAGTGAATTTTAGGGCCTTACCAAATTTTCCTTCAACAGATTCTGTTAGTGCAGCGCTGGTGATGTCGGCGTTATTATCGATGATGTGACTGTTAAGATATTCTCCATAATCCGTAACTCTTTTCTTCTTAGCGTCTGAGGAACGCCTCTCTCTTATATGCTCAAAGGGTGCGTATAGTACCTCTTTGTTTTTAACATTGACATCTGAGAGGGAGCTTATAAAATCAGCCTTGGCGATGACTTCTTGTTCGGTCATGCTCAGCTCTTCTTCTTGTTCCTTTATAGATTGTTGGATGCGTTCTAACTTCATTTGCTGTTCGACGCTTGGCAAGGCTAACATAGGGCCATAGTTGCCATCATCTCCTGTCATGCCCAGCTCCTTGACATTGTTGAAAAAGGCGTTCATCTGATAGTATTCTTTCTGCGAGATGGGGTCAAACTTGTGATCATGGCATCGTGCACAGTTCATCGTCAATCCTTGAAAAGCAGTGGCTACTGTTTCAGTTCTGTCAAATACATAGGCTAATCGGAACTCCTCATCTATAGCGCCACCTTCGGCTGTCATGGTGTGATTACGATTGAACGCTGTTGCTAGCTCTTGCTCTTTTGTTGCATTTGGCAGTAGGTCGCCAGCTATTTGCCATAAGGCAAACTCATCATAAGGCATGTTCTTATCAAATGCGTCTATCACCCAATCTCTCCATGGCCACATAAGTCGATATCCATCGGCATGCAACCCGTGAGAATCAGCATATCGACTCACATCTAACCACTCCATCGTGAGCCGCTCTGCTGCTTCTTTAGATGCAAGCAGTCTATCTACAACCTTCTGATAAGCGTCTATAGCATCATCCGCCAGGAAAGCATCGATCTCTTCAATTGTAGGAGGTAGACCTGTTAGGTCCATAGTAACTCTTCTTAATAATCTCTCTTTATCAGCCTCTTTACTGGGCTCTAATCCTGCTTCTCTAATCTTGTTATGTACAAAGTGATCTATCTCATTGATCGCAGTCCATCCATCGATGGCTTCGGGCAGTTCAGACTTAGCTGGCGCGTCAAATGCCCAATGATCTTTCCACTCTGCGCCTTGATCTATCCACTTATAAAGGATTGCTTTTTCTTTGTTATCGAGTGTCAGATGAGACTCGGGCGTAGGCATTATGATCTCCGGATCACTACTGAGTATGCGCTGTATCAACTCGCTACGTCCTGGACTGCCGCTAACGATTGCTTTACCGTTTCCCGAAGCAAGTGAAGAGAATGCCTCTTCTTCAATATCCAACCTCAACTCACCCTGTCTGGCATCATCATCCGGCCCGTGACAACTAAAGCATCGATCTGATAAGATGGGTCGGACATGATAATTAAAGTCGATCTCATCTGGCAAAGAAGTCAAAGCGATCTGTACCTCTTCTGGAAGAGGCTTTGAGCAACCGAAGCACATCAGGAGCAATATCACTAAGTAAGCGTACATCTTCATACCTTAGATTATTAGAAGGTGAGTTAAGATAGACAATTATCCGAAGGTTAATTATCAGTCCACCTCTCTTTAATATCAAGAAGATGCAATTGCTTTGCACGAAGATCTCGTAATTGCACTTACGTAAATATGTTATATGCAACCTAGCTTATTTGAAAAGCGGAATATCAAGAAGAAGTACGAGGAGGTTTTTGAGGCGGCCTACAAAAAGCTGAACACTGAGCAGAACTTAGCAGTCGATCATATCGAGGGTCCAGTGATGGTCATCGCAGGCCCTGGTACTGGGAAGACACAGATACTTGCTGTTCGCATTGGGAAGATCTTAAAAGATACAGATACACAAGCGCATAACATCTTGTGTCTTACTTATACAGACGCTGCTACCATCTCAATGCGTAATCGCCTTGTGGAGATCATCGGGCCTGATGCACATAGGGTGCACATTTATACATTTCACGGATTTTGCAATCAGGTTATCCAGGAGAACCTTGGTTACTTTGGAGACTATCGACAACTAGAGCCTATCACTGATCTGGAGCGAGTCGATGTCTATAAAAAGATCATGGATGAACTTCCTCCAGATCATCCTTTAAAAAAGCTAAAAGGAGATGTCAACAATATCACTTCTAATCGGCTGCGTAATCTCTTCTCTCTTATGAAGAAGGAAAACTATGATGCAGCATATGTGGATAATGCGATCGATACTAGGATAAAAGAGCTGCCAGAAGACGAAGCGTTTATTTATAAAAGAAAGTACAAACAGTTTAATGCCGGGGACCTAAAGCAAAAAGACTACGATAAAGAAGTCGGAAGACTTGAGGAATTACGGGCAGGGGCACATCTCTTTGAGCACTTCTTATCCATCATGAAAGATATCGGGAGATATGATTATGATGACATGATCCTCTGGGTGATGAGGGCTTTTGAAAGTTCTGAAGATCTGCTATTACAATATCAAGAACGCTACCAGTACTTTTTAGTGGATGAGTTTCAAGATACCAATGGATCTCAGAAGCGACTACTGGACTTGTTGATCAGCTTTTGGTCTGATGCGCCCAACGTATTTGTAGTAGGAGATGATGACCAAGCGATCTATAAGTTTCAAGGGGCCAATATGGGCAACATCACGGATTTTAAGAAAGACTATGATCCATCTCGAGTTGTCTTAGTTCAAAACTATAGATCAAGCCAACGGATACTCAATGCTGCGATGGCCATGATTGATTTTAATCAAGAACGCATCGTTAAAGATGAAAGTTTTGATCTCGATAAAACTTTAATTGCGAAGTCCGCCCATAAAGATCTTGATCGAGAAGTAGCTATAAACAGTTATGCTAATCTTGTACATGAACAAGCAGCTATAGCTGCCAAATTAGAAAGTGAATATAGGGCTGGACGTGATCTAAGTGAGATCGCTATCATATATAGAAACCATAGACAAGTTGAAAAACTCGTTGAGGTCTTAGAAAAAAAAGGAGTCCCTTTGAATATCAAAAGAAGAGTGGATATCCTAAAGATGCCACTGGTGCGCAATGTGCTCAACATCTTAACCTTTATCAATGAGCAATATCTAAACAAGGGCTATACTGATAAGATGCTCTTTGAGATGATGCATTATAACTTCTTTAGTATCAGATCTCAAGATGTAGCAACGCTCATATGGGAGACTCGCAATAGAGAATATGATCAAGAAGGACAGGACACTGGAAGAACACCACTTGGAGAGTTGATCGGAGATAATGAAAGATTAAAGAGTCTTAAACTATCATCTACAAGAGAAATATCTCACCTCAATGACTTGCTGGACAAGTGGGTTGCTGATGTCAATGATGTTACGCTTCAAGTATTATTTCAAAATGTGATCAATGAAGGACATATACTCAACTATGTGTTACAGCACCCTGACAAGAGTTGGCTATTGCAGGTGTTGGGGACATTATTTGACTTGATCAAAGAAGAGTCTACTAAAAAATCAGACTTATCTATCAGCGAGTTTTTGGAGATGATCCAAAAGATGAATGAGAACAAACTGCCACTTGCTATCAATAAAATCATGTCTTCAGAAAAAGGGGCACAATTTATCACCGCGCATAGCTCTAAGGGATTAGAATATAATGAGGTCATAGTCATCGGAGCAACTAAAGATGTCTGGGATAAGAGAAGAGGAGGCAACAATTATTTTAAATATCCACCATTGATGAATGGAGACAATGATGTCAATGTAGAAGACGAACGAAGACTAATGTTTGTCGCCATGACAAGGGCAGAGAAAGCACTGGACATCAGTTATAGTCTATCGAAGGAAAATGGAAAAGCGCTGGGCGCAAGTCAATTTGTAGACGAGTTGAGATCCGCTACAGATCTACAAGTGAGTCAACAGCAGGTGCCGTCTGATACAATTGATGACTTTCAATATAACGTCTTGTTCAAACAAGAAAAGAAAGTCGAACTTATAGATCACGACCTGATCGATCGCATGCTACAAGGGTATAAGCTCAGTGTAACAGGGTTGAATAAATATCTAAAATGTCCAGTCACTTTTTATTTTGAAGCTGTGCTGCGCGTACCCATGGCGAGGACAAAGTATCTAGGATATGGAAGAGCGATACACTATGCATTGGAGTATTATCATCGCGATCTCAATGAAGGCAAAGAACCGACACAAGAGTCATTGCTGAAGTATTATAGAGTAGGGATGAAGCATCATCGTGCTCACTTTACTTCTAAAGAGTACAAAGACATGATAGCACTTGGAGAGCAGATCTTACCCAAGTACTTTGACAAATATCTTGCTGTGGCGGAAGTAGATGTAAAGGAGTATGGGTTAGAAATTAAAATTGATAATGCTGAGTACGAAGGTGTCCCCATCAAAGGTGTCTTAGATCGCGTCGCAGTTAAAAAGGATGAAGTCATCGTCACTGATTATAAAACGGGTAATGCGCTTGGTGCACATACAAAACCTAAACTTAGTACGCCTTCTGATAGAAAACCAGAAGGAGGAGATTACTGGAGGCAGATTGTATTTTATAAAATACTCTTAGATAGTGATCGAAAGTATAATTGGAATATGATCACAGGCATCATGGACTTTGTAGAGCCTGATAAAAAGACAGGCGAATTCACTCAAAAATCATATGCTGTCTCTCCGGCTCATGTAAAAAAAGTGGGAGAACAAATCACCCAGACATGGGCTGATATAAAAGCCCATAAGTTTGACAAAGGATGTGGCGAAGATGATTGCCAATGGTGCAACTTCGTGCAAAACGATTACGTCATGGATGTAACTCTGATAGATGAAGACGACGAATCATTTGGCGAAAGCTAAGCCCCAACCAAGCACTCTATCATCTAATCTCTAAGCATCCTTTTCAAAGTATAGGTATATATATACCGCAGCACCAAATGAAGTTGCATCTGTTGATGATAGCTGCCAACCATCCTCGACATAGTTATCAATGATGTCTTGTATCTCGTCAGATGACTTGTCTGCTATGTGTTCCTTATTTAAAGTCATCTTAGAGTAGTAAGTTCTGACCTCTACTTTATACTTCTTCATGTGGTTCATTTGTCGAGGATGAAAGACCAAGATAAGTGAAAACTGGTGTTCATAAAGTAGTTTGGAGACCTTCTTTATCTTATTTTTGCGCGAATTATGATGAATACTGTGAGTGATGACAACAATATACCTGAAGAAGGTCAAGATGCATCTTTGGAGTCTATAAAAGAAGTTACAGCAACAGATTTGGATGCTTCTGAAGCGATAGAAGAATCACAAAACGTCGAAGTTAATGAGGATGCAGAGCAGGCTGATATATCTGAAGAGCATGTTGAGGACGAAGTCGTAGTAGCTGATGATAAGTCTGAAGGCTCAGAAGAACTACGACTCGATCTCTATATAGAAGCTTTGATATTTGCAGCAGAGTATGCGCTCAATGTTGAAGAAATCAGAAAAACGGTCAATCTTACTTTCGATCAGAAGTTTAAGAAGCAGCATATCCAAGAGTTGATAGACAACATCAGAGATAAGTATGAAGACCCGAACCTCGCTATACAACTGACCGGCATTGCAGGAGGGTTTCTCTTTATGACAAAGGCCAAGTACCATAGGATTATAGGCGATTTCTTAAAGCACAACTCCAAGAAGAAGCTATCTAAAGCAGCTCTTGAGACCTTATCGATCATAGCATATAAGCAACCTATCTCTAAGTCTGAGATAGAAAGTATAAGAGGTGTTAACGCTGACTACGCGGTTCAGAAGTTGTTAGAGAAAGAACTGGTAGAGATAACAGGTCGTGCAGAAGGCCCAGGTAGACCACTTTTGTATGGTACTTCTACTAAGTTTTTAAATCACTTTGGTATCACGGGGACTGGAGATTTGCCGAAACTTAAAGAATTCGAAACCCCTGAGGACACTATTGGTGTTAATGAAGAAGAATAACACATCTTATGGAAGCACCATTGGTCAATCGTATAGCAGAAAGTGGACTCATCACACTCAACCTTGAGGAGTACTATCCAAAGCATGAAATAGCCGTCTTGGATATCAAAGACTACTTGTTTCAAGGTCTGATTCTAAAGGAAAAGGACTTTAGATTGGCACTTAAAGAGCATGATTGGTCGCAGTATGAAAGCAAAGTCTTATGTGTCTACTGTTCTACAGATGCCATCATACCAGTTTGGGCTTTTATGCTGGTGTCATCCTATGCTGGACCAGTTAGTGCAGAGGTATATGTTGGCAGTAAGGCAGAATATCTAAAGCATCATTATTATAAAACACTTAACGAGCTTGAGCCAGATCAATACCAAGATGCGCGCATCGTAATCAAAGGTTGTAGCCATCAACCAGTACCGCCAGCGGCGTATGCATACCTGACTGAGTTGCTCAAACCTGTCGCTAAGAGTATCATGTATGGTGAACCTTGTTCTACAGTTCCTATCTATAAGCGACCTCTGAAAAGAGTGAGATAAGGCATCAATCCAATTTTAAGGATAACTACTCGTTTTACCAATGTTGTGAGCATTGGCCTCTTTTTTGATATATATATAATATTACCATATTTTAACCTCCTAATGCATAAAGATTATGGATAGACTTATCGTTCGTTTTGGACTCTTTGCAAGTGTACTTGCGATGTTTTTAATCTTCATCTCGTCATATGCAGGAGATGCAGTTGAGAACGAGGAGATATCAGGACCGCTTCCGCAAATAGTCAAAGCACCTAATCTTAACAAGCAGTTTAATTGGGCAGGGGAGCAAGTCCCGCAGACTCCTGATGCCAAGGAGAGATTGGACACTGAGTTATTATCTAACTCATACTATCACTCGAGTACACTACAGTATATCAAAAGAGCTAATCGATACTTCCCAACGATCGAGCGCATCTTAGCTGAGCATGGTATACCCAATGATTTCAAATATCTTGCTGTTGCAGAGAGTGGACTACTCAATGTAGCCAGTCATGCTTCTGCAAAAGGATTCTGGCAGTTTATGAAGCTGGCAGGTAAAGAGTATGGATTAGAGATCAACGATGAGGTCGATGAGCGCTACCATGTAGAAAAAGCAACAGTGGCTGCATGCAAATATCTCAATTGGTTATATAAAAAGTTTGGCACATGGACAGATGCTTCGGCAGCTTACAATGTTGGCCCAACTGCTTATAAAAGACAAATGAAAGCTCAGAATGAAACAAGTTTTTATGATCTCAACTTGAACCAAGAGACTTCTAAATATGTCTTCAGACTGATAGCCATTAAAGAGATCATGAGTCAGCCAGAGCAGTTTGGTTTTTACATTGATCCAGAAGAAAAGTACCCTCCGATGGACAACTACTATGAAGTAGAAGTCGCTGAGTCAGTTAAGAACTGGGGAGATTTTGCCCATCAATATGGCACCACTTACAGAGAGCTCAAGAGATACAACCCTTGGCTAAGAGATAACCATCTGACGGTTATTAAGAATAGATATCTTGTTAAGATACCTAGAAGCTAGGTATTAACACTTTGAGGTATAATTCAAGATTCTCTTACGCCACTAAGCTACTTCTATAAAGAATGTGAGGATTGAAAAACATGAGTTGTTTTTGGTTTTCAAGGTTGTGGAGTGATTCGTTTTCAGTACCCAATAGTTCTTTTCTATATGTTTCCATATAGAGATATGATTTAATCTATATGAAGTTCTATATTTTTTCTCAGTCGTAAATAGGTGTTCTTGCATTCAGAAATGAGGCTTAAAAAAGCCCGATTGTTGATACAACATTCTGAACATGCAACGACCTTTCATTCTTTGTGGACTCTTCTTTCTATTCTCTCTTTTATATAGTTGTCATAAGCCACAAGATGGTTCTTCGATTAAAAAACTTCCTTTGGCACAAAGGATAGATGAGCGGTTCAACCAAGAGCGAGCTAAGACAATGGATCCACATACTGGAGACGTACCATACACCTTATTAGGATTATTAGGACTTATAGATAATTCTACTCTACCTAAAATTGATATGCTCGGTAGTCCTCCTAAACCAGCACGATCACTATTAAAGAAAATGATGTCATTAGAAGACTCATAAGAAAATACAACTACACCAAAAGCCGTCCCAACAATTAGTGAGTCCTTTCCAGCAGGCCATTCTACATCGATGAAACCTCCTCTATTCAATGATATGAAATCAGAGCCTACTGAAGCTCCAAAATCAGTCAAGTAATGAAGCGTTCCTCCAAAAGGTTCTAATTCGACACCGTCTTTATCTTGATAATGACCCACAGCAACAATTTTTGAAGGATCATTGGGATTAAAGATGATTTTATTGACCCAGTAAAACTCTTGCATATTGTCCGGAGTAATTGCAGGAATCAAATCCCAAGTATTTCCACCATCAAAAGAACGGAATATGCCTGTACCAGGCATTGTTCTTTCTAATTCGCCGATTTCACCTCCTTGGTGAACTCCTTCTCCTGTACTTAAAAACATGGTGTCAGGATTATTGGGATGAATAATAATACTCGTCACTGCGAGACTTGGAAGTAAATCTCCTTTGGGTATCCATGAAGACCCTCGATCGTTACTTTTCCATATACCACCACTTGCACCACCGACATAAAGAATATCAGGATTAGTTGGATGAGTAGCAATCGCTCTTACTCGACCTCCTACTTCACCAGGCCCTAATGAAGTCCATTTTTTTAAACCTGCATCTTTCTCTTTTTTCTTGATTTTTTCAAGTTTAGATCGGACTTCTTTTCTTGCTTGAATCACTTTATCTGGACTATGATTGTTATTTCGCATCATAGACCGCCATTCATCACGGCCAAAAGGAGAAGGTGAAGACTCAATCTCTTTCTGTAAACAACTAATCAGTAAGCAAGAGAATATTACTGCAAGTACACCTAATGTTATTTTAGTCTTCATCTTACTGCAAGTTGACTAATACTAAAATGAATCCTTCTCCGTCTTCGAGCTCCGGCATTGCCTTACCGATAACAGCTCCACGAGACTTTCTTTTACTTGTTGCTTTCATCGCTTCACCCGCTATTGCAGAAGTGGTGATCATATCTCCTATGCTGATAGAACCATTAGAAGTGTTAGCTCTAACATAAGTACGACCAGATAGAGTGACTAGATCATCACCAGTAGCCATGGTATTATCTTGTCCCATGAGGATGCCTGGCTTTATACCATTTGCCCCTGAGACAATACCTGCTACTTTTTTATCATAAGGTTCATTAGATATTTTTAATTTTCCTGGAGCAGCGGGGTCGAGAGAAACCAGATAGCCTGCCTCCACTTCTTCCTCATGATTAGTAATTTCAAATAATTCTGCGAGATCCGAGCCTCCTGTGATTTCTACTTCATCTGTAATGATTCGTGCATCTCCTGAGTTGTTAAAATTAGTTACTAACCTCAATGCTGCCGTACCATTGTCTTGCACAAATTCAATTCCAGGATTTTCATTTATTCCTCCCACCTTTGACCTGATACTGATGTAAGAAGATTCTCCGCTTTCTTGAACGCGAAGATTGAACTGTGTTAGAAGCCTGCCCGTAGTTGTGTGAAGAACAGTGTCCTTAGCTCTAGTAATAGACATAAAATTAGGGTCAAACTCATATTCTAATTGACTATGTAAAGAAGAGGCCATCATGAAAAAGATTCCGAAAAGAAGAAATAGATGTTTCATTATATATTTATTTCATAATATTTAAAATGTATTACAGCCGCATTTAATTTATTACCTTCTAAATATGAAAATCCCATTACGCCATGATGCCGAAGCAATTTTTCTATTGGTCATAGCAATATTCCGAAAACCCAAAAATGTGCCATCTTCTGACGCAGTCAAAATGATTTGTTGGCCCCATTCGGCACCATTATTATGAAACACAAATAATAAACCTGAATTACAAATATTGCTATAGCTAGTGCAAAATGAATCTCCAATCACAACATAATCCTTACTCATAGTTGCAGAGATGATCTGTGTTCTAGTTGTGCCATCAACAATAGGAGTTAAGATAGATTCACTCCAACCACTGTCAGTTTGGGTAAATAAATAATAGTTGCCACTGTCCTGATCACAGCCTAAAACGCGATTATCAAATATTGAAAGTGTACTGGCATTTATTGAATCACCAGTGGAAGGAACGAGATAAGCGATTTGTCTCCATGATGCTTGATCGTGTTCAAACACATAGAATCCAGAACCTCTTCTATCATCATCCGTTGCTAGTAATCTGTCATTGTGTAGTCGTGGCCGCACTAGATCTGCTCCATTAGAGGCGGATATAGATGAAAATTGCTGACTCCATATACCATTATTTTTCACGTAAGATTTTAAGTCTGTTGTAGAAGTCTCTGCTACGATGTGTCGTCCATGTACATCCGCGTAAGCTTCAAGGTCTCCTCCTGTTGCGCTTGTTAATTTTTCTAGGAGTTCCCATGTACCATTGGGATTTCTTTCAAAAACAAAAAGCTCGTCATTGAACGTTCCAACGGTTGCGGTTATACTGTCTATAGAGACATGTTCGCCAAATCCAGGAACATTTGGCCTAGATCTAGTCTGAACATTGCCATTATTAGAGTTCACAAAGTGTACCTTCCTGTTATTGTCGTCTCCAACTACAATCCATCGTCCTAGACTACCCATATCTATGATTTTTCCAAATTCATTAATAGTGTCGTTGTTTATTCTTTCGGTTTCACTAGTGTAATCAAAAATGGGTTTACCCCAACCACCAGGCTCGTTGAGGTCAACCCAGATATTACCAATATATCCTTGAAATGTTTGTTTTGTACTATTCCATCTAATAGTTCCTGTTTGTGGTGTCTCTGAAATTGATTCTGATATTGTTATACCGCTTTCAACTTCTAAAAGCTCTTGAGCATACATGTCAATTTGCAATATCCCTATAGCGCAGACAATGAATAATGCCATGCGAATGCATGATGATTTTATATTTCTATATTTTATCCAATTAATTTTCCACTGTTGACTTTCCATGGTTATTTTTTTAATCATTGATTGAAATAATTTGTTAAGCGACATTAAGAATTTGTAATAGCCCCTGCTCAAATCCCCTTCTTACCAACCCTGCTGTATTCTTCGCGTCCATCTTAAGTAAGAGATTCTTACGATGCGTGATAACAGTGTGTTCGCTGATGTAGAGCTCTTTTGCAATTTCTTTGGTGCTATGTTCATAAGCCACCAGATGTAGAACTTGCAGCTCTCGATTAGATATCGATGTGTTATTGATCATAGTTCTGTTGTTGTATTTTTTTAGAATGATTTTCTAATAATTGGTCCATCTCAGAAAGTCCGATTGAAAGTGAACTGATAGATTGAACTAGTTCTTGATTTTTGGTTTCGGCAACGGTTACAGAATCTTCTGCTTGTGATATTAGTTTGAGTAGATAATTGATCATTTAAGATTTTAATTTATTGAGGTGTAAAAGTTATGTTGCAAGAGACCTGGATAGACCCAGCGTGTACAACAGTTGCCATCTGTATGTTTCCATTGTCTTGCAATGTTCCAGATCCTGACATGTCTATGCCGCCTCCTATACTTTGTTGATTTATTGTAATCGTATTGCCTGATACAGTGCCTATGAGATCATCCTCTGTGCCATCTTCGCCAGCGGCATTGGCCCAGATGACGTCGGTGCCCAAAGCGCCTGGCATGATCTGACTGACAAATAAGTCTTCATCGTTGCAAAACTTTTGTGCTGTGTAACTTCCTAAGAAGATTTCATTGGGTTCGGCATCGTCACTACATGCGCCAATAAAGAGGCTGATGATGATCAGTCATACATAAAGATTAAAAGACTGCATTTTTTATTTTTCGATTGATATTGTAAAGGTGAGATATGATTTGGTTCCATTTCCTACCCATATGGGTAGTATTTTGGCAAATCGAAAATTTTACAATAGCCAGCCTGATGTCGCTGCACTAGATGAGCTTCGCAGCAAGCTCTGCTCTTCCTGAGATGTCACACTTAGAGTAGATGTTGCCAGCATGGTACTTAACTGTGTTGGCACTGATAAAACATTTTTCGGCAATTTGCCTGTAGGATAAACCTTCAATTAGTAAAGTAATGATGTTAAATTCTTGATTTGTAAATTTTTGATTGACATGGGTTTCTATCGCCTCTTTAGAGACCTCGTGTGTCTTCTTAGTGGACTCATAATTGGTCTGAGCAATCTTAATTGTAGTGAGCAACGTTCGATCTTGAAAAGGCTTAACCAGATAACCATAAGGCCCATGTGCTTGTGCGGCATTGAGCGTCTCTTCGTCATCAAAAGAAGAAAGAAATATATAAGGGATGTGATACTTGTTGTGGATCACCTCAGCAACATCGATGCCTGTCATACCTGACCCAAGGTTGATATCAAGTATGGCAAAGTCTGGTTGTTTATTGGCTAAGGCGTCAATGGCATCGGTGCCATTGTGAGCAACATACGCCACCTTACAGTCATGCATCATCAATAAAGAATAGAGATCCTCTGCAATGATTGGATCATCTTCTACGATTAGAATGTTTAATGGTTGATGTGCCATTGGAGGTGTTGACTGCAGATCTACTAATTAGAGATCTTGATAACTTAATATAAAGGACGTTTTTACAAATAAGAAAAAAACTACCCGATCGGGTAGTTTATAAAAACCTATTACTTACCTCTGGAGTAGGCGCGATGCATTGATCAGTGTGACCAAACCACTTGTATCTATTGCGTGCGACCCACCTGTATATCACATCTCTAAACCCTTTGGGTAAGACATAAAGTGGCTTGAGCAGGAGCCATTTGCCTCTGAGCGTATCAATCACCATCTTTAAGACATCAGAATGTGTATATATCTTACCCTCCTTGATGCCTATCGTTGTATCGAGATAGTTGGGGATAGAAAGTTCTTGAGTGATCAGTTGTCCGGCTTCATGTTGTAGCATACAAAACCTGATAAGAGCTTGATCGTCGTGTTTTATAACAGTATTGACAAAACCATTGCAAAGCATGCAAACCCCATCATAAAAGAGGATAGGGTGTTGATGCGACAATGATCTGAGCTCATCGATAGTCATAACTCTCTAAGTGAATATCAGTTCTATTAGTTCACTTAGTTTGCCAATCATTTTAATCTCGATATTCAAATCTTTAGGTATCCCTTTCTTGTGATACTTTGATATGAATATTTGGTGAAAACCCAATCTGTCTGCCTCTATGATACGTTGCTCTATGCGATTAACTGCGCGCACCTCGCCAGAAAGTCCTATCTCACCAGCAAAGCATATCTTTTTATCGATCGGTATATCATGGAGTGAAGAGATAAGAGATGCGACGATCGAGAGATCTATAGCTGGATCAGTCACCCTTATACCGCCAGCGAGATTAAGAAACACATCGTGCTGACTAAAAAATAAGTTACACTTCTTCTCAAGCACAGCAAGCAACATGCTCAATCGTCGATTGTCAAATCCCGTAGCTGACCGTTGTGGGTGACCAAACACGCTCTGACTGACCAAAGCTTGTGTCTCGATCAAAAGGGGCCTCGCTCCTTCAAGAGTGGATGCGATTGATGTCCCACTTAACTTTTCATCGCCTGGAGATATCAAGAGTTCTGATGGGTTAGACACTGGGCGGAGACCATAACTCTCCATCTCATATATGCCGATCTCATCGGTCGAGCCAAATCTGTTTTTTATGGTGCGTAGTATCCTATAGATATAATTACGATCTCCCTCAAACTGTAGCACCACGTCAACTATATGTTCTAAAAGCTTTGGCCCTGCAAGAGATCCTTCTTTTGTGATATGTCCGATGATAAAGACGGGTGTATCTGTACTCTTGGCATATTGTTGTAGTTCAGAGGTACACTCTCTGATCTGAGAGACCGAGCCAGCGGGACTTTCTACTTTTATGCTTTGTATGGTCTGTATAGAGTCTATCAAGAGCATCTCAGGTTGCTGCTCTTCGGCATGGCGTATGATCTGCTCGAGTTGGGTCTCACAGAGTATGAAGCAGTTATCTGACTTTTTGGCGATCCTATCTGCTCTCATCTTGATCTGGTAGGCACTTTCTTCTCCAGAGACATAGAGTACTTTATTGGGTAGTTGGCAAGCAAGCTGTAGCATCAAGGTTGACTTGCCGATACCCGGTTGTCCACCGATCAAGGTGATGGCACCTGGGACGATACCACCGCCCAGCACTCTGGTCAGCTCCGGATCATTCTGTATGGCAACTCGACTTTGTTGGGTAGATATGATATCAGATAAGTTGATTGGACTTTTGCCAGTCGACCTATCACTGGGCAGTGCCTTAGATGGTGTTTTATCGATGACCTCCTCTACTAGGGTGTCCCACTCTTTACATGAAGGGCATCTGCCTTCCCATCTGATGATCGCTGTGCCACAATTGGTACAGACGTATCTACTTCTTGCCTTGGCCATGGGTCATATTAAAAATTTTATGATAGAAATAAAAAATATGTGTTTTATTTGTAGCAGAAAAATGTGGGTATTGAAATGTACGCCGTCCTATCTATGTTGTTTCGAAGGAAATAATTACATTTATAATAAGAAAGCAAGAAGACTGGTCTTTGGACTTGTCTCTAAAAATATACTTTAAAGATTGTTTTCAATTGGTTTTTTGGGGTTATGCAGGGTACTTATGGTACCCTGTTTTTTTTCTCCCTCTTGACATATTAGGCACATTTCACACATTTATCACTCTGAGGCATAAGCATTAGCCTCTTAGGATTGATGGTTTTCTTGCAGGATACGCAGGAGCCAAATCCCGGCTGATAAACTTTAGATAGTGAGAGTTGAAGCTTGGATAATTTCTTTTTTCTATTCCTTAGACTGGCTTCTACGACACTTTTATTGTTTATGGCATCCATCCTGCTGATCCTCCCGATTGAGTTTTCGGGTGCTACAGGTGCCGCACTTTCTTCAAGAGAAGCAATTTCCAATTTTAACTGGATGATCATTTCTTTGATCTCTTTCTCTAATTTTTTTAGTTCTTCTTGTGTCATTCGATATAAAAACCTAATTTTCAACTACTTATAACCAACCAAACCCTATGAGCGAGTTTAGATGTACATACTACGACCCCTCACAAGGTACTCAGACCCTTGGACTATATCACGGACAGGATTCAGGGAATGTTGTGATTTATCACAACTCCAGTGTTCTCATTATCGATTTTATGGTACATCAGGCGAAGTCGTACTCTTTTATGGTCAATGAGAACTTAGTTAAACTAAATGTTGTCAAAGAGAATGGTCAATACGACTATAAGTTTGAGGCAAGGAGTATACATGAACGACAGGAGTTATCTACTGCAGAACGAGTTATGTCATTCTTCAAGTGGCCTTTCGCCTATGCAAGCTGATAAGAAGAAGTTCAGGATCTGATCTTCTTCTTATATACTTTACCATTGGGTTATTAAAGCCCTAAGATCTTCTTATTAACCTTCTCGCTTCCTCCGCCTCCAGCGAAGTCGTCAAATGTCTTTTTAGTAACATCAATTATATGATTAGATATAAATGGTGCACCCTCTGCAGCTCCTTGTTCTGGAGATTTGATGCAGCACTCCCACTCTAAGACAGCCCAACCATCAAAGCCATACTGCGACAACTTACTAAAGATCCCTGCGAAATCAATGTGTCCATCACCTAATGATCTAAATCTACCTGCCCTGTTGATCCAGTCTTGATAGCCACCGTAGACACCAGACTTACCTGTTGGGTTAAACTCTGCATCCTTCACATGAAACATCCTGATGCGTTCATGATAAAAGTCAATGAACTGTAGGTAATCTAACTGCTGTAACTCAAAGTGTGATGGATCATAAAGAAGACAAGCTCTTTTGTGATTCTTTGTATGCTTCAAGAACATCTCATATGTATGACCATCATGAAGATCTTCTCCCGGATGTATCTCATAACACACATCAACACCGCACTTATCGAAGTGATCCAATATGGGCAACCATCTTTTAGCTAACTCATCAAAGCCAGCTTTCACCAAGCCTCCTGGTCTTTGTGGCCAAGGATAGACAGTATGCCAAAGCAAAGCACCAGAGAATGTAGCATGCGCATTCAGTCCGAGATTTTTACTTGCAGTCGCTGCATATTTTAATTGTCTAACAGCCCATCTTGTACGAGCTTTAGGATTGCCTTGTACTTCCGCTGGCGCAAATCCGTCAAACATGACATCATAAGCTGGATTGACAGCTACAAGCTGACCTTGTAGATGAGTCGATAGTTCTGTGATCTTAAGACCATGGCTTTCTACAGTGCCTTTGATCTCTTCACAATATCTCTTACTCTTAGCGGCTTTTTCTAAATCAATACATCTTGCGTCCCAAGTAGGTATCTGAACCCCTTTATAACCTAAGCTGGCTACCCACTTACATATAGAATCAAGTGAGTTATATGGAGCTTTATCATCCATAAACTGAGCTAAGAATATAGCTGGCCCTTTAATCGTCTTCATAGTCTATCTTTTTTAATTCGTCAACAGCAACAAGATAAAACCCTCATCCTTCTTATCAAACTAAATCTACCAAGTTGAGGATAAGAAGAGTCTGGAAATTTTTTTTTGAATCCAAGGCAACCATTTGGACTGAACCGCTCTATAACGTGATGACAACTTATTACATCAGCTTTAAAATCACACAAATGAAAAGATTAGTTGCTTTATCGATATTCTTAGTTTACATATCCACACAATTGAGTGAAGACGCGGCTAACTTTCGTTTTGATATAGAAGCAGAGATCTTTAGAGGTGGTCCATTTGACCCACTACCAGCTAATTGCAAATTAATATTACAGGAGGAGCACTTGGATTTTTTATAATGTCAGGTGCTCAACAAGTGGAGATTTTGATAGAGAAGGGACTACTTTACCACTCCGTTAACTCGGATGCGATCATCCCTATTAGCAAGATCCCATACTGTATGAAATATCTGCTTAGCTCTATGCTCCATCAGATTAAGATCGATCTTTTCGACGGTATCGGTTAGTCTGTGATAGTCATCATGGACACCATTAAAAAAGAAGATAGCGGGAACACCATGCTTTGCAAAGTTGTAATGATCTGATCTAAAGTAGAATCGATTAGGATCTTCTTCGCTGTTGTACTTATAATCTAATAGGAGCTGACTATACTTTTGATTGTTCTTTTCATTGATGTCATGTAAGTCTTGACTTAATCGATCTGATCCTATGACATATATGTACGGTTCTGCTTCACTATTATATTCTTTACCCCATCTGCCGACCATATCTATGTTGACATCTACGACTGTATTTTCGATTGGAAAAACTGGGTTGCTGGCATAATATTCTGATCCTAACAAACCTTTTTCTTCTCCTGTCACCAAGAGACAGAGCACACTTCGCTTCGGTCCGTTTTTCATTTTTTTAGCGGTAGCAAGTGCCTCGGCGATCTCAAGCACTGTTGTTGTCCCAGAGGCATTATCATCTGCGCCGTTATAGACTTCATCTCCTTTCATACCGACATGATCATAGTGGGCCGATACAACTATGACTTCATCTTTCTTGCTGGTGCCTTCTATAAAGCCCATCACATTTTGGCCTTCTAGGACTCGCCTATTAAGATCAAAAGAGGATTGTACGGATAAAGGAAGCTGAGTAAGTAAAGAAATCTCTTCACCAGCTATGAGTTTATCTCTGCGCATGATAAGATCATCTCTTTGAGCGCCGATGATGTCTTCTGCTACTTTAGATGATAGAAAGATTGTATTTGCACCTGCTTGTGCGACACCTTCAAAATTACCAAGTTGAGTCACTCTATTTACAAGTTGTCTTCTATTCTCATTGATCATTGTTTTTAGATCATTAGAGACGATGAATAACATCTTTGCACCGTTCTGCTTTGCAGCTTTACTCTTGTTCGTCCAGTCTGTTGCCCACTTGCTTTTGTCTTGTGACTTTGTGATTTTGGACACACCACTTGCATCAGTTGGTTCGCCGTCAAAAACCATAATCACCTTACCTGCTACATTGACATTTTTATAATCGTTGTAATCTTCATCTTCTATACCGTAACCTAAGAATAAAATCTCATCGGCATCAACCTCTCCAGGTGTACTATATTGAGGAAACGATATAAAATCTCTTAATAATTTGTAAGACATATCACCTATGTCAAGGGTTAACTTCTCCCATGAGGTAAATGTAAAAGCGACGGGTTGAAAGTATCCGTTGTTATCGCCGATGGTTGGTAATCCAAGTTTTTCAAATTCATTAGCGATATAGTGAGCAGCTTTTGTATTACCATCAGTGCCGGTCTCACGACCTTCATAAGCGTCAGAGGCCAGCGTATATATGTGATCCTTTAGGTCTTTTTTAGAGATCGTTGTAGATAATTTATAAGACCAATCATTAAAGTCTGTAACGACCGCCTTACTCTTATCAGGCATCATCTTGTGGCTTGCATATTGACCTATGAGGCCTTGCCCAACAAGGATGTTGATCACAAAAACTAAAAAATACTTCATCATGTTATTCTCTTCTTGTTAGCAAAGGAAAGAGACGTCTGGCGTGATTTTGTCTACCCGTCTCTTGTGTCTTCCTCCTTCAAAGGTGCTATTTATAAACGCACCAACAACTTCAATTGCTATATCCTCATTGATAAATCTTGCAGGTATAGCTAACGCATTAGCATTGTTATGTTGTCTAGTAAGTGCCGCTAACTCTGGTGTCCAACATAGGCCACATCGTATCCCGCTGTATTTGTTAGCGGTGATAGCAACACCATTGCCGCTTCCGCAAATTAGGATCCCATAATCAGCTTTACCATCGACAACATCGTTACAGACAGGATGTGCAAAGTCTGGATAGTCTACAGAGTCCGCACTGTATGGCCCATGATCTACAACAATGATGTCTTGATCTTTGAGAAACTTTATAACTTTCTCTTTGAGGTCAAAGCCAGCGTGATCTCCTCCTATTGCTATTTTGGATATCGACATTCTAATTAGGTACTCTTGAAGTTCTATACTGACCCAATAACGCTTGCATCTCTTGAGAGAAGGCATCATCTCCTATGCTGTTGGCCAGATTAAACACATTGGCCAGAGCATTGTCTCTTCGCGCTTTGTCTTGAGCAAAACTTGATGCGACAATGTCAGGATCTATGCTGTCATAAAAAGACATATAATCTGCCGTTTCATTTGCCAATATTCTCAGGTGATGGATCGCTTTTTCTTTTTGACTAGTTCTTACATAAACTGTAATCAATGGTATAATCGAAGCATCATAAGGGAAGTTCATATGAGGAAATCCTTCAAAGAACTTATCTGTTATGTCGACTGCTTTTTGAGCTTTATTCTCATCTATGAAGGACTCAGCTGTTCTAATCATGACCATCCTATGTGCTTGTACTGCAGCCCCATAAGAGTCGTTGACAAACAAATCTTTTTTATCAAAATTACCCCACTCCCATTTGTTCATGATATTGTCATAGACCTTCTCAGTTGCCACTCTACCACTACCATAGATAGACATACTTCTATCGCTGGCTGTTTTAATGGGTACCAACCTTAGAGCTAGCCCTTCATATTGCATGTAGTCGTTAAGACCCATCAACTTGCTGTTCTGACAAGTGGTTGCAAAGTAGATAGGACGCTCATTGATATTAGAAGCTATGATATCGAGCACTGCCAGTTCATCTTTTGTCATCCAAGATTTGCTTTCTGCAAATGTTACCCTAATATCAGATGATAAGGCAGTTGTGTCTCCAGCGTATCTCACGTTTAGTCTTTGGACTGCTTGAGGATCCGTAGGTATGACAAATTGTCTAGCAGGGACATAGGATTCAAACTTGTATGTGTCGCCAACAGGGTGACTATCACCGACAAACTTAAGTGCATCCGTAAGCTTCATTGCAGCATTGGGATTTTGAACGACAAAAGGTATCTGGTTTCTCTTATTACCGCGATATGAAGAGGCAGGCACGGTCAACTTTAAAGCTTCCGCGTCATTGACTTTGCTTCTCAACTTATTGATATACCAATCAACGGTGATCAGACTTAGATTAACGATTCTAACATCGCGTCTGACATCCTCTACCTCTTGTACATACCATAACGGATAAGTATCATTGTCACCATAGGTAAATATGACGGCATTTGGATCAAGAGAATTTAGAAAGTTCTTTGCATAGTCACGAGAGGCATATTGGTCCTTGCGACTATGATCATCAAAGTTTTCAAATCCCATAATCAACGGCGCCGTTAGCGCGAGTGCGCCAAAAAGTGCAAGGGACCCAATCCCTTTAAACGAAAGCCGTTCTGCAGCCATCCTATATAGAGCAGGTACGGACATACCTATCCACATACAGAAAGTGAAAAAGCTACCGACCAAGACATAATCCCGTTCTCGGGGTTCATTAGGAGGCTGATTGGTATAGACTATAATCCCTATACCAGTGATTATAAAAAGGGCAAAGAGACCTGCAAACTCCTGAGGCCTTTTGAAGGCGTGAAAGAACAATCCTATCAAACCAAATATCAATGGCAAAAAGTAGTAGTTGTTATTAGCCTTATTATTTTTCATTGTATCAGGCTCCTGATCGAGATTAAAGAGTTTCATCTCGTCTATAAAGCCGATACCGGATCTCCAGTTTCCTTGTGATTTGTCCCAAGAGTAGTACCCTTGATCTCCGTTTTGCTTCCCAACGAAGTTCCACATGAAATATCGGGTATACATCCAGTCGATCTGATACTTCATAAAGAAGGCTAGGTTAAAAGCAAATGATGGCTTGGCGTTTCCCGAAAGGATCATCTGATGCCATTGCTTGTAGAGATTTGGGCGTCCCATCTCCGCATGACTGATCCGAGGGAAAAAGATCTTATCTGATGATTTGTACTGGGGTGTGATCTTCTCATCCACCGCTACATACTTAGACTTTGCAGACTTATCATGATACGGAGGAAAGTCCATCTGACCTTTTCGCGCTTCTCTATCGTAACTTGTTGGAGAGGCCTCATAACTTGGACCGAACACCAATGCTCGTTCGCCATATTGCTCTCTGTTGATATAAGGAAGCAGCCTTGATGGGTCACTCGGTACATTCATATTTACGGGAGTGTCAGCATTAGCTCTGATAACCACAAGGCCGATCATAGAGTAACCAATCGTAATCATCAAAGTAGCCATAGTCGCCACTTGCAACCAATACTTACCATGCTTTTTGGCATATCTAAATGCTGCATAGAATAGCCCACCAACGATTAGTAAGGTGGGTATAATCCCAGAATTGACCGGAGCACCAAAAGAGTTAACCATCATGATGTCAAGATTCTTCCAAAGAGCAGGGATACCTACGATGACACCTTTCTGAATAAAAGGGATCGACAAGGCACCAATAATGGTACTTAAGATCATGCCTTTCCAGTTTTTAGTCTTTGACTTCTTGAAATAAACAAGAAGCGCCAAAGCTGGAAATGTCAAAAGACTCAATAGGTGAACACCTATTGAAAGACCCGCACTATACGCAGCAAAAACAAGCCATTTGTCATGTTTTGATTCATTAGGTAGACAGTACCACTTGATGATGGCCCATGCTGTCAATGCGGTAAAGAATGTGCTCATCGCATAGACCTCGCCCTCTACTGCAGAAAACCATATAGAAGAACAAAACGCCGTAGCTAAACCTGCAACAACTCCACCCACAGCTGCTACATTGTCGGCATCGATATCTTCTTTTGTGAACATTAACTTAGAGAGCAACATAGTCGCATTACCTACCAGTGCAGCTGTGACTGCTGTAAATAAGCCCGACATGAGGTTTACCGCAAACGCTATATCTGAAGGGTTAGAAGAAAAAATCTCCCCAAACCAAGCGAATATGCGACCGATCAGTAAGAATAGTGGTGCCCCTGGTGGGTGAACTACTTGCAGTTTGTAAGCGCCCAATATAAACTCACCACAATCCCATAAGCTTCCAGTTCGCTCTGCAGACATAAAATAGACTACAGTCGCTATCACGAAGACGATCCCTGAGGCTATATTAAATTTTCTATTGGTCGAAGTCATAAAATAGATATTGTATGTGAAGAAAGTTCAGCGTTGAAAAGTAAGTGATATGCTGACTTTAGATGTTTTTCCATTAAAGAAATCAGTAATATGATATCTTTGCAAAAGTATTAAAAACATATACTTTAATGGACTAATGTGTATGGCATTAGGATTTAGTTATCAAATACCTACTCAGAATTATTTCTCACCTATATTTTATTCGTTTAAATAGGCGCTCAATATGATAGAGACCTGTATCGTCTGCGGATCAGATAAGAATAAGGAAGCCATTAGGGTTCATGACCACCTAGTGAGTCATAAGTTGTTTATCATCTCAGCATGTGAAGACTGTGGCTTTCAGTTTGTTAAGAACCCTCCCAGTGAAGACCAGGCCATGTCTTTTTATGAGACAGAAGAGTATATAGAGCACTCTGATTCATCAGAAGGATTGATCAACGGCATATACCACAAAGCTCGCTCTTGGATGCTTCCTTACAAGTATAGGATGTTACATAAGCTGGGTAGAAAGCCTAAGATCCTCGATGTAGGTACGGGCACTGGATACTTTCTCAATTATATGAAGTCCAGATCATATGAAGTGAGAGGTGTTGAGATCAGTGAGCAGGCTAGGGAGTTTGGTATTAAGACATTTGGATTGGATATCAAAAGCCCAGAGGATTTACTTAATGAGGATTTCCCTGGAGGATATGGCTATGCGAGTTTCTGGCATGTATTGGAACACATTTATAATCCGAGAGAAGTATTAAAAAAGATACATCAACTTCTCGATGAGACAGGTGTACTCGTAGTGGCACTGCCTAACAATAAGAGTCTTGATGCTAAGATATATAAGGAGTATTGGGCGGCATACGACGTGCCGAGACATCTGTGGCACTGGGATAAATCGAGCTTTACAAAGTTTGCAGAGACTTGCGGTTTTAAGTTGGTGAAAACCAAAATGTTGCCTCTTGATCCGTTCTACAATATCTTAATGAGTGAGACTTATCGAAAAAATAGATGGGCTTATATTTTGATACCATTCATAGGTGCGCTATCCTTAATCCAAGGTTGGTTTAAGAATAGTAAAGCCAGCTCGATTGTATATTTTTTAGAGAAAGTCTAAAGGAAAAAATGTTTAAAGTTATTGTCATCGGAGGATTGCTATACACTTTGTATAGATTGATGTTTGGCCCTAAGACTATAAAAGGTGCTGAAGAATCTAATGATGACACAGTTGATATAGATTATGAAGAAGTGGACTGATATTTATACTTCTTCAGATCTAATCGTCCATGAGGACTCACAGTTTATAGTACTCAACAAGCCAGCAGGTGTAGGATCTCAAGATGATCAAACTGGTGATACAAGTATATTCTCATGGGCAGAGAAGTATGCCAAGCAGAAACTACACCTGGTTAATCGCATAGACCGGCCTGTTAGTGGACTTATCCTATGCACTAAGACCAAGAAAGCAGGTCAGTTAATTCTGGATAGTAAATCTATAAAGAAGGAATATGTCGCTCTTGTCCCTCCGATAGAACCGGCCTCCGCTACGCTTAGTCACTTCATTAAAAAAGATGGAAAGACTAAAAAAGCATATATCTCTGATGTAGAAAAAGCCGGATATAAAGCTTGCACACTCTCTTATGATACTCGGCATATCTTGGACAATTATCATGTGATTAATATCAATACAGAGACGGGTCGTTTCCATCAGATAAGAGCTCAACTAGCGCATGTGGGCAACGCTATAAAAGGAGATGTAAAGTATGGAGCTCGTCGTTCTAATAAAGATCGTAGTGTAGATCTCCATGCTTATATCATGGACGTTGTGCCTGCACAATTAAAGTTGACTGCTCAACCGCTGGGTAGAGAACCGGTTTGGAAGTTTCTACAATCGGAAAATATCATATAGATGCGGTTGTTGATTTTCGTTGTTGCTTATAACGCGCAGCAACATATCACAAAGACCTTAGATCGTATACCTCGAGATTGGCTCGCAACTACAGATTATAAAATTCTAATCATCAATGATGCTTCTGTTGACAAGACAGATCAGTTGGTTGCAAGCTACATCACAGCTCATCCTGACATCGACATCACCTCACTTGACAATGATGTAAACCTTGGATATGGAGGCAATCAAAAAAGAGGATACGAGTATGCGATCCAGAATCAATACGCTATCGTAGTACTACTACATGGTGATGGACAGTATGCTCCTGAATACCTACCTCAGATGATAAGCCCCATAAAAGAAGGTCATGCAGAACTCGTTTTGGGTTCGCGCATGTTAGACAGAATGAAGGCCCTTGAAGGCAATATGCCTCTCTATAAATGGATAGGAAATCAGACTTTGACTTTTTTACAAAACAGGTTTCTTGGTACTAATTTGTCGGAGTTTCATACAGGATATCGTGCTTTTAAGGTTGATGCGTTAAAGAGAATTCCATTCGCAAACAATTCTAATTACTTTGACTTTGACACGGAGATTATCATTCAATTATATGATACAGCAGCAAGAATAACTGAGATTAGTATACCTACTTTCTATGGTGATGAGATATCTTATGTCAATGGATTGAAGTATGCATGGCTTATTATAAAAACAACTGTCAAATCAAGACTGGTAAAGAAGAAATGGATCAAGGACGGTCGGTTTTTATACTAGTACTTTTCATCGCCTTTGATAAGGTACTTTGGCCCTGCATTTTACATCTGCCAACATTCAACAAACTGTCACCTAGGACATGGTAAAAACTGACATACTCTTTCGTAGATCGATCAACTGCGATCTAATTAATACTACCTTTGAACAAACAAATTCTGCCTTCTGATGAGCAAAGTGACTGATGTAAATGAATATGGAGAATTTGGTCTCATAGATCACTTAACAAAGTCTATCGAGCCTAGGTTGGGGTCTACGATTAAAGGAATCGGAGACGATGCCGCAGTGGTTAAAAATGCACGTGACTATAGTGTCATCTCTACAGATATGCTCGTAGAAGGGATACACTTCGATGTCAGATATAGTCCGCTAAAGCATCTAGGCTATAAGTCCATAGTGGTTAACCTCTCAGATATATATGCGATGAATGTTGTCCCTCAACATGTTACCGTATCGATCGCCATATCGAGTAAGTATAGTGTCGAAGCACTTGAAGAGCTCTATGAAGGAATTGAGACAGCTTGTAAGTTTTATAATGTTGATCTGATCGGTGGTGATACTACCTCTAACCTTAAGGGTATGGCGATGAGCGTCACTGCGGTTGGGACCACTCCCGACAAGCAGTCTATATCATATCGCAGTGGTGCCAAGATGGGTGATATACTTTGTGTTACGGGTAGCCTCGGTGCAGCATATCTTGGCTTACAGATCTTAGAAAGAGAGAAGCAGCTCTTTCTTTCTGACGAGACTATAGCTCCAGAGCTATCCAAGCACACCTATCTTATAGAAAGACAACTCAAGCCTGAAGCCAACAAGGCAGCTATCGAATATTTTAAAAAGATATCGCTCATACCAACATCTATGATCGATGTATCAGACGGACTGAGCTCTGACCTTATGCATATATGTAAGCAGTCCGATGTCGGCGCATATATAGAAGAGGCTAAGGTGCCGATGATAGAAGAAGCCAAAGCAGCTGCTCTTGAGTTTAATATGGATCCGATCACATGTGCGCTTAATGGAGGAGAAGATTATGAGCTTTTGTTCACATTAGATCCTATGGATATCGAAAAGATTAAGTTCATGCCTGATGTACATATCATCGGAGAGATCGTAGACAAAAAAGACAAGCTAACCCTCCATACCCCAGGAGGTAATATACATCCACTGAGGGCTCAAGGGTGGAATCATTTTTAGCACCGGGTTAGGATTTATAGATTCCGACATCTTTCCAACTGATATGTTAGTTTTGCACTCGTTTTCATAAAAAGCAAAAGGTAGAGATGATTACAGTTTCTAATATCAGTCTTCAGTACGGAAAGAGAATATTATTTGATGATGTAAATCTCAAGTTTACTAATGGCAACTGCTATGGTGTCATCGGAGCCAATGGTGCAGGTAAGTCCACCTTCTTAAAGATACTCTCAGGAGAGATTGATGCATCTGGAGGTAAGGTCAACATAGAACCAGGCAAGAGGATGGCAGTGCTTAAGCAGGACCACTTTGAGTACGAAGAAGAGACTGTACTCAACACTGTGATGATGGGCCATAAAGAGATGTACGACATCATGGTTGAAAAGAACGCCATCTACATGGATCCTGATGCATCAGAGGCCGATGGACTTAAGGCGGCAGAATTAGAAAACACATACGGTGAGATGGGTGGCTGGGAAGCAGAGAGCAATGCTGCAGAGCTACTTAGTAATATGGGTGTTGCTGAGATGCACCACTACAAGACACTGAAAGAGCTCAATGGTCCACAGAAAGTTAAGGTACTTTTGGCGCAAGCATTATTTGGGGAACCGGATATCTTACTACTTGATGAACCTACCAATGATCTCGATGCTGAGACTGCAACGTGGCTGTCTGACTTTTTAGCTGGCTTTAAAAATCTTGTCATCGTTGTATCTCACGATAGATATTTTTTGGATATGGTGTGTACCCATATGGTAGACGTCGACTTTAAGCAGATCAACATCTTCTCAGGTAACTACACATTCTGGTATGAGTCCAGTCAGTTGATGGCACAGCAGATGGCCAACAAGAATAAAAAGATGGAGCAAAAGCGTGCGGAGATGATGGAGTTTATCCAACGCTTTTCGGCTAATGCTTCTAAATCAAAACAAGCAACGAGTAGAAAGAAAGCACTTGAGAAGCTAAGCTTAGAAGATATCAAGCCATCGACGAGAAAGTATCCATTTATACATTTTCAGCCAGAGAGAAGTATCGGAGATCAGATCCTAAAAGTCGACAAACTGACTGCTAAGGATGAGGCTGGCCAGATCTTATTTGCTGATGTGAGTTTTACAATGAACAAGGGTGATAAGATTGCCTTGCTTTCTAAAGAATCTGCTGCGATTACAAGTTTTTATGAGATCCTTTCGGGAAATGCAAAGCAGGATGCAGGAACGATCGAGTGGGGTCAGACGATCACTAAAGATTATCTGCCAAATGAAAACTCCGCTTTCTTTACTGAAGGTCAGAATCTGGAATTAATGGATTGGTTGCGCCAATATTCTGACGATAAAGACGAGCAGTTTGTTAGAGGCTTCTTGGGTAGAATGTTGTTTTCAGGAGAAGAAGTTTATAAAAAGTCAGGAGTGCTCTCTGGAGGAGAGAAGGTAAGATGCATGCTTTCTAAAATCATGCTTAACAACCCTAACTTCTTATTGCTAGATGAGCCTACTAACCACTTAGACTTGGAGTCTATCACAGCGCTTAACAATGCACTTAGAGACTTTCCAGGTAGCTTGATTATGACATCCCATGATCATCAACTCTTGGATACTGCGTGTAATAGAATTGTAGAGATCTCTCCAAATGGCACGATTGATCAGTTAATGATATTTGACGAATACATAAGATCAGACAAGGTTAAAGGATTGAAAGAAGAGTTATATGGCGTTCCAGCTTAATAGCCTTCTATAGAGTATGTCAGAAGAGAAAATTATAATCTGCGGAACAAAAGTATACGCTCATGTGGTTCTTTAATATTTGGAAGAAACGCAATCAGCAACAACAGGAAATAGTAGATCCAGACATGAAGTATCTAATCGTAGGCCTTGGTAATATAGGTGGTGAGTATAACAACACTCGGCACAATATCGGTTTTGAGGTAGTAGATTACATGGCTGAAGAGAAGGGCGTCACTTTCAAATCAGCCACTCAAGCATCTATAGCAACTATAAAGCACAAAGGCCGAACGCTAATCTTGCTGAAGCCAAGTACCTATATGAATCTCAGCGGTAAAGCAGTCAACTACTGGATGCAGAAGGAGAAAATTAAACAAGAGAATCTTCTAATTATTGTTGATGATCTCAATTTAGAATTTGGGAGAATAAGACTGAGAGGGAAGGGTAGTGATGGTGGACACAATGGCATCAAAGATATCAATGCGACCATAGGTCAAAAGTATGCACGTGTAAGAGTAGGTATCGGAGATGACTTTAGAAAAGGACAGCAAGTAGATTTTGTCTTGGGCAAGTGGTCGTCTGAAGAGAAAGATAAGTTGCCGGAAATCATAAAGCTAGCATCTGATATGTCTAAGAGTTATACAGCCATCGGGCTTGCTCACACTATGAGTGCGTTTAACTCATAGGAAAATGAAAGACAAAACTACCCTACATTAACTCCTGCTATCGAAAAGTTAGACGGTATCCTAACAATACTTCCTACGCTTAATGCATTATTGTAGGGTATAAAGTAAAATATGAAAGTCATGAAAAAAAGAACAATCTTAATATCTCTTCTATTTGTTGGTCTGTTATACTCGTGTGGAGGAGATGACGCGGTCGACTGTATGGATACTACTGCCTTAGTAAATCAAGTTAACACAGCTGTAGACATTTCAAACGATGCTGCAACAGCATATAATAATGATCCGTCAGATGCTAATTGTAATAATTTTAAAGATGCTTTAGATGATCTCATAGATGCCCTTGAGTCTTTTGAGGATTGTGCAAATCAGACGGGACAAGGTCAACAGGTAGCTAATGATATTACCCAGTCACGAGATGCTCGGTCTCAACTTCCGTGCTGATAAAAATCTAACGTAAGCTTAAAAAATTAGAACGGATCAGGTACATCAGAAGGATGGGTTTAGATACCTATATCTGCTCATTGTTTGGTTGATCTGATTCGTCATAATCAAGACTAAATCGAGAAGAATCTTAAAAAAAGAAGAAGAACGTTGAAATCGTTCTTCTTCTTTTTAACGCCTTATTCTGATATGAATGATGTTTAACTATCTGTAGCTATCAGGTCTAGTGCCAAGTGTCATTTTGATCATCTTTTGTTTCCCATCTCTGATGACGTCTAGTTCAACTGTATCATTAGGATCAAAATAGGTAAGGATACCTAAGAGGCTATCCATATTTTTAGCGCGTGCGCCATTTACTTTTTGGACGATATCGCCGCTTCGTAATCCTGCTTTGTCAGCAGGACTATCCTTCATGACATCTAAGATCTTTGCGCCATTGTCAGTCGATTCTATCTGAGCACCCATATAGGCGTCTGATAGATGTGCATCATCTTCATCGGCTATAAACATCATTCTCCGAGTAGCATGTCCTCCTCCATCGTCAAATTTGAAAACGTTAATCTCCCCATCTAACTCTTTCATTTCTTTAGGCATCTCTCCATTACCATTCCATTCGATGACTTTTTCATTACCATCTTCGTCTTTGGTGATGATCTTATATTGCTCCCTTTGTGATTTGTTGACAGAGCGTCCATCAGCTCGTGCCTTTCTACCCATTTGCTTTCGCTTCTCTTTGGATATGCGCATTTTCTTTTTTCTTGGATGGTCTCCATGTTCTGTATGAAGTTCATCAAGATCTATGTCATGCTCTTCGAGTAGTTTCTTAATATCTTCTGGCATCTCACCTGTGCCATCCCATTCCATTTGTTCTACTTCACCATTGTCATTTTTCTTGATCATTACTCTTCTCCCTTTCATAGAGGGTTCCTCAACCTCAACTTCATTTTCTACTTCTATGACTATCTTATCGCCGTCACCTCCTTCTAAAAAAGAGATATCAATGCTTTCTGCTGCAAGCTTCTTTTTGATTTCTTCAGGTATTATACCGTTATCTGTCCATTCGATGATTTTTTCATCACCATCTTCTTCAGTAGTTATGGTCACTGTTCGTTCGCCATTATCTGTCTTATTGACATTGACGCTAACTGTTTTTTCTTTTTCAACAGCTGACGTGACAACGACAGCTTGTTGAGCAAAAAGGCAAGTTGCAAGTGATATCCATATAAGCACAAGTGTTAGACTTTTCATATCGTAATGTTATTCGATGTCGTTATAAGTATGTTTAAGCTACAAATCTAATGAGCTATCTTTATAGTAAACCTTAAGAAAGCGCAAAAATCTCGATTCTATAATGCAACGCGAACGAAAACCTAAAAATTTCCTTCCCAAAGCCACTTTTAGGGGTGGCCCTAAGGCTATGCGTAAGTTCTTAGGAGAAAACCTTAAGTATCCACCTCAGGCTATCAAAGAAAAAGTAGAAGGTACTGTAGTGCTGCGCTTAGCAATTGATTATAAAGGAAAAGTTATCAAGTCTAAGGTGAAAAGCGGACTTGGAAGTGGGTGTGATGAAGAGGCACAAAGAGTAGTCTCGCTTCTGGAGTTTGATGTAGATACAAGGGTGCGCAAAGGAAAGATCTTGTTTCACAAGAATCTTAACATACACTTTAGACTACCTAAAAAGCCGCCTGCACCAAAGAAAAAAGCTGAGCCCCAAAGGACTCAGCTTTCATATACGATCACTACTAAAAAGGACTCTGGATCAAGCCCTTCATATAGCTATACTATCAAGATAGGTGATTGATTAAAAGCTAATCAACTCCACATCAAATATTAAAGTCGAATAAGGAGGGATCGCTCCTCCTGCACCACGGCTCCCGTATGCAAGATCTTCAGGGATGAAGAATCTATACTTAGCTCCTGTACTCATCAATTGAAGCCCTTCAGTCCATCCAGGTATCACTCTATTAAGTGGAAAACTGATCGGCTCACCTCTGTCTACGCTGCTATCAAACATATCTCCATTGAGCAGCTTGCCAACATAGTGTACTGTTACAGATGTTGTTGCAGTTGGTTTTGGACCTTCTGCAGCTGTTAGTATTTCATACTGTAGTCCACTAGCAGTAGTTGTAACTTCTGGTCTTTTGCCATTTTCAAGTAGGAAGTCAGCTCCTTCTTTCTTTACATTTTCGAACATGTCGTTTCTTTGATTTTGAAAATAATCATAGTTTAAGCTGTCGCTAAAATTGCGATCTAGCCTTACATCACGCTTCTCGAGTACATCCTTGATGCCTTCTAAGAGACTTGAATATTCTAATGAGCTTGCCCCTTGACTGATTAGTCTTTGGCCCAGACTCATACCGATACTATAACTTGTTGTGTCGATAGTTACTTGACTGTATCCAGAAGCAGTTAGAAGGCTCATCATCATGAGCAGATATACTTTGATATGCATATTGTAAAATTAGATCGCGAAAATATGTCTTATTACTCAGCTGTGCATACTGATGATAAAGAGAAGACACCAAAAAGTTTGGGTTTTCTTTACATAGGATTGAAAAAAGTATAATTTTGCGCTTCTTCTCGAAATAGAGGAGATTTTGACCCATGGTGTAATGGTAACACTACGGTTTTTGGTACCGTCATTCAAGGTTCGAGTCCTTGTGGGTCAACAAAGAGCTCTCACACTTGTGAGGGCTTTTTTGTTATAGGTCAGGTGTGAGACGGCCAGCCGTGTTTTTTGATTTATAGAGAAGGAAGATCACAATCATCAATATGAAGATTGATAGACCACCCAACAGGACATAGTTGCCTTTCAGCAATGATCCCTGTCCATATGAGGTCTTTTGCCCTTTTACAGCGATATCTATGATGTTAGTAAGCACTTCTTGATCCCCATATCTTACTGATCCTTGATTTTCAATACTGATATTATCGGCTTGGTCGGGTGAGAAAGTAACTTCATACTCCGATGAGATATCTACCTTTTCACCAACCTTAGTGATTGATATGGCATGTATATCGACTGTCGCATCATCAGTAGTCACAATTACCCCATGAGAAGTCTTCGTGGTATTGGGCACTAATGACAGATGTGGACTCCTTTTTGAATTATGAAAAGTCAAGTTGTGGCTTAAAGAGTCATAAGATGATATTTGCGTAGAGATGAGCACTCTATCTCCTGAATCTACCCAACCATCTAATTGATTATCGAGGGAGAGCTCCCAAGTTTGTGTAGTAAATACGTCTTGCGCTACCATTTGCTCATAAGCAAATAGTATAAATAGGTACGTTATATATAATGCTCTCACGGCAGGCAATAGGTGATTAACATATCCAACCAGCAAGATGGGTTTTGTAATTTACTAAATCTAGCCTTAAGTCTTTAAACATTAACATATAAATCGATCGAATATCCTGAAAATTGGGGATGTATTTGACCCAAATTCTTACTTGTAGGGGTAAATAAATCGTGTTTTATTATTCACAAGTGGATAGCCCTTCTACTCTCATTATTGGTTGACAAGGGTCTTGCCGAACCACATATCTGAACATATTATTAAATTCAATTATATTAATTAATTTAATATAATACGTAGATATTATTCGTTTAACTTATATACTATTAATAATTGTTAAAAATACAAGGCTTTTTTAGTAAAATCTATTGATAGAATAGTCAATTTTGTCCTGTAACCTGAAGTAGACTTATATATTAAAACTAACCTGTCATGAGTAAAGCTTTATACAGCGCATTCTCCTTAACCTTATTGTTTTTGTTCACGAGCTTAAGTGTTCAAGCTCAATCTCCAACAGTCATATCCATATCTACCATACCAGATCAAGCTGATTTTATAGCAAACATTGGCCCTTCAACTTGTACTACAATTAGACTTGGAGAGACCATAAGGTTTGAAGCTTCAGGAGCATGTGGAGAAACCTTTTCATTGTCTAATGATCGCGGAATAACAACGCTAATGTCAGCGACAAATCCTGACCTTTCATTTGATTTTACTTTTACAGAAACGGGTGAGTATACACTTTTTTGTAATGGCTCAACAGACCCAGCGTTACCTACAGCCAGCTCTGTGGCGCTATGTATAATAGTATCAGATCCCGTACCAACAGTCGGAGAATGGGGCGTAATTACGCTGGGACTACTTATGTTGATCTTTATGGTAGCGGCTTATAAGACGCAAAGTCATTCGACTACTGTTCTATCTTAAGTCCTCAATAGGGAGTGATTGCTGTTCTTAGGAATGTTGACTACTTAATCTTCTAACCTTTAGACGATTGCTTATGAAGCCAAAGAGCATCCCAGTCAATAGTATCAATAATAGTGAAAGTGCATTGTCAAATAGGCCTGCTTTATCGCTTGTTGCCAAATAGGTTGATTTGACAGGGATACTTATTTCGTTGGTCTCGACTGTTTGAGTTGGACTCGATAACTGTGTCTTATTGTATATGTGGGTTACGTGATTAGCATCAAAGTTGGCAATGGCATCAAATGTAATGGTAGCCTCATCCCAACTTGCCTGAAGTTGGAGACCTTCAATGAGCATAATTTTATCTACTCCTTCATTACCAGAAGAAATGGTACCCATACTAGTTGATACTGAACCCTCAACAAGGGAAAAATGTGGATCGGCAAAAGCGTTTTGTACAGCTATAGTCTGAGACGATCGATCGTTATATGTGATGACTATGGTATTAGAAATTATGTCACCGTTGTCTACCCAACCATTATTGTTGAGATCAGAAGTGAGCTCCCATGATTGTTCTCCATATAATTCTTGGCTAATAGAGGCTTGTGCACATAGCAGTGTTGCTAGGACAATTAATAGTATCGTTTTCATAGTTTTCATCGTAAGGATAGTCAAATTTACATATTAAAATATTATTTAATATGTAAAACGCTAATAGAAATAATTAAAATATCTAAAAACCACGGATACAGTGTTTGATTTACGACTTGTTATCCGATAAGTTTTTACTTTTAGAACAGTGAATTTTATCCTTTCCAACATATCTACGATCCTTCAGGTATTGCTGTTTTTAATCATGTTGGGTATGGGGATGACACTTACTGTAGGTGACTTTAAGAGGGTCGCCTTTTATCCAAAGGCTGCTATCGTAGGCCTTTTTAATCAACTTATCCTATTGCCTATTATTGGTTTTGCGATTGCGGTTGCGCTACCGATAGAACCTGTTTTTGCCGTGGGATTGATGGTAGTAGCTGCTTGCCCAGGAGGTGCGACATCTAATCTCATCTCTCACTTGTCCAAAGGAGATACGGCACTTTCTATTTCGATGACTGCAGTGTCTAGTATTATCACCATAGTGACGATTCCTTTCATCATTAATTTTGCTTTGGGTTATTTTTTAGAAGGAGATGCAGTAGCGATTCAGCTACCGGTTATCCCTACTATTATTAATATCCTAAAGCTCACAGCACTACCTGTTTTGATGGGTATGATGATCAATCACTACCTGCCTAAGTTTGTATTGTGGGCCAAAAAGCCAGTGGCGATTGGGTCTGGTGTAATTATTATAATAGCTCTTGGGGTCATGGTCTTGAAATTAGATCAGATCGGTGATGTCTGGGATTTTATAAAGGCGGTTTTTTGGAGTGTCCTTGTATTAAATCTTGTAACACTGGCAGTGGGCTTTTTCTCCGCGAGAATCCTAAAACTCAGCGCACCTCAGGCTGCGACTATATCTATAGAAAGTAGCATGCAGAACAATGTTTTAGGTATGGCCATAGCTACTTCTGCAACGATGCTTGATAACCCGCTCATGGCAGCTCCTGCGGGTGTGTATGGTATCGTGATGTGTACATCAGGTGTCATACTCATTTACATATTTAGAAGTATCATCCATGATTAGACCTAATTATAATACTAGCGATACTACAGTCATGATAGTTGGAGGAAACAGCGGGATAGGCGTTGCACTTTCTAAGTTGCTTCTATCTATAGATGCAAGCGTCATTAGTATTGATATCCAATCGGATGCAACAGTAACTCATGAGCAGTTGATATATTATAAAGCTGATCCAAAGGCCAAGGCCGAATTAGAAAAGATAAAAGAGCAACTTGTCCAAAGTCAAGTGAGACTATATGGTCTGGTTAATCTTTCAGGAGCTATCAAATATTTTGGCCCTATTGAGACGGCTAGTGATCAAGATTGGGCGCTCACATATGATATCAGCTTTCAGAGTTGTCTCAACAGTTGTCAAGTGTTTACAACTCTTTTGGATAAGAACGCTAAGAGCTCTATTGTTAACATGTCATCTGGATTAGCTTTTATAGGTCAGAAGAATTATGGCCCGTACTCGGCGGCTAAAGCTGCCATAGTAAGTCTAACCAAGACATTAGCGGCAGAGCTTGCACCTGATATAAGAGTTAATAGTGTTGCTCCCGGAGCTGTTGATACTGCGTTTTTAAAAAAAGAAGATGGGACTACAAGAGTTGATTTAGAAAAGTATAAACATCTAGTACCACTGGGTGAAATAGGTAAGCCAGAAGAAATTGCAAATGTGATTCTATATTTACTAAGTGAAGGGGCTTCTCATATCACTGGTGAGTGCATACATGTCAATGGAGGAGCTTCCTAAGGCTTTAGCTGAGCGAGAAGTCCAGCTTAATTTACTTTTGCAACCAATCTCCGATACCGTAAGGATCTTCTAATGGCGCTGAGACGTGTTCATGTTTGATTTTCCAATCGTCTTCTACATGAGACATCACAAAGGTGCATCTAAATCGAGTTGTAAATTTTTTTTCGTCGACCAGTATAGCTATGTCAGTGATACCACCGACCCAGCCCATCGACCCACTTATCTCTTCAAATGGACCTTCAACCCAAGTCATACTCAGTAAGCTTATAGGAGAAGAGCTAAAGTCCTTCCAACCTTTAAAGATCTGACTACAACCTAAAGTAGAAAATCGAGGTCCTTCGAGTATAACATAAGTTTCTTCAGATAGAACATAAGCATCCTTGATGCCAACCATGTCTTTCTTCTTAACGGCGTCCCAGAATTTTTCTATTCTATTAGCTAACACCATTACATTTTATCTATATCATCAGCAATATCTTGTAGCGTCTTATCAGGATTTTCCAGTTCTTCCATTTCTTGTTGGACTATTCTTAGGATTCTACTGATGTATTCGCTATGCCATTGTTGGCGTTCATCCGCTATGTCTTTATTTGCTGGTACATAGTTTTCTAATTCTTCACGAGTCATGATACCCTTCGCTTCAAGTATACGCTCTAGACTATCCACTCTTTCTCTTACAACTGCTAACTCCATCCCTATAGCCATTGTGATATTGAGCACTCTTTCTATAGCCGGATCCTTAAAGAAGTATGGGCGTTTACCTTTAGGTTTATTGGAAGCGATGGAGATATAATCTATTTCGGGATTTTCTTTACTCACAGTTGTTTCTAATTATTATGTGATATAATATCTTGAAGTTTATATTGGCAATACACTCGTCTATCTTTTCCAAGCACCAAATACATTCCAGATCGGGGACCTGCCATGATCTTCTGGCTCGTCTGCTTTCTGAGTGCCATCATCGAGGTCATTGATAGCTTTTGCTCCTATTTGCATGTATTCATTTCGGTCAAAACCGCAGTCCTCCATCAGATCTTTAGGATCTATGTCATGCATCTTTGACCAGTAAGGCTCGCTGTTATTATAAGCATCCCAATCTCTGATCCACTGCTCGTAGAAGCTCATGTCATCAGTATACTGTGGTTGTTCTATATGCATAGTGATACCGTCTTTTTTTAAAGTACGATACACTTCCTTCATGATATTGTAAATAGATTTGCCTCCTGTCTCATGCAAAAACATCGTAGTCTGTATCCAATCAAATGATTCAGCTTCAAATGGAAGATTAGAAGCCTCCGCTTGCATAAATGTTACATTTTCTATGCCTAGTGCAACCATGCGTGCATGACCATATTTTAACATCGGCCGCCCAGTGTCTATGGCTATAATCTCAGCGTCTGGATATCTTCTTGCAATTGGAATAACGTTATGACCCATACCACATCCGATATCTAATATCCTCTTCGGCTGAAAATCAGGATAAGTAGTAGTCATCCAATCTGCCATCGCTTTTCCACCGCCATCACTGTACTTACCCAACAGGCCTGCTGTCGTTACAAATAGTCCTCCATCATAGTTTGCAGCATTTGAGACATCGCCCTCAAAAAGTTCTGTATGATAGCTCCCTGGCATGAGGTGATTGTCTACTGCAAGGAGGTATGGCGGAACCTTAACATCATCATTTAGGATGAGCGAATTGGGTTTTTGTGCATTGAGTTTTTCAACTTTCTCTTTTAGCTTAAGCCCTTGTCTATACGTCAGAGACCGACCAGCTTGTTGTCTCATCTCCATGGTTGATCGTCGCATAGCTGACCATATCTGATAATGAGGATCATCTGACATAGCATCATCAACCTCATTCTTAGATTGAAAAGTTCTGCCTTTCTCTTTTTCAAATTTTGGCTTGACCCGATTCTCGTATGCGATCTTATTTCCTTGCGAGACATGGGCTAAGTGTTTGTTCAGGCTGGCTAGAAAATTGTAGCGCGCTTTCTCATCACTAGTGGTTTCTGGAAATACTTCGTGCTTCGCAATCTTATCATACGTAGGTGGTAGATTCTTTGCCATACTTCTTTTGTTATGTGTATTACGTTAATGTAATTATATCAATTGTGATTGTCTTAACTGACGTAACCAAGTTTTTTATCCATCTGGATCGCGCTCTGTTTTCGTTTAGAGACTGGGCCATAACCAGCACCACCAGGGAGAGTAAGTATAAGCTCTTCTCCAGGATGAAGTTTATCAAGTCCCTTTGCAGGAAATGTTCTTTCTGGAATAATTTGATATCCTCCCATTGCTCCGTTCTCTCCTTGCAAGAGACCTTGTGCAGCCGTAACTGTTTTCTCTGTTAAGAGTGATATATTGATGCTTTCTTCACCTATATTCTTAAATCCAAATCGTTGCCCTAGTCCCCCTCTGTATTGTCCTTGACCGGCAGTATCAGGTAGTAAGCATTTTTGTGTAACCATGACAGGCACGTCATTTTCTAGAACTTCTATAGGTACGTTGGCAACATTTGTAGGGAAGCTTAAGACATGTTCGCCATCAAGACCTGGCCTAGCACCATATCCTCCATTTAAGAAGAAGTACTCAACGTATTCTTCACCTTTATGAGTACCATTGAGTACAACACACCAACATGCGCTACCACAGTCGGCTTGTACTTTATCCGGTATGGCTTGAGCCAAGGCACCGAAGACAACAGAATGAAGCATGTTGCCAGTGATATTACGTGCGCCTAATGGCGCGGGTTTCTGAGCATTGAGCAAACTGCCTTCTGGGGCCCAGACTTTGATGGGTTTGAAAGCACCATCATTGTTAGGAACCTCTGGACTAAACGCACACTTGATCGGATAGGCTGTATATGCATATGTATAGTTGAGGACAGCATTGATACTCAATGGATGCTGACCAGATGTGCCAGTATAGTCGACGCTGATATTGCTCCCTTTTATTTCTACATCTATCTCAAAGTGACAGCCGGTACCAAGTCCATCACCATCAGTCTCATAGGTGTATTTGTAATTACCGTCTGGTGCCTTTGTTATTGCTTCTCTCATAGCTTTTTCGGAAGCATTAATGATGAGATCAGAAACTTCTTCGAGATCCGTCATATCATTTTCGTGCATGAGATTCTTGAGGGATTTAATCCCTTGAGTATTTGCGGCTACTTGCGCTTTTATATCACCTAGAGTCTGCCGTGAAGCTCTAACATTGTGATCTATGATGTTAAATAAAGTCTCGTTGGGCACACCCTTGATATAGAGTTTTGTCGGTGGCACCATGAGTCCTTCTTCATACAGATCTCTTGCTCCAGCGCCCCAAAGTACTCCTCCCATATCAGGAGAATGAGCGATGGTGCCTATAAAGCCGATGATACTGTCATTATGAAATATCGGAGATACGATGCCAATATCTGGCTTGTGACCGGCACAAAGCCATGGGTTATTGGTCATCACTACATCTCCCTCTTCCCATTGGTCTAATGGGAAATAATCCTTTATCAATGCCTTGGTTAACATAGGTATCACGCCTAAAAACGACGGAACGGAGATACTTGATTGGGCAATAGCTCTTCCATGAGCATCCATCAGTACTACAGCAAAGTCATTAGACTCTCTTGTCACCGTTGAAAACGATGTCCTCTGAAGAGTTGTGCCCGCTTCGTCAACTATGCTGATCAGTCTCGACCATAGTATGCTCAGAGAGATGGAATCAATTTTTTGATCTATTAATGACATATAGGATTCACCTAAATTAGTTAATAAAGTTAACTAATTTTTTTGATTGCGTTTTCTTTTATATCTGTTAACGTTTGGTCCACTCTAACCACGTATATAGATATCTATTGATCCTTACATCTCGATGATGATATTCTTATCCTTATCTAGATAAAAGGTGCCATTTAACCCTACGATGACGGTACTCTCTTTTTCCTCAATTATAGCAGGCCCATTGATTTTTTCATTTGCCCTCAAACTGTAGCGATCATAGACATTGCAGTTGAGGTAACCAGTTTCTTTAAAATATGCTTTACGCTGTCCTTTTATAGCGATTGTCTTATCTACAGCATCTGATTTTTGAACTATCTCAATAGAAGGTGTTGGTCCTTTTACTTGGACCCTCCAAGTGACCATCTCAAGTGGGACTTCAGAGATGATCCGACTGTATCTAAGTGTATATTCTTTTTCAAATCTACTTTTTATTTCTTCTTTTAGATCAGCTGATAAAACACCATCTGGTACTTCAATTGTGATCTCATGTCCTTGACCCTCATATCGCATATCCACTACTCTGGATATCTCATGATTTTTTTCCTTGCTGTTGTCTGTGACAAATCGATTGCCCAGTTGAGTCATCTCCGCAAGAAAATCATTAACATAGTTCCAATCGAGGTCATCCAAGAGCTTTATATGACTATGAATCTTTTCAAATGCAACAGGTGATACTAAAAATCCAAGTGCGGAAGCAACACCTGCCCCAACAGGTATAATCATAGATGGAGCATTGAGCAGTCTTGCAACGCCAAAGGCGTGTACCGGCCCCGCTCCTCCAAAAGCCATCATACTAAAATGTCGGGGGTCCATACCTTTTTCGAGTATATGGACTCTTGCAGCATTGGCCATGTTTTCATTGACGATGCGGTGGACTCCCATCGCTGCTTCTTCTACTGATATGCCTAGCGGCTTTGCTATGGTATTTCTAATCGCTTCAACTGCTTTTTGACGACTCAGTTGCATGGTGCCACCAAGGAAGTATGATTCGTTGAGATAGCCGAGCACAAGGTCTGCATCTGTGACGGTCGCTTCAGTGCCTCCCAAATTATAACATGCTGGTCCTGGAGTTGATGACGCACTATCTGGTCCAACTGTTAATAGACCAAGTTCATTGACACGAGCGATACTTCCACCTCCAGCTCCGATTTCAATCATATCTATCACAGGGATTCTTACAGGAAGTCCACTTCCTTTTTTGAATCTTTTGACTCTTCCAGCTTCAAAGTGATGAGTGATTTCGGGTTTGCCTTCATGTATTAATGAAGCTTTGGCTGTGGTGCCTCCCATGTCAAAGCATAAGAGGTTTTTGTATTTTAATTTGTTACCAATAAAAACGCCAGCCATCGACCCTCCAGCAGGCCCAGATTCTAATAGGTGAATAGGAATCTTTATTGCTCCTTCTAATGTAGTCAAGCTACCATTAGAAATCATAATGAGCAGCTGACCCGTAAAGTTTTTATGATTTAGTTTTTGTTTCAGTCGATCGAGATATTGATCAGTTAGAGGTTGTACATATGCATTCATAGCTGTAGCAGACGAGCGTTCATACTCTCTTATCTCCGGCATGATATTAGACGAGAGAGATATACTTACTTCTGGGTGATGCTTGGCTAAGTATTTTCCAATTGTTTGTTCGTGCTCTACATTGGCAAATGAGTTGAGCAAACAAACCGCAACGGCCTGAACATCTTCTTTTTCAATGAGTTGACTTATTGAGGCCAGTTCGCTTTTCCGTAAAGGTGTTACCACATTGCCATGAGTGTCAACTCTTTCTGTTATACCTATCCTAAGATCTCTTGAGATAAGTGGTTTTGGCATAGTGAGAAATAAATCGTAGATATCATATCGCAATTCTCTTCCTATTTCTAATACGTCTTCAAACCCCCTTGTAGACACAAGTGCTGTCTTTGCTCCCTTTCTTTCTATAATAGCGTTAGTGACCAAAGTTGTTCCATGAACTATAGTTTCTACTTTTGAAATGTCTAAACCAAATCTTTTTTCTAATTCTTCTATTCCATTAAATATACCGTTAGTCGGATCGGGATAAGTGGTCAAAGATTTGGCAAAGAAAATACCCTCACTCTTCTCATCGTATAAAACGAAGTCTGTAAAGGTGCCGCCTATATCAATTCCTAGTTTCAATTTTGACAATTAGTTTATTAGTTAATTAGCTGATGTGTTGATTGTGCAAAATGCGATAAAATGTTTCACCTCTATTACAAATTTCTGTTTCACTAGAGGCTATTATTTTTGATAGTACTTTCTGAATGGAGAGTAATTCGCTAATTAGAGTTTTACCCTCAGGTTATCCTTCACTTCTATGACATAAAGTCAATCAGTACTCTGTTTCATTTGCTTCTTTATCTGCTATTTTTAATTTGTGTATAAAATCTTTATTGCTTTACGCTTTTTGAGCTTCTCTTACATTGGGCCCTATTGACGTTCCTGATTTAAGAAGTTATCTGGCTATCATATATTTTTTCTTGCTCTCTTATTCTTCACAAAATGTAGTAATCCTTAGCACAAACTCAAGGGTTAGATCGATAATCAGATTTTTCTTTTCATTAGTCATAAGCTCAATAATCACCTAATCAATGATACTCCTCTCCTCCACTAACATTCATGGCTTCTCCAGTGATGTATGCTGCTTGATCGGATGCTAAGAAAGCAACTGCTTTAGCTATATCTTCTACCATGCCTGTGCGGCCCAATGGGTTTTTATCTTTTATGGCTTGTAAGTAGGTGTCATAGTCTTGACCGAGTTTTTCACTAAAGAACTTGTTTTGCCAATGACCGAGACCTGTTGTTATGTGGTTAGGGCATACTGCGTTGACCCTTATGCCAAAGGTGCCAAGTTCTACCGCGTTGGATCTAGTCAGTCCGACCATGCCGTGCTTGGAAGCAGTATATGCTGCCGCAAATGGAAAACCTGATTTGGCTGCTTGGCTTGCGATATTGATAATAGAACCACCGCCATTATCTTTCATTTGGATGGCAGCATGTTTAGAGCATAAGAAAGCCCCTTTCAAATTGACATCTAAAACGGCATCCCAACTTTCAGATTTAAATTCTGTAAATGGTTCCATGATGTATCCTACACCGGCGTTGTTGACCATGATGTCGAGTCCACCCATTGTCCTTACAGTGTGTTGAACCAATTGACTTACTTGATCTTCAAATCTTACATCGCAAACAACGGCTATTGCTTTAACACCAAGTAACTTAGCAGCGTCAACTATGTCGCTCATATCTGAAGATATACCGATGTGTTCTTTTGAAAAGTTGTCCCCCTTAGGAGCACCGATATCTGTTACTACAACATTGCAACCTTCTTGAGCAAGAAGCATGATGATCGCTTCTCCTATACCTCCTTTTCTTCCAGATCCAGTTACAATGGCCGTCTTTCCCTTGAGCTGATACATCTTCTATTCTATTTACGCGAATTGTTCAGAAACAATGAATGTCGGATTGTCAGTGAATTCTTGAAACTCTGCAGCAATCTTTTGCATGTGATCGGTAGATACTTCTTCTCCAAGCTTGGCCATGTCATTGACTTCTATAACTTCGCAATATTGATATGGAGATTTTTCTTCAGTACCCATAATGTTGCCGAGTCGATAGACCTTAAAGTTGTCTACAGAAACTAACCCTTTTACAGTTGGGACATCAGTAGTTTGCGCCCACTTCTCATATGCTTCTTTAGAAGCCTCATCCTTTAAATTGAATAATACAATTAGTGCTGCCATGTTAAACGATTGTAACTTTGATTATAATAAATTATGTTCTTGCTGATAAGAACTCTTTGCTTCTGACTTTTATAAGCCCTTGTACTGAGTTAAGAATAAATCTTGCTCCTTTATCCATAAGCACCTGAGCTTGCTCACTTGTGCCAGCTACAGTACCGAACCACTTGCCTGCATCAAGGATTGTTGCAAAAATATCATCGAGCATCTTCTTTACTTCATCATGTCCAGGTCCGTCATAGAAACCCATAGACATAGCGAGATCACGTGGACCAATTATAAAACCATCGACACCTTCAAGAGCACACATGGCTTTGAGGTTCTTAACACAGTCTAATGTTTCTATCTGTGGCATAACTAATGTTTGCTCGTTGGCAAATTGCACATATTCTAATTGTGACATCTCACCCTGCATATAATCGGACGCTCTAACAGGGCCTAGACCTCTCCTTCCGAGAGGGGGATATTTGATGGCATCTATTAAGATTTTTACATCCTCTACAGTATCTATAGTTGGCATCATTACACCCATGACTCCTGCATCCATGTACTGTAAGATTAACTTGGGATCTACGCTTCGTATCCGAGCAAGTGGTGTACAGTCTCTTAACTCACATGCGCGAACCATATTGGTTACATCAGATATAGATATACCACCATGTTCTCCATCGATCATATAAAAGTCATAATTGTTAAGACCGATGTACTCGCAGATGACTGGGTCGGTTGTTGGAGATATAACACCAAAACCAACTTTTTCTGATTCGATTCTTTTTTTCAGTTTGTTTTCCCTCATAAGTCCTATTCTTCTAATTATCCTATGGGTTGGCCTTTTGCAATTTTGTCTCTTACAAAGTTCATCAGCCCACCCGCACTTTCTACTTCTGCGACAAAAGGTGCAGCTGGCACAGAATTAAATGATTTGTTGGTTGTGAGATTGGTGATGTTGCCAGTAGAAGGATCATATTCTAATTCATCTCCTGTGTTACATCCCTTTGCTATGTCTTTGCTGGTTACGAATGGTAATCCATAGTTTATAGCATTGCGAAATTGTAAACGAGCAAAACTATCTGCAAACACGGCTTTGATGCCTGCACCCATAAGTCCAGTGATTACATGCTCTATACTTTTGCCGCCTCCGGCGAAATTATGCGCAGCTACAATAAAGGTGTATCCTCCATCCTTGAACCCATTCTCCTTATTAAACTCTTCTTTAACTCCTGCCATTACCCACTTACTATTTTCTTCAGGATTAATAGGAGATATCCAATATTCTTGAATAATGATATTGTAAGCCATCACGTAGTCATCTGCCACCCAACATTTTCCTCTTATCATAATTATAACTTTTTAAATATTCAATTCTTTGAAAACCCTTAAGGCTGATTCTGCGGCACCTTCTATACCTCTTGAAGCACGTGCTGTGTGTTCTCCTGCAAAGTGAACATTTCCAGCAGGCTTGATCATATCTTCAAATAGTGCAGCCTGGCCTACGCCAAATTCTGCGTAAGCTCCTTTGTTATATCTATACTCTCCCCAATTATGAGTACCTACATATTCTAAATTCCCTTCGGTAGCAGGGCGTATTTCTTTTAATTTGTTCAAAGTGTAGTCTGCTATTACTTTATCAGATTTGTTGTCAAAAAATGAAGTACCTTTTCCATTGACCCAACACACCAACTCGTATTGATCAGGATGAGCGCTGGAGTTCATTATTCTTTCTAAAGGAGTATCGGTCCACATGTCTACATGATACCCATCCTCTTCCCAGAAATGACTTGTAGGCTTAAGATGGATCTGAGTAATCAAAGTGTATTTGAGCTCTTCTATAGCCTTCTTTTGATTTACGGAAGTGGATAATCTCATCTCTACATCTCGTAGGGTAGAAAAGGGTAAAGTGCTTATTGCTTTAGCTGCTTTATAAGTTGATCCGTCTTCACAAGTGATTTTTACTCCTGAGCCACTATCGGTAAGTGATGTCACCATCTTGTCAGTAGATACTTGACCCTTTAACGTAGTAACGATAGCATCTATCAATGTCTTAGAGCCATCTTTGAAATTATAAATTCTTTTAGAGCCATTGAACTTTCTAAAAGCCCCACTGTGGAGAGAGTTTATAGCTGAAGTCTCTCGCACGTCATTGTAATTTGCACTGATGTTGATGATATCTATCTCAGCTTGCGTCCTTCCTCTATCGATGAGAAGGTCGCTATAGACACGATCAAGATCTGGTCTTTGATACCATTCATCAAGAGCGCTGAGTATAGGACCTTCTTTGGGTAACTGATATTCTAGCATTCTTGGATTGGGATCTGAGTGGTTCCAATCATTTTGAAGTTGTCCATCTTTATAGATGCAAGTTGGACTACGCATATAGTCTGTGATATCAACCAGATCAACATTGAGCTCATTGACAATCTTCATGAGTTCTACATACTTGTCTCCGATACCACGACCTCCTACTTCTCTATTTTGCAAATCTGTATGCGTGAAAAGTCTACCGCCTAGTCTATTACTGCCCTCTACAAGGATGTAGTCCTTGCCTGCTTTGTCCAAAAGATGAGCAAGGTAGAGGCCTGATATGCCACCACCTAAAATTATAAACTCGGTATCAAGAGAAGCGCTACAACTTGGCAAACCCATCACACCTGCAAGTCCAGCAGCACCAGTGGTTCTTATAAAGTTGCGTCTTTTCATAAAGAGCGGGTAGGTTAATTAAAAGTACGAGGGTCAGTGATTACTCCAGTTACAGATGAAGCGGCAACAACGGCAGGAGATGTAAGATAGATCTGCGCATTTTTACTTCCCATGCGCCCTTTCATATTTCTATTGCCGGCACTAAGGACGATATCTCCATCACCCGCTACGCCAGTATGTATGCCTGCGCACGATGCGCAACTAGGCGTATCTATAGCTGCTCCTGCTTCTATCAAGGTCTCTAAGTAACCAGCTCTGAGTGCATCTAGATATACTGTCTGACTGGCTGGTACTACGATCATATTGATGTCTCTATGGATTTGTTTGTCTTTTAATATCTGCGCCATAATGGCGAGATCTTCTAATCTGCCATTGGTACAAGTGCCTACAAAGGCCTTGTTAAATTTGGTGCCAACCACCTTCTCTACTGGGACTGTATCATCGAGTTTGTCTGGTAGTGCTACTGTAGGGCCGACATTGGTTACGTCGACTTCATATACGGCTTCGTAGTGAGCATCTTCATCACTGTCAAGCATCTCCCACTCACCTTTGGCTACTCCAGAAAGATAGTCTACTGTCACTTGGTCAGGTGCTACGATGCCGTTTTTGGCCCCGAGGTCGACAGTCATATTGCATAGCGTCATACGTCCTGCCATATCGAGTGCCGAGATTGCAGGGCCTGTGAACTCGAGGGTTTTATAAATCAGATGCCCATTCCAGTGCATCATACCCATGATATGGAGACTAAGATCTTTAGCCATAATCCAAGGTTGCCATGTTCCTGTTATGTTAAACTTTACAGCTTCTGGCACACGAAACCAAGCTTTGCCCGTTGCCATAGCCACTGCTGCATCTGTAACACCGACGGCATTGCCAACTGCTCCAACTGCTCCATAAGTATTGGCATGAGAGTCAGTACCTATGCTGACCGTCCCAGGAAGTACATGGCCTTGCTCTACCATGATCTGATGAGCGATCCCTTGTCTACCTAAATCATAAAAGTGAGTAATGTCGTGTTCTCTTACGACCTCTCGCCATTCGTTAAGCATTGTTGCAAACTTTTGGTTTGGTGGAGGTACTAAGTGATCTGAAACACAGATAACTCGATCTTTGTCAAATACTTCAGACTTGCCCAGGGACCTAAACTTTGTAAAGCATTGCTTACCGAGATAATCCATTGTCATCACAGTGTTAATGTCTACCCACACTAGCTCTCCGGGCTTTACTTGATCCCTTCCGCTGGTACGAGCCATTATCTTTTCCGTAATCGTCATTCCCATGTATGCACGAATTAGTTAGTGTTTACGAGTTTCATAAACATAATAAAAATAGTTAATTAAGTTAACTATTAAATAGATTAATTAATATCGAAAAGAGAGGTTGTGACCAATCTTATGTGTTACTTGTCTGATCGAGATGGCTGTCCGTTGGTTCGGACATTAGGTAGATCTATCCAAAACTGGGGATCTATTTCATCTTCAGTTTTGATCTGATGCTCATCAATCATCGTTAAACCTTGGAACTCATTGTCTTGAGCCCACTTCCAAACACGGATGCGATGTTTTTCTTCTGGCCCTATCAGGTCTATGATCTCGTAAAGATTAGATCCTGGTCGATCTTTGTAACTCCATGTTAACACTATACTATTGTGCGTCTCCCACGCTTTACCTAGGATTCGAGGATTATCGAATATTAGCTCGTCGTTATCATTGAAGTGACATACTCCAAAGTCGTGACATTCATAATGTCCATCATCCCACATGTACTCATTTACTTGATGATAGCTTCGTGGTCCTTCAAACCTTATAGTCAAGCGATCTTTCCATTTGTCTCGAACGGAACCATCGGGATTAATCCTTGTGTATGTGCCTTCCCAGACACCTGTATGCTTTGGAAATAATTTTAGCATGAACTTTATTTAACTGAATGAAGAATTTCCGCAATACAAAAGTACATCAATTATAATTAGTTAATGAAGTTAACTAATTAATTATTCGTTCAGAATCTCTGTATATAGATTAAAGTGTAGAACAAAATGTTACTAAGTTCAACTTTTTAGTTAACTTAATTAATTATTAATGATCCTAGCTAATTGGCTTGACTGGGAAAGATGTCACAGAGTCAGAGGCGGGTTAATGAATATTGTATCTATCAATTCATATGAAAAGATTACTTAAGGTTGGAATTGTTCTTCTTGTCACAATTACGCTTTTAGTGAGTTGTGACGATAAACAAAAAGAAAGTGTAGTTGCGGTTGAAGTTGACAAAAATAGGACGACAAAAGTTAAAAATAATGTTGTTATGACTCCGCAACAAAAGCTAGGAAAACGATTGTTTATCATGTGCGAAGCATGCCACAATGTTGTTAGAGGTGCACCACATAAAGTAGGACCTAACCTACATGGTGTTTTTGGTAGAAAGGCTGGAACCGAAGCAGGATTCGTTTATTCTGAAGCGGTTACTAATTCTGACATTGTATGGAGTGATGAAACAATCCGATCATGGCTGAAAGCCCCAAATGAATATATACCAGGAACAAATATGGTTTTTGTTGGATTACAGAAAGAACATCAACAAGATGCACTCCTTTCTTATTTACATCTTGTAACGAAAGAATAAACGACATGAAGACTAATCGAAGAAAATTTATAAAAGGTATATCAGGAGCAGCAGTTGCTACTACAGTAATATCAAGTTGTTCTGCTCCCGTGAAGCAACAAGAAGTTAGGACGAGCACAAAAAAAATTGCTGGATCTATTGATAAAGTTTTTGATGTCATCGTAGTTGGAGCCGGACTCTCGGGACTTCATGCTGCAATGCTCCTAGAGGAGTCTGGTCTTGATGTGCTCGTATTAGAAGGAAGAAGTAGATTAGGAGGTCGTGTATACACCTTGGATGATGTTCCGGGTAAGCCTGAAGCCGGTGGCGAATACATGGGTGCGAACTACGCGAGGATGCGCAACGTTGTCGATAAGCTGGGACTGGAGACATTCACTCCAGAATTTGATAATGCAACTCGCCCGTGGTCTTATCATATCAAAGGCCAACACATCACGAAAGACGAATGGGCTACTCATAGCTTAAATCCAATGGAAGGAGATGATCGAGCGTTACTTCCTCATCGCATGCTATGGACTTTATCAGATAAGGGGAATCCATTAGATGGACACGGACTTGACGCTTGGTTGACTCCAGAATTTAGAAAATATGATATTCCGCAAGATCAATATCTGAGGTCAATTGGGTTTAATGAAGAGACGATAAGGCTCATGAATATCATGATTCACTCAGGAGGGATGACACGTACATCTGCACTCAATGAGTTAAGAAGATACCACGTCTCTGGGTTTAATAGTAACATGACTTTTGGTGACGGAACCTCATGGAAGCAAGTTAAAGGTGGTAACTCTCTCTTACCAAAAGGTATGGCAGAGTCACTAAAAGAATATCCGCTTTTAGAAAAAACAGCAGTAGCTTTCAAAGAAGAGAATAGCGTGGTAACAGTACACTGCGCAGATGGCACTGAGTATAAAGCATCAGACGTAGTATGTAGTATACCAATGACAGTACTGAAGAATGTAACATTCGAACCTGAGATAACGGGTATAACTTATGAAGCCATCAATCAGATAGAATATGGTTTATCAATACAAGCGCACTTTCTAATTACAGATCCATATTGGGTTGAAGATGGCTTAGATCCTAACATCTGGACAGATGGACCATTGGAGCGTTTTGCAATAAGAACAAAGGTGGACGCCGACCAACCTGAGTCAGCAGTAGCTTTTATAAATGGACCTGAGTCTTTCAAATATAGACTGATGTCAGACGAGCAAGTGTTTCACTATGTGGAGAAGATGGTATACGAGCTAAGACCTTCTGCAAAAGGAAAATTAAAACCGATCATGATTCAGAGTTGTGAGCGTGATATACATGGCGCAGGCGATTGGGTAGTTTGGAAGCCAGGCCAGGTGACGAAGTTTGGCAACCATATGCGCAACAACCATGGTCACATCCACTTTTGTGGCGAACATACGGCGATCATGGAGAGAGGTATGGAAGGAGCATTTGAATCTGGAGAGCGTGCAGCTCTGGATATTATTCTCACTGGTTAAAACAAAGATATGAGACGCCTAATTATAATTTTTGTATTCATCACTGGTTGTGTTTTCGTAGTTGAAGCGCAATCTGACCCTAATGCAAGGGATCTACAAGTCCTTAGCAAGTGGTTTGAAGGAGAGTTTGACAATGACTCTCAACTTTGGTTGGAAGGAAGAAGAGATTGGAAAGGAACAGAAGAGCACAAGCACCGACGCATTCATGCAACTCACGTTAAAATAGATGCTTCGAGTATAGGTGAGTATGTATTCTATGTAGAAGAATATGTAGATGATATCGATACAATCATAACAAGACAGAGGGTAGTCTCATTAGAGAGTGTACCTGATAGCGGGTATATACTAATGAAGATCTACTTTTTAAAAGATGGACCTCAATATTACCTTAGAAATAATGAAGGTATGTTTACTGGTAAAGTCACTGAAGATGATTTGTTTGGATTGGATGGGTGTGATGTTGTTATAAGAAGAGAAGGGGAGCAGTATGAAGGCCATATGAGATATAAGGCATGTCAATTAGGTGAAGGTGTTCTGAAAAGATATTCGCTTCATGATATCATCATATCCAAAAACCAATATTGGAGAATAGATCAAACATATCTCGTCAGTAATGATCAGATTGATTCAGGCCACCCTTCTTCTGTACCTTTTAAGATGAGAAAAGCTGAGTATTATAAATGTGATGTATCATTCTATGATAAAGCATATTATATGCCAAGTGACAAGGATACGAAGTATACAGGAGAGAGAATACATAATCAAGGTGGATCCAAATGGTTTTATAATCCAGTAACAGAAAAGAAGTATATACTTCAGATAAGAGAGAAAGAATATCCTTTTTATTCTTCAGGTTCAGATTTTTTGATGCTTAGATTTAAGCAAGAAGATAAGCTTGCATCAGATGTTATTGTAACAGTTTCTCCTGGCACCAAAGCTCTCTCATTCAATATGGGAAAGGCATCTGCTTTCTGCGAAAAAGAAAATTAATGTCTAAGGAAAATGCCAGCACAATAAATAATCTTTCTTTTGAGCATGATAATATAGACCAAAGGATAAAAGGATTTCAAGAGGCAGTCTTAAGTGTTATTGACATAGATGATGCCATTTCTTTTTATAAAAAGGTGTTTGGTTGGGAAGTTTTATATAAAGGTCAAGGAAGTGCTGCATTGAAGAAACTCTGGCAGTTACCAGAACATTGCTTGATTGATGAAGTGTTATTATATAACCCTGGTACGAAGGAAGGTTTTTTAAGACTTGTGAGTTTTTCTAATATTGATCAAACTCAGATAAGAGCTTCTGCTCAGACTTGGGATACGGGAGGCATCTTTGATATAAATGTGAGGACTAAGGATATGTCTAATTTTTATAGTGATATCCTGAATGTAGGCTGGCATGGATACGCAGATCCTTTGCGTTATACTTTTGGCGAATATGAAGTAACAGAGGTGTTGTTGAAAACGCCTGAGGGCGCAACGGTGGCTGTAATGGAAAGGCATAGGCCAGCATTGGTAGGATTTGAGTTTGAAAGAATAAGCAGGATCTTTAATTCTTCCATCATAACTGATGACATAGAAAAGAGTCGTGATTTTTATATAAATAAACTCGGCTTTAAGATGTTCTTTCAGACACCCGGAGACCAAAGGCCTCATGGTCCAAATGTCCTCGGGATACCTCCCAACATCAATGGAGACATTACTGTCCCGGTTGATATATATCGGCCAGATATAGATAGTTTTGGATCTATAGAAGTACTGGAGTTAAAGCAACTAAGAGGTAAAGATTGTTCGGCAGGAGCTAAGCCTCCTAACCTTGGATTAGTCATGTTAAGATTTCCAGTTAGAGATGTTGCTGTATATGTAGAAGAGTTAGAACAAAAGGGAGTATCACTAAACGCTCCAGTCCAAACTATTGATATTCATCCTTATGGGAAGACAAAGACTTTTTCAGTCAGATCTCCTGAAGGAGCTTGGTTAGAATTTATAGAATTACTGAATTAGAAAAATAGAAGTTATGGATCCATATTACAAACGCATCACCTTGGTAGTAGCTGATATAGATAAGTCGCTCGAAGTATATAGAGATATACTTGGGTTTACGCTTAATTATCGTAAACCATCAGATGATGATTCTTACTCATATCCAGTTTTTAGAATTCCGCGCGAAGCGAAAATTTCTTTTGCAACTCTGGATGGACCCGAACAAAATAGAACCATAGGTCTAACAGAAGTAAAGGGCGTGCCGCTGCCTCCTTCTAAAGGGATTAGAATGACTGCTTCGGTTATTAAAGTAAGTGATCTAACTGGAGTTATAAGTAAGATCAAAGCCCTTGGTTTAGAAACCACAGAACCAGAGACAGATGGCAACGATGAGTTTACTTTTAATGAGCAAGCCTTCATTGATCATGATGGTCACTTGATTGTGTTGTATGAGATCATCGATAACTAGTAATTAAAGTTGTAGATGCGAAAGATTCTAATTGTCTTGATTCTATATATGATGATGATTTCATGTGTAAGACATGAGATAGTTGAGAGTAGTGAAGGTCAAATTATTTTGACATCAGCTATACAGCAAGACTTAGACACACTACTCACGTGGTTCCCCGGCGCATACGATAATCACCAACAAGTCTACACTGAGTTTGTAAATGATCTCCCCGCAGAAAAGCGACATAGACAAACGCATCATATATTCCATCCTGTTGACTTATCATTTATACCAGGCAGACAGTTGTACGCGGAGCAATCTCAGCATTATGATAGAGAAGATATTTATCGACAGAGGATATATTCTTTTGAAGAAGATGAAGACGAGAAGGCGATCAGATTAACCATCTATACGCCTAAAGAACCTGACAAGCTAACTGGTCTTCATTTGGATCCTTCCAAAGCTAAAGATTTTCATTTAGATGATTTTGTACTCAAGCCGGGTTGTGAAGTTTATTGGAAGAAGCAAGATGATGAGTTTCATGGCTACCTCAAGGATAATGCTTGTAGTTATTATTCTGAAAAATTTAAAAAGAGAGTCTATCTGAACGAAACACTCATTCTTAGAAGAGATGCCTTGTTACTTGATGATGCTGCAGTTGATGAAGCTGGACTGCCCGTCTTTGGTGTTCATGATAAAGGGCCAACGATTAATAAGAAAGAAAAAGACTGCAATTAGGACTCGCTTTTTTATACAAAACTTTTATAAAGTATCGGCGTATCATATGGTGTAAGTTTTACACCATCCTTATGCACTAACTCCATAACAGAGAGACCATCTTTACTCAATGTTTCTATAAGTCTAAAGGTTATCCCTCCACCCATGTCTGCTTGATGATCTACTTTAAAGGACCCATCAGTTTGCAGTTCATATTCTGCAGTACCAAATGCTCTCAGCTCTAGATCATTCCAGTCCATGATAAAAGTTTTATTATCATTTCTTGCTTGCTCTTTTGAGAATTTAGCAGGAATCTGAACCGAGTTTAAAAGTGCTTTAGAAACACCATCAGAACGCATATAAAACAAAAGAGGTTTTAACTCCATCATGTCTGATCCAGGCTTTACATAGTAGCTTTCTTCTAATATATATAAGCCTTCATGGTCTGAGGGACGATTGATGATTTTATCGTCACAGATTGCAGTAATATGTCTTGCATATGGATGCACTTGCTTGCCGGCTGCTCGCTCTTGGTCTATCTGTTCTTGATTGTCCAAAGAACCGCATAAGATATCTGTGAATTTTTTTAAAATATCATCCATAATTATAATTCAAATAGTTCAAAATATAAACCTCCGGGAGATTGGAGTAAACAGGCTCTTCCACTACCTATGATGTGATCGTCGATATGTCTTGGACTGGATATAACAGTGATGTTATATTCTTCAGCTCTTTGTAAAACTACATCAATTGAACGAACAAATATAGAATACATGCCCAACCCTTGATTAGGAAGGCAGCTGGGCACGCCGGTATCCACCTCGCTACCTTTTTCAAATTCTAAAGAGATGATGTAGTTCTGTTTTGATTCTTGTGCATAGTACCCAGTAAATCTATAAGGAGTTCCCTCAGGGATCCCCAACGCAGATCCAGGCGAAGTCTCCCATACTTGATCATACAAGGTATACCAGTCCAACACTTTTGTAAAAAACTCAACTTCGCGATCAGCGTCTTTCACTACTAAGGCAGAGTAGCCTGGGCCGCAAAACTCTGAGTTAGGATCGCAAGGTGCAAGTTGAGTTATATTGACTCTTTCTATACCCACACAGTGCAGATAGTCTGGTCCCTTATAGATAGTCTCTATATACTGACCCGGTACGCCGTCTGCCCGTACAATATCCCCAACTTGAGTTGGAGCCATCGATGTGATGCCCTTAGTCCTCAGTCGATCATCTAACTTTTTAGCATCCGATGTCGGAAATCCAAGAGAGAACGAACCCAATTCATAAGAGCTATAACTCTTATGTATGCTTGGTGTCGCTGTTTTTAAGTGTAGAATTCTTAATTGGATGAGGCTGGGTACTGACGATCTATTAAAATGATAAAGGTCATAATCAACATCTTCTGGTATGCGCCAGAAGGCTTTCTGATTTCTTTTTTCTTGGTCAGACATTTTGATCGGCCCAACCATATCCATTTTCATCGCTTCGCCATAGAACTCTTTGTAGCCTTCCAGATCTATGGTACAGAGTGTAGCCGTATTGAGATGACCAGTTCTTGCTCCGTCGCTGATGCCGGTAGGTATCTTGTAAACACTCATGGTAAATTTTATTATTCTTTTACAACAACTCGAAAACTAGGCATGAAAGATTCTTTTATAATACCGATTACTGTAAATAGAAGTATAAAAATATGATCAGATAGTAGATGCTTCATGATCTAATGAATTAGATTAGAAAGTATTGCTTTTATCTTTTCAAAGCTTGGAAGCGATTTTCCATCTGTTATTTCTGCATATTGTATGATGCCTTCTCCATCAATTACGAATGCCGATCGTTTTGAAAACTGAGTAAGCCCCATAAAATCATCTTCAAAGAGAACTCCATAATCTTTGCTGGTCTCTCTATTAAAGTCTGAGCCAAGTGGGAAATTCAATTTATTTTCAGCGTGAAACTTTTGTAGAGCAAAAGGGGAGTCCACAGACACACCTATGACCTCAGCATTGAGTTGAGTGTAGTCATTCTCCTCATCACGAGCAGTACACATCTGGTCAGTGCAAACACTGGTAAATGCCAAAGGGAAAAAGTGAAGAATGAGATTCTTTCCTTTATACTTACTAAGTCTAAGCGGTTCAAGATTTGTACTTACTAGTGAAAGCTCTGGTGCTTTCATACCTACTTCTATTTTACTCATTATTTATTTTTATAATTCTTCAAAAAATTCCCAGAGTACCCCATCAGGGCTGGTGATACAAAAACAATGGACAAGCCCATAAGGTTCTATTTTAACTTCTTTGGGCGGTTGTATGATATCTACTTTATTAGACTGCAAAAAGTCAAAGTAGGCTTTTAGATTTTTAACGCGACATCGATACAAAAGAAGACCACGGTTGGGTGCAACAGCATGTTTACTAAAATCCTTTCCATCAACCCCTTCAAACTCTATAGTTTGAAACACAACATCACGAGTCCCATCCAATGAAAAGATATTTGCCTTGCAAACAACATCTGGTATAATGTTAAATGGAATCCCAAACATATTCTCTTGTGGCCCATCCTTTTTCACTTCGTACTCATTGAGTAGGCTAAAACCTAGCTTCTCTTTATAAAACTGATACGATTCTTTAAGATCATTAACAGTTAGTGAAGAGTTGTATACATGTGTAGGTAGCTTAAAACCTTCTTTAAGTTCTAATGGTGGTTGTGTACGATGTGTAAACGCTACGATGATATCATCATATCCATTCATAAGTATATCGTATAATTCAAAAGGCCCCATTTTTTGAAATAAGGGATCACTCAGTCCATGCCATCCAAGATCTCTCAATTCATCAAATGTCTTGCTTACCTCTGGGACTCGTAGGTTGATGTCCATGATGCCTCCAGTATCCCAAGGCTTCTGAGAAGAGCGGATATACTTTTGCTCAACTCCATGATATTTTACGATCCTGAGAAGACCCGTTGGGTGATTATCAAATTGAAGTAGAAGTTCATTAGCAGTGCAGTTGTGATCGAGTCTCCAAAAGTCAAGAACAGATTGATCAGTTGCATAGGACCCGGCTATATCCCATCCTCCATAATCACAGAAGAAGTGCTTGACTTTATCCATGTCACCTACACTGTATACTACCTCTATTATGTTTTGTAATTTGTACATGGACCAACTTCTGTTGAGTGCAATCAAATATAGTTAATAATCTTAATGGTTAATATTGTTAAGCAAACACATATGGTCCCATGGGCTTTAAAGGCTAGCGAGAAACCAAGTCTCCAATATGCGCTTGATATAATCTATAAATCTTGCAGCATCTGCACCATTGATGATCCTATGATCAAACCCGATCGTCATAGGCATCATGAGTCGGGGCTCAAATGTGCCCTCCAGCCAGACAGACTCAATCTTACTTGCAGCAACCCCAAGTATGGCAGCTTGTGGGAAGTTTACGATTGGAAAGATACTCGTCGTTCCGATGCCACCCAGATTAGAAATGGTAAAAGAAGCTCCTGCTAGATCATCGGCTTTGAGCTTTCCTTCTCTTGCTTTGACAGAAAGTTCTGTCAACTCAATAGAAAGAGTTGTCAAGGACTTGTGAGTTACATTTTTAATCACTGGTACAACTAAACCTCTATCTGTGTCGACAGCTACACCGATATTGATGTAGTCTTTATAGATCAACTCTTTGCTATTTATATCTATGCTTGTATTGAATAGCGGATATTTTTCTAAAGCTTTAGAGATAGCCTTGACGATTAGGATCGTGATAGTAAGCGATCCTCCTTGATCTTTTACCTCTCCTTTGAGATTCTTTCTTGTTTTTTCTAATATTGTTATATCCGCTTTCTCCTGAAGCCAAGCATGTGGTATCTGACTCCAAGATTGAGTCATGTTTCTGCTCGTAGCATTAGCTATGCCAGACATCGATACTCTATTGACAGCACCATATTTGCTAAAGTCTGGCAAACTTGCTGGAACTACTGATCCATTACTTTGATTAGCAAGCTGCTGCTTTGCAAAGTTCTTCACATCGAGGACGCTCACTCGGCTGCCATTGTCAACAGCACTCACTTTTAGAATATCAACACCAATCTCTCTTGCTACTTTTCGAGCAAGAGGTGATGCCCTGAACTTCTTTTCACTACTGTGATCTGCAGATATGACTGGTTCTATTTTTTCTGGAGCTTTGACGACCGGCACAACTACTATCTTTTTAGGCTCTTCTAGTTTTTCTTCTTTTATCTCTACTGGCTCTTCTACTTCGAGTTCTTTTGTTGCGACATCACTTTCTACTTCCATCTTTATAATGACGGCACCTTCGGGCACTTCATCTCCTATAGAAACCAGTACAGATGTTACTACACCTGCAAACTCAGAAGGTACTTCTGCAGTAACTTTGTCTGTCTCGACTTCGAGTAGCGGTTGATCAGGAACCACTTTATCACCTGCTTTAACCAAGATAGCTACTACAATTCCTTTTTCAACTCCTTCGCCGAGTGATGGTAGTTTAATGTCGATCATAATTATAATTTATTAATCTGTAGGATTGATCTTAGAAAGATCGACTTTGTGTGTTTCTATAAACTGCTTTATATCATCATTGGACACTTCTCCTTCATCTTTCAAAAGTTGAAGTGCGGCCAGAGCGATAAACTTTGGACTGATCTCAAAGTGATCTCTTAAGTCCTCACGTGATTCACTGAGACCATACCCATCTGTCCCCAATACTGTATATGGTTGCTTTATCCATTTAGAGATGCCTATACCCATTGACTTCATATAGTCACTTACTGAGACAAATACACCTGATTCTTTTACCAGGAGTTTTTCTAAGTAGTTCTCTTTCTTTTTGGCAGCGGTAGATAAGAGGTGATCACGTTCAGTATTGAGCGCATCTCGCTGCAACTCAGTGTAACTGGTCACACTCCATATATCCGTTGATATATCCATCTCTTCTAGTATCTTCTTGGCTGCAATGACTTGAGTCATGATAGAACCGCTACCCATTAAGTGAGCTTTACGCTTACTTTTCAATTTTGATTTTGAAAACTTATACATGCCCTTGATGATACCTTCTTCTGTTTTTTTAGGCATGCTGGGCATCGCATAGTTTTCATTGGTTACTGTGATATAGTAGAAGATCTTCTCCTGTAACTCATACATTTTATAGAGCCCATCACGGACGATAACCGCCAACTCGTATGCGAAAGAAGGGTCATAACTTTTCATGTTAGGCACTACACTGGACAGCACGTGTGAGTGACCATCTTGGTGTTGTACTCCTTCGCCATTGAGCGTTGTTCTTCCAGAAGTGCCACCAATCAAAAATCCCTTGCACATCATATCACCGCAAGCCCAGATCATATCACCAACCCGCTGAAATCCGAAAATGGAATAGAAAATATAAAACGGAATCATCGGCAACCCATGCATAGAGTAAGCACTACCCGCCGCCATAAACGATGCTATGGCACCCGCCTCACAGATGCCTTCTTGTAAGATCTGACCATCGAGACTCTCTCTATAATAAGAGATGCTACCTGCATCAACAGGTTCATATAATTGACCTTTTGGTTGATAGATGCCTGCATGTCTAAACAGTCCGTCTAATCCAAATGTCCTTGCTTCATCAGGGATGATAGGGACGATGTACTTTTTGACATTTTCATGTCTCAGTAGCTTACCAATTATTCTAACCAACACCATGGTTGTTGAGACTGCTCTTTCTCCCGTACCTTTTAAAAACTCCTCAAATAATTCATCTCCAGGTATCTTAAGTGCTGGACTCTCGTCTGATCTTTCTGGAAGAGGCCCTCCAAGATCCTGTCTTTTTTGCTTGAGATAGTTAAGCTCGGGACTGTCGTCCGCTGGTATATAGAATTTTGCTTTAGCCGCATCTTCCTCGCTCATCGGTATGCCGAAGCGCTTAGCTGCTTCGATGCGATCTTCGCGATTCATGTTTTTCTTTTGGTGCGTGGTGTTACGTCCTTCACCTGCGCTTCCCATACCATAACCCTTGAGTGTCTTCATGAGGATGACACTGGGTTTGCCATTAGGTCGAGCTGCTTTTGTAAATGCGGCATAGATCTTTTTATAATCATGGCCACCTCTTTTTATCGTTCTTATCTCTTCGTCGGTAAGGGAGCGCATGAGTTCTTCGAGCTCAGGGTTGTCTTTGACCCAATGTTCTCTGACTTGATCACCGGGCAACACAGAGTACATCTGATAATCTCCATCTAAGGCTTGCTCCATTCTATCTGCAAGTATGCCTTTGTTATCTCTATCGAGTAGTGCGTCCCATTCGCTACCCCAGATCACTTTAGTGACATTCCAACCGGCACCGAGAAAGCTTCTTTCTAATTCTTGGATGATCTTTCCATTGCCTCTTACAGGGCCATCTAAGCGTTGGAGATTACAATTAACAATTAGTATCAGATTGTCTAGTTGTTCTCTCACGGCGATATTGAGTGTACCTAGTGTCTCGGGTTCGTCCATTTCACCGTCTCCGACAAAGACCCAGATCTTGCCACCTTTCTTTTCTTTTAATTCTCTGTTCTCCAGATATTTTTGAAACCGGGCTTGATAGATGGCGCTCACACCTACAAGACCCATCGATGCAGACGGCATCTCCCAGAAGGCTGGTAATCTCCTTGGGTGTGGATAAGAGGGTAGTCCACCTTCTTTTTGAAGTTCTCTTCTGAAGTTTTTAAGATGATCTTCTTGTAGTCGTCCTTCTATCATCGCCCGTGCATATATGCCTGGGGCTGCATGTGGTTGGAAGGATACTAAGTCACCGCCATAATCGGCAGATTTCTTTTTAAAAAAATGATTGAACCCAACTTCATACATACTTGCTGCAGAGGCATAAGTAGCTATATGTCCTCCGAGGCCTGCGCCACTGTCATAGGCTTGCAGTACCATAGCCATGGCATTCCAACGATTGATATTTTCTATTTTCAATTCTAAAGCCGTATCTCCGGGATAAGCAGGTTGATGGCGTGCATTGATTGTATTGATGTATGGTGTATTGAGCGCTTCACCTGTGATTCTAACTCCTTTTCTGATCGCATAAGATCTAAGCAGTCTCATCAGATCGGCAGCATCTTGTTCTCCTCTTTCTTCTATGATCTCTTGTAAAGCAGCTATCCACTCTTTACGCTCAAGTTGCCAATCAGTATGTTCTTCTTTGTTAGTTGTCATAGTCTCTATATTAGAATCGATTTAGGCAGCCAGCTCGACGATTTCTCCGGCCTTGCCTCTAAACACTACACCACTGGGTGTATCATTATCTCTTAGTGGAAGCAGAATATCACTGATGATTTCACCGCCACATTTTATAATTGTTGCTTCTATATTTTCTAAGTTTTGACCTTTCCAGCAAGCACTTGCCAGTCCTGTCTTAGAAAAATCAGATGGATACTTTTTAAAATTGTGATTAGGATTAAGTGGTCCGTATACGTGTTGCTCCATACCTGTCTTGTACATACCGTTGCCCATGAGACACATCCTGAACGACATGCCAAAGGGACCACCCATGAGCTCTACAGCTTCCGGTTGATCTAGTAAGAGGTCTATACTTGGGCTGATGCCAAATGCTTCTTTGTAAAACGCTTGCTGTTCTCTAGTCTTTAAGGAGAAGACAATATTTCCAGGAGGGAAGACATCTATATCATCGCGTAACTCCCATAATGGTGTACCACCTTCTCTTTCTGTGATCTGAGTTATAAAAAGCTGCTCTCCACTGGGACCAAAGACCCCGACAGCTTTCATCACCATAAAACCCAAGGGCTCAGGCCCTTCAACTGAAAATGATTTAGGCCGAGAGATCACACCACATCGGTTTTTGATGAGACGATTGTAGACCTTATCTACATCTGGAGATCCAGCTTCTAGGACACAAAGACCAGTGTCCAGAGGAGCAGCGCCGAGACGATTAGGAGTAGCATCTTTGTCCTGAGTGACCAAGAGTCTGATTATACTCCCTTTATCGTGGCCGATAAGGATGCATTCTGTAAGTGATTGGCCATATATGATCTTTTGCTGTTCAGTTATTGGAGACGATCTGATCAGCTGATAACCTAAGATATCTATATAGAATCTAAGACTGGTATCACGAGAAGCAGTGACAATAGAAACGGCTATTGTAGTACCAGTAAAGTTAGTATCCATATCGTGTAGAGTCGATCATCTTAAATTAGTTAATGATGTTAATCATTAATAAAGTTAATTGTTATTTTGGAAACTTGTATATTACTGTTCGTATGACTTATATAGATGGCCATGAAAGATTATGATATAATAGTTGTAGGCGCTGGTACAGCGGGTATGATGTGTGCGATATTTGCTGCTAAAAGAGGCCTCCGCACTATGGTTTTAGAAAAAGCTGACCATATCGGTGGAGCGATGCACTGGTCTGGAGGACATATGAGTGCTGGAGGAACAAAGCTTCAGAAGCGCCTAGGGATCGAGGACTCTCCTGAAAAACATTATGAAGATATAATGAGGATCAATGGCGGATCTGGAGACTTGGCTCTAATTAGGAAAGCCGTTGACCTTGCTCCACAATTGATTGATTGGTTAGACGATAACGGATTTGAGTTTGATCCTATCGCTCCTCGTATCGTCTATGGTCATGTGCCATACGAGACACCAAGGACACATTATGGCGTTGAGAGCGCCAAGACAACACTAAAGACCATGATGCCACATTGGGAAAAAGGAGTTGCCGCTGGATTAATCACAGTAGCCTTAGAGCATGAAGTCCAGAGAGTATCTAAGATAGGTGATCGATATAGTAAGGTGCATTGTACAACACAAGATGGAGAGAAGGTATACGAAGGTCATCACATATTGCTTACGACGGGTGGATATGGGAGCAATCCTGAGTTTTTCAACGACCAACACCCAGGGATACCATTAGTTAGCGCAGCCTACCCAACAGCAACAGGAGATGGTCACCTTATGATTATGAAGGAGCATGGGTCCATGCGTTTTTCAGAACATCATCTATCCAGTATGGGCGGTATCGAAAATCCTAATGGTAGCGGCCGGTGTGATTTTTTTGAAGGGTGGGCGAGTGTCTTGACGTCAGTATATCGACAGCCACGTGATATCTATGTTGATCAACAGGGTGATCGATTTATAACCGAAGATGAGATCAACCCAGATACTCGAGAGCGAGTGATGTTGGCCAATGACATCTGGCATTTCTGGATCATATTTGACGAAGCGGCTTTGCTCGAACGAGATGATCAAGGGAATGAAAACCCAATTATCATCAATTGGAATACCGAAAAAATAAAATTGGAAGCTGAAAGAGAGCGATTCTTATATCGGGCCGATACTATTAAAGAGCTCTCAGATAAGATAAATATACCTGCCAACAATCTTATAAAGACTGTCAACAACTTCAATGCCATGGTAGACAATGATCATGACCCAGACTTTGGACGCGAGTATCTTAAAAATAAAATTGCCGAAGCTCCCTTTTATGCGTTGAAAGTTCATGCGTCAGTCTTGGTGACATTTGGAGGAGTCAACGTGAATGCTGATCTGCAAGTCCTGAATAAAGAAGGTGATGTCTTAGAAGGATTGTATGCTGCTGGTGAGTTGATCGGACTTGGTGCTACCAGTGGGAGTGCTTTCTGTAGTGGTATGTCTATCACGCCTGCGCTGAGTTTTGGAAGATGGCTAGGTGATACGCTTAAAAGATCAAATGCCTCATAAGAATGAATAAGCAACTTGCGATCACTTGCTTTTCATCACAGATCTCAGAAGCGGCTGAGATTATAAAAAGTGAGATACCAAATCCAGGCCCACATGAGGTCTTAATCAAAAATAAGTGGGTAGGGATCAATGCCATTTATGATCGAGAACTTTATAAAGGTAATGTCTCATATATCAATGTGGAGTTTCCATATGTGATGGGGGTTGAAGCAGTCGGAGAGATCATCGCTGTAGGTAGCAATGTAAATCTTCATGTCATTGGAGATACGGTAAGCACAGTTAAAGTTGGTTCTGCATACCAAGAGTATCAAGTGATTAACGAAAGTACAGCGATCAAGATACCTGATGCCACACCAGACTATCTTGCTATCAACCCAACAGGTATCTCAGCAGCTCTGGCAGTGGATAAAACGGCAGAAGTCAGAGCGACAGAAACCGTCGTTGTATCGGCAGCTGCAGGCGGCCTTGGACACTTCATAGTCCAATTGTGCAAACTGAAAGGATGTCATGTGGTAGGTATTTGCGGAAGCGAAAAGAAAGCCAAACTTCTTGAAAGCTTAGCTTGTTGTGACAGGATTATCAATTATAAAAAACAATCGATAAGTGAGGTCTTGACGGATGAATATAAAAATAAGATCGATGTGGGGTTTGACTCGGTGGGTCGCCACATGTTTGATGCATTTTTGCCTAATCTGGCTCCGCTGGGTCGGTTGGTTGTGTGCGGATTGGCAGCAGAATTAAGTGCAGAAAATTTTCAAGTTGTAAGTCAACCGCGTGTCTATGAGTCTATTTATTGGAAGGGCGCATCTGTACGGTGCTTTATGAATCACTTGTTTAAAGAAGACCATCCCACTGCACGTAAGATGCTCAATGATGCTTACTTAAATAACAAAATCAAAGTAAAAGTTGACCCCACTCCGTTTCAGGGTATAGACGCCATTTTAGATGCTTCTCACTATCTTTTAGCAGGGCGCAGCATAGGCAAAGTCGTTGTACAGTTGTAGTTCAAACTAAAAGAAATTGGTTAATTAGATAAATAGTTAATGAAATTAACTATCTTGACTTTGTCAAACGTATTCTTGTCGAAGAATGCGCAATATTTAGATTGCTAAATCTAGCAAAGAAGTAAATTTTTAGTATGAAAAACTTATTTATTTTTAGACTGCTGAGCTCGGTCATACTAATACTTGGATTGACTCAATTGAGCGCACAAGTTTCAGGTACAGTAACGGATAATCAAGATGGTGAACCTCTTATTGGGGTCAATGTAGTTGTTAAAGGTTCTACAGAAGGTACCATCACAGATGTAGATGGTACGTATACTGTCAATGCAAAACAAGGAGATGTTCTTGTATTCTCTTATGTGGGATTTAAGAATAAAGAGATGGCAGTAGGGGTGGGCTCTACTCTTGACATTGTTCTTGATGAAGATGCCACGACACTTTCAGATGTTGTTGTAACAGCAACGAGAACACCTGTTAGAAAGATCAGAACCACAACAGCTATTAGTTCAATTGGAACAGAAGAACTCGCTTCTATACAACCCGAGTCGGTTGCAGAAGCTTTAGTCTCTACACCTGGTGTGTCGGTTGAAAATAGCCAAGGAAGAAAATCTACCTATAACATCAGGGGATTTCCATCTGGTAACACTTATGTAACAACACTTTATGATGGCTTACCGCTAAATGGTTTTGCATCAAGATCTGCAGGTACATCTGAGTACTTGGCACTTGATCAAAACGTGGCACGAGTTGAGGTTGTGAGAGGTAGTGGAGCAACGCTATTTGGAAGAGCAGCAGGTGCCGGTGCTGTCAACCTTGTATCTCAGAAAGGAGGTGATGAATTGACTGGTAAAGTATCATTTACAAAGTTTAACAATGTCATGGGTGAAGGCCATCCCAATGAAGGAAGTTTTGATTATAGAATGGATTATAATTTGAATGGTCCTCTTACGGATAAGATTAAGTTTAGTATCGGTGGTTACCTCATGGAAGATGCTGGTTATAAAGAATGGGCAGTCAAGGACAAAGGAGGCCAGATCAGTGCTAATTTAGATTTTGATGTCTCAGACAGAGTAGACCTTAGAATATACGGTATCGTCGGTAATAATCAGTTTAATAACTTAACTGATTCTCCTTATGATTTAGGTAATCGATCTCTTGCAGATGGATGGAGTTCTAATAACACATTCTATCCTGATAATACTCAATTGAACTTTCAATCAACATTGAGAACGAGTGTGTTTGCGCCGATACAGTTTACGTCTGCTATATTAGATAACAATGGAGATGAGATAGTCCAAAACCAAGCTTTTGATAATCGAGAAGAAGTAGAAGGTGGATTGTATGGCCTATCGGCAAATATCGATCTTGGAAAAGGATGGACACTATCTCAAAAGATCAGGGGTTCTGGTTACGAATGGAGAGATCATAACGAGATCACTTTTTCATCATTCTATACAGCAGAGTCGAACATACTAAGACTAAATGCAAATTCTATTGGGAACATACGTGACATTATAAATGAAACGAGATTTTCATTGGAGACAGGATCAGCATCATCCAAGCACCTGATCAGTTTTGGGATGTACAATAGTAATGCAGTTTATGATAGATTTGGTGGTCTACATTGGTATACGTCTAATGTAAATCCAAGACCAACATATGGTTGGTTTGGACCTCCGGGAACACCTCCTCAAACTAGATTTAGTTTATCAACGACGACTTCTCACCAAGAGGAGAGTGTATTGAGTTTCTTCGTAGGAGACGAGATGTCATTCAATGATAGACTGAATGTAAATGTAGGTTTGCGTTGGGATCAGATGACGGGTTTCTTTAACAATGATCCAGAGCCAGTAGGTGGTATAGACTATGATCCAGCAGAGCTTAGTGAGAATGAGATAAAATTTAGTGACTTCTCAGGTTCTATAGGCGTTAACTATCTGCTTAATGATCGTTCGGCTATATACGGCTCTTTTGTAAGGGCATTCTCACTTCCATCAGTTGGACTTGCAACACCGATACCCGAGAAAAATGAAATAGTCAATAATGCAGAGGTAGGTTTGAGATTAGGTATAGGAGACCTTGGAGTTGACTTTGCATTATTTAGCACAGTGATCGATAATAGAATCGCTACTGTCTTTGATCCGCAAGCGACAGGTGGGCAAACATTTGTACCTAGACCTGTTGGTAAGAACACAGTAACTGGTAGTGAGCTACAATTGACATTTGCTCCTTCAGGGATAAAAGGACTTTTGTTGAGAGGAAGTCTGACTTTACAATCATCAAAGTATGATGGACTGCAGATAGCACTAGACAATGTAGATCATGATGGAGATGATACGACACCGACTATACCAGAGGCGGATTTGGATAATCTATTTGGATTAAACTTAGTCACGATAGATGCAGCTACTAACAATTTTGCAATTGATGTAGCTGGCAACAGAGTTCAAAACACACCTAATTTTATTATGGCTCTAAACGCCAGTTATAATACTGGCAATGTTGGATTGGGTTTTGATATGGTACAGTATAAAGGAAGATATGCTACTGCTTTAAATCTTTACGAAACTCCTGACTTAACCATAGCGAATGCTAACCTGTCATATAGATTTGGATTAAACAATGGTAATGGCTTAAAAGTAGGGATGAGAATTAAGAACCTATTTGATTCTACTTCACCTCAACAATTGGTTTTAGGAAGTACAAATGATAACGTACTCGTACAGAAGCAGAGCACTCCAGAATTTAATGGACAGTTGGGATTTGGAATTATTCAAATACCTAGAAGAGTGTTGTTGACCTTATCATATGATTTTTAAACTTACTCAATAGTAGAATTTTCATACGATTCTTATAAATTTTTCTACAAAGGCACTGACCGGAGTCAGTGCCTTTTCCAATTTTTGACTATGAGATATACCATATACTTTTTGCTGATATTGGGCCTTGCTTCGTGTCAAGAAAAAAACTCAACAATTAACGAGGCCCAAAGCTTGGATCTCGACCTAGATAAAGCAGAGGACAATATGCTCGCTTTTATAAAAGTAAGAGGATCATTGGATCCAGAAGAAGAAGTTATCTTTTATGCTAATGGAACTATATATGGTTTTGTCGCTGGAGAAAGAGACAAACCACTGATGGGATATGAGATGTATAATATAGGTCGTAGTGTGAAGAAGGGTGATCACTCATATGAACTTCTCACTAACGAAGTGTTGCTCTACACTGATCTGAAAACAGGAGAAGTATTAGAACAATTTGATAATCCTTATACTGGAGAATCGGTAGATGTAACACATGTATGGAATAGTCCTGTCAATCAAAAGCAAGAACTACAAGGCAAGTATGGACCATGGGGAGTTAACCATAACAAGTATGGTGAGGATGTCATCTGTATGAATGCTGATATCTTCTTGGCATACCCTTCACCATTGACTATAGCTGAGTATCCAGACAACGCGCAATCGGACTTGTATGAAGCATCTGAATTATTTCAATTTTTCTTTTCTGAAAAACAACTTAATGACCCAGATGTATCGAGTGTGGATTGTAGTATCTCGTGGACACGACTGGGACCTTGGTTACCGTGGATGGAGATGGGACAACGAGAAGGGCTATTAGTGTATAATGGCGCTGGATATAAGTTATCAGAAAAGAACTTTGATGATATGCCAAAAGTGCTAAGAGAATATGTAATGACAAATCAACCTGAGTACCGTCATGCACCAACAGAATTTACCAGTCCTAATGAAACAAGCTGGACTTACTTTAAAAAGTTAAATCCCATAAAATAACATCAAGAGTCTGGCCTCAGCTTTTGTTGAAGCTCTATGTTATTTTCATTTTTCAAATCACATTGGATTCTTATCCAACCGGGATTCATACCGATCCTGTCTGCGCCATCCGACCCCCAAGAGTATATCAATGTTGGTCCATCGATACTTTCTTCTTGGATGACGATAACGAAGGTGTTGCGTTGCATACCATAAGACCATGTGTTTCTCATGGTCAACACCATATGTCTACCGTCATCGTAGTCAAAATCGAACTGACCTCCTTGATCATGCATGTCTACATAATATTTGGTATTGACAGGGCGACCACCAGGTTCTCTTGGGAAGTCTACCATGCATACAAAGCATCGCGCCTTTTCTAGGATATACCAATCTTCTCTTTGAGACTTTTCATTTTTATTTCTAAAACTGAAGCGCTCTTTTGAGATTCTAATTTGAAAGTTAGCAGCAGATGAGGAGTGATCAAGACTACAACTTTGGGATTCTGAAGTACCAATGAACTCTTTGCCTTCTCTCTGTAAGATGATATCACAAGACTCGACTAAAAGGAAGTTGGATTTTTTCAAATTATTAATTTTTTCTTCTACATCCTTTGATCTCCATATGGATTGGGCGTCTTCTATGTTATATCTCTTTACTCTGATACTGGCTATGTCATCTTCAGGTAAGAGTTCGTAGATGTGTTGTTTAGTGATTTGGTTGGTATCGTTATGCTCATACTCTTCTAAGTACAATAGATACTGGCTGAGAGATTTATTATTCACTCTGGTTACTGTACTATGCACTCGCTTATGTTGTCCTTTCTCGATAGAATTTCTGCCTACATCTTTTTCAAAAGAAAGTTGCTCGACATTATCATATTCTCCAGGCCAGATGGTTAACAGATATTCTATCTCGCGTTCCATCAGGGTGTACTTTCTTTCTACTACTTCTTGATCTATCGGATTAGCACCAATGCTTGCATAGACCACTTCTTTTGCAACATGGCTTTGTGTTTCTATTGACTCGTTACAACTTATAAAAAGTGTAAAACAAGAAATCAGAGTAAGACTTTGGCCAAGGACTTTTATCATGACTACAAATTTTAAAGATTAAAGAAGATAAAGCATGCTTAAGATAATTAATAGTTAATCGAGTTAACTAAATAATCTACTCTATATTGGACTTACTTCATTTTTATAATCCATGTCTGGTAAGAAAATAAAGAATTTGCGTTGGTGGATCGTTGCGACAGTATTTATCGCAACCACTATCAACTATATAGATCGACAAGCCTTGTCTGTTGCGGCTCCAACGATAAGGAAAGACCTCAATCTCTCCAATGAGGAGTATGGTTGGATCGTATCTGCATTTCTTTTGGCCTATGCGATCATGCAGTTTTTGTCTGGTCGATTTATAGATAGAGTAGGTACGAAAAGAGGTTTTTCCATTGCCGTTGTTTGGTGGTCCATATCTAATATGCTTCATGCTTTTGCAAAAGGTTTTGGCAGTCTAGCTTCCTTTAGATTTTTGCTTGGTATCGGAGAAGCTGCTAATTATCCAGCAGCGATGAAGGCCATATCAGAATGGTTTCCTGATAAGGAAAAAACAAAGGCAGTTGGTATACTCAATATGGGACCCGGCTTGGGAGCCATCATCGCGCCTCCACTGATGGCCTGGTTGATTCTTTCTTTTGGTTGGCAGATGGCATTTGTTGTCACAGGTTCTTTTGGCTTCTTTTGGCTGATCCTGTGGCAATGGATCTACAAGAGTCCGAGTAAGCACACTATGATTACGGAAGAAGAGAAGGCTATTCTTCCGATCTCTAAAGAACAAACAGAAACAAGTAAGTGGTGGACCTACTTCAAGTATAAAGAGACTTGGGCATTGGCATTGTCAAGATTTATCTCTGATGGGGCATTCTACTTTTTCATTTTCTGGCTACCTAATTATTTGACTGATGAAAAAGGTTTTGACCTGATGCAGATCGGGATGTTCGCTTGGATACCATTTTTAGCATCGGATGTGGGAAGTTTTGTAGGAGGTTGGACTGGGACAAAGTTGATCGATAACGGAGCGTCTATTGATCGATCGAGAAAGTTAGTGATGTGGATAGGTGCCGTTTTTGTTCTGCCAGTCTTGTTGTGTATCTATATTGATAGTGCAGTTGCTGCGATCGCTTTGATATCGCTAGCACTCTTTAGCACTCAGTTTAAGCAGTCATCATTATTTACATTGCCTATCGATATATTTCCTGCAAAGGATGCGGCCTCCATATGGGGTATAACTGGATCAGCGGGTAGTTTTGGCGCTATGCTATTTACTCCGGTCATCGGTTGGTTAGTAGATAACATCTCGTACAATCCCGTATTTATCATTGTCTCTGTGCTTCACATCATATCAACATTGATCATCGTGGTGATGATACCGGAGATCAAAAAAGTGAAGCTTAAGGACAATTAGTTAGTTAATCTAATTAACTAATTCATTCTATTGGTTATCTTGATTGGACAATTAAGACTTTAAATAATCTAGATATGAAATACGCAACATTAGGAATATCAGCTCTCGTGATGTTAATCTTTATGAGCTGCTCGTCTAAGGTGACTGGACAGATGAGTGCAGGACAGAATGTTATGGGAGCTACTGAGATAACTGTCAAAGGAAAGGATGCTTTTATCATGCTCCAGAAAAACATCTGTGGTACCACAGAAGAAGGAGTGACAAGATATGGCGTCTGGGAAGGGAGAGCTTATAGCAGAGTGCAAGGAGAAAAAGATCGCCACATATTCAATGTTGTTGGACTCAACACGCGCCAATGCAATGTCGTAGAAGATGCTGTCAAAGGAAAGGGATTTAAATCTGTATCCAGAGAAATCATGATATATATGGATCCAAAGACGAACGAGATATTGGACACATGGATGAACCCTTGGTTAGGGCGTGAAGTAGATGTACTCCATGTTGCCAATGATCCCGTCAACATGAGAGGTATCCTTTATGAAAAAAATGATAAAGGAGAATATGCTCGGACAACCACGATAAGAGATCTTGGCGATATCGTAGCTGGTGGAAGCGAGATTCCTTTGTTTTATGAGAACCCGCTCAATGGCGAATATCAAGGATATGTCGGTGGTGCTTATCATGCTATGGAGATCTTCAATACTTTCTGGGACAAAGATGAAATGATGAATCCTGATGTGAAAACAATCACACAATCTACTCTATCTTGGTCTAGAGTTGCACAATGGTTGCCCTGGATGGAAATGGGGTCGAAGCCCGGGCTTATGATTTTCAATACAACTGGATTTTCAACATTTGATAGAAGTAGAGTTTTTCCCATATTGGAAAAAGTAGTTGCGGAGCGTTTTCCAACTTACTTGGATCCACCTCCTAAAGATGACAATAGAGCCAATGAAACATCATGGACGGTTTTTCAAAAGCACATGGCAGATAAAGAGAAAATCAATGTAAGAAGTCAAGGTGTCGAAGGACATCATTAGAATAGTTAATTATGAAATACATTATACTGACATTGTCAGTTGCATATCTGTTTGGTTCATGCACACCTAAGGCTGAAAAAAATAATGAAGCAGGAATACAAACACAATTAGAAAGACCAAAGAGCTATCAAGCTGCTCCTGAAGCGTTAAGAACGTGGGTAGATGCACGTGCAGGGACTGGAGATCCTGTTCATTGGGTAGCTGATGGATATGTATATGAGTATCCGTCTGGGAAGAAGGCTTTTGGGATGAAGGGTTTTGATAGTAGTACGGTGATATGGCCGGAAGAAGAAGGAGGCTTAGTAACTCATCTGACGAGAAAAACATTTGCCTATACCGATTTAGAGACGGGCGAAGTAATAACAGAGTACGAAGGTCAAAAAGTAGAGCCCATCGCCTATCCGTATCAGATGATAACCTATCGGTTAGAAGATGGAAAAATATATGGTGATGTAGAGCAAGGTGTAGGAGATAGGATCCAAAAAATCCCCTCAGTGGACGGTATCCCTTTTAGAAAATTAGGAGATACATACATTTACAATGCACAAGTATATCTAGACTTTCCGCTGCCTGGAGGGAAGCAATATCAAGCATGGGAAAACTATGATTTTTTCATACATCCTGAGGGTACTGTAGAAGAACCGCATCAGATGACCTGGCAGCGATATGGTCAGATGCCCGCATGGGCTGGAGGAGGTCCTGCTATTATTCGATTGCATTCTTGGCGGGTGGAAGACACTAATGAATTTGACCCATTGTTACTATCCTGGGCTAAAGCTGAAAAAGAAGGTTGGTTGAAGCCTCCAACAGATATGGCAGAAGTAAGAGCGATCCAAAAAGGAGAGCATACGCTCCCAGGTTGGAGCGGGATTTAATCAAAAGTCACCTAGCATATGTCGTTGCTCACCTATCTCACTTTACTCTTATCGCTCTTACAGAGCGCTGGAGAAGAGCTTAGGACGAGTGATTATTATCCAATCGCTCATCTCAACGAGTGGAGATACAATGCGCCAGAAGGATGGCATGAAGGAGATTATATATCTTCTATAGTGGAAGACGAAAACGACTTTGAGCAATTCTATAAAGTCAGCAGCACAATTGAAAAGCAACACCAATCATACTACCAAGCGCTGTGGGATGAGAATCGATCATATCTGCACTATGATGCGACCAAAGCGGCCAAACTGCTTCATGTAAATAGCAACGGGATATATTATGTCGGCGAGCTATTCTCAGGAGATGATAGCTTTGTATTATTTGAAAGCCCGATTCATTGGTTTAGTAAGAAGTGTAAGGTTGGAGATAATTTAAGGGAGTCAAGAAACTTTACTCGATTTTATAAAGATGGATCTTCTGACCAAGGTTCATTTAGCATCACTCAGACAATATCCAAAAATGAAAGAATTGATGCCGTTTCAACTTCTTTTCAAGATTGTCTGCGAGTAGAGTTTGACACTTTTTGGCAGTTGTCTAAGACGAGTCAGGCCATTTCTGAAAATGTCTATCATTATGCCAGACATGTTGGTGTAGTCAAAGCGGATGCAAGATTTATCATACGCAATAATGGCAAAGAAGTCATCAATCGATTGATACAAACCAAACTTAAAGACTTCACATTGACACCACGAGGTAACGAGCAACTATCCGCTACTAGTATAATGGAGTCCGCTCATCATCATGCAGGGGGTAAGTTCTGGAGTAGACCTCAAAGCTTAAGTTTGACTGGGCATGGATACTTTTATAAAGATGGTAAAACGCACTTCCATGAAAACCACAAGATGTATCGTGTTTTTGAAAATGAAAAAACGGACGCGCATCAAGCAAATGGAAAAGTCAGAATAGAATCCTACAGAAGTGGAACACCTATCATAATGTTAACTTTTGATGGGCAAAATACTTATGATCTCAGAGGCAAACGACCTCAATCAGCCGCAGATAAACAATGGGCATCGAGCTTTGGTTTTGGTGTCATTAGACATGCACTTGATGAAGATTATAGATTAGAAAGATTGCCAGATGATAAAGTAGATGGACGTGAAGCCTTTATGATCAAGGTGATAGATCCCAATCAAGGTGAGACAATATTTGGCATAGCACAATCTGATTATAAGATTGTCAAAGTGGCCTTCCAAACACCACGTGGATGGCATGAGAGAATATATTCTGAATTTTTTACAAAAGAAGGATTGGACTGGCAACAATCAGGTCGTGTAAGACTTTTCTATAATGGCATAAAATCCAATGAAATCATCTGGACAGACTTTGATGTAAATGAAAGCTTGCCTGATAGTTTATTTAGACTTTAGTGCTTGCCTGTATTGTTTGACCCGGAACAATTTTAATCAATTAAGACTATACAATGAAGAAGACTATTCTTATTTACCTGGTGATTATACTTTGTTCTTGCTCCACTAGCAAGACACATCATATATCTTCTGCGGGATTTGATGGCCTTACCGAAGAACAGATATTTAATATAACAGCAGAGCCGAAAGACTTTCCATTAATACTGAGACGAACTACGCTGATCGTTCGCGATCTTAAAACATCTCTTAAACTTTATCGGGATGCACTTGGTATGGAAGTGATTTATGATAACATCATCATGAGACCGAGAAAAGATGGAAAGGAAGGAGAGCAACAATTGAGATTAGTATTTCTGAAAGCAACACAAGAATATGTGGGTGTATTGGGTCTTTTAGAATATTACTACGGCGAAGAGCGTGAGGAAAAGCCAGTGAGGAAAGAAGGCTTTACTGCGCAAAATATAGTCCTCTTGTTCAATAGCCAGAATGTCAAAGAGAAGTTTGAGAAACTAAAAAATATGAAAGGCATAGAAGTCCTCAAAGAACCTAGTCTAACAGAGTATCCATCCTATGATGGTAAAAGTACGATTAGAGTCTTGACCAGTACTTTTTATGATCCTGATGGATTCTTGGTAGAGTTCAATGAACTATTAGACAGCTTATAAACATTATAATTATCAAAAGATCAATATCAAAGAGAGGGAGCGAAGCACTAACGACTGAACTTAGGCCAGACTTAGAAGTATTCTTTGAGGCTGCTGATAACTTGTACGATGCATCCACCAACCCAGATGGACAGTTTCCAGTTAATATGGCTGAGAATAATCTGTCTTGGCCTGACTTAAAAGAACGCATAGAGCAAGCTATATCATTTAAAGAGATACCTAAGTGGGTTTCTAATTATACGGGGATGGGAGGAAGTTCGGAATTTTTAGAAGCCGTCTCGTCATTTATGTCTACCCACTTAACAGGATGTACTATTAAGCAAGAGCGCATCTTGACATCTGCAGGAGCTACGGCCGTTTTAGAACTGGCCTCTTGGATACTTTGTGATGATGGAGATGCTGTCGGGATCCCTGCACCTTCTTATCCTGTTTATTCTCAAGACTTTGGAAACAAGTCTGGTCTTGTGCGACACGACATTGTGACCTATGAGGATCTTATAAATAATGATGGTTTTTCTAACCTGACTATAAAACACCTTAAGAAAGCCAGAACTGCAGTCAAGAAGTCTGGAAAAAAACTGAGACTACTCGTTCTGACAACACCTGATAACCCAACAGGATGTCTATATACCCAAGGGCAATTAGAAAAGATAAGTGATTGGTGTATAAAGAAGAAGGTTCACCTTTTAGTAAATGAATTATATGGACTCTCTATGATTCATACAAACCATCCTGACATAAAGGATGATTATAAAGAAGAGATGGCTTTCACTTCTTTTGCCCAAATAATGAAGAGGAAGAAGAGTGGCTATCTACACATGAGTTATGGTCTGTCCAAAGACTTGGGCATATCCGGTTTTAGAATGGGTGTCATTCACTCTTTTAATGAATCATTTCTCAAAGCATATGCTAATCTCAATGCACCTCATCTTGTCTCTAACTTAACTCAATGGGCTTTGACCGATGTCTTGAGCGATCAAGACTTTATGTCTCACTATATAATAAAGAACCAAGCTCGCTTGACGACTAATTATGCTTTAGTAATTAAATACTTGAAGAAACTTAGGATTCCATATTTGCCTGCCAGAGGTAGTCTCTTTGTATGGCTGGATTTGTCTGTATATATGAAGAGGAATTCTAAAAAGGCAGAGCATGAGTTATGGCAAAACGTGTATGATACAACAGGATTGTTGTTAACACCTGGTGAGGGGTTTGGGCATAAGAAGAGAGGGCAGTTTAGGTTTGTTTATTCGTTTCTTCAGAGGGATGTTTTGGAGGAAGGACTGAAGAGACTTTCTAACTTTGTAAATAATCTCAGTTAAAAAGAATAACTAAACCTCCTCATCCTGAGTATGTATATCACTCGCTCGTCCTCTTTGAATCAGTAGCGCCTTCTTTCTAAAAAACCTGAGAAAGCCATCAGCACCCATACGAGAACCGTTTAACCCAGATTCTTTGAACGAGTTTTTCTCTGCATCAAAGACTTGATTGGTAAGGCTTGCATCATTGATACTGATACCTCCGGCATCTATCTGTGATGCAACTTGACAAGCCATTTCTTCATTAGCTCCGAAAACAGAAGCTGACAGTCCATAGATAGAATCATTGGCTAGCTCAATCGCTTCTTCAACATTTTCAAATGCCATAACGGGTAACACAGGTCCAAAGGTCTCCTCTGTCATGAGGTCCATGGTATGGTCTACACCAGTGACAATGGTCGGCTTGAGCCAAAGACCTCCATTTATATTTTCTACTTGGCCTCCAGTATGGATCTTAGCTCCTTTAGATATAGCATCTTCTAACTGGGCTACAATTGTATCTGCTTGTTTTTCAAATATGAGTGGACCTAGTGTACCACCTTTTTCATAATCACTATTTAGAGTAGTAGCGTTAACTTTCTCCGTAAGTACTTTTAAAAATTGACTGTAAATATCTTTGTGAACATAAAGACGCTCAAGGGATTGACAAGCTTGGCCCGTGGCTCCTGCGCAAGACCTGATGACCGCATCAGTTGTTATGTCTATGTCTGCATCTGCAAGTATAATCGCCGGATCTTTTCCACCTAATTCTAAGAAGGCTGGGATAAACCGCTCTGCACATCGAGCACCGATCTTCTTACCAGTAGCAACACTACCTGTAAAGCAGATCGCATCGGAGTTATCAACAACTGCCTTACCAGACTCGGCACCTCCTCTTACGATTGATAATACATCTGATAATCCTGGGACTTGATGGATACAGTCGTCAAGTGGATCCATAAACCGTGGCGTAACTTCACTCGGCTTTAGCAAAACGGTACAGCCAGCAAGTAGCGCTGGCACTGTATCTATGAGTGCTAATAGCATTGGAAAGTTCCAAGGGCTGATCACACCAACTACATGATAAGGGACTCTCTCTTGCTTGATCTGAACGGTGGGATTAGTGACAGAGGTTCGTGTTTCTTCACTTCCGAGTAGATACTTAACAGAATAGCATCTCCCTCTGATTAATCCGATCACTCCTTCTATCTCTATGTGCGAGATCTTTCTTCTACCAGTGTCAATTGATAATTGGTCGAAGAGCTCATCTTTCTTTTCTTCTATTGTCGCTGCTAACTTTAGCAGTACTTCGATCCGATGATCGGTACCATTGGTAAGCCACTCTTTTTGATTTGCCCTGAGGGTAGACGCTTTATGACTTACTTGCTCTGCGGAGTCTACTTCAAGGGTATAATCGTATCGACCATTGCGCGGATTTCTAATCTGCATATTCTAATTTCTCTTTGGCTATGGGTTTTATAAATATAGAAAGTGCAAGTGATATAGCTAAGAAGACAACTACGGCTGTAAAGCTTGCAGCGTATGACCCTGTCCTATCCGATATCAATCCAGACAACCAGATGCCTAGCCCCGCACCCAAACTTTCAAATGTTGATATCGTACCACCTATTTTTCCAGCAGCGTTCACGCCAAATACTGTGATGATGATATAGTTAATCAAGGTATATAATCCACCCCAGCCGATTGCAAATATCGGGATGGCATACCAGACGATATCTTTACTGTTCATAGATAACATCAGCGTGCCTACTAACATGATAGCTACCTGTATTCTAAATAGTGTGTATTTGTTTATGAAGTCTGTTAAAACGCCAGAAAGTAGTTTAGAAAAAAGCATAAGTATAGACATGAAGCCCAATGCATTGACAGCAGTGGCTGCATCATAACCCATCTCTCTGATAAATAAAAATAAGTTTCCAAATACGCCCATCACACCATAATATGTGAAGAAGCCGATGATAGATAGAAACCAAAACTCTTTCATCTTCAAAGCATCTTTAAAAGTTACTTCTACTAAGTCGTCCGTAGCACTCTTTCCATTTTCTTCGACCTTTGCGTCTCTTAGGAAGATCCACACCAGCAAAAGCACAAAAAGTGGTATCAAGGCTTCATACTGAAATGCTCCTCTCCAATCATTACTTTCCAAAAGCCACTTGGCTATACGAGGCATCACGAGACCAGCCATACTTGTACCTGCAAGTGCTATACCGATGGCGGTACCGCGCATCTTGCTGACGCGTTGAGAAACCATGATGATTACAGGTAGTGTGCCAGCAGTAGCTAATGCCAACGCAAACCCTACATGTATGCCATACATGTGCGTACTTGATGAAATCAGACTGTAGAGATATATACAAGTTGACATAAGTAGCAACCCAAAAGTGATTGCCTTTTTAACACCGTACTTATCAATCACAGCACCCATAAAAGGCATAATCAAAGCAGCGATACCTAGATTTAGAAAATCGCGAAATTTTAATTCACTCTTTGACCAATCAAAAGCATTGATCAGTTCATCATCAAATACTTGCAGCCCGGTAAATGTTAATCCTTGGGTACAGATTAAGATAACAACGCCTAAGAGGGATATACCCAATATGCCTTTAAGATCATTCCATTTTACGTTCATAACATATGAGGTTGATGATTAGAGTTTAATTTAATTTTTCAAATACTTCAATGATAAAACCATTTGGCGCAAGCATCGTCATGATGTTTACTCTTCCAAATATGGGACTTGTATATTCTGCCGGTCCAGAGATGATGCTTGTTCCAAACTTCTCTGCATTAGTTTTTACTTGAGCGATGTCTCTGGTTTCTAATGTCCAGGCGCCCAAACCATTGTTGGGTATGCGAGGAGCTACTCCCGTATCGATTGTCTCTGATTCTCTAAAATCCAAAAATAGAAAGTGATTTTGCGTGGTACCTTTGGCATAGACCAGCGCAAAACGAAAAGGTACCCCTTCTTCTATACCCAAAGCAGACCCAGGAGAAGCTTCCCAAGTTCTATCAGCCCTTAACTCAAGATCTAAAACATCTAATAAGAAAGATAGAAAGTGATCGGAGTTTTTGATGACTTGTGCAGAATACCCAGGACCACCTTGTTTAGAGATAGGATCGTAAGGAGCCAACTGAGGTACTCCATCACCTCTCTCGATACCAACGCAGTGTACATAGTCAGGACCTTTGTAGATAGTCTCCCAGTATCGATACTCAGTACCATCCGGTCTAGGGATAGCACCTTCTTGCATAGGTGCCATCGCCTGGATACCAAGACCGTCTAATTTGCTATCAAGTGCTACCTGTGCAGCATTAGGAAAGCCCAGTGAGAAAGGGCCAAGTTCTAAAGAGTCATAGGATGCATGTATATGAGGGTGCTTCTTTTTAAAGACCAACAGCCTCAGTTGTATAAGGCTAGGTACCTCTTTGCGATGCAGATGGTAGAAGGCATAGTCTAATCCTTCAGGGAGATCCCAGATCTTCTGTTGCATGAGCCTTTGCTGATCAGTTAGGCCGATGGGTCCGTCTAACGTCATACCCATGCCGTCTACATAAAAAGTTTTGATTCCTTCTATGTCGTTGGTACAGAGGGTAGCTGTATGTAGATAACCACATAGCCCAGTATCATTTGCGCCACTTGCTAATGGATCTTTACTCATGCGATGATTTGTTCGTGCTTAAGATAGACTGATTCATGAAAGACCTGAGTTCTGTCATCTATTACATTTATAGAGAAAGTATTCTCTCTCAATTTATCAAAAATAGTTAACTTAGTTAACTATTAATTTGCTTAATAACTTATAACCTCCATTGATAACCGAAGAGATCAGAAAGGGATTGATTGATTTTGAAGCTGATATATCGGACTCTTTCACTATAAAAGGATTTCACGAGGTGCTCATATCGGTTCGGGATATTAGGCAAGCCTCAGGGTTTTATCAGCAGATATCAGGATGGGAGGAGGTGGCTACTTATGATACAGGAGTGGATCAACTGGCCATGTGGGGAGTCGACTCCGCTGCATCTGCTCAAGAAGCTCTTCTGGTTAGCTCAGGAGTTACAAGCGGCCATACACGATTGATACAGTTTCACGATGTAGATCAACAACCGATACGAGCCAATAGCCAATCTTGGGATACTGGAGGTATCTATGATTTAGATGTTAGAAGTTCTGATCTTGATGCATCATACTCAACTCTTCAGGCCGCCGGTTGGTCAGGATTTAGCAGACCATTGAGATATGAGTTTGGAAAGTTTCACGTAAGTGAGATTCTTATGAAGGGCCCAGACGATGTAGTGCTGGCGATCATCCAAAGACATCAACCTCCTTTAGAAGGGTTTCCGCATATGAAAAAACTGAGTCATGTCTTTAACTCGTCGCAAGTAGTAAAAGACATGAAGGTTGCCAAGGACTTTTATATCAATAAGCTCGGTTTCAAAATCTATGTTGAGCATATCTTACAGGGTTCTGAACAGGATGAAAATCTATTTGGTATGCCGAGTAATCTTTATGATAAGATTACGAGACATATATGTATCCTTCATCCAGAAGGCATCAATGCGGGTTCGATTGAGTTGATTCATTTTGAAGGAGCAGAAGGGCAAGATTTTTCAGCGACTGCTCAACCGCCACATCTTGGTATCATGGGTCTACGGTTTCCAATCAAGGGGTTGACTCACTTGAGAGAGAGAATGATAAGAGAGGATGTAACGATAGTTAGTGATATGGCTGCAGTGATGATTGAGCCTTACGGCAAATGCAACTGTCTCATTATAAAATCTCCCGATGGTGCTTGGCTTGAATTTGTAGAATTGGAAAATATCGAGTAGTTATAATGGTTTGTCAGTAGGAATAAGAAGAGAATATATTGAAGCAACAAAAGATAATATTAGAAGAACAAGGACTGAGAGATGGGATTCAGAATCTTGATGTCTTGTTTTCTACAGAACAGAAAGTAAAACTCATAGACCGCGTTGTTGATGCGGGCATCAAGAGGATCCAGATAGCATCTTTTGTCCATCCTCGACTTGTGCCACAGATGGCAGATGCCGAGGAGGTTTGCAAAGCAGTCAATAAGAAAGATGATGTCATCTACAGCGGCCTTGTCCTTAATGAGCGAGGCGTACAAAGAGGCATCGACGCTGGCTTAGATCATCTGGCCTGTTCTATCTCTTCAAGTGATACGCATAGTCAGAAGAACGCAAGAAAGAACCTTGCAGAAGCAAAGGCTGCTTTTCAAGCAATGGTTAATATGTGTAAAGATCATGGCCTTGTGACAAGAGGTGGGATACAGTGTGCCTTTGGTTGTCGGTATGAAGGCGTGATCTCTCCAGACCATGTCTTGGATATGGTAAAGCATCACCTTGATTGTGGTATCGATGAGTTGGCAATAGCAGACTCAACAGGTATGGCCAATCCATTACAATTAGAAAAGTTAATGACCAAAATTGTGGAAGTTGCAGAAGGCATACCTGTTATCCTTCATCTTCACAACACTGAGAACAAAGGCTTTGCAAATGTATACGCCGGGATAAGAGCGGGTGTAAGAATATTTGATACAGCATTTGGTGGACTCGGCGGATGTCCATTTATAAAAAGTGCAACTGGCAATATCGCTACCGAAGACACTGCGCACATGCTTCATCAAATGGGACATGAGACTGGTGTTGATATTAGAAAGATGGCAGACATCGCTAGCGATCTTTCTAAACAATTGGGTTATAAACTATCAGGTGCTATGTATACACTTTATCAAGAAAGCGATATCAAAATAATCTAATGGGACAGACGGTAAGTGAAAAGATAATATCGCGGCACATTGGCCGGTCTGTCGGAGCAGGAGATCTTGTAGTGACACCAGTAGATGGCGTGATGGCTACAGATACAACAGCGCCATTAGCATTGAAGGCTTTTGAAAAAATGGGAGGGACTAAAGTTTTTGATCCCACAAAGTGTGCACTTGTATTAGACCATGCAGTGCCACCACCTAATGAGCGTATCGCCAACTTACATAAGATGATGCGGGCGTTTGCAGCGGAGCAAGGGATGCGATTATTTGAGATCGGAGAAGGCATCTGTCATCAAGTGATGATAGAGAATGCTTATGTCAAGCCGGGGGATATCTTCATAGGTGCTGACTCACATACGCCTACCTATGGAGCTGTCAATGCCATGGCCAGTGGGGTAGGATCAACTGATCTTGCAGCAACGATGATGACAGGTAAGATATGGTTGAAAGTGCCTGAGTCTATTAAGATCATCTGCAATGGACAATTACAAACTGGTGTTAGTGCAAAAGATCTGATCCTTTACTTAGTTGGAAAGATCACGATCTCTGGTGCTACTTACAAGTCTGTAGAATTTGAAGGCGAAGCATTTGAAGGAATGACTGTAGCTTCCAGAATGACCATAGCCAATATGGTAGCTGAGATGGGTGGTAAGACCGCTATTGTCAATCCAAAAGGGTTAGAACTTGACTATGACTTCGATCCTATCTATCCAGATCATGATGCGCACTATGTGGATACATTTGAGTTTGATGTTTCTAACCTTGAACCTCAAGTAGCCGCCCCAGAATCTCCGGACAATGTGGTCAACATCAGCCAGCATGCTGGCCAGGAGATCAACTATGCATTTATTGGTACTTGTTGTAATGGAAGATTAGAAGACCTACAAGCTGCTGCACAAATATTAAAAGGAAAAAGAATAAAGTCAGGAGTTAGGATGGTCATCGGGCCCGCCTCTAAAAATGTGATGTTAGAAGCCATGAATGATGGGACATTGCAAATACTAATGAATGCAGGAGCATCTATCATAACGCCAGGATGTGGCCCATGTGTTGGAACGCACCAAGGTGTCCCAGGCAATGATGAAGTAGTAATTTCAGCTGCCAATCGAAACTTCAGAGGCCGTATGGGCAATCCAAATTCTAATATTTTTCTGGCTGCACCTGCAACAGTTGCCGCAAGTGCATTGGCTGGATGTATCACTAACCCAAAAGAGTTTTTATAATTAGAAGTTTATGGTACACGTATACGGAGATAATGTAGATACAGATCGTATCATACCTGGTAAGTACACTAAGACATTAGACCTTTCTACTTTGGCTGATCATGTTTTAGAAGACTTAGACCCAGATTTTAGACACAATGTAAAGGATGGAGACATCCTCATCGCAGGAGAAAACTTTGGTTGTGGATCGAGTAGAGAACAAGCACCTATAGCACTAAAGCAGTGTGGTCTTTCTTGCATCGTTGCAGATTATTTCGCAAGGATATTTTATCGCAACGCTATCAACATCGGTCTTCCGATACTAGAGATAGGAAACCATGATATAGAAAAAGGGGATGATATAGAAGTAGATATAGAACAAGGTGTAGTTACCAACAAGACAAAAGGTAAGACATACCAAGCGACTCAACTTCCACAGGTGATGATAGATATCTTAGAAGAAGGAGGCTTGGTGGATTATTTAAAAAAACACGGAGACTACCAATTATCATGAGCAGAGTTGCACCAAGAAAGGATATACAAGAAGCAGGCTTAGGCCCTCTTTTTGCAAAGGGTAAAGAGATCATGGGGTTTGAAACCATGGATGGTTTGATCATGGCACATCAACCAGAGATGCTTAAGGCATCAACGAGTATGATCATCAGTGTTTTGCAAAAAGGAACTGTGGACCCTGGATTGAAAAGATTGATGGGATATATATGTAGCACAGCCAGCGGATGTACTTACTGTTCTGCTCATACTAATTATACTGCTCGATTCTATGATGTTGATGAGCAGAAGATGAAAGAGGTTTGGGACTACGAATCAAGTAGACTATTTGCAGATGCAGAGAAAGCAGCGATTCATCTCGCTAAGCAATCATCATCTTTCCCAAATGAAACGACCGATGAAGATTTTGAGAGATTAAGACTTCACTTTAGTGAAGAAGAGATTGTAGAGTTAGTATTCACTATTTCAGCCTATGCTTTCTTAAATCGATTCAATAGTACGATGCAGACGAGCTTAGAAGATGCTCCCAAAGTTGCATTTGAAAAAATGAAAAAGAAATAATGATATTAGAAGGTTTACGTGTTTTAGAATTTACACATGCTGTCATGGGCCCATGTGCAGGTATGATGTTGGCAGACAATGGTGCTGATGTTATTCTAGTTGAGCCTACGGATGGAAGTAGTACAAGAAGGTTGAAAGGATTTGGCACTGGGTATTTTTCATTTTACAATCGTAATAAAAAGAGCCTTGCTATTAATCTAAAATCTCCTGAGGGATTACAGATCATCTATGACTTAGCAAAGAGTACAGACATAATAGTTGAAAACTTTGGCCCTGGTACGATGGATCGATTGGGTCTTGGATATGAAAAACTAAAAGAGATTAATGAATCTATCATCTATTGTAGCCTTAAGGGATTCTTAAGTGGCCCTTATGAGAAGCGCCATGCCATGGATGAAGTAGTGCAGATGATGGGCGGTATGGCATATATGACGGGTAGGAGTGGAGATCCACTTCGCGCAGGCACTTCAGCGATAGATATCACTGGCGGCATGTTTGGATATATAGGTATTCTACAAGCGCTATATGAAAAAGAAAAAACTGGAAAAGGTGCTTTTGTAAAAGCTTCACTATATGAGACTTGTACATTCTTAGTGGGTCAGCATATGGCCTACCAATCACAAGTTGACTATCCGATACCGCCTATGCCAGAGCGAGTAAGTGCTTGGTCGATATATCGGATCTTTGAAACCCAAGATCAAGACAAGATCTTCATCGGTATCATAAGTGATAAACACTGGGTGAGATTTTGTGATGCATTTGAGTGGATAGATTGGAAGGAAAATGCACGCCTTGCAACTAATAATCAACGGATTGATGAGCGAGAATGGTTTATTCCAGAATTAGAACAGCGCATGTCAGAATTTACAAAAGAAGAGATTATAAAACGTTGTGACAAGAACAGCATTCCCTTTGCACCAATTACACAACCCAAAGATCTTTATGAAGATCTACAACTCAATGAAGGCAATAGTTTAATGCCTATTAAAATGAGAAATGGGGAATACGCAAAGCTTCCAAAGTTTCCATTGGAATACAATGGCACAAGAATTGAAAAACGTTTTGACCCACCTATAATAGGAGATGCTGTGCGATCATTACTACAGGAACTCAACTACTCTGATGAGCAAATCGGGGCATTGGAAAGTAAACAAGTGATCAAGACTTAAAGATAGAATTGTACACTTCTGCTGATTTGAAAAAGGAATTCATAATTTGGTTGAAAGAAAGAATAAATAACTAGATGCAAAAAACTAATAAAACTGCCAAGGAGATATACTATGAGATAAAAGCCAATCCAAGCAGGAAGCGCTTTGGATTTGGCAACAAAGCTGCTTTAGTAAACATTGATCTTCAAAAATCATATACTAGGACTGATTTATTCACAACTGCATATGAAAATGACCCCAACCAAATGGAATACATTAACGGGCTGGTCAAAAGATTTCGCAATCTTGATTGGCCTGTGATTTGGACTTACGTTGCCTATGTAGGATCTGGAGAAGATGCAGGTGTATGGGGCACACGGACTGATACTCCTAATAGTCTACAGAATATTAAGTATGGTTCAGAAAGATCTGAACTTGATGATCGCCTTGATGTAAATCGGAAAACAGATCTTATCTACGATAAAAAAATGCCGTCGCCATTTTTTGAAACACCACTTCAGTCATTATTGATTTGGCATCAAGTAGATACTGTCATATTAACTGGAGGCTCTACTTCTGGTTGTATCCGTGCAGCAGGTGTAGATTCCTTATCAAGGGGATATCGAACGATCATACCTGAAGAGTGTGTGGCGGACAAACATGAGAGCTATCATTATGCTAATTTGACAGATCTGTCTATCAAGTATTGCGACATCTTAGGTGTGCAAGAAGTTTATGAGTGGTTAGACAAACAATGACATTTTTCTAATTTTCGAAAACCGAACTTGACTATAATCCAATGAAAGAAGATCCCGGATATTATGATTATTGGCCTTATGAAGACCGGCCTAAAATTGAATGGCCTAATGGAGCGCAACTAGCATTTTGGGTAGCGCCCAATATTGAATTTTACGAATTAGATCCACCCCCTAATCCATACCGATCTCCTTGGCCTCAGCCTCATCCAGCAGTGCAGGGATATTCTATTAGGGACTGGGGCAATCGAGTAGGACACAAGCGTCAAATGGAATTATTAGATAAGTATGGCATAAGGGGGTCCATATCTTTATCTGCTGCTTTATGTGATCATCATCCGGAGATCATTGAGATGTGTAAAGAACGAGACTGGGAGTTTTTTAGTCATGGTATATACAATACTCGATACACTTATGGTATGACTGAACATCAAGAAAGGGAGATGATCAAGGACGCCATGGAAAGCATCTTTAAACACACGGGACAAAAATGTGCTGGGTATCTCGCGCCTGCATTATCTCACTCAGAGTATACGCTCGATCTTTTTGCAGAAGTAGGGACTGAGTTATTTGGAGAAGAAGGAGGATTTTATTCATGTGATTTATTTCATGATGATCAACCAACTCCGATACACACACGCGGTGGTAAGCGCTTCGTTTCTATTCCTTATTCATTAGAAATGAATGATACAATAGCCTACTTGGTGCAAAAGGTACCACCCAGACAATATGGGAAGGCATTAAAAGAAAACTTTGATCGATTGTATCAAGAAGGTATTGAGAGTGGTACGATTATGTGTATCCCGACCCATAATTATCAGGTGAGTTGTGCTCACCGTATTAAAGCATATGAAGAGGCACTAGAATATATCACAGGACATAGCAATATATGGGTGGCAACAGGTAAAGAGATTGCTAACTACTATTTAGAAAATTACTATGACACTGCCTTAGCTGATATATCGGCAAAGAAAATTAGAAATTAATGGCCATGTCTGAACTTGATAAGAACTACTTGCAATATCCTCACCGATCTTATGGCATGGATCATAAGCGCTATGATTGGTCGATGCTTCAAGATCGTCCTAAAGTGGTATGGCCAGAAGGGAAGCTATTGGCCTTATGGGTAAATGTAGGATTACAATACTTTCCGCTCAACCAAAAAGGACATCCCTTCAAAGTGCCAGGCGGGATGACCAAACCATATCCGGATCTCAGACACTACAGTCTTAGAGATTATGGTAACCGCGTAGGAATCTATCGCTTTTTAAAAGCATTTGATCGATATGGCATTAAACCCACTTTTGCAGTATCAACACGCTTGGCAGAGCGAACACCATATCTAATAGACAAAATCAAAGAACGAGAAGACGAAATCATATGCCATGGATATCACATGGACGCGCTTCATTATGGTGGACAAGATCAGACAGAAGAAGCGGAGTTAATTAGAAAATCCCTGGATGGCTTACGCCAAATCAGTGGTCAAGCTATAAGAGGCTGGATAAGTCCTGCTAAAAATGAATCTGCTAACACACCAGACCTATTAGCTGAACAGGGTATCAACTATTTTTGCGATTGGGTCAACGATGATCTACCGTATCCTTTTCATACCAAGAAGGGCTCCTTGATCGCTATGCCATTATCTACTGAACTAGAGGACTATCATATCATTTTAAACAATCAGCATTCGGCAGAATCTTGGTCGGAACAAGTCTGTGATGCTTGTGACTTCTTACTTCAAGATGCGCGTGATAATGGCGGCCGTATACTTTCGTTAAATATTCATCCATGGGTACTAGGCCAGCCTCATAGGATTGGCTACTTGGAAAAAGTGTTGGATTATCTGTCTTCCAAACCTGAAGTCTGGTCTGCATATGCAGGAGATATTGTTGATGCGTGGAAGGCATAACTCACTTTTTTTGCGGCGGGGGAGCCGCCGAAAACCAGCTCGAAAACAGGTTCTTGACGGCGTCCCCGCCGCAAGAAGCTTCTTGTCCCGCTGCAAGAAGGATGGTTCTTCTGTTAGCTAAAGAAGTAACGAGTACCCTCGCTCTTTTCGCGGTGAGGACGCCGCCGAAAATCAGCCTTTGTCTAGGGTTCTTGACGGTGTTCCCGCTGCAAGAATTACTTTGCAAAAATTCGAAAGAACTCTTCTGTATCTATTATATCCTCTAGCCCAAGTATCCAACATATCTCAGACACATCAGAAAAGTCCAAACCGCCAGCTGCTATCGATTTATTGAGGTAGCGTCCTTCTTTGCCGTTATATTGATTGCCAGTTTTAACTGCCAGTTCCCATATATTGCTAATCTCTCGAGATCCAATTTTAGATTTCCAATTGGTAAAATTTCTATTGTTGAATCCGGGAGTTCCATTCTTGGTCGCGTTGCCATCTGCTATTTTGTTGTAATTGGTATTCTCTTTTGCATATTGTAGAGCATCAGCATCAGTTACACTTTCATTCCAATTACTATGCTGTACGATATGGACTCTTTGTTGAGTGTTTAGTTGTGGTTTCTTTGATTGTATGGCTTTCACAAGTGCAGCAGAGAAATCTGATTGTCCAGCATCTGCTATCCAGATATCTCCTCCTTTTTCAATTGTGCTTAAAGCGATTTTTAAAACTTTATCTATTGCTTTATCAAAATCTGCATGAGCATCTGTCCAGTTATCACCAAATGCTAATTGAAATAAATCATTAGCCGGGACATAGAGCCCTTTTTGAACCCCATAGGTGCCAGCAACAGCATGATAATTAATTGAAGCATAATCTGAATGAGAAAGCAAAGTGGAGAATGCAGCAACAGAATGAAGATCGTCGACATCTGTTTTGCAATCAAAATGACCGAGCAATAAGTCTTTACTATAATCAAAAACTTGGGGATTAGAAGTAGAGTTTTCTGGTTCCAGATGTTGATCTATACCAACTTCTGCGGCAGGAACACCTGTTTCCATCCAGAGAGGCAACGGCTGGTCCTTCAGATAGTGGTCAAAAAACTGCTGCATTCTAATATTAAAATCTAATCGATTTTGTCTTTTCAATGGCCAGTGAGGCTCTCCATTATAATTAAGTAGCCAAGCTGGCTTCCCCAGTCTACGCATCGATGTGAAAAATTCTATCCCTTGATACCACGGTACTGCTCCATCTTCATCATTGTGCATAATGAGAACTGGCGTCTCTACTTTATCTAAGAAGAACAAAGGTGAGTTTTCTACATATCGTGTATGCTCATCCCAGATCGTTCCACCGATTCTGCTTTGAGTATGCTCATATTGAAACATGCGACTTAAGCCAGATCCCCACCTTATACCTCCATAAGCACTAAACATATTGACAACAGGTGCACCAGACTCAGCACAAGCAAATAAATTAGAACGAGTAATTAGATGTGCGATCTGATATCCACCCCAGCTATGTCCTTGGACGCCGATCCGATCTTTATCTATGAAGCCTTCTCTAATCAGCGCGGTCGTCCCTGATATCACAGAGTTCTCTGCACTCTCTCCAGGATAACCTACTTTATAAACTACATCAGGATTAAATATGACATATCCTCGACTTACATAGAATGCATAGTTGATAGTCGAGCGATGTGGATAAGGAGCTCGATGACGATGTAGCCCATCAGAACTTCGTTCGTAAAAGTTTACGATCATCGGATACTTCTTGTTAGGGTCAAAATTATCCGGTTTTACGAGCAAGCCTTGTAGTGTCTGACCGTCGGAGGATAACCATTCATATATTTCCGTTGAGCCCCAAGAGTATGAGCTCTGTTGTGGATTGGCTGTACTGACTCTTTTATGATTTGAAAATGAATTGTCGGATACTATAAGGTCAGGGAAGATTTTAAAACTCTCTTTTGTAAACATATAACGATTAGCATCTCGTGCTTTGGTCGGCCTTGTATTATATCTGTAGTTATCTTTGATTTTAATCGATGCTGCATCATTGTTCAGTAGGGTAGAGGCATAACCACTGCTTTTATCTTTTTCATCAAACACTGATAGTAGCAACTCTTGATCACTTTTTATAAAATGTGCTTCAGCATCCGTTTGGATATATCTATAGCGCAACTTTGATGCTCGACCATCTGTGATACGGATAGGCTCTACTTCCTGTTTTGGATCATACTTCCAGATGTCATATCGATCATTAATGAGTACTTGACCATCATCTTCAGTCCAACCGGCTATGCCATAAGCTCCAGGCCAATTAGGAGAATCATTTAATTCATTATAGTACTTTTCACTTTTGTTATTTGTAAGGGTATTAGTCTGTCCGCTTTCTATATTATAGATCTGCCAAGTTGTATCAATTCTGTCAAACCAATAGATATATTTCCCAGCAGGTGATAGCTGTGGATTGGTTTTAACTTTACTCGCTATCTTTTTAGAATCCCCCGTTTCTATATTGATCAGATATATGTCTCTATAAGCAGGGAAGCCTTCCCAACTGATAGATGTTAGATAAGGCTCGCTGTTAGAGCCAAGAGCATATGTAGAAGAGGCATTTGGATCATATTGGATGTCTGGGATGTTTTCTGTTCCAAGTCTTAAAAATGAATCTGAATCAAGATGCCAGACACAATCGTAACTTTGCTTTTTATCCGAGTCGATTTCTAATTCTTGTTGCGTATGTAGTCTTTTATCTTTCCAAGACCAGACTTCTACTTTTACAATCTCTTCGTCTATCAGAGTAGTGTCTTGAGTGATGAGTTGAGGGGCTATACCAAAGTACAATCGAGAACCATCATCTGAAAAGTGTAATTGAGCATATTCGCTAACCCTATATCCAAGTGGTATGATTTTGTGTCGATCATCGACGATCGGTTGTGCTTCTTTCTGAGACGATCTATAGTGGTATAATTTATAAGGTCGGATAACAACATCCGTTGTATCAACATCCGCTAGAAAGGCGGCGTTGCTTCCTGTCTTATCGAGACTTAGAGATTTAAACTTACCTTTTGATTGATATATGGGTTGAAGAGAAGACTTAGAACAATCAAAAAGATATACACCCGCCTCAAAGGTTGAATCTTTGCTTTCGCTGGATATGATTATCTGAGGTGCTTCTTCAGCAAATACGAACGATGTACCTGACGGTATGGTAAGTTCATAATCGGTACTCAACTGTTTTACAATGAGCTGATCATTTTCTCTGCCTTTTTTGACTTCGGGGTCATCAACTTTACTTGTATCAGAGACAGATAGTTCTGGAGCAGCGGATGTATATACAATCCAATCTGACCACTTCTCTGGTATTTTAAAGTTTTTCGTATTTTCTATTTTGATGAGTTTCTCAGAAGATAGATTGAGTATAGCTAAAGTGTCAAGAGGTAGATCCTCCTTTTTTGTTTTGTCGCGTTTCATTTCTCTAATTGCATCAACTGGCTGTTTTATCATGAAGACGACCCAATTGTTATCTTCAGATATTTTAGCATCGATGCCGCGCTCTATTCTAATCTCCTTTCCTGAATCTACATGCTTTATCCATAGCTCTGGATCTTGACGTTCGGTTGTTAGAGCGTAGGTGACCCATTGACCGTTATTTGATATTTGTTCTTGGTCTATCGTTCGCCATATATCGAAATCCGGATGATCTAACTGTCTTTTTGTTAGATCCTGAGCTACTAAGCAATAAGTGAATAGAAACGAAAAGAGAACAAGAGATATGCGATACATAATCGGATAGTTTGCTACAAAATAAGAAAAATCAATGGTGGTGATGAAGTTTAAAATATGGACCTTAGTGCTGATCAGATATATATTATCTAATCGGTAAGGTCGAGATTGTTAGAACTTAGAAAGCCCTCTTCAATGAAGGTCCAACCAGATATGATCTTTCTAAGATTGATACCTAATCTTTTGGACTCCGGGCTTGACCAAGCATAGCTGATCGCTTTGCTATTGATATCAACTTGACTAATTGGTAAGTCATAAATTGCAATTTTTATCAACTTGATTTTATGTGCGAAGATCAATTGTGTTAACTCTATTGTATAGTCTATACCTTCGTAATCCAACTGTACCATACCTCCTTGATCATGGATTTCGAGATTGCCCATTCTGTACACATCATCTGGATCATCTGGATGAGGATATTCTATAAACCCTGAGAAGTATCTGCATCTTTTGAGGAGATAAGGAGATCCATCAGGGTTGTTAGTCATACCTAATCCATTTTTTAATTGTATCGACCCATCTTCTTGGATATATAGGACATGATCTTTTGTTTTTCCAACGTCTTTACTGTTGAGCGTCACTTCACCTATGTATTCTTGATTATTTCTTCCTTTGTAGAGAGTGAGTTTTAGTGTTGTATCATTATCTGAGGTTCTTTCTATTTTTAGATGTAGATGATCATGTTTGTATCCTCTTTTATCTCGATGGATATCGTCCTCAGTTTGCTCTTTCCAGATCTGTAAGAAGTTATCATAACTACCCACTAATGTTTCAAAATTAGAATTGTCCGATACCATAATTTATAAGCTAGTATATTAAGTCTTCTCCTTCTGAAACCTTAACCATACGTTTTCCAATATTGGTACCAGTGTAGAGTCCGATCAGTGCGTGTGGCATACGATCAAATCCATGATCCATATCAACCAGTGCTTTAAGCTTTTTATCCTTTATCCAAGAGGCCATATTTGTTTCTGCTTCTTCAAATTGATGCTTGTGTTCATAGACAAAAAAACCATTGAGACTGGCGGCCTTTCTTCTGATCTTAAAAGTGTTTTGCGGGATATAAGGTTCTTTCATGGCATATTCTGAGATAGCCCCACATAAGACTACTCGACTGCCTCTTTTTAGATGGTTAAGACTTGCGTCAAATATAGGCCCACCCACATTATCAAAAAAGACATCATACCCGTCTGGTAACAATTCATCTAATCGTTCTGCGACATTGTCATTTTTATAATCTATTGTAGCATCAGCACCAAGTCCTTCCACAATATTACACTTTTCTGGCCCGCCTGCTATGCCTAAAACACTACTACAGCCAATGGCTTTTGCTATCTGAACAACCATAGATCCGACACCTCCTGCAGCTCCTGAAACTAGTACGACATCACCTTCATGAGGAAGACCTTTATGTATGAAACCACAATATGCAGAATATCCTGTCATTCCCAGGGCGGAGAGCCCATTGTGGATCGGTACTCCACGTCGTTTCATCTTTACGAACTTCTCTTGTTGTGTGACGGATGATATCTTATAGGTCTGCCATCCCAATTGTCCATGTACATAATCTCCACTTTTATATTCAGGATGTTGAGAATCAATTACTTCTCCAACACCTCTACCATGAATGACATCACCAATACTTAATAATTTTTCAGTAGAAAAACCACCTCCATCTTTCATCATATACATACGCATGACAGGTGCTATGTTGAGGTAGTGACTTTTTATAAGTATTTGCCCAGCTTCTAATTGGGGCACTGAAGACTCTTGATATTTAAAATGTTGATGACCTACTTCCTTAGTTGGATGTTCTCCTACTGTCCATTGTTGGTTTACTAAATGCTTCATTTTACTTTTTTCTTGATGGATGATCACTTACTTCCATATATATTCCATTAGGATCAAATAATGAAACAGTACGCAGATGGATTTGAGAATCTCCATCAGGGCCAGGAACATACCAATCAACTGGTGGTGTGATAACGGTAGCACCCTCTGCTATGGCTCTTTCATAAACACCTTCTATATCTTCTGATTCTATCACCATAATGGGTTCGCCCATTCTAATTTTTGTGCGTTCTGTCAAATGACCTTCGTCAAATGGAGCATCGATATATTCCAGCAATCCTAATTTTCCCAATTTTGGGTCAAGAGCTTGAAGAATGATTAGCCTAACCTTTGCTTTGTCGGCGGCACCAGAAGGGGGAAATCTATAATCCGCTTCTAATTCATTATCATACCAAACTGTCCAATTGAATACTTTAGAATAAAATCGTGCAGATGTTTCTGCATCCTTAACTACAAAAGTTGTTCTTTTTAAAATAGCTGTATCCATGCCTTATTGATATCTATACTTTCCTAAAAAGAGTAATGGGATGGCGCCTACAATAAAAGCAATAGCAGCATAACCAAATATTGTAGTATAGCTACCGGTCATAGTAAATGACTTGCCAAATATCCATGGTCCAAAACCTGCGCCTATGGCAAAGAATCCATATAGTGTACCGTAGATGGCACTATAGTTTTTCATCCCAAAGTATTTGGATACTAAGAAGGCCATGACATCGTATTCTACGCCTGCAGACAAACCAATGATGGCAACTGCCGCCATAGCCGTCCAATAAGACAAGTCTGGCAATCTAAACAAATAGCAAGCTATCACTGGAATTATAAATATTACAAATGTGACTCCTGGAGCCCAGAGCTTATCTATAAGATACCCTCCTATTAATCGACCGACAACTACAGAGTAACCTACAACACTGGCAAGCACAACTGCATCCGATGTATCAAATCCTTTGCTACCGAGTATGGTTTCAAAGTTAGGTATGGGTCCACCGACTGCAAAAGAGATAGGGATAAATGTCAAAATCAACAACCAGAATTTTACATCGCGTATGGCTTCTTTTAGACTCATACCTTCAGCACCTGACTGTTCTTCTAGATCAGAATAGTCAACCTCTGATTTCATAGCGGCTACCTTATCTGCAACTTTGGGATCGTCGACATCGCGGAAGAAAAAGAAGGCAAGAGGAAGAGAGATCAATAATGGAAGAAGCGCAAGCCCTATGTATGCTTCTCTCCATCCGTAATGTTCTATCAGATAGGCTGCATATAACTTAGCAAATGCGCCAAAGAGACCTGTACCCAACAATGAAAACCCTAGGGCCAGACCTCTTTTTTTAGTAAACCATCGGTTGACAGCTCGAGTCCAAGTTATGGGAAGTGTTCCTGTACCCAAGAGCGCTAACATCACCCACAAGCCAAAATAGAGCGTCATGCTACCGTTGTTAAGCGAGAACGCCATAAATGATAATCCAAAAGTTAGAATGGATGCAAGTACCATCTTGCGGACACCGATTTTATCTGTCAAGTATCCAATCAAGGGACTTGTAAAAAAAGCAGCTATTGAGAAAACAGATATAGCCAATAGAATCTCATCTACTTGCCATCCAAACTCTTTCATGAGCGGAGCTATAAAAACACCTATCGTATAAAAAGGTAATGGTGACATACCCAGCCCAATTCCAATCGCTGAAGAACCGACTACGGGCCATCCATATTTGAATTCTCTCATGCCTGACTTATCCGCTCCCATTCTTCAGTTTTAGATTAAAAAAATAATTATAAATAACTTTCCGCCCACTTTATAAAAGCGTTTGTTTTTATATTAAGATCTGCGGTACTTATATGACTATTGATAGTCTCCCAAGCTTCTACGAGATACTGTCCTGTAGGTTCTGGACTTGGAAAAGTACTTTGTGGGATCTCAAAAATTTCTTCATTGACTTTTTCTGAAACCGGAAAGTTTACTTCAACAGCTGGCCCTAAGTTATGTTGATTGATAGTCTGTGCCATCACTAGATTTCTATCGCTTTCTTTTGAGATTACCGAGTAATCGACATTTGCCGGAAGGCTCTTGTCAAATATGCGATCAGTATATGGCTTTAATATACTTGCTTCCCATCTGAAGATATGAGTGGGTACAGTTAGTTCATAGATTCGCTCACGATCCTCATAAGCAAAGGCTGTTCTATAAGCCCAGTCATAGTGGGCACCACCTTTTATGTATTCTAATGCCACTCTGTGAAGCACACTTGTTGGTGGCTTAGGAGTGGATAGTCGGTATTTTTCTTCCTGAAAGCACCATGGGAAGTAAACAAAAAGATGATCCACTATGTCCCAAACTGCTCTCAAGTGGCTACCATCCTCTTGAGGTGTTAGATCAGGAAAGTAGGAAGCATAGATATCTGTTTTTTCAGCTTCTGTAAAGTGAGCACTATTATCTAAGAACAAGTAGGAGACGTCAGCAGGATAGTCTAAGGCGTACTTGATGCCTATCTGTGCACCCGTGGCGGTTCCATAGATGGCGACTTTCTCTAGACCTAATTGCCCTTGTAGTTTATGCAGGGTGTCTGCGTAGATACCAACATGTGCTGGTTGTGTCGGAGGCTCTTCTGAGTACCCATAGCCTGGCGTATCAATTGCAATGACTGTATGTGTCTTAGATAGTATACTAACCAAGGGCATGAGCGATGCAGCACTCATCGGCGATGCATGCAATAGAAATATAGGAGGGCCTAAACCTTCATAAAGAAAGTGTAGGCGTTGGCCATCTATTGTTTGATAATGAGATTTCACGAGCTTTCTAAATTAGTCTCCAAGAGGGAAATTAGTTAAATCCATTAATAATTAATAATATTAACTATTGTATCTTGTTAGGACGATTAGACTAATTATGAAGAATCAACAAATAGTTCTTGTGCGGAGACCTGAGGGGATGGCGAGTCCAGATGATTTCTCCCTGAAGACTGTAGATATGCCAGACATAGAAGAAGGGCAGATCTTAGTAAAGAATGAATATCTATCTCTTGATCCGGCTATGAGAGGTTGGATGAATGAAGGAACAACTTATATGCCAGGCGTCCAGATAGGATCAGTGATGAGAGGCTTTGGGGCTGGAAAGATCGTAGCTAGTAAGCATGATGATTATCCTGAAGGATCATATATAACTGGCCTATTTGGAGTACAAGAATATGCCGTCTCTGATGGTAAAGGTACTACTCTGATTGATCAGATTAATGAACCTCTTTCCTATCACCTCGGTATCCTTGGTATGCCTGGTATGACGGCCTATTTTGGATTGTTAGAAAAAGGTCAACCTGAGGCAGGCCAGACAGTATTTGTATCCGGAGCAGCAGGCGTAGTTGGATCGACAGTGGGGCAGATAGCAAAAATCAAAGGATGTACAGTCGTTGGTACTGCAGGTAGTAAAGAGAAGTGCCGATACCTCATCGAAGAGTGTGGTTTTGATGCTGCGATTAACTATAAAGAAGAGGACTTAGAAGCAAGCATAAAGGCCGCTTGCCCTGATGGCGTTGATGTGTTCTATGATAATGTCGGTGGTCCGATGTTAGATACTATGTTGAAAAATCTGGCGCGCGGAGCAAGAGTTGTCATCTGTGGCGCTATATCTCAGTACAACAAGAGTGAGATATATGGGCCAAAGAACTATATGAAGATTGTAACAGCGAGAGGTTATATAACAGGTATCATCGTGTTTGATTACATCAACCAATATCCTAAAGCGGTTAAAGAAATGTCCCAGTGGATCGCTGAAGGAAAGTTAAAGACTAAAGAACATGTGGTAGATGGGATCGAGCACTTTCCTGCTGCACTTCAGATGCTTTTCAAAGGACAAAACTTTGGAAAACTCTCCCTAAAAATATAATGACCTAAATCGAGCTTTTCACAAAATCATATGAAGCAGAACGAGCCAACACCTCACCTCAACAAAGACCTACCTGATACAGGCATCAGTGGGGTCTATGAAGTTATGGTAGCCGTAGAGGATGTTGGTTATGCGCTGAGATATTTTGAAGCATTTGGTTTTAGTTTAATCTCAGAAGCTGAGTTCTCTTTATCATCAGCAGAGCGATTGTATGGTGTATCATCAAAACTAAAATCTTATAGATTACAGAATGGACTTATAGACAGCCATGGCCTTATAAGATTATTGAAGTGGGATAAAAGCCTAGGCGATGGTGTTGGTTATGCACCACCAGAGACGATAGGTCAGAGGATGTCCGTTATGATGACACATGATATATATCGCATCCATGATATCTATAAAGGGGCCAGAACCTATGGAGAAAAGTGGTTGCCAACAGAGCCAATAGCAGATGATTTGTTCGATCTCGATACACAAGAGAAAGGGTTCTTTAAGCGCCCTGTGATCGTAAGAGAAAACGCTGTATATGGAGCGTTTTTTAATCATATCTTTTTTCAGAGATATGGTTACAAGATACCCGGTTATGGCTCTATAGGAGATCATAGCCCACTCAAGACCAGTGAGTTTACTCATCATGATTTTATAATCAAGGCTCCTTCTATGGCTACAATATCTTACATGAGTAGTGCTCTTGGTTTGCGAGCAGAAGAAGAGCCCGTGTTGGATGGAGATTGGCAGATTGGACCCAGAGTAGTGTTTGATATGAAACCAGGAGAGAGTCACTGGTATCAGGGTTTTGTATCACCCAATAATATCTGTGGTAAGCTAAAGTTTATCATTCCGACTTGCGTCAAATTAGACCGTACGGACAAGCAAACTATAGGACAGCTCGGGATAACGATTCATTCGTTTTATACCGATAAACTTGACTATGTTTATGACCTTGTAAAAGCACATGATTTAAGTCCGACTAGTATATTAAAAAATGAGTTTGGCGAAGATTGTTTTTTATTTACAGGTCCTGCTGGATGTAGTTGGCAGATCATATCAAAACCATCTACAGTTAATGTCCCAGTGACTGAACTAAACTTTGAACTAACTAATAATTAAAAAAAGAAGATGATAGATAAAACGCTTGATACTTCTATTCTGTTAGGCCTATATGAGACAGCGATGTTGTTAATCAAACAAAATGTTGAGTTTGTATCGAAGCAAGGTCTGACTAATCAACAATGGGTCATCCTTATACATCTAGCCAAAGATCCTAATCTTCCTTTTTTAATAAGAGAAAAGCATACCATGCCTCTGATGGCATCGGAGCTTGCAGATTCTCTAGGTGTGACACGAGCCAATATCACCAACTTGCTGACTATCTTAATGGACAAAGGACTGATCAAACAAATCGAGGACAAGGAAGATCGTCGTAAAAAAAGATTAGTGCTTACGCCAAAAGGAGATAAGCTCATCAAATTGATGCAGCCTGATCGTAAAAAGTCTAATGCTCAGATGTTAAGTGGATTGAGTAAGAAAGAAAAAGAACTATTCTTAATCTATATCCAAAAGTGTACAGAAAATCTTCAAACTCAAAAGTTCTCCTAAAGATGGACGTATCTCATTATACGGCCTTAGCCATGCAGTTAAAGTGTAAAGCTGTTAACAAGATGAAGAGTCGTGCAGAGGTCATGACTCATATGGATGCTAAGCTTGACCAAATTAACGGCCAAATATTTGCGGCTAAAAAATTCATTGGTAGCCATCTCAAGCTAATTGTTGTTCCTGAATACTTTTTATCAAGCTATCCAGCGCAAGAGACGATAGCGGTCTGGAGAGACAAGGTTTGTATAGCTAAAGATGATCCTCTTTTTACAAAGATCGGAGACATCTGTCAGGCCCATTCTATTTTCTTTTCAGGTAACTACTATGAGCAAGATGCCAACTTTCCAAACTTGTTCTTTCAAGCAAGTTTTATAATTGATGATAATGGTGAGATGATTCTCAATTATCGACGACTCAACTCTATGTATAGTCCGACGCCACATGATGTATTGGATAAGTATATTGATTTATACGGGAAGGAGAGTTTGTTTCCAGTTGCAGATACTAAACTTGGAAAGTTAGCATGTATCGCTTCAGAAGAGATATTATACCCTGAAGTAGCAAGGTGCTTGATGATGCGAGGAGCAGAAGTGTTTTTACATTCTTCATCAGAGATAGGAAGTCCTTTATTGACAAGAAAGAATGTCTGTAAAAGAGCAAGAGCCATTGAGAATATGGCTTACGTAGTCTCAGCTAATTCTGCGGGTATAGAAGACACCCCCATTCTTGCTAACAGTACAGATGGCCGCTCCCAGGTCGTTCATTTTGAAGGACATCTCTTAGCAGAAGCTTCTCCTGGAGAAAGCATAGTTGCCAATGCTTCTATAGATATCAATGCACTCAGAGCCTGGCGAAAGACAGTGTCTATGAAGAACTACATAGCAAGACAGAGATTTGAATTGTATGCAGATTCATATGCCAATCATGCGCACTATCCTGTTAATGTTTTTGATGGAGTGGCAACGCCAGAGAAAAGTCAGTTTAAAGCAGCTCAGCAAGAGGCGGTAGACAGGATTTATAAGTAGTGTGATCCTTAACTTTCTGTGATCGTCTTGTCGATTACTCTAGTGAATAGGAGAGTATTAAATTATTTTTTAGATTTCCATAACACAGTTAACGTCGTTTCTCCGTCTTAATAGCAAATCTTACAGCTATGAAGAAGATAAAATACACATTTGGATTCCTGATCACATTATTACTTGTGTTTAGCACAGCAGATCTTTCTGCACAAGGCAAAGGGAAAGGAAAGGCCAAAAAGGAAATGGCTAAAGCTAAGAAAGAAGCAAAAAAGACGGAGAGGTCAGAATGGAAGGCTTACGTCGAACAAGTTAAAGCTGATCCTAATCTTACTGAGGAAGAACGAGAAGAACTACTTGAAGCACGAAGATCTGAAATCAAAGGGAAGAAAAAGGCAGAACGAACTGCTAAGGGTGGAGCGAAATCAGAAATGAAAGCGAGGCGTGATTCTATAAAGACTATTGTTAAAGCTATAGAAGATGATCCTAATCTTTCTGAAGAAGAGAAGGAAGCACGAATCAAAGAGGTGAGGATGGCGTCCAAAGTAGAAAGAGATGAAGCTCGCGCTTCAAGAGATAAAGGAAAGGGTCGTGGTAAAGCCAAAACGGAAAAAGGCCGTAAGCGTGCAAAAGGTGAAAAATCTGAGAATAAAGGCAAAGGGCGTGAAATGAAAGAGTCAAAACGCAAGCTAAATAAAGGCCAAAAAGATCGCGCTATTAAAGGCCTTGATAGAGCCGAAGCGTCTTTAGAGAGATCAAGGGAAAAAGGCAAGATATCAGAGGATGTTTATAACAAGCGACTTGCGAGAATCAATGAAGTTAGAGCCCAGATAGAAGCATAGACCTAATTAGAAACCCAAATAAAAAGAGCCCAATGGTCAGACATTGGGCTCTTTTGTTGTACGGCTTTTCATAGCCGTAAGAATAGTGATTGAGCGTTGTGAAAAACACCTTGTAGTATCTGGCGTCTTTCTAGTCGCAGGAAGTATGCTCTTCTTAGTCTACATCGACCAAGCGACAGACGAAGTCTTCGTCTTGGTCGGAAAGTTAGCGGGTATAGCTTGTGTCACCTTTCCTGTCGCTGCCCACTCGGCACCTCTTAGTAGTGTAGTTTGAAAACCGACACACTCCATCGAGTAATCATTGTGCCCTAAGCCGCTATGAAAGACTCTTCCCTTTCCATATTCTAATGCCATGAGCATGGGCTCGTGTCTGCCTGTACCTTTGACATCTTTGGCCCACGGTGGACTATTTTTTTCTACGTCAGAATAAGCAGTAGCCAGTATTGTCATGTTTTCTGCTGGTCCTCTTAGTCGATCATAAAGTTCGTCTTCTGTGTGCAGCCACTCCTTCGGGAGGCCTTTCATGATGGGATGATTTGACGCTCTTGTTGTTAATGTAAACTCATATCGAGGTCCATGTGAGCCGCAGTCACCTTCGCTATGATCGCGCATCTCTTTTCCTTCATCATTATAAAAAGCATAAGGGCCACTTTTGACATCTCTACCGCCCCAGCCACCAACGCCGATCATCTTATTGTACTCTGGCCAATCGGCAAAAGAGTTGTTGGCTGCATGTATCACTATGAGTCCTCCACCATTATTCATATATGATTCGAAAGATCGCTTGGTTGCATCTGACCAAGTACTTGCTTTCCATCCAAGATTTGAAATAACTAGATCATAGTTTTCAAATTGTGGATTGAAGCTTGGATCTGCTTTAGGTTCCTCTACACGTTGATATGCTTTTTTAGAAACGATAGGGTATTGGTCTAAGAGGGCATTTCTACCTTCTGGTCCTAAGATCTCATCTGCATGAGGCCCTTGCCATATGTATGTGGTCCGCTCAATATCTACTGAAAATAATCCAGAATCTTCCAGATAGCTTTTCATCATCGCAGTGGTCTTTGGCCATGTGCCATGATTGTTTTCTCCATCTATGATGAGCGCCTTTAACTTCATCTTACTACTGGCGGTCTGATCACTTTTAACCGAAGAACAATTATATAATGATATAGTCGTAATCAGTATAGCACAGCAAAGCGCTGCCAAGTATTTAATTGGACTTTTCATTAAAAGTATTTTATACTGAGATCTATTAGTGTTTGCTTAAAGTTAGAATAAGGTGCTGTCATCAGTTCGATAGCACTAAATGGGCTCCATTGTTTTAAGACTGCGCGTTCATTGGAAAATGCTGTAAATCCCCACTCGCCATGCGCTTTTCCTATACCGCTATTGTTCACCCCTCCAAATGGTAAGTTGTTATTGAAAAAGTGTATCGCACTGTGATTGATACATGTGCCGCCCGCTCTGGTGTTGGATATAAAGTGATTGATGTTCTTTTGCTTCTTGCTATAGATGTACATAGCTAGCGGTCGCTCTCTTTTATTGATCGCTGCTATCACTTCGTCGTTGTCTTTATAAACTCTTATCGGGAGCACAGGGCCAAATATCTCCTCTGTCATTAAGTCAGACTGATCTCCTGCGTTCTCAACAATAGTGGGAGAGATAAAGTCTTGGCTTTCGTCTAATTTCGCTCCAGCAAGAATTTTGACATCTTTCTCTATGGCGTCATCCATATAGCACTTGATACGATTGAAGTGTTTATCATTGACGATTCTACAGTAAGACTCACTGGTGACAACATCATCGCCGTACATCTTTTTGATATTCTTGTTTATAGACTCAACGAGTGCATCTTTTTTAGATTCATGCACATAGATGTAATCAGGAGCGATACAAATCTGTCCATTGTTGAGATATTTCGCCCAAGCGATACGTCTGCCCGCCATAGAAGCATTGGCTGATTCATCTACGATAGTTGGTGACTTGCCTCCTAACTCAAGAGAAACAGAAGTCAGGTTTTTGGCGGCTGCAGCCATCACAATTTTTCCAATCGATGGAGCACCTGTAAAGAAGATATGATGGAAAGGTAAGTCTAAAAGATTTTTAGAAACTTCAACTCCTCCAGAACAAACTGCAACCTCTCTTGGGTCAAATACTTCACCAATGATCTTAGCCATGATGTTAGAAGCATGTGGTGTATGCTCCGACGGCTTAAGCATCACACAGTTGCCCGCGGCTATGGCGGAGATAAGTGGTCCGAAGGTTAGGTTAACTGGAAAGTTCCAAGGAGATATAATCAAACAAACTCCCTTTGGCTCATAGTGCACATAAGAACTGGAGCCCAAAAGCGCCATAGGAGTAGCGACACGTTTTTTAGACATCCATTTACGTAAGTGTGATATGGTATGCTTGAGATCGCCGGTGATTGGATATATCTCTGTCAGATCTACTTCACTCGGATGCTTTCTGTAATCTTTATAAAGTGCTTCTTTGATTTCATCACGATGACTCATGAAGACCTTTTTGAATTTTTTCAATTTGGCGATTCTTTCAGAAGCTGTTGATTGAGATACCTCTTGGTGATATGCCATCTGCTTATCAAATATGGCTTGGATGTCTTGGACGGAAGTTTGCGTAAGCGTATTCATACTTATAATGTGAGTTGTTGAGTAGATTCTAAATTTAATATTTCGTTGACTTCTTTTGCTCCTTTTACAGTCAGGTAAGGTAGTATCTGTCGCCATATGGTCTGGCGCATGTCATCCAGACTATCTTCTAGACCTCGGACACGAGCTTGTCTAGGCCAAAAGACAGCTGTAATCCATATCTGTTGTGCTAGATGTTGTATCGTGCCAGAGTCCTTATCTTCTATTATACCTCTACTTATGTTATAGTTGAGTCCAGTCTCAAGTGATTTTATCTGATTTTGTATGTGTACATAGTGTTGCTCTGCTATGACTGGATAGGCACGTTCGATCTCGAGCAGATCAAGATAAAAGAATAAGAAGCGTTGCTGTAGTTTGTAAAAACTCTTGATCTGATAATCAAGCTTAAAGCTATCTGGGGTGTTCTGATCTGGAGGGGGGATAACAAGACTCATCTCCTCACGAAACAAGTCATACAAGGCAATCATAAGATCCTCCTTCTTACGAAAGTGATAGGTGAGATTGCCTGGACTAAGCCCCATAGTTTCAGCCAGCTTCTGCATGCTAACATTGCTGTATCCATGCTGATTAAATGCCATTATTGTGGCTTCTAATATTTTGTCTCTGGTCTTAATAACAAAAAATTATTGGTGTTAACATTAGTATAAACATACTAATTTTTTATTTTTGGTACATCCTTAATACTTATCAACGATGAAAGAATTTCTGAATATACCCAATATCGACCTATATTTTGTCTTAGGTATTCTCTTTTTATTTGGCCTCATAGAGTTTGTTCTTGGACATTATAACAAGTCAGAACGCAATAGTGATGACTGGATTCTTGAGTCTCTAGGATTTTTCGTCGTGGCTATCACCAAGACACTGCTTGTCGCTGCAGTATTTTTTCTTGGCAAAGCCTTGTTTCCATCGGCCTATGGTGTATTTACTGCCTGGCATATCGTACCAGCATTCTTCTTCTACATCTTCATAGATGATGTGGCTCAGTACTGGTATCACAGGAGTGCTCATGAGTACAACTGGTTATGGAAGCACCACAGAGTGCATCATGCAGCGCGCGAGATGGGTATTCTTACAGCCTATAGAAACTCTTGGGTTTATTATCTCTTGATGCCTAATCTCTGGTGGGGTGGTATTGCTACATTCTTAGGATTAGCACCTGCGGTTATCGCAGGCTTGATTTTCAAGCAGATCATTGTGACTAGTACCCATAGTACATGGAAGTGGGATGAGATCCTATATAAAAACAAGATGCTTAAACCCATTGCGTGGTTGGTAGAGCACATTGTCATTACACCGTCCTTTCACCATGGTCATCATGGTATGAGTCAAGCAGATCATGTGAGTGACCCTAACGGCAACTATGGTAACACCTTTTCTCTATGGGATCAGATGTTTGGCACTGCTAAGTTTACCAGAGCCTTCCCTACAGTATATGGACTACAGACGGATCCAGGTGATAAGTGGACATCGCACCTATTGTATCCTTTTGTTAAGTCTAAGAAAGAAGGTAGTGAGATAGCTCCTGGTCATAAGAAAGAAAAACATTTAGGTACTGAGCCATTGAGGACTACACTTAAAGAAGGCTCGTATCTATATTGTCAGTGCGGTTTTAGCGCAGATCAACCTTGGTGTAACGGTTCTCACCATGGATCTAAGTTTAAGCCTATGGTTGTTGATATCAAGTCTGAGCGCAAAGTCTCTATATGTACTTGCAAGCTGACGAGTACGCCACCTTACTGTGATGATAGTCATCTTAAGATGAAGAAGTAGTTAGACTTACGTCAAATATCTCAATCTAAAGGCGAAGGGATATCGGCTGCTAAAGGATCAGAGATAGACCACTCTTCTTGATCTGTAAGACAATCTAAGGCGCTTATAGCTCTGACATTAGAAAATGTGGCTATGGCCCTTATTGCTTTTTGATTCTCTTCTGACAATATATTGAGAAAGTCTTCTTCTATTAAGCCCTGTGCAAACTTGAAATCTCTCTGGTGTAATCCCAGTTGCAAATCAAACTTTTTCACTTGTGCTGACGGATCAAACGGATATGTGCCCGATTTCATCAGTGTTATAAAGTTTTCTATGTCATTAAACTCTTGTGAGTTCGTTACAGGAGGAGCTGTCTCTCGATAGTCATATTGAGCCCTTTGGCTTGCACCACTTGTAGCATTTAATACTAGAGCTTTTGAAATCGTAATGCTTCCGTCTCTTTCTTGTATCTCATAGAGATTGACTTTGAAAAGATCTCCATCATTAAATATAGCAGCGCTTAGAGCATCACTTGATGTGCATAGAAAATAGTCTGTTTCAAACGCGTTTTCTTGACCAATTAAGAACACGTTGTCAAAGCCTATGACTCCTGTCTTGTCTTCAAAAAGAACAAATGTCGGACTATCATTATGACGGTCTAGAATCGTCATACCTTGATAAAACAATTGTTGTTTATTGTAGTCAATATTGTTAGGAAGGCTTCTACCCAAAAATAGGATTTCACCAGCTGGATAAGTCATATGAAAAAGTCGTTCAATTTTATCTCCTATGAGAGAGGCACGAGTAACTCTATAGTTTGGAGCGGTAATCGTATCACATGGATCAAATATTGTAAACTCTTCAACAAGCTCTTCTGAGTAAAGAGCATCCACGGAGAGTTCTTCTTCATCTAAACAAGAGCAAAGTAATATCGATGCACTTGCAAATAGTAAAAGGGTACTTCTCATAACCAAATATTGAGACCAAGAGTGAGTAAGTGATTTTTTACCTGACTTGTTTGCGATTCTATAGGTTGTAGACCTACTTGAAAATTACCAACAAGATTGAATATGCCATATCCGATACCTGTAGAAAATGATAATCCATAGTCAAATGGAGCGAGCTCATAGTCAAAGCCCCCTCCTCTGAATTCTCTATTATTCACTAGGACAGATTCGCTCAGCAGAACAGTTGCATATCCGCCGCCACCTAAATGGAAGTAATACTTATCTTTTTGTAGTCTTATATTCAATGGTTGAGCTCTTATGCCTAAGTACTTCAATGATATATCTGATTCTACAATACCATCAACTGGCGTATCAAAAACCTCTCGTCCTCCTTGACTTGCAAAGAAGAGATCCACTCTGACTTCATACCATTTTTTGCCACTTCTAAGACTGAGTCCAGCCATCCAAGCATTTTGAGCATTGGCCCCTATTGGCTTATACTTGTTTTCTGATAGTCTATAAAAATCTGACTTTCCTCTTGAGTAGAAAAACGCATATTCTCCTCTTTTGATAGTTGGTTGATTAAATTCAACTGCGTTTTTTTGACCAACGAGTTGAAATGATAAGATGATACAAAAAGACAAACTAAAGAACCATATTTTCATAAATACAGTGTTTAATAATTGAATCGCATTTTGTAGATGCTCTCTGTTCTATTGAGTCACCCATGACAACTCAATGAGGAAATCGGAAAATATAAAAAAAGTGTCAGGCAGGGATAGTTGACGAAAGAGAACAACTACAAATTACTCAATTATAGGTAGTCAATATTAGTGAGTGCGAGTAAAATAGGACTTCTAAACAGAAACATTGCGCCCTCTCTTTTGCACTCTATACATCTCTCTCCACTGATGCCACTTCAGTCCATTGGAGATGGTATAAGCTATATATAGAAGTGCAAGTAAGTATGCCCCTGTGAGTACATAAAGAGTGATGCTTATTATATCAACAAGGATCCAATAAGACCAAGCATTGATCACACAATATATAATTAGAAAAGTAGCGAAGACAGAGAGCATCATCTGAAAGCAATCGATGTAAGGATAGACAGCATCCGTCTGCGTATCTAGTAGATATCCCGCTGCTCCTGATATGATGATCGATATCAAGAGATAACCCAAGTAGCTTGACATAGGCATCTTTGATATTCTAATTTCCTTTTTTGATTGTGCACCTTGACTCCATAAGTAGAGCCCAACAATAGACATCAATAAAAAGAAGGTGTGCAAGACCGCATCAAAGTAGAGGTGAGTCTTAGTGACATCAACAATGATGATACTAACCGCACTAAGGATACCAAATATCCAACTCAAGTTGGACTTCTTATATGCAAAGAAGATATATGCTAATCCAAATAAAAGCCCACCGCATTCTGCTATGGAAAATGATGCAGCTTGTAGCGCATCCATTATTTCTTGGTAGCTAGTACTGCTACATTGAATTTTGCTTCTACAACGATTGGATCAGTGTTGGCGATGATGTCTATAGTTTTATTATACTCACCTTCCATATCTCTACTATCAAAGATGGCTACAATCTCTTCTCGCTCTCCAGGCAGTACAGGTGCCGTAGGCCATACGATCTCGGTACACTTACAAGCAGTAGCTATGTCAATTAGAAGAGGGGCATTGCCTGTATTTTCAAATTCGAAAACGAGCTTGCGCATCTCTCCTTGTTTGATCTCTCCTAAGTCGATCAAAGGCGTATCAAATGTTATAACGGGAACCGGCAACGAGTCCAACTTAAAGTTTGAGCCAAAGGACTTTGCAGACTGCTTGCCGCCATTATAATCTGATGACTTAACCTCTCTCTTGATCTGGATCGTTTCTGGTCCTTCTAATATTTTAAACTCCGTTCTTCTATTGAAGCGGTGCTCCTCATCTGGGCAACGTACACCATTGGTACATCTGTTGAGGATGACAGATTCGCCATATCCTTTAGGTTGGATTCTATCTTCAGCTACACCTCTCTTAAGTAACCATGCTCGTGCAGATTCTGCTCTTTTCTGAGAGAGGTTCTGATTGTAAGGTGTTGTACCACGCGAGTCAGTATGAGAAGAAAGCTCTATCACCATATCGCTATACTCATTCATAAGATTGAGTATGATCGTTAAGTCCTTTTCTGATTCTGGAAGTATGTCCCACTTTTCAAATTCGTAATAGATATTGTCAAATCGGATCGCTTCATTGATCGTCACTGTGTCTATACGAAATGTTGCCAATGGCGGTGACTCAGGCTCGGCTGGTGGCAGCTTTTTCAATATCACTTTCTTTCTATAAGACTTATCTTCTATGACATCATAAGTTGTCACTTCTGTAGTGTCAGAGATGTATCCTTCTTTAGAAGTGATGATTCTGTATTTGCGCTCAGCGTCAAGTGGAAAACTAAATCTATAATCCTCGTCATCTGTCTTGCTACGAGGTGCATCATATATCGTCTGATCAGAAAGCTCAACAGTGGCTCCTTTCAATGGTTTTTCGTTTTCATCACCGACACCAACCAGCAAGTCAATCGCCAACTGTCTGATATTGAAATTATAAATATCATAACAACAGGTCTCGCTACCTTTTAGCTTCTTCTTCTCCTCATCCTTACGATTAGAAATCAAAAAGCCGTTTGATCCTTCTCTATTAAATGATAAGAACCAATCGTCAAAAGGCGAATTATAAGTCATGCCCATGTTTTCTGGCACTGACCAATTAGAACCATCCCAAGTACTGTGATAGATATCAAGTCCTCCTAAGCCAGAACGTCCTTCTGTGCTAAAGTATAATTTGCCATCATGGTAGTGAGGCGTTATATCATCATACTTGGTGTTGATATTTTCTCCAAGATTGACTGGTGCACCGACTCGTCCTCCATTGATCGTAGCATAGTAGATGTCGTCACCTCCTTGTCCACCTTCCATATCTGATACAAAGAAGAGTACCCTTGTGCCTAGGAGTTCTCCTACTGCTGGGTGCTTTGCTATCCAATCTCCATTTACGGAAGTGAGCGGCTCTGCTGGTCCCCAGTCATCATCTCCCATATCGCTATAGTAGATAGTCGAAGATGTGATATCATCAAATGAAAGCATCTGCCGAGTAAAGTACATCCTCCTCTTATCATCAGAGAAAGTGACATTGCCCACATGAAATCCATCACGATTGATAACTCGATCGAGCTCCTCGGGCTTACCGTACTTGCCTTCTTTCTTGGTTGATCTATATGCCTTGGCGTGATACTTTTTCTCACTGCCGTCAAGTACTATCTCCTTGTTGCGCTTAAATGATGAGAAGTAGATCGTCTCACTATCAAACTCCACTGGAGAAAACTCTGCAGACCCAGAGTTAATATCTCCTTTGGCAAAGTTGACAACTACCTCTTCGTTTTTAGCTAACCCTTCTGTAGCAGCCATCCCTTCAAGCTCGATCCTAGACAACTCCTTGAGTGCCTCATCTGTACTTATCTCAGTGATCAACTCAAAGTTCTCTTGCGCCTTACCCAACTCTCCTAACGAGCGTAGTGTCCTACCATATGCGTATCTATCATCGATAAATATGTTGTCCACATCATCTTCGAGTACTCGAGTATAGTAGCGCTCAGCATTGACAAAATCTCTTATCTTATAATAAGAATAAGCGATGGAGAGCGCGACGTCTGTAGACTTGTTCTCTCTATAAGCGTTGCGATACCATTCTATAGCCTTGATATAGTTGCCATCATCGATGGCTTGATCAGCAGCCACCAGCATGTCATCATACTTTACAGAGTTGATCGGTTGTCCGATCGC
>CALDEM010000015.1 GCA_937942435.1 uncultured Saprospiraceae bacterium
CTGTCATTGAAAACGTGTTCCCTCCATCCGTAGATTTTAAAACACCTACACTTGTAGAATGTAGTCCATCAGCATCGCCACTGGCAATGTAGATGGTGTTCCCATCATTTGAGATGACGATATCACTTATACCGAGTACGGGTAGATTGCCGCCCGCTGAGGTCCAAGAGCTTCCTCCATTGGTTGATTTCCAAAGTCCGCCATTGGCAGCTCCAACCCATATGGTGTTGGCGTCAGTTGGGTCAAAGGCAACAGCATTGAGTCTTCCCATGCCAGCGTAAGCAGCTGCCGTCGCAGTTGGTATGGTGTCAGGGCCTAGATACGACCAGTTAGAAGTAGCCATCTTTAGATTGGACTCTTTGTCATCACGGTTTGCTTCTTCCCATGAGTCCCAGACTAGTTTAGAATTTGCAAAGCGACCACTCTCATCTGTTTGAAATCTCCAGAAGTATTCCCATCGAGCATATTTTTTATAATCTCGACTATAATTGTCTTGACTCTTCAGCGTGCTTTTACCACTGAACCTTTCACTCATAACAGTCCTGATCTCTTCAAGACTTCTCCCTTCTTGTTGCATCTGAATCCACTCTTGTCCTGAAGTAGTTATAGATATCGCGAATAATGTGATGAGTAAGAAAATGGACTTTTTCATAAATGATTAATTGTTAGTCACCAAAAGGTTGGCAGACACTAAATAAGTATCTCAATATTGAATTAGAAAAGTTGATCGTATATACGTAGCAGTTAAACCCAAAGTTAAAGATCAGCACTAAGCTCCACCATCTCCTCTATACTGACAACTACATGATTACAGCTCAAACTTAATCCCCTGTGCCAACGGCAGCTCTGTGCCATAGTTAATCGTACATGTCTGTCTGCGCATATATGCCTTCCATGCATCTGAGCCACTTTCGCGTCCACCGCCTGTTTCCTTTTCTCCACCAAAAGCACCACCTATCTCTGCACCTGAAGTGCCAATGTTTACATTAGCGATCCCACAGTCAGAACCACTGTACGATAAGAACTTTTCTGCCTCACGAACATTGAGTGTGAAGATCGCAGATGATAAACCTTGAGGTACATCATTCTGTATATCGATAGCATCATCTAATTTGTCGAAAGACATAATGTAGAGGATAGGAGCAAAGGTCTCATGCTTTACAATCTGCATGTCAGCACTTGCTTCTATAATGGTGGGTTTGACATAGCATCCTGACTCGTATCCAGGACCAGATAACACTTCATTACCACATAGTACCTTGCCGCCTTGTTCTTGTGCTGTCTTGATTGCGTTTTTATAATTGTTGACAGCGTCATGATCGATTAGTGGACCAACGTGGTTATTTTGATCGAGTGGATCTCCGATTCTAAGTTGGCCGTAAGCATTAACAAGTTTCCCCTTGAGGTCTTCATAGTTGTCGCTATGGATGAGTAACCTTCTTGTAGATGTACATCGTTGCCCACAAGTACCTACTGCTCCAAAAACTATCGCTGGCACGGCATGACTAAGATCTGCATCGCTGCTCACTATAATAGCATTGTTGCCGCCAAGCTCTAATATTGACTTCCCAAATCTTGATGCTACTGCTTGAGCCACACTACGGCCCATACGCGTAGATCCAGTTGCTGACACAAGCGCTACTCTTTCATCTGAAGCCATAGCAGCTCCGATATCCCTTCCTGCACAGATCAACGAAGAAACACCTTCTGGTAGATCATTCTCTTTGAGTACTTCGGCCATGATCTTCTGACAAGCGATACCTGAGAATGGTGTCTTCTCTGAAGGCTTCCATACACAAACATTACCACAGATCCATGCTAATGCAGTGTTCCAGGCCCATACGGCTACTGGAAAATTAAAAGCGGAGATGATACCAACTACACCCAGCGGATGCCATTGCTCCATCATCCTATGATCAGGACGCTCAGAGTGCATCTGTAGGCCATAGAGCTGTCTTGACAATCCAACTGCAAAATCACATATGTCTATCATCTCTTGCACCTCACCAAGTCCTTCTTGTAGACTCTTGCCCATCTCATAACTTACCAAGCTTCCAAGTGCTTGCTTGTGCTCTCGTAGCCTTTCGCCAAACTGTCTAACGATCTCACCTCTAGCTGGTGCGGTCATCTTACGCCAAACCTTAAAGGCGGACTGCGCTTCACTGATCACCTTGTTATAATCATCTTCAGATCCTAAGCTCAGTGATCCAATCTCCTGACCATCTACCGGTGATGTGATGGTTACGTTATCTCCTGAACCAGCCCAGTTCTCGAGTCCAGTTGATACTCCATAGAAGGGTGCTGATAAGCCTAGGTCACTGATTATATTCTTCATGATTATACGTTCGTAATTATACTTCAATATGAATTGGTACAAATGTAACGAATAGATCGAAGTCATTTGTCTTGTATTTATGATTTACACGGACAAATTGACTGATTTAAGAAGCTTTCGATATCATATTGTCTCAGTTAGCTCGTCTTTAGACTCAATTGTGCTAATGATTGGCTGTCGTAAAGTCAATTAAGTATCGATCAATCACAGGCCCATCAAGCGCTCTGAACTCGTTATCTACTACTATTTGATATCTCTTATTGGGCTCCAGTAAAACAGAATAAGTTAGCGATCTTTTATCTTCAGACCAGGTAGCACCTTTTATCGGCAACAAGTATTCTCTTCCAAGAGGACCTAACTTATGATTCATAAACTGATCCGACATCGGACGAGAAAACCTAAGAGTAATATTTGTAATACTAGGTTCAACAGTCGTTGAGCCATTTTTAAATTCTGCTATCCCGAGAACTTGTGGACTATTAGATTCATACACGTTCTTAAGCTCGCTCATAGGGCTTGAGAAGTAACCTGATGCTGCTGCAAATGATTCAATAGACGTGGTATCTTTATAGTCTAATTCTATCATGGTCTTTATAGCGTAACTCTTGTCAGGTGCGTTATCAAAGTACGCTTGGCAGATAGAGTAACCAACGCCATACCCCATATCTCTTAATTGAAACTCATTGTTAGAACTGTTGTATAGCCAGTTGTTCCAGTGAGGGCTGAACATTTCAGATTCAAATCTTCTCCTTACTTGGTCTTTGTTGTCAACTGCATACTTTACGGCAGGCGATGCTGATGTGCCTCCATATGACAGGACTGATACAAACTCTGCTACACCTTCGTAAATGCATTGAGATAATAGATCGTAACCATAGTCGGATTGCTGTGTATGCACATATTCATGAACGTTAAGCAGAATGACATCATCTATAGGATTGGACTGAAGGTATACTTCATGATTCTGTCTTAACCAATCTGGTTGGATGTCTTGAGTAACTGCAGTACTATCTGCAAGTGCTAGCTCTGATCCAATCAAAACATGACCTTCATGTGCAGTGCCTCCTGTCCTTAGAACACCGATAGTAAAGTATATATGGGCTGGCTTGGCATCTGGGTACCACTTTCTAAATTTTCCAATCTCGATATCGATTTGTTCAGCGAAGTCAGATGTTCTCAAAGTATTGCCTCTGATAGAATTCCAAAATGATGGATATTCTCTGATGGCATCAACATACTCTTGTACTGTGTATCCCTTCTTTTCGATTATAGCAAACAGCCCTGGAGTGCCTTGATTTATAAATTCAGTTTCTAAAATCTCTTTGTGTAGGCTCGTATCAGCGGTTTCTAAGATCATATCATAGGCTTTCCAAAAACGATCGATATCATCATAGACAACCGTCTTGTTTTGTGATGTCTGTCCTGAGATGATCGTCCAAGAGAAAATAGCGAGTAAGAAAACATTTAAGTATTTCATGGTAAAGGATGATTAAAGTATGATTAATGATGTCAAGGTAAAGGAGGCTTGACATCCATATTTGCTTATTATTTGAAAGCAACTTTTAAGATTGTATATGACTACTCTATGATAGCTCTGCTAATTGAACAAGAAAAACTGAAGCTAAGAAGGTGATGACTTATTTTTCACCATTGAAAACTGGACGATGACATAATATCTGTTTGTAGACTATCTATATTTTCTATTTTAGTCGTAGTGATAGAAAAATCAATCAAGTGGCACATGGTATTCTGGATGGCGATTGTAATTGTCGGTACGGCAAGCCTATCCATTTATTATCAGAGTTTATTTAAGGCAGCACTTCATAGAGTTGTCTTCTTGCCAGTTTGGTTCGCTGCAGCATATGCCAATCTATTTATATTAATGCCCCGTTTTTGGGATCGTCAGCGATGGCTAAGTTTTGCTTCGATCAATTTTGTGTTGATACTACTATTAACAGTCTTTCAAAGATGGATCTGTATAAAATTTATCTATCCAGATTACTTCTGGATGAAGGCGCCTACAGCTAGTGAACTAAATGTCTTTTGGATAGAGCCTTTTATCCAATTTTACTTTTACATAGGAATCCCAGTGATGCTTATCATAGCATTGCGACAGGGATTTAAATGGTATAGAGAGAGCTATCTCGCACGCCAACAAATAGCAGAACAACAAGCAGCAGAGTTGAAATATCTGAAAGCCCAGATTAACCCTCATTTTCTATTTAACACGTTAAATAATCTCTACGGCCTTTCTTTAGAATCATCTAAAAAGGTACCTGATATGATATTGAAACTGTCCGACATATTAAGTTACTCTTTGTATGAGTCCAGTATTAACCAGATAATTCTCGAAAAGGAGATCGATCTCATTAACGACTTTATAGCCCTTGAAAAAGAAAGATACAGCAATCGAATATCCATTAATATGTCTACCGCCGATAACATTACTTATCAAGAACACATAGCTCCTTTGCTGTTTATGCCACTGATTGAAAACGCATTCAAACACGGAGTAAAAGAATCAACAGAAACAGTCGAGATTGACATTGCTTTGAAAAAGAAGGAAGGATACCTCAGTTTTAGTGTTGTTAATGACTTTGCTGCTATTGAAGAAAGTAAAACTCATTCTGGCATTGGATTGCAAAACTTACGAAGGAGACTCGATATACTTTATCCGGACAACTATGAGTTAGAAACGGAAGCAATCAATACAAGATATCATGCTCTAATAAAAATCCCATTTGATGATTAGCACAAAATGCTTAGTCGTAGATGATGAAGCTATAGCACAACGCATCATTGTGGGCTACCTCAATGACTTGCCAGGAATGGAGGTAGTAAGCACTGCGCTCAATGCGATAGAAGCGATGTCTATATTGGAATCAACAGATATTGACCTCATGTTTTTAGATATTGAGATGCCTAAGTTAAAAGGGCTTGCGTTTTTGAGTGCTCTGAAGCATCCGCCAAGTGTGATCATAACAACTGCACATAGAGAGTATGCATTGGACAGTTATGATTTAGAGGTGATTGATTACTTGTTGAAGCCCATTTCTTTTGCACGGTTTGTAAAGGCGATTAATCGTTATAAGAAAGTTGTATCAGTGGATACATCTTCATCTAAGTCTCCAACGATGCCTCCAACAGACGAGGCATTCATCTACGTAAAGAGTGATCGAAAGACATTGAAGCTTAATATTTCCGAGATACAATGTATTGAAGGGATGAATAACTATGTCATCTTGCACGTGGAAGATACAAGACACATTGTCTATACTTCTATAACATCCATGATGGCAGATGTAGACAGTGATTTTGTTCGCATCCATAAATCTTTTGTAGTCAATAAACGACATGTAAAAGGATATACTAAAGAGCTGGTCATGCTGTCTGATCGAGAACTTCCTATAGGGAAGACTTATAGGGATGCGGTACATGAACTCTGATATGTGACAGACACAGTATTTACGCTAAGTGTGATTGTTAAAAGAAATGGGATAGATTCGCCCTCATGAATCCCACTATACGTCAAAACATACGCATCGGACAAGCTGTAGAGGTCGTTAAGAAGCAACATCAACGGAGCGGAGAGCTCACTTGGGGCATTGTAAAACGGATCTTAACAAGTGCGCCTAAGCATCATCGAGGTATCAAAGTCATGCTGCAGTCTGGAGCGGTAGGCCGCGTACAGAATATCCTCGATGATGATGAGGATTGACAAGTATGATTGTGGTGCTCTAATGAAAAGGAAAACTTTATTTTTTTTGCTAAACTTCAATTATTCCAGCCATTGCTAAGAGCTTAGTATACTTCAGAGCGTAATTGTGATGTTAAAGAGTATATATTCAATGAAACCTTGAAGGCCGTAAAATTCAAAATGCCTAATCTAATCATAAAAAGTCCTTTAGTATTCTTCATTCTATTCTCCTCCTATTATTCCTCTGCTCAAGACTTTGTTTTTAATCAATATAACGCTTCTCCACTATCACTTAATCCTGCTATGACAGGAATATTTGATGGTTCACTTAGGATTATGGCTAATCACCGAAATCAATGGGAGAATATCATTGATGATAATTCATATAGAAGCTACACTTTGAGTCTTGATAAGAAAATTAAGATGAAGAAGAACAATTATATAGGTTTGGGTTTTCTGGGATTGACCGATGTTGCTGGTGAAACCAGGCTTGGTTATAGACAAGGAAGATTGTCCTTTTCTTATGTACACTCGATCGACCACTCTGAAGAAAGTGCTCACTATCTAATAGTAGGTCAAAATCTTGGGATATCACAAAGGCACATTGATGTAACAACGCTAAGGTGGCCATCTCAAGTTGTCAATGGTGTGTTTGATCCAACCTTGCCAGGAGAAAATGTAAAAAGTGATTTTACTCATTTTGATATGACTACAGGATTCATGTGGATCAGTCGCTTTAAGCCCAACAATAGTTTTCATGGAGGTCTGGCATTTCATCACGTGAACAAACCGAATGTGTCTTTTTTAGACACTATATCATCACCTTTAAACATCCGTATTACGTTTCATGCCGGTGGCGAATTAAATCTAAAAGACGAGATATCTATTATTCCTTCATTTGTTTATCACAAACAAGGAGCTCATCGTTTTCTCAACATCGGTTCTGGTATTAGGAGATATTTTAAGACTGGCCAAAGTTATGTTGACTTTAACGTGCGAGCTCTAATCGGAAGGAGACTTGGAGGAGGCATTGAGACCAATGCTCTTGCGTTTCAAGTTAGTTCTTTCTTCAAAAATATCTTATTTGGTTTTAGCTATGAAAGGGTTTTGAATGGTCTAAAAGGGGCAACATCTTTTGAATTCTCCTTGGGCTATACTTTAAAGAGCGATGTGGAGCGTCAATTGTTACCTAGGCTATAGGAGAACGACTTTTAAACATGATAGTATCTCCTAAAATCTGGTCCAAGGTTGAAAAATCATTTTACCTAAGCTTTATTGAGTCCCATCAATCCTTTTCATACTTTTGCGGCCACAAAAGAAAAAAGGAATGTCAGGAAATAAAACATTTACTATGATTAAGCCAGATGCTGTCCGGGGAGGACACATCGGATCTATCCTTAAGATGATCTGTGACGCTGGCTTTAAGATCTCTGCTATGAAGTACACGCACCTTTCCAAGGATAAGGCAGGCGCTTTTTACGAAGTGCACAAGGAGCGTCCGTTTTATGGCGAGTTAGTAGATTTTATGTCTTCAGGTCCTATCGTAGCGGCTGTTCTTGAGAAAGACAATGCCGTAGCTGACTTTAGGACTTTGATTGGTGCTACTAACCCTGCAGAAGCGGCAGAAGGAACCATCAGAGCGCTCTATGCGACTAACATGGGCGAAAACGCCGTACATGGTTCTGATTCTGATGATAACGCAGCAATAGAAGCGAACTTTCATTTCGCAGGTACAGAGCAGTTTTAAGGCATAATTGAACCAGCATCAAAACACGCAGTGGACAACATCCAGGATATAGTAGATAAGTTAAAGACACCTTCTAATATTGCGATCATTACACATCGGAATCCTGATGGTGATGCCATAGGCTCTTCCTTAGGCTTAAAGCTGTTTTTAGATCAAGGTCCGCATAAGTGCGATGTGATTCTTCCTTCGGAGTTTCCTAAGGTGTTTCACTATCTCCCTGAGATAGATGGAGCTACGGTTTATGACCTTGAGAAGGACAAGACCAAACAGATCTTAAAGCATGCCGATATTATCTTCTGTCTCGATTTTAACTCATTGGATCGGATTGATCCACTGGCATTAGATATCAACGAGTCTGATGCTTACAAGGTGATGATAGATCATCACATCGATCCAGAGCCATTTGCAGATTGGTATATGTCTGATACAGAGTCGAGCTCGACATGTGAGTTGATCTACAGATTTATAGAGCTGCTGGATGATAAGAACAAGTCAGTAAGTGTGGATATCGCGACGTGTCTGTTTACAGGGATACTCACAGATACTGGATCGTTTAAGTATGCGACTAACCCTGAAGTATATCGTATCGCTTCAGAGCTTAAGAAGATAGGAGTGGATGACTATCAAATCAATGATAACATCTTTAATAGTTGGACGGCCAGACAGATGTCCATCTTAGGTCACTCCTTGAGAAATCGGCTACAACTCATGCCGGATCACCATGCTGGTATCATCTCGTTGACTAAAGCCGACTACCAGAAGTATCAGATAGCAAGAGGAGATACAGAGGGGTTGGTTAATTATATATTGATGATCAAGGGGATGAAAGTAGCCGCATTCATCCGTGAGATGCCACATGGTGAGATTAGACTATCGTTAAGATCTAAGGGAGAGATCTCAGTACAAGATCTTGCTCGCACACACTTTAGTGGTGGTGGACATAAGAATGCAAGCGGTGGCTCATCAACTGATTCTTTAGAAGATACAATTGCAAAGTTTAAAGAAGTTTTGCCAGCATTTTTATAGCCTTACGGCAAATGTTTTTAAAGTGTAGCCTAAACACTTTTATAAGCTCTCATAATTATAAAAGTCAGTTCACTTTCTAATTTATAAATAGATATACATGAATAGAATACTATATTTTTTGTTAGCAGGATTACTTATCGCTTCCTGTGGACAGCAAAACTCAACACTCAAGACGAGTCCGATCTCTGGTTATAGCTATGAGCATTTTATAGCTACGGGTGCAGAAAAACCTAATGTGGGAGACTTCGTATACTTCAATATGGATCTCTTTGATGATAAGGATAGCCTCCTTATATCCTACCGGTCTCAAGAGGTGTTACCCTCCATGGAAGTTTTAGACCCTTCTGATGCTAATAGAAAAAAGAATCCAATGGTTGACATCATCTCTCTTATCTCTTTAGGAGATAGTGTCGCAATCATAGTGCCTAAAGATTCTATCCCAGCGATGCCTCCTGGGATGGATGAGGTACAGCATATCGAGTATCACTTGGTAGTAGAAGAGATTCTAACTGCAGAAGAAAACCAAGCGCGTGTAGCTGC
>CALDEM010000016.1 GCA_937942435.1 uncultured Saprospiraceae bacterium
CAGGTGGGCTTTAGATCGATGTCATAGACTTCGATCAGCGAATTCTTTTATGACTTGGACGAAGTATCCGTCTAATACCCTTATTCTACTTTTCGATAAAATCTATCTGGGCCATCTTTAAAACTATTGTAAAAAATGAGATCTGAGTTACATGGAAGTAAACGGCCTGAGGCATAACGAAAAATGATGAAGTCTTCTTCTTCATCCAAAAAATAAAGACTTACACCATTGATATTGATTGATCCTAAAGAACATATATAAGCTTTTGGGCAAAAAAAATCCGAACCCAATAAGGCATAATACCTTACGGGTACGGACTAATAATATACTAAATACATGAATTACTGAATACTCAAAGAATACGTGATGTCTACATCAGTTCCTCCAATGGTAGCATCAGAGGTCGCAGTCTTTAGATCAGGTTGATGCTTTAGTACCACTCTAAAGTCAGCTGTACTTGTGGCTCCTCCTGTAATCCATGTAGTTGATAAACCAATAGGATTTCCGTTGCTGTCTTGATCATTATATACTAATGGATCTTGACGACTATCAATATTTCCATCCCCAGTTGGATTTGAGAAAATATCTGCGGTAAAGCCAAAGAAGAACATATGCTCATCTGCTTCTTCCGATATTTCTTCTGTTACATCTTCTACTTCAGCACCTAAAGTATTTTCCAAACTTAGGGACATAGTATATTCCGTATTTGGCGTAAGGCTTATCTCATCTATCGTTGGACTACCCACGCCTTCGCCATCTTCATCAAACCAAGCTGCGCTGATTACTTCTCCTCCTGCTGTAGGTGTAAAGTTTAAAACGATTCTATTGATCACCTCTTCTTCTTCTTCATGTTCTTCTTCCAGGATCTCTATAGGAAATGTAATATCCACATCTGTACCACCATCAGAAGCACTTGAAGTGGCCGACTTAATATCCGGCTGATGCTTCAATATAATATTAAATGTCCCTTGAGCATCTGTATGCCCTCCAGCGGTCCAAGTTGTAGAAAGCCCCACTGGTTGTCCATTGTCATCTTGATCATTGTAGTTTAATGGGTCACTTCGACTATCTACGTTACCATTGCCTGCAGGATTGGAGAATATGTCATTGGTAAACGAGAAAAAGAACATATGTTCATCATCTTCTTCACTAATCTCTTCTGTAATGTCCTCAGGTGAGCTACCTAAGGTATTGCGCAGTTCAATTGAAAGATCATATGTTACGCCTTCTTCTAACTGGACAAGATCAATAGTGGGTACTCCTACTCCATCTCCGTCTGCATCAAACCATACTGCAGTAAATGAAGCTTCTCCGTTATCCGGTGTAAATGTTAGGGTGATCTGATTAATCACCTCTTCTTCTTCCTCCTCCATCATCATCATGGGCTCTTCATCATCCCCGCATGAAGCGAGAAAGCCGATAGTAAATAGCAATAGGAGGAATAACTTAGATTTTATTGTTTGCATGTCTGAAATTGTCTTTTCGTAATTTAATGCAATATAGTTGCATTAATAGGACTATCGCAACAATGTTCAGTTAAAATTTTAAAGAGAGAGATAATGAGACCTTTCTACCCGGTGCATCCGAGAAATATCGAAGCCTATCAGTATATGACCTATATGAATTATTGAGCAAATTATCGATTTTCAATACAGAGCTTAGGGCATTGGTTTGATAACTTAGATTGCAACCCACTAGGAGATATCCATCAGGTGCCTCCATAAAGTCAAAGATCTCTTCAGGTACGATATCTTGCATGTTGTTTTGAAAGCTAATTGGTTCTATGACTCCGGGTGCATCCCATTGCTCAGCTACGTAATCCAGATTGAGCCCAACACCCCATTGGTCTTTCTTATAATCAAGCGCATAGCTCAAACTTAAAGGAGGTATCTCTATGAAAGGTTGATTGTTGTCGGTGTCTTCTGCGTACACATAGGAGATTTTAGCTTCAGAGGTAAGCTGCTCAGAATGTCTAAGCCGGATATCCCAGTCACTGCCCAAAAAGAGTGCATCTGTCTGCTGATAAAGAAAAAATGGAAACGTGCCTGCCACATTTGTGGTAACACCAAAAGGTCTTAAGAATATGTAATCATCGATTCTATTGACATAAAATATAAACTCCGCATCAAGTCTGTCATTACTCATCTCTATGCCTGATACCCACTTTAAACTTTTTTCTGAGGGCACTTGTCTATCATCTTGGTTGAATACTCGAGTTAGAGGAGTAATTAAGTTTGGTTCAAAATTATAGCGCCACAGTCCAAATTGGATACGAGAAAAGTGATAACCAAAAGAATACAATTCGGCTACATTAGGAGGTCGCCAAGCCGTACCGACATTAGTGAATAGCGAAACTTGTTTGCTCAGCTTTTTACGATAACCTAATGTGAACGTTGCATTAAGATAGTCAACCTCATTTTCATAAAACGTTACTTCTCTTATAGTATCAATAACATTGAGGTTTTGATAGTCAACTCTAACCCCTAACTCAAAAACAGAGTGGTCGAAGTTTAATGATTGTATGGTATAAAGCCCAGCATTCAACACATCATAATCAGGGACAAAGTTGATCGGATTAGAGCCTATAGCGTTGACACTATTTTGTGAGAATAGCTGAATACCAGTATTCCCACTCCAGTTTCCTTTGGCTGGTTGAGTCCAAGCTGCTTCAAAGTTATGAGATCGTAAACTCAAGTCTATCACTGGACGGTCATTCAGCTCACCTCTTCTAACATCAAATTCTTTTCTCACGTTACGTTGGATACCATAGGTCACTTTGACAAGATGATCGCCAGCAAAAATGGAAAGATCAGATTTTAATAAACCATGCTGAGTTACATGTCTCGGGTTCTGTATATCATAAGTGGGCTCAAAAGTAGGACTCGGTATGCTGCGCGTTATAGCATTTTGCAAATCCTGAAGATTTCCTACAAGGGAACCTCTTAGGATACCCAACTCTTGATCGAGGTAACTACCAGAAACTTCCAGTTCATAGCTAGGTTGGTGAAAAAGTGTATTAAAGCTGCCTCCGTATTCTCTTTTACCAGTATTGGATAGCGTATAATCTGGGGCATGAAGGTCTGCTTGAACAAGCCCAAGAACATTGGCATTCCATGCAAAGCGATGAGATCCTTGCTCCAAAGTGAGGTGGTTACTAATGGCCCGGCCATTGGTTTGATAAGATGCACCCAAGTTGCCACCTAATTGTTGATCGAGTTTGGGGCGTTTTGATTTGTATAGAATAACACCACCTAAGGCCTCTGGTCCATACTTGACCGTGGCGGCCCCTTTTACTACTTCGATTCTTTCTATATGTGATGGATCTATTTCAGGTGCATGTCCTTCGCCCCACATTTGATAAGCATGACGTAGACCGTCATTCATGATCAAAACACGGTTAGAGTGAAGTCCATGTATGATGGGTTTTGCAATATTAGAACCTGTCTGAAGTGTTGTGACACCAGATATCTCTTCCGTAAGCTCACCGATAGAACTACTCAACAAGTCTACTTTTTTTAGATCCAGATCTTGTATAGAAAGTGATTGAAACGCACTTATCCGGCTAGCTTCGATAACAACACTTTCTAATAATGTCTCATCAGGTGCTAAAAAGATCATCGGATCTTCATGATGAAAATCATGATGGTGAACCACGGTTTTATAACCTGTAAACCTCACCTCAAGATGCACCTCTTCTTTGCAAGGTACTTGCAAAGTAAAAGAACCATCGTCTTCTGTTATTACGCCTTGACCTGTCTCTGAAAGACTAATGGTTGCATAAGGCAAGGGCTGTTTACTGCTCAGGTCAAATACAAATCCAGTGACTCGATGTTCACATTCTTGATCTTGAGCAAACAGTTCTGTCTGTATCGCACATGAGCATACAAAAAGGAATAGATATGTAACGATGGGTTTCATTAGATCATTGAAAATTCTAAGGTAGACTCCCCTTCCTATGCTGCACAAGATTTGCAAAGACCTTTTAAAATAAGATTAGCTTCTTTGACTTGGTAACCTGGTATAGAAACCTCAGGTACTTGTTGCTCTAGACATTCTATAGTGCCGCAATCTAAGCACTTGAAATGCATGTGATCGTGATTATGATCTTCTGCATCACAAGTATCATGACACAGGCCAAAGGTCACTTGTCCGCTGTCATCAGGTATCTTATGTAGTACACCATTTTCTGTAAATGCATTAAGAATCCTATACAATGTAACTCGATCAGAATCTTTTAACTCTTCTTGGATTTCTTTGATAGATAAGGTCTTTCCTTTGCGGAAGAAGAACTCCAGGACGTCTACCCTTCCATCCGTTATGCGGAGGTTGCGACTCTTCAATATATTCTTGATTTTGCTATAGCGCGCCATGTTCGTTATTCTCGTTTATGTACAACAATGTTGCAAAAATGCACTTTTTTGTAACAAGAAGGCTTCATTAGTGAGATATTATGTGGATGCTCAACTTTTCTTGCTCGGTTCACTACCTTTTAGAAAAACATTAGGTGACAACCTTGGCCCTACAATTAACCTTAAAGAACTATAGACCCTCAGTTCCCATTAAAGAAGCAGTTGTACTGCTGATATCTTTGTAGCCAATGTCTTCAGTCCAAATAATGATGGTACCAATGATATGCTACGACCTAACATTAACGCCCAACGTACACTTAGATCATATTCTTTTCGAGTTTATAACCTATGGGGATCTCTTATCTATTCTTCCTCAGATGTCTCTGATGGTTGGGATGTCTGATTCAATGGAAGACCATCTGCTCAGGGTGTATACTTATGGTCCTTTGAGTATACCCTATCAAACTCCACCAATATCATTGTGAAAACTGGAGAAGTGTTGAAGATATATCTTCAGATTATATTACTCTAACTTCAATTGAATAAGTAGTACAGAATGGGCAGGTATAGTTAAGTCAAACGTGTTGTTCTTAGGCTGATTTATCTCGACCGCTTCGATAAATACCTTCTCTGCTTTATTGAAATCGTTATAATCCGTAATATCCATGCTGTTGACTATTCTACCGGATATCGACTCTATACTTCGACCGATGTCACATTTCACTTGGAGGTTCTTATGTGGATTCGAATTAGTCAAAGTTATACTGATGAGCTCTTCTTTCTCAGATGCAGAGGCTGTTAACGCTGGTATTGATTTGTCTTCATACCTATATGATTCTGTGATGACTTCACTTGGTATCAACATAGCATCTTGATGAACCTTGTATAGGTTGAACACATGATATGTTGGTGTTTTTACCATTTGTGCATCCCGAGTCATAATCACCGATTGTAACACATTGACAATCTGAGCGATATTGGCCATACTTATCTTGTCCGCATGGTTATTAAATATATTGAGATTGATACCTGCAACTAGCGCATCTCTCAATGTATTCTGCTGTTGTAGAAACCCATCCTTCGTTCCCGGTAGTTTATCATACCACGTACCCCATTCATCAACGATCAATTTTATATTCCCTTCTGGATCATACTTCTCCATAATAGCCAGGTGTTCTTTTATATAATCCTTGATTAACATGGTATTATATAAGGTCTTGAACCACATCTCTTCACCGAAGTCCGTGGAAGAACCTTTAGCGCTCCAATCAGCCGTAGGTAAAGTGTAATAGTGCAAGGACAGTCCTTGGGCGAGATTGTTTTTGCCTTGGAGCGTGGACATTATCTCTTCGGTCCAATGTTGGTCACCACCTGCAGGTCCACAAATCACCTTCTGGAAGCCATCACCTTTTATGTATGAAGAGTAATGTCTAAAAAGGTTGCTGTAGTAATCAGGATTCATATCGCCCCCGCAGCCCCAATTCTCATTTCCTATACCCCAAAACTTTACCTTCCATGGTTCCTCTCTTCCATTCTTCTTGCGAAGATCGGTCATCGGACTCTTGTTGCTAGAGGTTACATATTCTACCCAGTCTCTCGCCTCTTGTACTGTACCTGAACCCACATTAATACTTAGATAAGGCTCCGTACCAATCAACTCACAGAAGTCTAAAAATTCATGAGTGCCAAAACTATTGTCTTCTGTCACGCCTCCCCAGAAGACGTTGACAATCGATGGCCGATCTTCTTTAGGGCCGATACCATCTTTCCAATGATAAGTATCTGCAAAACACCCACCTGGCCATCTCAAGACAGGCACATTTAGCTCTTTTAGTGCTTCAACAACATCTGTTCTATAGCCATTGATATTGGGTATGTCTGAATCTTCTCCGACATAGATACCTTCGTAAATACAAGTACCCAAGTGCTCTGAAAAATGCCCGTATATCTCTTTCTCAATTTTTACTTGAGATGAGTCAAGATGAAGGGTTAATACATTTTGGCCTAACAAGCCGGATAGATAAAATACTCCAACAATTAGTAATCCTGTTCTCATTTCTTATTAAATATTTTAGCAAATCTTATATCACAGTAGGTATCAGCAAGGCATCACATTATAAATAGAAGTCATTCTCTAACCAATAATTTTGTAAACGACATATTAGTCAATTTCCAATTATCATTGACTTGTTTGTAAACCTCGGTAACCATAAATGGGTTTGTTACTTCATTACCGCCAACAACAGCTAGCAATGTTATGCGATTATAAACGGTCGCCATATCATCTATCACTTGAGTAGATACTTCATGTATGTCCGCTTTTTTATAATGTATACCGCCGCTTTTGATTACTTCTATTTCACGCTCTTTCCCCCAAGTACCACCCATATGAACAAATTGTGCTTGTTCATGAAATAGATCTGATAATATATCCACATTTTTATCTGCCATCCATTGCCATTTATCTTTTGACAATTGTGTAATCTTTTCCTCAACAGATGGATTTGGTGATATTTCATGTGTATCCCTTACGCTGCTAAAGGTCAAATCCAACAATTTCCAGCCATCAGTCTGTTTTTGATAAACTTCTGTTACCGTGAATTCATTAGAAACGTCTCTTCCTCTAACATGGGCAGTTAAGGTAATGCGATTCCAAAGGATAGCAGTATGATCAAACAATTGAACTTTGACATCATGAACATCAGCATGCTTGTACCAGATACTACCAGTTTCTATGATCTCAAGTTCTCTGGCCTTATTCCAAGTGCCACTCATATGGACAAATTTTGACTTGTCATCAAACAAAACTTTAAGTTCGTCAACATCCTTATTGGCCATCCACTCCCACTTTTGTTTGGATAAGTCGATGACCTCTTGTGTGTAATCACCAGTACTATGCTTCATCTCTTGACTAAAGCAAAGTTGAAAACAGAGTAAACCGAAAATCACTAATATTATAGACCTCATAATTTCTGCATTGTTAGCTTATATAATTTTGCAATATAGCTACACCACCCTATCAAACATTACATATATCACTTTATTACATACCCATATTACGGTTAATTGGTCTCATCAATCTTTCTCTTGGCAGTAGTTGCTACATTTAAACTAAATATTGACAAAAATGGAGCTTTTATTTCCTATTGAAAACATATCCAAGGTTAACGCTGACAACAACCACAAAACCTACCACCCACTCATAACAATTGTTGATTTCTCAAAAGCAGAACCACTATATTGGGGTGAATCTGAAACCATAAAGTTCCAATATGAGCTCTATTGCATTTACCTAAAAGATGTACAATGTGGAGATCTGCGATATGGTCGAAACCACTACGATTATCAGGCTGGCACTCTGGTCTTTTTTGCCCCAGGACAAGTGGCGGAAATGAAGAACCCTGGTGTAGCATTCCAACCATCAGGCTATGGCTTGTTTTTTCACCCAGATCTTATAAGAGGTACAATTTTATCAACGCTGATAAAAAAGTATGAATACTTTTATTACAAGAGTAACGAAGCACTTCATGTATCAGATGATGAGAGAGCCTTGATACAAGAATGCTTTTCAAAGATCCAGTTAGAGTTATTGCGCCCAGTTGATAAGCATAGTAAAAATCTAATTGTTTCTAACCTTGATCTTTTTCTAAAGTATTGTCATCGGTTCTATGATCGACAATTTGTACTTCGAGAGAATCAAAATATCGACCTCATCTCAAAATTTGAAGATTTACTCAACAAATACTTTGACTCAAGGAGTCCTCATTCCATAGGGTTGCCAACCGTATCCTATTTTGCTGGCCAACTTAATCTTTCCCCTAATTACTTTGGGGACTTAATTAAAAAAGAAACAGGTCAATCGGCTAAAGAGCTGCTTCACAAAAAGACAATAGCTGTAGCCAAAAATCTAATCCAAGATGGTGACAAATCTATTAAGGAAGTGGCCTTTAATTTAGGCTTCCGAAATCCCCAACATTTCACGCGACTATTCAAGCAAAGAGTCGGACAAACTCCTAAGGCTTATAAAGAACTGAATCAATAACTACCTAACTCTATCTGCGGCCACCGCTACGTCTGGCTTGAAATACCATGAAATAGGTAGTTGAGTTTTAAAGAAGAGCCCTCAATCAATCTGATTATTAGAGTGATAGTTAAAGATCAAATCATAACTAAGTCATTTTCAGACCATTAGAATAAAGACCAAGTATACGGGCGAATATGATGTCTAAATTCCTGAAAAATAGTTGAATAAATATTTCTCAAAACTTGCAATTACATCATAGAAATGTTCTTTATTTATCCCATCAATGATCTTAAGCTATTTATGATTTTTAGACGGAATGAAAAATACATATTTCAATCTAATAGATCAGTCCTATTATTTTCCTCAGGACGGTTTTGATCTTCATGACGGCAATCTGTCGTTCCATGGAATATCCTTAAAGTATCTCATAACAAAGTATGGCACCCCACTCCGGCTGATGTACTTACCTCGTATAGGGGAACAAATAAAACGAGCCCGTAATCTATTTAATAGGTCTATAAAAAAGAACAAGTACAAAGGCAGTTATTACTACTGTTATTGTACCAAGTGTTGTCATTTTTCTCATGTGGTCAAGGCAGCTGTAAAAGAAGGTGTTCATATTGAGACTTCTTCTTCTTTTGATATTGACCTAATATTGAGATTATACAAAGACGGCCTCATAAAGAAGAACCAAATACTCGTACACAATGGATATAAGACAGAAGACTATCTAACCAAAATATTGAAAATCAACAAGTTAGGATTCAAGAATTCTGTCACAGTGCTGGATTCTATGGAAGAGTTAGATAGACTCTCTAAAAAGATCAGCCGTTATAAAAGCAAAATTAAAATAGGTCTTAGACTTGCCATTGACGAAGAACCTCAGAGTGCCTACTATACATCAAGATTAGGCATTCGGCAATCAGATATAAAATCTTTTTACAAAGAGAAGATTAAGAATAATGAGAAATTAGACTTGAAAATGGTACACTTCTTTGTAGACTCGGGCATTAAGGATTCAATGTACTATTGGGGAGAATTCCAAAAAGCTATCAAACTCTTTGTGGAACTAAAAAAGGAATGTCCCAGCTTAAGGGCGCTAAATCTTGGAGGTGGATTTCCTATAAGAAACAATCTGGGGTTCGAATATGATTATGAATATATCATCAATGAAATAGTCTCAAACATCAAGAATATATGCGTTGAGGAGGACATTGAAGAGCCGGATATATTTACAGAGTTTGGAAAATATACAGTAGGAGAAAGTGGAGCCATTATTTTTCAAGTTTTAGAGCAAAAACAACAAAACGACACAGAGCTTTGGTATATGGTCGACAATAGCCTTATGAATACCATACCAGATGCTTGGTCGATATATGAGAAGTTTATTCTTCTTCCGATTAACAAATGGAATAACGAATATACAAGAGTCAATATCGGTGGGATTAGCTGTGATCATTCTGACTATTATAACTCTGAAGATCTCAATCAACAAGTGCACCTACCTTCTTACCAAAAAAGCGATAAGGAGCCACTGTATATAGGCTTCTTTCATACAGGAGCTTACCAGGACTCAATAAGTGGGTATGGTGGTATCAAGCATTGCCTCATCCCTTCACCTAAGCATGTCATTGTCGACAGAGACGCAAAAGGTAACATTGTAGATAGACTCTATAGAGCCGAGCAAACTGTTGAAGACATGTTTACAATACTTGGATACTAATGCCTGAGATAAAGGAAGTAATTACAGAAACGTTTGGCGGTATTGATCCACAATTTGCGCGCATTGAGTCGTCTCGATTTTTACTGCAATCCATCCCTTATGATGGCACTAGCTCATGGGGCAAAGGTGCAGACAAAGGTTTTGAAGCCTTCATGGACGCTGCAACCAATATGGAGCTCTATGACATAGAAACAGATAGCGAAGTCTATAAACAAGGCATCTACCTTTTGCCAGAACTTTCTGGTTTTGAGCGCCCACAGGAGATGTATGAAGCTGTTTATAAAAACACTAAAAAACTCTTGAATGCTCATAATCAGATGTTGACCTTCTTCGGTGGTGAGCACAGCATCAGCATTGGTATTATAAAGGCATACTATGAGTATTATGATAACCTAACGGTGCTACAGATCGATGCTCATACTGACCTTCGCCCTTCATATGAAGGCAGCCCATACAATCATGCTTGTGCTGTGTGCGATGCTAGTAAAAATTGCAATCTAATCCAAGTAGGTATCCGGAGTATGGATGTAAGCGAAAGAGAATATCTCGATCCAAGCAAATGCTACCTTATGCAAGACATGCAAAAGTATGGAAGCGGTTGGATGGATACAAGTATCCATCAGATGACTGATGATGTATACATCACCTTAGACCTTGATGCTTTTGACCCTTCTATCATGCCTGCTACAGGCACTCCAGAACCTGGAGGGATGGATTGGTATATGATGACTTCATATCTCAGAAAGGTATTTGCCGAACGCAATGTTGTAGGTTTTGATATTGTAGAGTTAGCACCTATCGAAAATATACATGCTCCTCAATTTTTAGTTGCTAAGCTCTATTACAAAATGCTTTCGTACAAGGCGCAATCTATTAATAGATAAAAGAATATGACATGACTAAAGGGCCTGTTTCTAATTTTATAGTAGAGCACTACAAACACTTCAATGCTGCTGCTTTAGTAGATGCAGCGCAAGCATATGAAGAACAGCTCAAGGACGGCCATAAGATGATGATTACAATGGCTGGTGCGATGAGTACTGCAGAACTTGGCAAATCGCTGGCGGAGATGATCAGACAAGACAAGGTCCATATCATCACATGCACAGGTGCCAATCTCGAAGAAGATGTGTTTAATCTGGTAGCACATGATCATTATAAACGGATACCTGAGTATCGAGACTTATCGCCAGAACAAGAGCAAGAGCTTTTAGACAATCATTATAATCGTGTAACAGATACTTGCATACCAGAGATGGAGGCGATGAGAAGAATCGAGAACCATCTGGTTAGAGAATGGAAAAGTGCGAATGATCAAGGAGTAAGATACTTCCCTCATGAATACTTTTATAAAATCTTATTAGATGATAATCTAAAAGATAGTTATCAGATTGATCCTAAACACAGCTGGCTTCTTGCTGCAGCAGAGAAAAACCTACCTATCATAGTTCCTGGATGGGAAGACAGCACATGTGGAAACTTTTTTGCTTCCTACTGCATACAAGATGGCTGGTCACCCCAAACTATAAAAGGAGGGATCGAGTATATGATGTTTCTCTCAGAGTGGTATGAATATAATGCTAGTGACAAAGGAGTAGGATTCTTTCAGATAGGAGGTGGCATCGCTGGGGATTTTCCAATCTGTGTTGTCCCGATGCTACATCAAGATCTTGAAAAAGAGCATATACCGATGTGGTCATACTTCTGTCAGATAAGTGATAGTACGACTAGCTATGGCTCCTACTCCGGCGCGGTGCCTAATGAGAAGATCACATGGGGAAAGCTATCTGTAGAGACACCAAAGTTTATTATTGAATCAGATGCAACTATCGTTGCTCCATTAATTTTCGCCTATCTGCTCTCGTGGTAGATACAAAAACAAATGTGTTAAAATGAAAAAGGTCAAAAAGTTCAAAGACAACAAAGATGAAGTTGAATTTGAGTTTGTTAAAAAACGTAAACCTAAAAAGAAGAAAAGACTTCCATTTATAGATCATGAGAGATATTCCAAAAAGTCCTATTTGACTGAATATTATCAAGAAGAGTGAATTAATCAAATACCCATAACATGAACAATTCTAACAAACCGCGAGTCATCAAAGACTACGAAAAACTGGATGAAGCTATTCAAGAGCAACTGAAGCTCAATTATCCTTATGGTTTTGATCGGCATCTGATCACCTTTAAAAACATAGAAGGTAAGTTTGTGAGCGCCCTACCTTTTGAGACAGATGATAGGCATTATCTGATCCGTATGTCTAAAGCTCTTGCCCAAGAAATCATAGAAGAAGATGATGACTATGATGAGGATGGTAATTTGAAAGAGGACGTCAAAGAAGAGTATAGTGAAAGACATGATGATGACTCAGCTCATGATTTGTCAGATGACTTAGAAAATGATTCGGATGATGACTATGACTAATTAGAGTAAACAAGGCAGCTATTTTTTCACAATACCCAGATGTAATATCCTACCTCCACTCTGATTCACTGGACTGACACTTTTCCCAATGACGACACCTTCTTCAGGAGTGAAGTATTCTTTTATTTTATGACCAAAGATATCTTTGATATTTGCAATTACTTCTCCTTTCTTAAGCATCTGTCGTAGTTCGACTGGTACGGTTAACAAGCCTCCAGTATCGGTATAGACCCATAAGGATCGTTGGCAAAGAACTGTTTCTCGATCTGACTCAATCATGTCATCTTTGATCATTTTTAAAAAGCAAAGTACATTATGGATGCCATGAACGCCGCTTCTGATGAATCGTCTTTGAAATGTACTTGGGTTCCCTACTTCAAGCGTGATCGCCGGGATACCCAGTACATCTGCAGCACCTCTTAGTGTACCATCAGATGGTGGATTGTGCACTATAATATCTGCGTTCTGAAGTTCTGCTAAGCTTTTCACCATGGGCTGGCTCATATCTGCTCGTACATAGTAACTGTTGATTCTGCCCGTACTTGCCGTATGAAGATCTAAAAGATAGTCAAATGATTTTACTAGTCTTTTTATAAATCGGTGAGCATAGACCTGACTAATATTTCCATCTTCCTTGCCCGGCATGATGTGATTGAGATCTACCCCATCGTTAAACCTTCGTTGCTTCCTCATAAACGAAGGCACATTGACAACTGGCACGCCCACTATGGTACCACTCAAGTCTCCTATTTCAATCTCATTGAATAATCTATGTATAACTGATATGCCGTTTAATTCATTTCCATGTACAGCAGCTGTGATGCCCAAAACTGGCCCATCTGTGACACCTCGAGCAATCATGACAGGTATGCTAATAGGGTTGCCCAAGCCATCCGTTATAAGTTTCAACCAATAGTGCGCTATTGTACCTTTTGGAGTGGCAGTTATATCTAGCGACGATATAGTAGGTATAACCTTATCTTCTTGCATCTGCATAATTAAAAAGTTTTTCGAGCGTGTCATCAACAAGTCGATTACCACTTTCGCTTTCTCCACTGATAAATCCGCCTATACTTAGAGTATTGATCTCTGATAATATCCGTTGGCCATCATCATCCATCAAAGTATCCACTCCATACATAAAGACACCAGCCTTTCTCATGTACGGACTGATCTCATCGATGATGGCATACTCACTTTCAGTAGGCTCGGATGGTTCTGGTCTACCTCCTTGAGCGATATTACAAAGCCATGATCCTTCTGCTGGCATTCTCAAAACACTGGTCATGATTTGACCGTCTACAACCAGCAGTCGCTTGTCACCCTCTGTTACATTTTTTAGATATTTCATGGCTAAGTATCCTTCTTGATCCAATACCACGCTGATATTTTCCAGATACGATTGGGTATCATGTATGCCTTGCCCGTCATCCGTTTTTGTACCTTCTATTTTTAACAATCCTTTTCCACCATATTCCTTCAGCGGTTTAAGAACGATTGGGTGATCATTTGCTATAGCAATAACTTGATCTACACTTCTACACAGTTGCATCGACGGGCACAATTCTGGAAAGTTAAGTAGGTAAGCCTTGCTGCTGGTTTCCAATATCCCAATTGGGTCATTAATCATCAAGCTTTCGCTAAATGTTTCTTTCACCCAGATTAGAAATTCATCAGATACAGGACGTGGTAACCGCATCAGTACAATATCAATCGTCTCTGGATCTATAACATCCAGATTTTCCTTATAATGATCACCCTCTTCTGTATATCCAAAAGAAGGATCCACCTTTGATGCAAATAACAGTGCTGATTCTTCTCTTAAAAAAAAGGACTTATTCTTTTCAAATCCTCTACTGGCCACATAGACTGACACACAGCGCTCATGAGCTTGTATACCTCTTAATAGTGGATATATGGAATTTTGATTAGAATGTCCTCTATAGTCTGTAAGTGCAAGTATTCGATATTGATTCATGACTGCATCCAATTAAGTGAAATACTAAAAGCTTTTAATCAACCATTATTTCATCGATCAAGCCATCATCATTATTTAAACTCCTGAACAATTTCATACGAAACTTACCTTGCTTATTGACCATCGTTTGGGCCATCTTGTCGATAGCAACCATGGATAACACAGTCTGTATATATCCTTCTATTAAGTCATCGAGGCCAAGACCTAATTTATTGAAGTCACGACGATCCATCAGAGTCAGCCTATTGACATCTGAATTCCAAGAGCCATCTTCGTTTTTATATGACAGATTAGTACCCAACATTTTCCAACTATTAGTACTATCCGCTATCTTACTAGCCAAGGGTTGCTCTGCTCTCCGTGCATATGTACAAAGTGGGCGTACACCTTGAAGCGTAGCGCTCACCATCATCCTAACATCGGCGACGTAAGTTTCTCCTTTTAAATTAGGGATAGTGCCAACATGAAAAAACTTGCCATCTGATGAAGAGCTGCTCCACTCATAGTTTCCAATTAGACTTTGTACGATGAACAAATCATAATCAAACTCTGTATCCATAAAGCGATCTAACTCTGCTTTATTGACAATAGTATAGACACCTTGACCTGCATTACTGTATGGGATCTTGATGACTGCTTGTCCGCCCATCTTCTTTACCCACAATGGAACCTCATTTTTTCTAACATCCCATATCGTTTCTGGTATTTTTATGCGGAGTCCATGCGGTTCTATCTCAGCATTGAAGATGTCATAAGCCTTCGCCGCTACCATCTTATTTCTACCACCGCATAGACAAGAGATGATGGGGTTTAGTATCCTAGTCTTTGTGTGTAAGGGGATTCTATTCCATGGCTTTTGCGTCACATATCTAAACGCTGCTCTAATTGGAATAAATCCGCCTTCACCATTCTTAATTTGCATGATCCCATCAACAAACTTTACAGATGGCTCGACAGCATCATTATAAAAAGGCACAAGATGTACCTCTTCATTCATGACGTCAGCTATCACTTCAGCATAACCAGACACCTCCATAAGGTTTTTGTCATAGATCACAGCCAATCCTCCTTTCACACTCTGCCTGAGCCCCTTGAGATAGGGCTTGAAAGTTCTTTCAACCAACAGCCTGTAACTGCCTTGTTCTTGGTTGTCATCTACCAGAGGCATTGACTTTTGGCCTGAGGGACAAGAGTTATTTTCTATAACCACCATTTGGCGCTTCCCTTCGGCACTGGTTACGTTGAGTAAGTCAGCTCCACCCCATAAAAAGTACTTGGGTTTATATTGCAAAATTTCTCTTAGCTTATCGGTATTAACAATTGGGTTTAAGTGGACATATCTCGATATGATTCTTTCGGTATCAAGATTTAAAAAGAAGCTAATCATAGGGTGAATCGTAGCATTCAATGCCTTGGGATACCAATGATTATGAGGTTCAAAATTCCCAGGCTGTACGCATACAGCTGATTTTAAGGTAGTCATGACCAGATATTGTTAAAGTGTTATTTGAAGTAACTAATAATAGAACTGAAGTCTATCCTAACATTGATTTGATAATACGAAGCTAATGCACTTTTGTTATAGTTGAGAATTATTTTTTAAAAAATTGCCAGCCTCTAAAGGTCAAAGTATTCTCTCCTATTTCGACATATAAACTGCCAATATCTATCGAAATTATTTCTTCTTTTTAAGCCGCTTGGATTCATTTTCTTGCATACGTTAAGGTATGATTTTTACAATGAGATCATCCGCAAGAGGACGTTCAATAGTAAATCTGATTGTACCAGCGGAAACTATATTCTTTTATCTCTTCGGCAAATGCATCTATCGATTCTCAAAGCTTCCCTCCATAAATCCTAATTCACGATCCCAGGACCATAGTGAGGATTAGCAATTATGATTGATGTGATACAGCGACTTTTACGACCACTAAGCCTTTGTTTCTTCTTATTAATTTTTTGCACTGAAAACAATGACGAATACCCATATGGATTAGCAATCCCGTGTCTTTGTACTAACGAATATGATCACTTCTGTGGTTATAACAACAAGACTTGTGGCAATCCTTGCTTGGCGACATGCTCTGGCACGAACGACTTTACTCTTGGAGTGTCCTTAGGCAAATATTCTAATTGTATCACTCCCCTTTGCTCATCTCCCATTTCATACCAGCGGCATATCGATTGTCGAATCCTTTCCATACTTCAGAGAGTTTCCCATCTTTTCGTGGCTGATCACTTGTCGGTGACAAATCGAGGTATTCGCAAGCGGATTCATCATCTAGCAAGTAACAGTTCATCATCGCTAAGGTGAAGTGCTGGTTGATTCTATTGAGTTGCTGAGTAGACCAAGCTGGCTCATAATAATGACCAAAGTCATACTCACTTTCCCAAGCTTCTTTAGGTGCTGGATGTGGAGCTATATTATGCCGAGCATTGTTAAAGGTCAGTAGATAACTCTCTGTTGCAACGGTCTGCTCAAAGAGGTGCTTTATAGATCCGTAACTTGATACATCATCTTGGTCTCCTGATATGTAAAGGCTGGGCACTTTTATATTATTGACATACCGATCTGGAAAGACTCCGGCTTCACCACCCCAAGGTGCAAATGCAACCATAGCCTGCCATCGTGGATCTACTGTGAAATTATCACGTGGTTGTCCTGCGGCACAAGTATTGAACACTGATTGTGCTGCTTTGATTTTCTCTTCGTCATTAGAGAAAATCATACGCATGGCAAATTCATCGTTAAAGTCAAAACAGCCACCTATCGTATTGATCGCTCCATAGCCACCCATCGAGTATCCAATCACACCAGCATTCTTTACAGTTAAAGAAGATCCAAAGATCTTTGAAGAATTAGAATGATTAGAAAAGTAATCCAACACAAACTGTTGATCTCTGGATCGATTGAGCAGTGTGCTTTTGAATCCACTAAAAGGATTTACTTTAGGGTCTACATCTTCATTAGTACTATCCGTATGATCTATACTGACAACAACAAATCCGTGTGAGGCAAGATGCTCGCCAAGGTAGTACATGATAGTTCTATAGCCGGTGTATCCATGAGAAAGGACTACTAAAGAAGCATCTGCAGACGCGTTTAATGTTGCATCTCTGATTGCATCTCCCGTAATGCTAAACGAGATTCCGTTCCTAGTTTGGTTCGTATATACAGCATCATCTGCAGCTGCTTGATCTGTGGGATACCAGACTTCTACCTTGAGTGATCTTGGTGCATTTTCTCCAGTGAATGGATCTGTGTAATCTTCATCTGTAACCGTCAAGGTCTTAACACCAACGGCGCGCTCGCCTCTTATACTCATCTCTGGTAGCATATCAGGATGCTCATTAGCTGAGTAAACCGTCTGCGCTTCTTGGGCAGATAAGCCAGTTGTGTTGATGAATAGGAGTACAACCAATATCGATACAAGGGACATCTTCATTAATAAAGAATTGTGTGTTATATGAATATAGGCAAGCTAACAAATATTCTGACCTATTGCATGGATAATCATTGTGCTTAGTACTTCCTTAAGATTGTCAATCATGGATCCTAGGCCCAAGTCTGTAATCCAATGACTCCATGGCTTAAAAAGTAAACCATCGTGATCACATGCAAGACACAGGTAATGAAAGAGAACCAGTATGCAAACCCATGTATACCATTCTTTCTATGTCGTATCAAATAGTAAAGTGAATAGATAGCGAGCAACGCGAATGCAATTGTGCTGAGCATAACCATCACGGAAACAAAAGTTGGCGCTGACAAAACAGCAAATGGATCCATCGATCCATATGCGAGAGCAATCATTCCGATCAGTACTGATATGCTCGATATAATTGGAAGAAACCGGCCCCAGCTATTTGACTTCCCTTTGATTTTGCCCATAAATACCATGATCAACCAAACTATACCAAAGAGCAATCCAAAGATTATAAACAGCAACCAAAGTCCCGCAATTACAATAGGAAACCACGCCCGAAATGCACTGATCTTTTGATAAGAATTCCAATTAGCCTGGATGCCTTGTCCTGTCAGTGGATCATTTACTTTAAGTAGACTTATTAAGCCTGTCTCTGCTGAACGAAACTGATCCTCATTAATAGCATAATACTTAGCGGGTTCTCCACCCCAGATAATCTTACGAATGGTGGTATCACCGACTGTTGATATTTTATCAACGTTTAGAATATTCTCCAAGAAATGTATCAACTGATTCCGAGGATTCACGGGTCTATAATACCCATCGATAGAACCATCTGATGAGAATGTTGGCGTTATCTCAACTTCCTTTTTATTCGCTCCCAAGAGATAGTCTCGTATGAGATCCACCACCTCTTCAAGTATCTTCCCATCGCTACTATTGATAGACACATTGTATCCTAAAGCAAGCTCTGGTGCATATGCAAAATCGTTGAGCCCTCCATTTACCCCGCCATTATGACCGTGGAACATATAGCCTCCATATGGAGTCGTATAATTAGAAAGTCCATAGCCAACTTCCGCACCAAGTTTTGCACCCAAAGTGGTTTTAGATTGTTCCATTCTTCTAAGGGATGCGTGACTTACGATCTGTAGGCTATCTACATGGCCTCTATTGAGATAGAACCGAATCATCTTGGCCATATCCACGGGAGATGCATTGATAGAACCTGATGGCCGATCTAAAATGTGCCAATACGGTTGTTCTTCATCCCCTTCATACAACTTTGCTCCAGTACGATTATAAACTTCTGATTTGCGATAGGTCATATGCTCCATGCCCATAGGATCAAAGAAGGTCTGTTGTACATACTCTTCGAAATCCATGCCTCGAATCTTTTGTACAATGTATGCAGCCACTGGTGGTCCAGAATTACAATATGACATACGAGTACCGGGCATCCATCTTGAGATTCTGGAATGTGGATGAAAGTCCAAACCTCCTTTTAATGAAACTGGTGTTGGATCATTATGAGCATACTCTGGCAGATGGATATCATCCCAACCTGTGGTATGCTCGAGTAAGTGAGCCACCAAGACAGGATGAGTGTCTTCCCACTGATTCGTAAATTCTATTTCTGGAATCAAATCTCTAACCTTATCATCTAAACTAACCTTACCGTCTTCAACTAACTTCAGAATAGAAAGTGACGCATACATCTTACTGGTCGACCCGATGCGATACATCGTGTTTTCATCAGCTTTTGTCTTCTTCTCTTTATCGGACACGCCAATACTCCCCGTCCATATCACACTATCTCCTCTAACTAATGCTATGCCCGCAGCAGCAGTAGAACTTTCGTCTATAATTGTTTGGATACTGGCCTGAAGTTCTTCCACTGACACTGGAATGTCCTTCTCTGCTGAAGACTGGGCCAAACCGCATTGCATACCCAATGAACAGAATGCCACAAGTGCAAGAATCTGTAAGATGGAAAATGGTAATTTTGATTTCATAGCGTAGACCTTAAACATTGATCAATATAATCAAGTAAGGCCATTATAAATCACCAAATAGATGAGTATAAGAGTCAAACTGGATGAGTATGTCAAACAAAAGGACAAACAACACCAAAGGATGACAAAGTCTTCCTCCTTTTAATTTTGATTGACATTTTGATTTTGATTAACCCTGGTGCTCCTTCCATTTTTCTAATATTCCTGCCTCTCTCCGCATCAACGACTTTTCACCATCTAAGATATTATTACGCCGCTCTTGTGTGACATCATCAGAATACCACCAATCCGTAGTAGCCTTTACAGTCTCAGAAAGTGATCTAAAAGTTAGCCCAGCAGCAATCGCTTTTGAGTTATCACTTTTAGACATGCCAGCAAACTTAGGCATCTGGATGACCCATGGTTGTATACCAAAAAGACCGTGCTTTAATAAGAAGTCTTTATCGTCTATCTGTATGTAATTAACAGGAGAAGTAAAGTTAGCATGTATGCCATGTACAAAGGCGTTAGTGGTCATGTCATGTCCGGGTCCGGAACCATTGTAGATGCCAGCTGCTTTGTTTTCGCAAAGTCTGATCATCCATTGTGCAAGGTCTCGAACATCAATAAACTGCACAACCTCGTCCTTCGCTCCAGGGATGATGATGTCTCCTCCTTTTTCTAATCTTGCCACCCAATAAGGAAATCGATCAGTCCGATCACCAGGGCCTACGATCAGAGACGGTCTAACGATGATGGATCTGTCCGCGCCAAAATTGTTAATAGCGGCTAACTCAGAGTTAGCCTTCATCACGCCATACTCATAAGTGCGTATCTCATCCGCAGGTGTACCTTCTGGTATCGCTCTCACTAATTCTCTTTGCTCACTAAAGTCACTACCCGTATATGGATAGTAAACACTGATAGAGGATGTATAAAGGTAGAGGCCAACGTTATCCTTTAACAAGTTAGCAGTGTCCTCTGTCCACTTGACCTTTCTGCCAGAGTTGTCAATAACGACATCCCACTTTCTATTCTTTAGTGCTTCTAAGTTGTCTTCTCGATCACCGATCAAGCTTTCAACTTGATCGAAGATGTCTTTATTAGTTTTAGGGGCTGTTTTACCTCTTGTGAAAGTGGACACTTCATGACCTCTATCTAAAGCGTAAGCGATCTGATGTGGCCCTAAGAAAGACGTACCACCAAGGATGAGAATCTTTAGATTCTGATCACTTGTGTTTTGTCCAAAGTGCTGTTGAAGTGGATTGACTTTAATAGTAGAGCCTAAGCCTAAAGCCAAGCTGGTTCCTATGAACTGTCGTCTGGTGTTTTTCATGCTACTTATAACTTAATATCATTTAACAAATTGGTTAATCTACGTTCTAATATAGCCTATGTTTCTATATGATCTTTTTCAGCGATCACAAAATGTTCCATCACGAATATTTGATAGATTCCTAGTTGTTGCTTGCTGAGATAATCCACCAAAAACGAATTCTTCTTCTGCGCGTTGAAGAGATTTAACCATTCATATATAATCAGTTCTCTATCATATGACTTGATGTAGTAAAATAGTAGTGAACACAATCCACTAAAACTCCCTCTGATTCTCTATCTTCTACCTCCATTCCAAAACAACAAACAAGATGTTAGAAAGACTCTTTAGCCTGACTAAACATAACACTTCAATCAAGACAGAACTACTGGCTGGACTGACCACCTTTCTAACCATGTCTTATATCCTCTTTGTTAATCCATCTATCCTATCACAGACCGGTATGGATTATAGTTCAGTCTTTATAGCGACTTGTATCGCCTCTGCCTTGGGTACTTTTCTGATAGGACTTTTGGCCAATCTTCCTATGGCTCAAGCACCCGGTATGGGGTTAAATGCCTTCTTTACTTATACAGTTGTCTTTAGCATGGGATATAGTTGGCAGCAAGGGTTAGCGATTATTTTTCTGTCTGGATTATTGTTTTTGATCTGTACGGTTACTGGACTACGGGCCATCATCATAAAGGCAATTCCTAAAAACTTAAAGCTAGCGATAGCACCAGGTATCGGACTGTTCATAGCCTTGATCGGATTGAATAACGCTGGACTTGTAGAAGTTAACCAAGGCCCGATCATCAGCTTGATCTTAGATAGCGAAGTACTTCAGAAAGATGTCCTCATCGATCAAGTGAAGAATGCACCGACGCAGATTATACAGTTTGGTAAGTTATCTGATCCTTCTGTGTTGTTGACGGCGTTTGGCTTTGTTGTTCTGACTGTTTTGATGGTTAAGAAGATAAGAGCTGCGATGATATGGGCCATCCTTATAACAACGCTTGTTGGCATCCCCTTGGGTGTGACAGTGATCCCTGCTTCTTATGATATCAGTCAGATCAGTCTATCTCCTACATTCTTTAAGATGGACTTTGCCGGTTTGTTTTTGGCTGATGGAGGTGAGTCATTATCTCAGCTTATACTGACAACGACTATTGTCATCATCAGCTTTACGATGGTGGACTTGTTGGATACACTTGGGACCTTACTTGGCACTGCAAGTAAAGGTGATCTCTTAGATAAAGATGGCAACTTACCCAGGATGAATAAAGCACTCTTTGCAGATGCTACGGCCACTACAGCAGGTGCTATCTTAGGTACATCTTCAGTTACTACTTATATCGAGAGTAGCTCAGGTATCATCGCAGGTGGGCGAACTGGCCTGACATCTCTTTCTGCGGGCACCTTGTTTTTATTGGGTATTTTTCTGGCTCCGATAGCTGGCATTGTTCCAGTAGCCGCAACTTCTCCTGTTCTAATTATGGTAGGTATCTTGATGTTTGATGGCATACGTAAGATTGACTTATCGAGCATCGCTTCGACCATCCCAGCGATCTTGTTGATTATCGTTATGCCATTTACATATAGCATCGCTAATGGTATCGCTTTTGGTTTGATGTTTTATGTCATTATACAAGTGACACTTGGGAAGGCGCGTGAGGTTCATCCCATTTTGTATGTGTTGGTGGTGTTGTTTATGTTAAAGTATGTGGCGTTGTAAGATTTTGAAATAAGAGGTCTGGAGACCTTTATTTCATTTGTGGGGCTGGATATGATAATGTACTCGCATATTTAAAATCACCAAAACTATGTTAGTTGAGCGGAGCTCAAAAATAACATCTGTTTCGCTCAATCTTCATTGCCTACGTATGACTTCTACTTAATTGTATAGATCTTTATTGCTCGTTAACAGTGTGACTACTTCAGTTCTATTGATTCTATCTCAGTGACAACATCACCTTTGATGGTGGCGTATTCTAATTTCATGGTTTCCAACATTTCTGGATTACTCATGGCCAGATTGTTTCGTTCGCCAATATCTGATTTCAAATTATAAAGTTGATATTCAGGCGCATTGCCTACTTCTATATTTACATTAGTGAGCACAGCTGGCTGATCATAAGGTGGGATCATGACCCAGTCTCCCTTGCGATAGGCTGTTCTGGTCGTTGCTTCTATAACAAGATGTTCTCTACCCTTACCCTCTTGACCCATCAGTACCGCTGCAAGAGCTTGACTATCATCAGTTCTAATATCACTGCCTACTATAGAAGCGATAGATGATAAGAGATCCAATTGGCTCACTATCTCATCTGAAACACCAGGACTGATCTTTCCTTTCCAATATGTAAAGAATGGAACATGTGTCCCCGCTTCAAACAAACTATACTTCCCTCCTCTAAATGGACCCCATGGTTTGTGATCTCCGTTCTTAGTATCAGAGTCATCATAGTATCCATCATTGAGTACAGGTCCATTGTCACTTGAAAATACAATCAGCGTGTTTTCTAAAAGTCCTTCATCTGCTAGTGTCTTCATAAACTGACCTATGCACCAATCAGCCTCAGCGATCACATCACCTCTTGGGCCAAGATCAGTCGCTCCAACAAATCTTGGATGAGGCGTTCGCGGCACATGTGGTTGTTGTAGCGGATAGTACAAAAAGAATGGTTCCTTCTTATGCGTCTTTACATATGCTTGAGCGCGCTCCAGAAAATGATCAGCCATATCGACATCACTCCATTTGGCGGAAGCCCCACCCTTCATATAGCCGATCCGGCCGATACCATTGACGATGCTATTGTTATGCCCATGATGCCACTTCATCGTGAGTAGATCCTGGTTGTCTACACCAGTCGGCTCACCTTCAAAGTTCTGTTGATAGCTGATCACTATCGGATCATTGGGATCTAAGTTGACTACATATCCATCTTCGATATAGACCGTCGGCACCCTATCTTGAGTCGCCGCCATGATATATGCATAATCAAATCCCACTTCGTTAGGACCTGGTGTGACGCGCTCGTTCCAATTGACATGGCCAGTGCCGAGTCCTAAGTGCCATTTGCCTACGATGCCCGTATGATATCCTTTGGTTTTGAGCATCTTAGGCAGAGTCATCTGATCCGTACCGATGATGAGTGGAGCCGTGCCGGGCAATATCCGAGCTTGCTGCTCTCGCCAAGGATACACGCCAGTCAGCAGTGCATATCTACTGGGCGTACAGGTGGCTGATGTGGCATATCCATTGGTAAATCGCATCCCTTCATTTGCCAATCGATCCATGTGTGGCGTTTGTATCGCTGTAGAACCATTGACTCCCACATCACCATATCCCAGATCGTCCATATAGATTACGACGACATTGGGAGGGCCTTGATCTATCTTCTTGTTTTGACAAGAAATAAGGAATATGCCTATAACAGAAAATCCTATCATTACTTGACATATGTTAGAATAGATGAGCTTGAGTGGGTTCATGATTACTTATTGTAGATAGCAAAGTCATATCACCAATATCAGTGTACTTAATATTGATAATATAATATAGCATAAGCCATCGGAATGTCATGCATCATCCATTGGTTTTGTTCTTACAGGTACGCTGCATAATGACAGGGCTACCCTGCCAGCCGAGGTGCTCTATGGATAACGAGCGTCCATCCTGATGCTTCCATGGCCAAACCAAGTACATCTAAGAGCTCGTTACATTGTTCTTCTGCTTGATCAAAAAGGTCACTCTCAGTGGCCTTCTCTGCAATAAACTCCTTAGCTTCAAAACCCATCTCGGTGATGTCCTTATTGCTGATTAGATTGAAGAGACCGTTTTCAAAATTGTAATATTCGAGGTCATGTTCGATGGACATAATCTCCGCCCAAGGTAGATCACTGATGGTGATTACCTTTTCGTCTTCGTCTGTTTCTATAGTGGCTTTTTCAAGATCAAAACCTACAAATACCTTCGCATTAACCCGTACCAAAGCCTTCTTTCTAAATGGCCATATATCCGCAAAGTAGTGATGCTTATAATCATAAATCTCTGAGAATCCACCTTCGACAGTGACGAGCTTCATCACTTTTTCCACTCGTTCAAGCAGGACAGTAGATGAGACTTCTTTTTTAGATTTTCTTAGATCCCAAAAGTTGTATATACTGTAGATACCAATCAAACAAAGCAGTCCAGTCAGTGAAAAGACGATGATTTTTAAAATCTTCATACGTTTTGTTTTATTGGTATTGGCATTATAACGATTAGGAAAATGCGTTTCTTATCAGTCAACAATCTTATCCACTTGCAACCTTAGTCATCTCCATATATTGCTTGACTCGATTTCTTTATACCGATGATTTGGCAACCTCCATCATAAGCCCCTCCAAGTAACCTTTACAATGTATGACTCTTGATCCATACCAAGAGAAGTACTCACCATCAACTAGTACGATTGGGATATCACCAAGCTCTTCTTTTAGTTCGGCTATGTGCTTTTCTTTAAATGGAAATGGCTCAGAAGATAGAAAGATTACATCAGGCTTTTTTTCATTGAGATCATCGACTGTTAGCTCAGGGTATCTCTGGCTTTCGCCAAATACATTGTCAAATCCACTCCTACACAACATATCATGTATATACGTGTCGCCACCGATAGTCATATAAGGAGATCGCCATATGATGTATGCCACTCGCTTACTTTCCTGCATAGTTTGGCTTAGTACGCGTTCAGATGATTTTATAATCTGCTCTGCCTTCTTTTCCATACCGAAGATCTTTCCTATCGCACGTATCATGACCCATGCACTTTCTACTGTGGGTATATCGCTTACCCATACAGGTGCAACTTTTCTTAATCCAACAATGTCATTCTTTGTATTCTCTTCTTTATTAGCAATGATTAGATTGGGTTGTAGCGCTTGGGTCGCATCAAGATGGACATTCTTTGTTCCACCGACAATGACAGCACTGTTCTTAATCTCTATGGGATGTATACAGAACTTGGTGCAGCCAACTACGTAATCTGACAATCCAAGATCACATAACAACTCCGTGATGGATGGCACCAAGCATACAACTCTATTAGGTCGAGTTGGCAGCTCATGCTTCATGCCCAGTTGATCTATTGTGCTAATCATGAAGGCTCGACATTCTCATGATCATAAGGACAATGACGGCATTTACTACCACAGCAGACTCCCCTCTTTAGATGATACTGCTCGGTCATGACCATCAGGCCGTTCTCGAAGTAATAGTCCTCGTTGTCAGAGCGGTTGGATCTAGTCGTTTCTTTGTCTTCCTTGTCCCTCATTATCGAGTTAGTTCTTCTTCTTTTCTGCTTCAAGTAACGGATCCATTAGATTGTTTTCGAGTAGCATACTTTCATTAATGTAGTTTAAACGTTGATTTTCTGTATCCTACTTCTTCGTTAACCTTTGATATTTGCTGTATACATATTGTTCATGTCTGCATTACTTTTCCTTATATCTCGATACATTTATCACATTCCTCTTTTTATAACTCAACTTTGGCACCAATATATAGTTTATAGCTAATAAGCTAGTTTATGTTACACTATCGTCTATAATTAGATTCTTGATGTCTACTTAAGGGAGTTAGATGAAGGGAGTTAGATTTGCAGGGCGTAATAACCAACCTATGTTAAGAAAAATCATCATTATATTACTTGGCCTACTCATGTTGTTAGGGGCATATCTGATTGCTTCCAAGATGGCAGCATCGCGAAGTATACCCAAGCCCATTGAAACAAAGTTGGTTACACCTGTATCTGTAGTAACAGTCAATAATAGCACAACCCCTATCACACTCAAGACCAGTGGTAACATAGTAGCCAAAAATCAAGTTGAGATATTCTCAGAAGTGATGGGGGTATTTGAGAAGAGTGATCGATCTTTTAAGCCGGGGACTCGATTTAGCAAGGGAGAAGTCTTGATGCAGATCAATAGTGATGAGATCCGTGCAAATATAAGATCGCAGAAGAGTGGTTTAATTAATCAGGTCACCTTGCTCTTACCGGATCTTAAGTTGGACTATCCTGATGCTTTCGCCAAATGGAACAAATACGTCACAGACTTTGATTTATCTCGACCACTAGCAGCTTTGCCAGAGCCATCATCAGAGCGAGAGAAGTTATTCATCATAGGTAGAGGCTTGCAAAGCACTTATTATAATATCGAAAACCTTGAGACAAGACTTGCCAAGTACATCATACGAGCTCCATTCTCAGGAGTACTCACTGACGTGGCGATCAATCCAGGCGCTGTAGTGCGCAACGGTCAAAAACTTGCAGGGTTTATTTCTACATCAGTATATGAGATGGAAGTCAATATCAATGTGTCTTATCTCGATCTTTTAAAACTTGGAAAAAAAGTACAACTACACAACTTAGAAAGAACCAATAGTTGGACTGGCCGCGTAGCTCGCATCAATGGTGTTGTGGATCAATCCACACAGACGATTAAGGTCTACATAGATGTATCAGGTAAAGGGCTAAGAGAAGGTCTTTACTTAGAAGCAGATCTTGATGTCAAGGACATAGAGAACATATTTGAGATCGATAGAAAACTTTTATTTGATGATAACAAGTTATTTATTATCAAGGATACTGTATTGGCGACCGTAGAGGTCCAACCGGTATTTTATAACGAATCAACAGTTGTAGTTGAAGGCTTAGAAGATGGGACACAAGTGCTCTCTCGGATCATCCCAGGTGCACATGAGGGTATGCGTGTTTCAATTGGAGAATTTTAAAAAAAGAGAGATGAGAGGTATTATTTCTTTTTTTATAAAATACTCAGTTGCAGTCAACGTCTTGATGCTTACCATCATATTGTTTGGATTGATGGGATTGAGTAAGACCAAGTCATCTTTTTTTCCTCAAGCTGAGTCCAATATTGTCAATGTCGCGATTGTATATCCGGGCGCTTCTCCAGCAGAGATAGAAGAAGGGATTGTACTTAAAATAGAGGACAATCTACGTGGTCTTGTTGGTGTAGATAGAGTGACATCGACTTCAAGAGAAAATGGCGCATCCATTGTTGTGGAGGGTTTTACCGATTACAACATCGATCTCTTGTTGACGGATGTAAAGAATGCCGTTGATCGCGTTCCATCCTTTCCTCCTCAAATGGAACCTCCTGTAGTTTCTAAAATTGAAGTATTAAACGAAGCAGTTTTCTTTGCTCTGAGTGGAGAAGGTGCCAGTCTTAAGTCATTAAAACAGATAGCACGTAATATAGAAAGCGATCTTCGATCAAAGCCAAATATTTCTCAAGTTGATATAACAGGATTTCCCGCTGAGGAAATTGAAATAGCTGTCCGAGAAAATGATCTTCGCGCATATGATCTCACTTTTCAAGAAGTAGCCGCAGCAGTAAGCAGTAGTAATATACTGTCAACAGGTGGCAATATAAAAACAACAGGAGAGGATTATCTGATTAGAGCGAATCATCGATCATATTATGGAGATGAGCTAGACTATATAGTCATAAGAGCTGACGCTTCAGGTAACATACTGAGATTAAAAGATGTAGCAACTGTAAGAGATCGATGGTCAGAGAGTCCCGATAAAATCTTTATAGATGATGAGTCTGCTATCATGATCAAAGTATCCACGACAAATAATGAGGATATCATCATAGCTTCAGAGACAACGCGTGATTACATTGACAAGTTTAATCAACGATATGATCAAGTTCAATTAGAAATAGCCCGAGACTCGACCGTTGCTTTAGAACAACGCATAGGCTTACTTTTAGACAATGGTGGATTGGGAATACTTCTAGTCTTGATACTATTGGGTATATTTTTAAAGCCAAGCATAGCATTTTGGGTAGCCATAGGGTTGCCAGTATCATTCTTTGGTCTTTTTATATTTGCGCCCACTTTTATGACGATCAATGTTATCTCACTATTTGGATTGATCTTAGTGATTGGGATTTTGGTAGATGACGGAATTGTAGTAGGTGAGAACATATACAGTCATTATGAAAAAGGAAAGTCTCCTGCTCAAGCAGCCATCGATGGTACACTTGAAGTGATACCGCCTATAGTATCTGCGATACTTACGACTATGATTGCATTTTCGACATTCATATTCTTACCAGGTACCATCGGGACATTTTTTGGAGAGATCTCTCAGGTCTTGACCATCATATTAGCCATATCTTTGATTGAAGCCTTGATCATACTACCTGCTCACATAGCTCACTCAAGAGCTTTGAAAAAAGAATCTAAGGGTTTTCTAATTAATAGATGGGCCACCAAGGGTATGTTGTGGATCAGAGATACATTATATACTCCGAGTCTTAGATTTTTATTGAACAACAAGTTCTTTGGTTTTGCTATTCCCATAGCGCTCATGATGATAACGATAGGTGGATTTAGTGGTGGTATTATAAAAGGCAGTTTCTTCCCACCTATAGAAAGTGATCAAGTCAACATTAGTCTCAAGATGCCACAAGGCACAAGCGAGTACATAACAGATTCTATCATCACACATATTGAAAATCAAGCATGGTTAGTCAATGAAGATCTTTCTGCGGAGGTAGATAACGGTCATAGTGTAATTGTAAATTCTATAAAGAGAATAGGAACATCTGCAGCTCAATCCGCCGGAGGGCCACCTGGAACTTCCAATGATGCTGGAGGTTCTACCTCCGAAGCAGTACTGACGCTTAACCTTCAACCAGAAGAAAATCGAGGAACCATAAACGCCAGTAGAGTTGCTGCCGCCCTCTCAGATGCTGTAGGTACCATCTCAGGAGTTGAAACATTAGAGTTCGGTTCTGGCAATGCATTTGGCGGAAAGCCAATATCTGTTTCACTAGTGAGTAATAATCTCCAAGAGCTTAAAGGAGCAAAGAACGAACTCAAGCAAAAACTTAATCAGCTTACCCAACTCAAAGATGTTACAGACAACGATCCATTAGGTATAAAAGAGATCAGTATAGATCTAAAAGACAATGCATATCTACTTGGACTCAATCTTAACTTAGTGATGGCTCAAGTACGTAGTGCATTCTTTGGTGCACCTGTCCAGAGATTTCAAAGGGGGCGAGATGAGATAAGAGTCTGGGTAAGATATGACGAGCGAGACAGGAGGTCCATCACCAATCTAGATGATATGTGGATAGTCACTCCTTCGAGAACGCGAGTTCCATTCTCAGAGATCGCGAGTTATACAATAGAAAGAGGAGAAGTAGCCATCAACCACTTAGAAGGAAAAAGGGAAATCAGAGTAGAAGCAGATCAAAAAAATGTAAAAGATAGTGCTACAGAACTACTTGCCTCTGTTCAAGAAAACATTATGCCTGATATACTTGCAAAATACCCAAGCATAGAAGCTTTGTATGAAGGACAAAACAGAGAAGCGAGTCAGATAGGAGGAGCTATGCAGTCAGTTCTACCAGGGATATTTTTGTTGATGTACGTAGTCATCGCTTTTACATTTAGGTCATACTCACAGCCTATTATGTTATTCATATTGATACCATTTAGTTTAGTTGGAGTTGCTTGGGGACACTGGGCACATGATATGCCTATCAACATGTTGTCTATGTTGGGCATAGTTGCCCTCATCGGTATATTGGTTAACGATGGGCTTGTTCTAATTAAAAAATTCAATAATCTACTGGCGTCCGGGTTGTCGTTTGACGATGCCTTATTTGAAGCTGGAAAACAAAGATTTAGAGCGATCTTTCTTACATCTATAACTACCGTGGCAGGATTGGCACCGCTGATATTTGAAAAAGGGTTTTCTGCTCAGTTTCTTATTCCTATGGCTATATCTGTCGCTTATGGTATTGCATTTGCCACTTTCTTGACGCTCTTCTTGTTGCCACTACTTTTATCCTTGTTCAATGATATTAAGAGGACCGCCTATTGGTTAAGAACGGACAAGTGGACTGATGGTCGCAACCTTGAAAGAGTTGTTAAAGAACAAGAATATATAAGTCAACAAACGCTTACACATGACTCGGTTAATTAGAATAAAAACATGTAATTGTTTGATGATTATAATTGGTATAACCATCTGCTCACTTGACTTATCTGCCCAGAGCGTTCTCACAGCTGATGATGTTGTTAAGTTAGCTATAGATCACAATTATAGTGTGCAGCTGGCAGAGCAAAACATTAAGATATCTGAGAACAATGCCGCTAAAGAGAACTTTGGTTATAATCCCACTGTCAATGCATCACTAGGACCGACTGCTACTATAGGTGGATCAAGGCAACAGTTTGGCAATGGTATGGAGGCAACAACGGGAACCGCGCTCTCTTGGGCAGCAGGCGCATCTGTTAATGCAAACTATCTGCTTCTGGATCGATCAAGAGGTATAAGATTAGATCAGATGAAAGAGCGACTCAATCTTTCTAATATCCAACTGAGACAGACGATTGAGAACACTATCTTTCAAGTTTACAATCAGTACTATACCATCGCTCAAATATCAGAGAACCTGAAGGCAACGGAAGAGGCACTAGAACTATCAAGAAAAAGAAAAGAGAGAGTACAGTTAAGATATGACTTAAGTCAAGGATCAAGATTAGATATACTCAATGCTCAGGTAGATATCAGTCGTGATAGTGTGACCTACCTTAATGGTAGCCAACAACTTGAAAATGCAAAAAGAGACCTGGAAGTGCTCATCGGTCAAGAGATAGATGACGCCTATGACATGAGTACCAATATCTCTTATGATCCTTCACTAACCAAGGAAGCAATAGAAGCAAAAGCACTAGAGCAAAATGTAAACATTCTCTTATCTGATCAACTACAGATGATCAACCAACTTGAGATCGATGCCATTGATAAAATCAACAGCCCAACAATAGGTGCTAATGCTGGACTTAATTATAACTATTCTCAGAATGCTCCAGGGGCTTTTATAACAAACTCAACGAGCTCTGGATTAAACCTTGGGCTGACGCTCAATTGGAATCTTTACGATGGCGGCCAAAAAAAGATCTTAGAAGACAACGCTAAGATCAACATGGAAACTGAGTCACTAACAAGAGACCAGATAGTTATAGAGCTAAGACGCGATATTGATAATGCTTGGGGTAATTATCAGAATGCCTTATATATCTTAAATGTTGAGCAAAATAGTCTTGATATTAATCGGTTGAACTTAGAGCGAACCTCCGAACTATTTAACGCAGGTCAAGTGACATCAGTCGACTTTAGACAAGCCCAGCTCAATCTACTTCAATCAGAGATAGGATACAATGTAGCTCGCTATCAAGCGAAACTATTAGAACTTGAACTACTGTTTCTTAGTGGCGACCTGATAGACTCCGTTGAGTAGGATTGTTTGACATTATAATCATTCTTTATTCTTTTCAAGAATTCTTACTTTCAAGACACAAAGTTATCATGTCATGAGTAAGATCAATAGAAGAAACTGGATTAAGTCATCAAGCCTAGCTGGTGCAGCTGCGACATTAAGCAGTGCAGATTATGGTGCTCTTTTTTCACAATCAAGAAAGTCGATTACTGCTTCTTTGGATGACGTCGTCCGCCTTAGTTCTAATGAAAATCCTTATGGACCTTCTCAAATGGTGCGGGATGCCATGGTCAACGATTTTGATCACGTATGCCGTTATCCTGGGATGTATTATAAGGAGCTCGTTGATATGCTGGCAAAGAAACATGATGTTGATAGGGATCAAATCATATTGACGGCCGGTTCTACAGAAGGACTCAAGATGGCGGGTCTTGTTTATGGTGGAGAGGGTTCTAATATCGTTGCTGCTGATCCGGTATTCTTAGCATTACAAAATTATGCTGAGCACTTTGGTACGTACATACATAAAGTACCTGTGACGAAAGATATGACTCATGACCTTGAGGCCATGGAACGTCGGATAACACAATCTACCAGGTTAGTCTATGTGTGCAACCCTAATAACCCAACAAGTGCATTAGAACCTGCAGATGAGTTAGAATCATTTTGCAGACTAGTGTCTAATCGGACGGTTGTGTTTAGTGATGAGGCTTACTTTGATTATATAGAAGATAAGAACTACCCTACTATGATTAAGTTGGTTAAGCAAGGACTGAATGTCATCGTTGCCAGAACCTTCTCTAAAGTATATGGCTTAGCTGGCATACGCATAGGATATCTGATTGCTCGTCCGGATATCATCAAAAGACTGGGTAAGTCATCTATGGCCGGACCTAATGCACTTGCTGTGACTGCAGCTAAAACAGCCTTAAAAGATCAGACGTTTTACGACTATAGTATCAAGCAAAACAGAGTTACTAAAAGAATGATGATGGACACGTTAGATGATCTGGGGCTGCCTTATGTCAACTCGGCTTGTAATTTTCTATTCTACCAATCAGGACGTGAAATAACTCAACTTAACGAATCTTATCTATCACATGGCGTAAAGGTAGGAAGACCATTTCCACCTATGAATGATTGGTGCAGAGTAAGTATGGGTACAGTTAAACAGGTCGAAAGACTTTGCTCAGCAACTCGAAAGATATTTGGTTAAACCTTCTGTCCAAGCAGAGCTTGATTAAGTCTTGGAGCTATTAGATGAGTTAATAAGCGTTTTGAATTTTGACCATTGTTGATCGACGTCTATGATCTTATACTCTTTGAGAGCCTTGATTTCTTTTTTGACATAGATATACCATCTATTATTTTGAATAAGTGACATGTTGAATCTTTGATTAAAAGTTACAGTCCTAAGACGGTCTATAAAGTGGCTACCCCATTTTACTGTTATATATTTTATTGACGAGGATGCCAAATGTTGGCTGAACGACTTATCTTACTTCTATGAATGGACTTGAATATTGGCACTTATATCTCATGGCTGCTTTCTACTTATATGCAGGAGTCAGTCACTTTCGCAACCCAAGGTTTTTCTTAAAGATCACACCTCCTTGGGTACCCAGTCCTGATAAGGTCAATATTTTCGTAGGTATCGCTGAGATTCTGATAGGGATCGGGCTCATCATACCAGCGACTCGATCGATATCCGCATGGGCAACAATAGCTTTGCTTATCGCCGTCTTCCCTGCCAATCTATATCATCATCAAAAAGCAAGAGCTAAAGGTAAGCATGTCGTGCCTACACTTATACGACTTCCTATCCAGCTGCTTTTATTATGGTGGGCCTATAGTTATACTTAAAGACAAGACGCCAGCAACATACTACTTAGGTACTGGTTCAAAGTAGACGGCTGTAGGAGAGACCTGTGCGTCTGGTTTATTGTGATCACTATGACCATGTAGCACCAACATACCCTCTTCTTTACCTCAAAGCACATAATCTTCTCTTGGACTTACAAGAAGCATGTACTTCGAGCGAGGCCAAGAATCATAGTTACGTTATCGTTGAGCCTTCTTCATATCGTAGATCGACACTAAAGTTTTCAGGATATTTACCAACGATATTTCGATAAAAATCATTGATCACCTTCATATCTTTTTCTATGTCACCAGTAGTATGGACAACTTCATGATGCACACCTGCGACTTTTCTTTTGTAGTCGAGATATCCCATAGATATTGGAACATTTGCCTCATGAGCGATCCAGTAGAACCCCATCTTCCATCTATCTCTTTTTTTACGAGTACCTTCTGGCGCTATGGCTAGGGCTATGTCATCCGTAGTGTCAAACAACTGAGCCATCACCTGGGTCTGGCTCAATCTTTTAGAACCTTCTTTAGGAGTCCTATCTATACCCAGCCCGCCCATCGACCTAATAAAAGGTCCGATTAGACCTTTAGTCCAACTATCCTTAATAGCTACTTTGAGAGGTATACCCATCACCGTAGCTGCCAATCTTATGAAGTAAGCGTCCCAGTTAGTTGTATGAGGAGCTGCAATCATAACACATCTATCAGACTCTGCCGGGATCTTGAGGTCGGCTTCCCAACCAGCAATCCAAAGTAAAAATCTTGATAATAGCCTTCCCATAATCAATAAGTATATGTCCCTTGACGATCTGAGATAATTAGCTCATTCTTTTCTGCTGCTTCTACCCTTCCTATTATCTGTGCATCTACATGATATAATTGTGAGATCTCTATCAGTCCATCGGCTACTTCTGGTGAGCAGTATACCTCAAGACGATGTCCCATATTGAAAACCTCATACATCTCTTTGCGTGTAGTACCCGACTCTTCTTCGATCAATTGAAACAATGGAGGTATATCAAGTAGGTTGTCTTTTATAACCTTGAGTCCATCAACAAACTTCATCACTTTCGTTTGAGCACCACCTGTACAATGTATCATACCATGGATACCTGATCTATAATCAGCAAGCATCCTTTTGATGATCGGCATATAAGTTCTTGTAGGAGATAATACAAGTTTGCCAACTGTAGTTTCTACTCCGTCCTTTATCGTGATCCTGTCAGTAAGACGTTTTGATCCGCAATAAACGAGCTCATCCTTGATGTGCGGATCAAAGCTCTCAGGATACGTCACGGCATAGTGTTTAGAAAAGACATCATGTCGTGCGCTGGTTAGGCCATTGCTTCCCATGCCTCCATTATAGGTTGATTCGTATGACGCTTGTCCACTAGAAGAAAGCCCTACAATGACATCTCCGTCTATGATATCATTAGTGATTAAGTCTGCCCTCTTCAACCTGCCAAATGCGGTAATCCCTACATCAATCGACCTAACGATATCTCCTACATCAGCCGTCTCTCCGCCAGCCAAAGTCAAGTATATGTCATGCTCAGCCATCTTATCCATAAAGGTCTGGCTTCCTTGGATCACCTCTTTGAGCACTTCAGCAGGGATCAGAGATTTGTTTCTTCCGATGGTTGATGAGATGACGATATTCTCGATGCAACCTGTACATGCCATATCATCGATGTTCATAACGATGGCATCTTGGACCACACCAGGCCAAACGGATAAATCACCTGTCTCTTTCCAATATAGATAAGCGAGACTTGTTTTCGTGCCAGCCGTATCAGCATGCATGATGTTGCAGTATGCATCATCTCCTCCAACAAGGTCTGGTAGTATCTTGCAGAAGGCTTTAGGATAAAGCCCCTTGCTCATATGTTTGATGGCGTCATGAACTTCACTCTTGGATGCCGAAACACCGCGTTGGCCATATCTTTTAGTATCCTTCACTTATGATCCTCTTAATCAGTTAATTTTATCCTCGGGTCTAAGAACCCATACAGCAAATCCACTGCGATATTGATCACTATAAATAATGAACTCGTAAACAATAGCGCCCCCAAAACTACAGGTATATCATAGTTGAGCAAGGCATTTACCGTGATAAATCCTAACCCTTTAAAATTAAATATAAACTCAACAAAAAATGCACCCGCTAACAAGGCAGCAAACCATCCACTAAGGGCAGTGATAACCGGGTTGAGTGCGTTTCTTAGTATGTGAGATTTGATGACACCAAACCTAGATAAACCCTTCGCTCGTGCTGCTAAAACATACTTCTCATCCATCACTTCCAGCATACTCGATCGCATCAATTGTGTGACGATGGCTATAGGCCTGATGCCAAGTGCAATCGCAGGTAGCAGCAGATTCTTCCATACGACAATATCATCACCCAGATCATCGATCTCGTAGAGGCTACCCTGTATATTGAGTCCAGTTAAGTCCCTCATATAATATCCAAAGATTACACCTAAAACAATAGCCGTTACATAGCTTGGGACTGAATACCCAAGGGTACTAACAAAAAGTACAGAGTTGTCAATCCACGTTCCCTTATTGAGCGCAGCAACTATCCCTAATAAGATACCCAGTACGATAGCAAGCCCTATGGCGACCAAGGACAGATATAGTGTATTAGGAAATGCCTCTAATAGGATGACACTAACTGAACGTCCAGATTGATATGAGCTCCTGAGGAAGGGCTTTTTTACGCCTAAAGCAAATGCCCCAATCGTGATATACTTGCCTTCATAATCAGAAGACCAATTGTCCCTCTGGCAAATAAGGACAGGACTAACATCAGCAAGGTACTTGATCACTTGTTGATGCAAAGGAAGGTCGAGTCCTAGTTGCTTGCGCTTGAGCTCTACGGTTCGCTCGTCCATTCTTTGGCCAAATGTCAATCGCGTCGGATCTACAGGGGATAAGTATACGATAGAAGAAACTATGATGGTCACTAAGAAGAGAACCAAGACACCATAACCTATCCGATTGAAGAAGTAAGACAACATTAACAGATAATTATTGACTTTATACGATGCAAGATAATTTTAATGATTTGTTTTGTGATCTATTCTGATGGTAGAGCGTTTACATATCTTAATCTGAAAAACTTTACGACTTGATCTATACCAAAAAAGAGGTTTCATTTGAAGATGTGCCACAACTATCAGATAGAGATAAGGCATATCAGCGTAGTGATGCGCGTCTTAAACCTTTTATAAAATATCCTGCATCTTTTGATTCATTCTCGCAGGTGTTAAGAGATAGAGCATCATATGATATAGATAGGTCATTATTGGTCTCAACCTTACTGAAGCAATATGAAAGACTTGATGCATCTCAGGCGACCATAGATCACATCCATGCTTTAGCATCTGAGAAGACATTTACAGTGATCACAGCGCATCAGCCTTCGCTACTTACGGGACCCCTATATTTTATCATTAAGATATGTAGTATCATCAGTTTAAGCCGCAAGATTAATGATGCTCATCCTGATTATAAGGTTGTACCTGTTTTTGTTACCGGAGGAGAGGATCATGATTTTCAAGAGATTGCTACGCTGCATATGTTTAACAAGGACTTCACTTGGGAGACAAACCAAAAGGGTTCTACTGGTCGTATGTCACATGATGGCTTAGACGAAGTACTTGCATCGGTTACCGAAGTGTTAGGATCAGGAGATCAAGCAGAAGAACTGAAGACCATCATCTCCAAAGCGCAAGCAGCCTCTGAGACATATGGTGGCTTCATGGTTTACTTTGTTAATGAACTCTTCAAGAAGTACGGTCTAATCATCGCTAATATGGATGATGCTGGCTTCAAAGCCAAGTTACTGCCGTATATCATCAAAGACATAGAGCAAAAGGATTCTATAAGGGCTGTTGAAGCGGATCAAGAAGCCTTGGAGGCCCAAGGGTTTAAGAGACAGGCCCATGCCCGCAAAGTTAACTTCTTTCATATGGGGGCTGATCGGATCCGTGTGATTGGTGAGGCTGATGGCACTTACAGTATCGATGGAGATTCTTACGCTAAAGATGAGCTGATCTCCTTAATTAGTGAGCAGCCTGAATCTATAAGTCCTAACGTTATCTTGCGTCCTATCTATCAAGAGATCATCATGCCTAATCTAGCCTATGTAGGTGGCGGTGGAGAACTTGCCTATTGGGTTGAGCGCAAGAGACTGTTTGATAGTTGGGAGCTGTCATTTCCCATGTTGATCAGAAGAGATTCTCTGCACATAGTGGATAAAAAAACACAGAAAACCTTGGTAGGTGCGCAGATGGATATCATGGATCTCTTTCAGCGAGAAGAAAAATTAGTAGGTCAGTATGCACGTCTTCAATCAGATGAAGAAATCGACCTATCCGGAGAAAAGAAAGCTATAGAAGATATCTTCAACCAGATCAAGGATAGAGCAAGTAAGATAGATCCGACATTAGGTAAGACGACGCTGTCAGAGGCTAGTAAGGCCATAAAATCTCTGGATTACCTTCAATCAAAAATGCTTAAAGCCGAAAAAACCAAGAACGAGGTAGGCATCAACAAACTCAAAAAAGCCAAGCAAAAGCTCTTTCCAGGCAATGACGGTCTACAAGAACGATATGATAACTTTATACCTTTTTATCTACGCTATGGCAGCGCATGGATAGATGAGCTCATCACACATTGTGACCCACTCAATAAAAGCTTTAAGATATTGACTGAAGAATAAGGATTACTTAGTTGGCTGGAAGTAGCAAAGTAACTCGTCGAGCTTATCGAAGAGATGCTTGCGATCCACTATGAAGTCTAAGAAACCATGATCTAAGAGGAACTCAGATGTCTGAAAGCCTTCTGGAAGATCACGCTTTATGGTCTCCTTGATCACCCTTGGCCCAGCAAATCCAATTAATGCTCCAGGCTCTGCAAAGTTGATATCGCCCAACATAGCAAATGAAGCGGTTACACCTCCAGTCGTCGGATCTGTTAAGAATGAAAAGAATGGGATACCCTTCTTTGACAACATGGATAACTTAGCAGAAGTCTTAGCCAGCTGCATCAATGAGAAAGCTGACTCCATCATGCGTGCTCCACCTGACTTTGATATGATCATAAGAGGTGTCTTATTCTTGATACAGTAATCAACCGCTTTGGAGATCTTTTCTCCAACAACTGAACCCATCGAACCTCCAATGAAAGTAAAGTCCATAGCAGCCACAACAATCGGCTTCTTTTTGATCTTTCCAACAGCTACACTGATGGCATCACTAAGCGATGTTTGGTCCGCCGCCTTCTTAAGACGATCATCATATGATTTGAGATCTGTAAAGTCTAAAAAGTTGGAGGACTTGAGGTTTTCGAAAAGGAGCTTATATCTGATACCAAATAGTAAAGCAAAGTAGTCATGAGAACCGATCCTAAAGTGGTGCTGGCAGCTTGGGCAGATAAAGAGTTCTTTCTCTAACTCAAGTATCGTAAAGGTACCTCCGCACCCTTTACACTTCTGCCAGAAGCCATCAGGTACTTCTTTCTTCTCTTTGGTAGTAGTCTGTATACCGCCACTTAGGCGCTTAAACCATCCCATATTTCTCTGTGGTTTTCGTTGACAATCATCCTTTTGGGAAGGATTCTTGTGATCGAGTCAAATGTAGCTAAATAATTGATCGCTACAAGTGCATGCATACTTAAAATAAATCAACTAACCACTTTATATTCTGACAATCAATTGATTACAATAATTTTGTGAAGCATCACTTAATATTGATATGCTTTAACCGCATCTATCATACGCTTAACATGTTGGGCATCTGTGTCAGGATAGACGCCATGACCGAGGTTAAATATATGTCTACCACCTACTTCGTTGATTTTATTTGCAACAGCAGTATCAATCTTTTCTTTGGAGGAGTATAGCATAGCTGGGTCAAGGTTACCTTGTATGATCTGATCATCACCCAGATGGCCTCTTACATAATCAATAGGCGTCTTCCAGTCAATGCTGATGGCCTCAAACGGTAGTTCTCTAAACAGGGACATTGACGACCAAGCTCCTTTAGGAAAGAAGATCCGTGGGCTTCCTTCAAGAGCTGTCAGGATCCGAGAAATATAAGGGATGCAAAACTCATTATATTGATCAACAGTAAGCATCCCTGCCCAACTATCAAAAAGTTGTATCACGTCACATCCACAGCTCACTTTTTCTTTAGCGTATGCGATGACCGTCTCAGTTATCTTATCCATCAGTCGATGAGAGGCTTCTGGATGCTCATAAAGGAACCGTCTCGCTTTCGCAAATGTCTTGCTCCCCGACCCCTCGATCATATAGGCAAACAATGTCCATGGTGCTCCTGCAAATCCTATCAAAGGCGTTCTACCAGCTATCTTTTCTTTGGTCAACTTGATGCTATCAAACACATATGATAGTGCCCCTAATGCATCTGCTCCATAGGTCAACTTATCGATGTCACTTGGATCTACAATCGGATGATCAAAGACAGGGCCTTTTTTCTCTACGATCTCGTAGTCTACGCCCATCGCTTCAGGTATCACTAAGATGTCAGAAAACAAAATCGCAGCGTCTACACCCAACACTTCGATAGGCTCTATCGTAACAGTCGATATCAGATCTGGCCGCTTAACTAAATGCTTAAAACTTGGAACACTGGCTCTAATGTTTCTATAACCAGGCAAGATTCTGCCCGCTTGCCTCATCACCCATATCGGAGGTCTTGAGACGGACTTGCCTTCTAAAACATCCAGCAATAATCGATTATCGTATGACATAAGATCCTTTTAAATTGTGCGGCAAATGTATGTCACTATTCTCACACTATAGAGTTCATGGCGGTAACATTCTCATAGCGTTGGCACTTATGGAAATAGGAACTATCATTGTAACTCTAAAAAAAGCTTCATGAAAATAGTTTTGATTGGATATGGGAAGATGGGTAAGACCATCGAACGCTTGGCAGAAGCCCAAAATCATATAATAGTCGGTAGAATCGATATAGATACTTCTGATGATCAACGCATGGCCTTTTATACCGAAGGTGATGTCGCTATTGAGTTTTCGCATCCTGATGCTGCATATGACAATATCACTGGCGCTATCAAATCCGGCATACCTGTGATCTCAGGAACTACAGGATGGTTGGACAGACTAAGCGATATCCAAGCCTTAGTTAAACAGACTAATGGTAGTTTTCTATATGCTTCTAACTTTAGCATAGGTGTCAATGTCATGTTTGCCATGAACGAGAAGCTGGCTAAAATCATGAATGCCTACAGTGACTATGATGTCTCGGTAGAAGAAGTCCACCACATCCATAAAAAAGATGCTCCCAGCGGGACTGCGTTAACCTTAACAAATGGAGTACTGAACAACTTACATAGAAAAGACAAATGGAGCTTAACGACTTCAACTGATGACACTATTCATATAGACGCTAAAAGAGAAGGTGAAGTATTTGGAGATCACTTGGTAAGGTATACTTCAGATATAGATACTATTGAGCTATATCACAGCGCCAAGACAAGAGATGGATTTGCTCAAGGTGCCATTATGGCTGGGATGTGGTTGTACAACCAAGGAGATATAAGAGTGGGTATTCATTCCATGAAGGATATGATGGGATTAGATTAAGAAAGTGGTATTTTCCGATTAAGGATGATTAGCAAAAAGACAATAGACGAGATATATGGAGCCGCCAAGGTTGAAGAAGTCATAGAAGACTACGTCAACCTAAAACGCCGTGGTGTCAATATGTTGGGTCTTTGCCCTTTTCACAATGAGAAGACACCATCTTTTACAGTTTCTCCTGCGAAGAATCTTTATAAGTGTTTCGGTTGTGGCAAAGGTGGCGGTGCTGTCAATTTTATAATGGAGCATGAGTCCTTTACTTATCCAGAGGCCTTAAGGTATCTCGCCAATAAGTACAATATAAAGATTGAAGAAGATAAGCAGACTGATGAAGCACGTGAGGCGCAATTAAAAAGTGACAGTCTCATCCTCATCAATGAGATGGCTGGTGCTTACTTTAAAGAACAACTACTCGAGTCTGACGAGGGAAGATCAATAGGCTTATCCTATCTAAAACATCGCGGTCTTAATGAAGCGACGATCAACACATACGCACTTGGATACAGTCCAAAAGAATCTAAGCACTTCACTAATCATGCAACGCTTAAAGGTTACAATTTAGACTTACTAAAAGAGTTAGGATTGACCTCTACTAATGGTTATGACTTTTATAGAGAGCGAGTCATTTTTCCATTTCACAATCTCAGTGGAAAAGTGATTGGTTTTGGTGGGCGGATATTAAAAGACAATGTAAAAGCGCCAAAGTACCTCAACAGTCCTGAGTCAACACTCTATAATAAGAGAAAGACTTTATATGGACTGTATCAAGCAAGAACAGATATCAGGAGGCAAGATGCGTGCATACTGGTAGAAGGATATACTGACGTGCTTAGTTTACATCAAGCAGATATCAAAAACGTTGTTGCCTCTTCAGGCACATCATTGACTATAGAGCAGGTTGGACTTATAAAAAGATTTTCTAATAACGTAATTGTACTCTATGATGGAGATGCTGCTGGACAAAAAGCTGCGTTGCGTGGGCTTGATATATTTTTAGAACAAGGCGTTAATGTAACTGTAGTTGTTTTGCCAGAAGGGCAAGATCCAGATAGCTATGTAAAGGAACTCGGCACGACTGGCTTTACAAGTTATATAGAAGAGAATGGGAAAGACTTCATTCTGAAGTTGGCTCATCATATCAACGATAATTATAAAAATGATCCAGTAAACAAAAGTGTTCAGATAAAGGAGTTAGTCAAAAGCATGGCCTTGATCAGAGATCAGATAAAGAGATCTCTTTATGTAAAAGAATGTTCTGGTATTCTAAATCTCGCCGAGAGCACACTCTTTACTGAGATCAATCGTAACATCAAATCTGACATATATAAAAAGCAAACACAACAAAAAAGACATGAGTCTTGGCCTACTCCGATGCAAGAGGCTCATGTCGATTATGATCCTACTGTTGATCATTCGCAAGGAATTAGAAAAAAGGTCGACCCGATTGACTATCAAGAGAAGGATGTCATCCGAGTACTTGTATCAGCAGGCAGCCTATGGTATGATAAAGAAAACAACATAACGATTGGAGCTTACCTTATGTCTAACTTAGTTGGTATCATCGAGTATGTGAAAGATCCTCGCTATAAATCAATCTTAGAAGATTATAAACGGCAAACTGAAAATGGCACCGCACCTGATCAACAATACTGGTCTCATCATCAAGATGAAGCAATTAGAAATATTGCAATAGATATCCTATCAGATAAGTACACGTATGCGAGTTGGTCCGATAGAGGGTTAGAGCTTCAAACTCAAAAACCAGTTGAAGAAAACTATGTCAAGGATAGCTATCAAGCCATCCTCAGATTTAAAATGAAAAAGATAGTAGAAAGGATCAATGAGTTAAAAAACATCTTCGCCCAACAAAGTGACGATAGTAAAGACATCTTACTCATCACTGCATATCAAAAGCTTCTTAAAGAACGTCAGGCGATCGCAGAAGAACTGAACATGATCGTTATCAACTGATTTACTCTTCTTCTTCACTAGTCCCTGTGACAATAACGACATCTTCATCCATAAATGGTGCTTGACCTATACATCTTAGATATACTTTGGCCGTAGCGACAACATCCTTCTGACAATAAGCGACAATCTCATCCAGCCTCCCTGCCCAAAAAGCACCACTTACTTGACTGCCATCCATATCATTCTTTGGAGTTTCTACACCCAGTATATGGCACAATAAGTCCAGAGAAGTGTAATGCTTATAGTCTCCATACTTCCACATCTCCATCGTATCTAACAGGTGATGCACTTGCCATGGTTTGTAACCAGCGATACGCATCAGATTAGGGAGATCAAGGTTGTTGATCATCGATCGCCTACATAAAAAGGGTATGTCAAACTCCTTGATATTATGACCACAGAGGTATTGGTTAAAGCGATCATAGTAGTGTTCATTGAGAAGTTCGTGGAAAGCAGTCAAGACTTCTACCTCATCTTCGCTTGCGAAACTTTTAATCTTACAGGTAAGGCCTTCTTCTGACTCAGTCAGATAACCCACCGATATGCAAACAACTTTGGCAAACTCAGCATAGATAGCCCCCTTGTCTTGATATAGAGCAGCGAACTCTTCTTCAAAAGATGGATAATCTTCGACAGATACATGACGCTGCATCTTCTTTTGCCAATGAATCTTTAATCTATCGTCAACTTCTTCATAGGTTGCATGCTGAGTGGCTGTCTCAATGTCTAAGAATAAGATCCTTTTGAGTTTTTCTGTTGGATAGTTCATAGCTGTAGATTTGCCACGGAGAAGGACGTATTCAGTCTGAAAATAGTGAATATATCTGATAATCAGTGTGTTATGTCAGAAATAATGGAAATCACTAATAACCAAAAATAGGGATATACCCTTGGGTTTTGTGACCCTATTTGGACTGAATATTGTAATATGAATTAAATTATACTTAAACAAATTCTTTGAACATGTCATCTAAAGTAATTTCTGGAATCGCAATAGCACTGTTATTATTACTATCAGGCTACCTATGGTACGAGAATAGTAATCTCAAATCTGCAAATACAGCGCAAGTTGTAGAGATGCAGGAAATGGAAAAAGTTCAAGCTGAACTTGATGCTGACTATCAAGCTGCACTTGAAAGCATCGACGGATTAAGAACCGATAGCCAAGAGCTCAATGCACTCATTGATAGCCAAAAAGAAGAGCTTAAGGCTCAGAAGTCTAAGATCAATAACTTGATCTGGACAAAACGAGAGCTTACAAAGGCTCGCGAAGAAATCGCAAACTTTGAGGGACTGACAGCAACTTATCTTGCTGAGATATCTGACCTTAAATCTCAGAATGAAGCACTTACTGCCGAAAATGGAAAGTTAACTAAGGACATAGTTGTTCTTAATGAAAACTTGACAACTGAGAAGCAACTTACTTCTGAATTGACAGAAACAAGAGCAGTACTCATGAGCGAGAAAGAAGATCTCACTGATAAGAACGCATCACTTTCTGATAAAGTAGAAGTTGGATCAGCAATTAAAGTCAACTGGATGAGCCTTGAAGGTGGTGAAGTCAAAGAAGACGGATCATGGAAAAGAAGAAAGATCGCTAAGAGATCTAAGACGCTCCGCACATGCTTCAAAACTGAGACTAACGTAGTCGTACCAGCTGGCGAAGAAACTTTCTATCTACGTCTTGTAGGCCCAACAGGTGAAACGATCGCAGCTGACGATATGGGATCAGGTCTGCTGACTAACAAACTCACAGGTGAAGAAATGAGATACACGATGTCAGGTACATTGACATACAATAATGAGGATACTCAAGCATGTATGGATTGGGATCCTTCAGTTGAAGTTCAAAAAGGAACTTACCAAGCTCTTATCTTCAATAAGGGATATCAGGTGGGATCAGGAACATTTGAGCTATAAAAAGTACGAGCCTATTAAGGTCAATATAGATACCTAAGCTAAAGCCCTGACAATTTTATTTTGTCAGGGCTTTTTTTTTCGTTAAAGGTTAAGGCAGAACACTTTTCAGTCGATCTTGTTAGGTACTTATGAAAGTATTAGTCATTGGTGCTTCAACCAAACCGAGTAGAACAAGCTATCAAGCCGTAGAGATGCTTCAAGAATATGGCCATGAAGTCATAGCCATAGGCTCTAAAGAAGCTAAAGTGCATGGTATAGATATCATCGTAAACCATCCCAAGTTAGATGATATAAACACAGTTACGTTATATATCAATCCTCGGATTCAGCCAGTATATTATGATTACATATCTAAGCTCAAGCCTGATAGAGTAATCTTTAATCCAGGTACTGAAAACCCAGAGTTTATGAAGTCACTAATCAAGCAAAATATTAAGATCGAAGAAGCTTGCACCTTAGTGCTTTTAAGAACGGGACAGTTCTAACAGATCGTCGTTAAGATTGATTTTGTTTGCTCACGAAGTAACTCTTCCACTTGTTGAGTACATCTTGGATGTCCTTTGGCAATTCTGAATTAAATCGCATAGGCTCTCCTGTTTCAGGGTGCGTAAATCCAAGCGTCTTGGCATGTAGACATTGACGATCACAGAGATCAAAACAGTTCTTGACAAACTGCTTATACTTACTGTAGACGGTCCCTTTGATGATCTGATCACCACCATATCTCCTATCGGCAAATAAAGGATGGCCGATATGTTTTAAGTGAGCTCTTATCTGATGGGTTCTTCCAGTCTCTAACTGACATTCGATCAATGATACATAATAAAAGTCCTCTATAAGATTGTAGTGAGTTATGGCATGCTTACCTATTTCACCATCCTCAAAAACCTTCATCTGAAATCGGTCACTTGGATTGCGGGCAAGGTGGCCTGTGATGGTTCCTTTTGGTTCATCAAAATTACCCCAGACTAGTGCCTGATACCTTCTTTCTACAGTATGATCAAAAAACTGCTTGGCGAGGTGCGACATCGCGTATTCTGTTTTAGCGATGACCATCAGACCGGTCGTATCTTTATCTATACGATGTACCAGACCAGGTCTATTGCGCGGATTGTTTGGTAACAGAGGAAGTTTCTTTTGCTCAAAGTAGTAGGCAAGAGCATTGACAAGTGTACCTCTGTGATTGCCGATGCCCGGATGCACCACTAGTCCAGCTTGCTTATTTATGATCAGAACGCTTTCATCTTCATAGACAACGTCGATGGGTATATCTTCAGGAAGTACATCTGTCTGTTCGCTTGGATCTTTAGTGATCAACACGCGCACTTGATCCCCTGGCTTTACCTTATAGTTGTTCTTGATCGGCTTTTGATTAACCAGGATAGCACCTGATTTGATCGCATTTTGCACTCGATTTCTTGACACCTTTTCAAGTCGTCCCATGAGAAACTTGTCTATGCGCATCTGTACTTGTCCTGGATCTACGTCGATATTATTATGTAGATATAAGTCAGGATTATGCGTTTCTTCTGGTTTATCTGGACTATTCATCAATGCAAAGGTAACTGTTTGCTATGGATCAAGTTCCGAGGAGTCTTCCTTGCTATTCAACTGAAATATTACATTTGATGAAAATCAGAAGATCATGAGCCGTATCGGTACTATATGTGTCAAAGACGCCAAAGATAATCGCACAACTAAGCCCCACCAATTACCGATATATGCTACCTCTTCTTTTGAGTTAGAAAGTGTAGAAGAAGGCATGGCTATCTTCAAGGACCCAATGACTGGGCATTTATACGGTCGATTTAGTAATCCGACGATTGATGCGGTGGCAGATAAGATAGCTCAGTTAGAGGCACATAACACTAATGTAAATGATCCTTGGGGAGTCATGACCTCATCTGGCATGTCGGCCATCACAACAGTTATTCTCGCAGAACTCGTTGCCGGAGATAAGATATTGACGCAAGGCAACTTGTATGGTGGTACAACAGAGCTCATTAAAAATAGATTGCCTCTATACGGCATAGGATGCACCTTAACCAACTTAACAGATCTTAATCAAGTCAGAGCAGCTCTACAAAGAGATAAGACGATCAGGTTGATCTACTTTGAGACTCCATCTAATCCGGGCCTTGATGTCATAGACCTCAAAAAAGTTGCTCAAGTCGCCAAAGAACATGATGTTATCACTGTGGTTGACAACACTTTTTGCACACCGATCATACAACAACCGCTGGATCTAGGGATCGACTATGTCATACACTCATCTACTAAGTACCTCAACGGCCATGGTAATTCCATCACTGGTGTAGTTATCGGTTCTGGAGCGCAACGCAAGAAAAAGGTTTGGTCTACCATGAAAGCGATCGGGACTAATTGCAATCCATTTGATGCATGGTTGGTCAACAACGGGATGAAGACACTGGCACTTCGGATGAAACAGCACAGCAGTAATGCTCTTTCATTATCTAAATATCTCGAGTCCCATCCAAAAGTAGCATCCGTCAACTACTTGGGGTTAGAGAGTCATCCTCACCATAGTTTATCCCAAAAACAGATGTCCTCTTTTGGTGGGATGATGAGCTTTGAGGTGGTAGGTGGTTTATCTAGCGGTGTTGCCTTTATGGATGCCTTAAACATAGGCTCACTGGCACCAACTATGGGGGATGTGGATACCCTCATCATGCATCCTGCAAGTATGTCACACCTCAATGTTGATCCCACTCTACGATTGGCCAATGGTATCAGCGATAGCATGATTAGAGTATCAGTTGGTATAGAAGATATAGAAGACTTATGTGAGGATTTTGATCATGCGTTGCAGTCGATATGATATAATAAAAGAGAATGATTACATTCACTTACTAACTCGTTGATATGTCCAGTAAAGTAAGAGTCCAGTTGATGATCATGATGTTCTTAGAGTTTTTTCTCTGGGGATGCTGGTATGCCACTATGGGTACATATATGGGAGCTATCGGTTTTAGCGATCTCGATATAGGTTCTGCATATACGACAATTAGTCTGGGGGCTATCGTTTCTCCATTCTTTGTAGGTATGATCGCTGACCGGTACTTTTCTGCAGAAAAAGTAAAAGCTATTATCCATATTTTTGGTGCAGGTGTTCTTTTTGCTCTTTCCACTATTCTAGACCCTTCACTATTCTTCTGGGTACTTCTTCTTTACACTGTTATGTTTATGCCAACTATCGCTTTAGCAAATGCTATTAGTTTTAATCAGATGGACAGTCCAGAGAAGGAGTTTCCTATAATCAGGGTTTTAGGAACGATCGGTTGGATCGTTGCAGGGTTGATACTTGGTTTTGGAGAACTTGAAGATTCGCATTTACAATTTCAGATGGCAGCAGGATGTTCTGTGCTGCTCGGAGTTTATAGTTTCTTTTTACCCAGTTCGCCACCAAAGAATAACGAAGCAAAGCCAACAGTTAGTGATATACTTGGGCTAGATGCGTTGGAGCTATTTAAAAATCGCAACTTTTCAATATTTGTGATCTGTTCCATTCTAATCTCGATTCCACTATCTTTTTACTTTGCTTATGCAAACATTTTTCTAAATGAGATAGGCGTAGAAAATGCAGCCAGTAAGATGACTATGGGACAAGTCTCTGAGATCTTATTCATGTTGATCATACCTCTGCTTTTTGTAAGACTTGGAGTAAAGAAGATGCTACTGATTGGGATGTTAGCTTGGGTACTCAGGTATTTTCTCTTTGCATACGGCAATAGTCAAGAACTAGTGTGGATGCTTTATATGGGCATCATCTTACATGGTATTTGCTATGACTTCTTTTTTGTAACTGGCCAGATATATGTCGACAATGCTGCACCTAAAAAAATACAAGCCAGTGCGCAAGGTATGATCACTTTAGCAACTTATGGTATCGGTATGGGGATAGGATCTTACGCCAGTGGTATAGTTGCTCATCACTACAAGACTGGTGAAAATCAGCATGTCTGGGAGATGATCTGGATGGTACCAGCTGTTATGGCAGTCGTAAGCCTCATAGCCTTCTTCATCTTTTTCAAGGATGATAATAGAACTACAGCTTAACTTCATTTTCTAATTTGCCTTTAAGGACAAATCTCATACGTAGTATCTAAGAAGCTATAACTAATTTAGGCTACTGTCTTCTTTCTCTTTGTTTTAAAGAGCTCCTTGATTTCTTTTTCTTTTAGAAAACCAAGATCTAAGAATACTGCAGATACAAACTTCTTAATGTCTTGATAGTCCTTACTTCTTTTTTCTACAAACTTTCTGAGGAGCTTCTTGACATAAGACATGCTGATACCTTTGATATTCTGATTGAATTTTTCATTATCAAAGGCATTCATATAGATTGTAAATACTTTGTTTAATTCAAAGTATTCGTTAAAATCCTCTTCAGTTAAGGCCGACATGAATCTTTTAAATTTGCTAAAGATTACATTACGTATACACTCATTCTGAGGTGATAATCCTTTGTTAGAATTGTGATAATTTCTTGCTACGTCAACTGCATCTCCATTGATATATCCAATCTTGTCTATCTCTGCGATTGTACTGTTGAATTCTTTAAACTGCGTAAGACTTGATTTTTGAACGATGTTGTTAAGCCTCGCCATATCTTCGTCTTTAAAGTCGTAGCCTTTTGATTGCATACCACCTAAGACATCAAAAAATATAGCCTCTTCTTCAAAGCCCTTGTACTGATCCAATCTTGCGACAAGTTTCTCCTGCTCAGCATCTTTCAATTCAAAATATGCTCCAATCAATAAAATAATCTCAAGATGTTCTTCACTCGTGGCTAAGCTTTCATTCCTTAGTACGCCATCTATGTATTGGTACACACTTTCTCCAGCGTTGGCTCCAAGGGAAGCTCTATATCTAAGAAAGTTAATGATTGACTTAAACTCAATTTTTAACTCTGGAGACGTTGTCGGCAGAGTAGCTGTGAGATAATTAAAAGAAACAAACTGCTTTGCATATCTAAGATGGCTTGTATGTCGAGATCTTTGGTCTGTATACTTGGCATGCTTGTGACTTTGTAAAAACGCTTTGACGAGTTTATTATCAATTTCTGCGATCAAGTTGGTGATCCATATATCACTACTCAATGCAAATCCAATCTCTACCGTCTGTCCGATTCTATTTTTAAGAATGTCAAAGTTGAATGAATTACAGATAGACATCAAGATCTTCTTAAAGTGTTCTTGTGGTCTACGATACTTATAGGCGTCGTTGATCGTACCTCTTAATACGGAATACCCCAAAATCCTTGGTAAGAACAAGCCCTCATACATTGGATCAAGCAACAATAACTCGAGTGATTCAAGTTGCAAAGGATCATTCAGTGCAACTTGAGAATGTAGTTCTTCGATTTTTGGTTCAAACTCTTGCTTTAATGAATCATAAAAAGATTCGTCTTCCTCATCTAAATATGATTGGAGATGAGCTGAAGCTTGGATTTGTTCCTTTATCTCTGATAGTACTTTGTCGTACTTTGGATCTAGTTCATTCATGATAAGAAGATCATAGTGTTAAATGAATATAAGAAATCAACATAAGAATCTGAAAAGGAGAATCTTCCTTTTCTTACTCTTCCTCAGATGAAGCAGCTGGTGCCGCAGCTTCTTCTACTTCAGCCTTGACCTCCTCTACCGCAGGTGCTTCTTCCACAGATGGAGTCTCGACCACAGCTGTTGCCTCTTCTGCTGCTGGAGCTTCTGCTACGGCTGCCGTTTCTTCAGCTGCGGGTGCTTCTGCCGCCTCTTGAAAATCACTAAGTGCTTCTGTCGCGGCTGCCTCAGCTACGTAAGCTTTTTTAGGAGAACCAGATACTCTCTTGTGGAAGTCCAGCTTTTCTTGAAGAGATTGAGCAAACCTTTCTGCTATACGAGCTTCTTTAGCTTCTACATATTCATTGAACAATTGATCAGCTGTTTCTTGAGTCATGGCACCTTTTGATACTCCTCTTTGTAAGTGCTTCTTGTATAACACCCCTTTAAATCTCAAGATAGATCTTGCCGTTTCTGTTGGTTGTGCACCTTTCACTAACCATTCATAAGCTTTTTCTCGATCAAGTTCGATGGTTGCAGGCTTAGTCATTGGGTTATAGCTACCTAAAAGTTCGATGAATTTTCCATCTCTTGGAGCTCTTGAATCAGCAACGATGATGTGATAAAATGGTTGCTTTCTTCGGCCTCTGCGGGCTAATCTAATTTTTACTGGCATGTCTTTAATTTATTTGGATAAACCATACCTCGTTATGTCAATATTGACTGCGAGGATTAATAAGTGTGCAAAAGTACACTATTTCTTACGATCAAGCTATAGCTCATCAGATCCAGTCGTTACTGTATCTCTGGTAGCTAAAAATTGAAAGTCATATTTTAAGATTGTCGCCTTGATCCAAAGTGTATCATCACCTCCAAACTCTACTTGGTAACTTTGTTCTTCTGGTCCAAATTGATCAAAACCTGTCTCTGTCAATGAATATCCGTAGACCTCCTCCGAATTGAAGATATTGGTCAAGAACGTAGTATCACTCGTAAACTCAAAGAAGCCATCCTCCAAAGTTTTTGTGACTTTATTTTCTCTTGCGGCTCTTATAATGTTCCACTTCCCTATTAGGTGGTTGTCAACTACCGGTTCAGGCTCACAAGAGCTGATCAGTAAAGTACTGCATAACACTAAACCTAATACCTGGAATGGATAAAAAGATGCTGATGTATGTAAGGCCAGCACCCGCATGACTACTTCTGGCTGATCTTGCGTTCTTTTATTTTCGCTTTCTTTCCTACAAGTTCTCTAAGATAGAAAAGCTTTGATCTACGCACCTTACCTCTTTTGTTGACTTGGATGCTCACGATATTAGGAGAAGATAATGGCCAGATACGCTCAACACCAAAGTTGCCTGACATTTTCCTTACGGTAAATGTCTTAGTAGCACCTTTACCTTTGATCTGTATAACATCTCCCTTGAAGACTTGGATTCTCTCCTTACTTCCTTCAACGATCTTTGAGCTCACAGAAACATTATCACCTGGGCCAAATGCCGGATAATCTAACTTTTTAGCTACTTCGTCTTGTACAAATTTAATGGCGTCCATATCAACCTTATTTTAAAAAGGACCGCAAAGATATATTTATCTTATGATTCTTTCATATTATTTTTTCTATAATATGAATACCTACTCAGTTTTTTCTACACAAGTGAATCCTGTGCCGTTAGGACCTATCAATTCTAAGTATTCGTCGAGTGTGCTTACCTCGATATTGTTGAGTGCTGCTTGCTCTTGATAAGTACTTTCACATACCTCTACAGCAGAAGATCTCAATGTACAGTCAAAGCATCTCTCGCCACCACCACAACTGGTTAGAAATAGTATGGCAAGGAGCAATGAAAAGGAAATTAAATGTTTCATATCTATCTTATTAAAGTCGCTACTCCCCTCTTCTCTATGGTACCAAATCGAGGAACATCGTAGGTACTAAGGTAAGAATATACGCCAAGAGGCAATAGCTGTCCTGTATTATTAAGTTTTCCATTCCATCCACTACCGGGATCTTCAGTCTTGTAGACTATTTTACCCCAGCGATCAAAAATCAAGAGTTCATAATTTGAGATAAGATCTGTATCTCCCTTCCCAAAGAATAAATCATTCTTATCATCTCCATCAGGAGTAAAGGCGTTAGGAAATTGAAGTTCGACAACAGGAGAAATGAATATGGGTTTAGTAATGGTATCTGTACATCCTGTCATATCTCTGACCAAAAGTGTAACGTCATAAACTCCAGTATCTGCATATGTGTGCATCGTAGTCTGCCCAAAGCCTCCTTCTCCATCACCAAATTGCCAGCTAAACTCTCCAGGTTCATCAGAAGAGCCCACAAATGTCACCGTATTGTTTTGTATGGTAGGCCGCTCAGGTGTAAACTCAAAGTCCACATCAAATCCATCTCTAATCTCAACAAAGTCATTAAAGGTTTGAACCGCTGTGCAACCTGAAGGCGAAGTCACAGAGAGCATAATTGTATATATACCAGGCTCTTCATATACATGTGTAGGGTTGAGTTGTCGCGTCTCGGGGCCATCTGATCCATCCCCAAAATCCCATACAACGTCATACGTGCTGTCAATCGGCTCAGATATGTTATCAAAAGTCACAACCCCTGGTAAACAAGTAATGTAGATACTTGGTAAAATAGCTAACTCGCTTGGTATAGGTGTATAAGGAAATGATTGTATGTTTTGCTCTTTGCAACCATTGTTATCTATAACTTCTAATATTACTTCCTTTATACCTGGTTCCGTATACATATGTGTAGGATCTTGCCGATTGGAAGTATTGCCATCGCCAAAATCCCAATTCCATTCGACAATTCTCTCGGCCATGGTACTACTCAAGTCAGAAAAGTCTACAGGTCCAGCTTCACAAGTATCAAGGGAGAAATCATAATCCGCGACTACATCTGGAAATAAGCGCACCACGATTTCCGCACTATCAGAACATATAAATGCTCCTGGATTTAGCTCCAGTCTTGCATCATAAGTCCCCAAACCAGGAAATGTAATCAGTGGATCCTTCTCAGCCGACATAACGGTGGTTCCGTTGATATCAAACTCCCAAGCATAAGTGTTAATGAAGGCCTCATTACGACTATTACTGATAAACTGAACGTCATTATCCCCACATGCCAACACTTCAAACCGTCCATCGGGTAAAGGACTATCTGATCCCACTATAGCTTCAAGATCTTTTTCACAAGACGTAATGACAAATTGCATGTCCCTCCTTATCCTACTCAATATGACACCATCTCGATACTCCGTGGCACAAACTGCCATTACAAGTTCACCAAGGACATTAGGCGTACCGTTAATCATACCCGTAAACCGATCAATAGTCAAGGCTGGATCACCTGCTACCGGTTCTTCTTCACTAAAAAATGCTGGATCAAATTGGACCTCTCTAAAATCATCTGGTAGACAACCACTTGGAAAGGGAGCAACTTCATCACATTCGCTTTGTCTTTGGTTAGCAGGCACAAATCGTCCAGATGACAAAGGTGTACAAAGCTCATATATAACACTATCCCTTTCATCATCTTCAACTGAGTGATCAAACCGAAAGGGGAATCCTGCACAAAGCACCGAGGGCGGAAACTGTCTGTAACGGATGGGATCATTACATGAACGTAAACCTGCAGGGGTGATCTGAATCTCAAAGACTGATCCTTCTCTTGAAGCATTGACGATATTGGTAACGCCAACTCCTCGACAGCACCGCTGATATGCGATCATATAATCGTCATCGATCAGGTCCAATGTTAGCTGAAACTGGTAGACACCTCTAATCATCTCAAGGGCTGGCCCAGAGATAAGACATTCCAGATCATTAATTGGGACTGGCTCTTCGGGAAATGCAATGAGCAAAGGCCCAACGGTCTCTACCCATTCCCATCTTCCATTAAATTGGCGATAAACACCAAAAAACGCCATACTATCAAAACTTCTTGCTGCATTGGGGTCTGGGTTAGGCCTACCATCTCTAAACAGTTGAAACTCTACGTTTAAAGTGGCATTATTAGCAACTGTATCAACCTGTATACACTCATAAAACACATCACCTCCTATGATATGACTAGCATGCATATTAAAATGGGTCACCAGATATATGCAAAAAATCAATATATATTTAGACATTTGCAACGTTGAGAGTTGAAGGTTCAAGATATAACATTGTTTAATTGTTATTGAACGCTTTGATTAAAGATAGTGTTTTAATATCATCAGATTAGATGCAAGAAACAGAGGAATTGTCGCTTATTATTCAAGAGGAAGCGCTTAGGGCAGTGGCGTCCATTAAGAAAGGTAGAGTATTACTTTATCCCAGTGATACGCTTTGGGGTTTAGGATGTGATATAACCAACAAAAGTGCCGTCGAAAGGATATATGAGATAAAAAAAAGAGAGCCTAATAAGCCTTTTATACTTCTTGTCAATAGCATCCAGATGTTGAAGAGATATATTGTTATGATTCACCCAAGGGTTGAGACCCTACTCATGCATCATGTTCAGCCACTTACACTCATCTATCAATCTAATGGTGAGCTACCAAGCCATATTGTACCTTCTAATGAAACCGTAGCCATCAGAGTCACAAAAGATCCTTTTTGCAGAGCAGTCATATCGCAACTTGATCAACCGCTTATATCTACTTCAGCTAATAGTTCTGGACTTGATACACCGCTATCTTTTGATGATATAGAAGAGCGAGTGCTTGAGATGGTAGATGATATAGCAGATAAAAGATTAGCAATCAACAACACAGGCCAAGCATCTGTTATAGGTACTTTTAACCACAAAGGAGAGTTAGATTTTATAAGAGACTAATTAGAATAACCGGTGATCCGATCATAATCATCTGACAAAATAATCTCGATAGCTTTCTTCATTTGTGGATCTACTTTTTTAGAACTCACCAGTTGTCCATCACGAGTATGTCGTTTTGTATAAAGCCATTTCAGATACTCAGAGGTCTCCGTAGCACAATTGACATCAAAATCTTTTGATTGAAGTGAAGCAATCATTAGATCACTGTAATCTTGATTCTGTTGCCACAGATGATTTTCGAGGATAATATCTCGTAATAAGCCAGCATGCTTTTTAGAACTTTGACAGAAGGCCATTTCCACATCTACATTAACTCCTTTTTGGGAAGTAAGAGGTCTCTTATTATTCAATGAGAAATAGCTAGAATCTTTTTCAATCGGTTTATATATACTTCTACCACTGGGTAAAATATATTCACCTATTGACAAGTTTATTGAGGCGTTGTTAGACAGATCATAGTTTTGTTGGATGAGCCCTTTGCCATAAGTGTCTTCTCCTATCAGAACTGCCTTGTCGTAATCTTGCAAAGATCCTGCAAGTATCTCGCTGGCTGAAGCAGAATTACCATTGCACAAAATTATTATCTTTTCAATTTTTAAAAAACTTCGTCCATTCGAATTGTACTCGTGAGCCTTGTTCACTTTACTTTGGGTAGAAAGTATAGGGAGTTCTTTTTCTTGAAAAAATTGATTTAGTATTTTGACTGTCTCTTCTACTACGCCTCCTGGATTGTCACGTAGATCAATGATCAAGAGACTTACATCTTCACCTAAAGTATTCTTGTGTTTCTCCATAATATCCATGAAGTCTCGAAAGACATCACTGTAGAATCTTTTTATCCTTACATAACTTATACTTTGATTAGAAGTCTCTTCTTGCAGAATGTAATCATCCAGTAGTGGGATCTGCAATTCATCAATCTCTAATTCTAAAACACTTGTCTGCTGCGTTTTGGGACTATATACTTCTAATGTTACTGATTTTTCTAATTGGCTATTTGTGATTACGCTAACAGTGTCTAAGTTCTGATCATTTATTTTGATATCATTGATGGCTTTTAGAATGTCGCCTTTTTCTAAATTAGAAAGATCTGCACTTGAGCCTTTGATGATATCATATATATATATCGTATCAGAGAAGCTTTCAATATCTATCCCTATCCCACGATCAACTCCTTTTATATAAGTGTTATACAATTTGTTCTGAGCCTCTGGAAAATAGTGACTGTATGGATCAAGTTGATCAACCATCTCATATATGACTGCGTCTGTATAAGCACTATCTGAGAGAGTGCCATAATACTTAGACTTTATATGCTCTGTCGCCTCGTATATGGCCTTGTGCTTAGATGCAGATGAAGTAGACTGTCCTAAATATCCATCTGATGTGAGTGATTCTTGGAGTCGCATACCAACCACCAAGCTAATAACACTTATAAATCCCATAAGAAGGGGAAGCTTGACGTTGTCGAATCGGTTGGGTTTGTTCATAATCTCTTGAGCGCGAAAATAGCTGAAAAAGTAAAGAAAATGAACTTAGAGTATAGTGTAAAAACGAAAATATGCCTTAATTCTAGTGAATTCTGGAAAATAATATATCGTTTGGAAAGGTTATTGCAAATTGATTTTGTCATCTTTGCTTGTACGTTTAATATATACTAACATTTTTAACTTTTTTCTCCGATGAAATTAGATAACACAGACCTCAGGATCATAGCGATGATGCTTGAGGACGCAAAGACTTCTTATGCCGAGATCGGCAAGGAGCTGCACGTCTCGGGAGGGACAGTGCACGTTAGACTTAAGAAACTTTCAGAGATGGGAGTGATTACAGGTAGTAAGCTTAAAGTGGATTTTTCCAAATTAGGCTTTGATGTAATTGCTTTTGTTGGAATTTTTCTTGAAAAAAGTCAGTTTTATGCCAATGTCATAGCTGACTTAAAGGAAATACCAGAGGTAATATCTGCTCATTACACAACTGGTAACTACAGCATATTCACTCAGATCTTGTGCAGAGATACTGATCATCTTAGAGAGATACTCTCGACTAAGGTGCAGCAAATAGAGGGAATACAACGCACTGAAACTTTTATCTCACTTGAGGAATCTATCCATAGACCTCCTATGGTTGTCAACAAAACAGCGACACCTAAGAAAAAGAAGAGAAAGAAGTAGATTACAATTAACGTACCTAAGCGAATAAGATTTAAGCTCCTAAATAATGTTTTAGGAGCTTACTTCTTGAAGAAGAACGAAGCTTATTGATTGCTTTATCCTTTATTTGTCGGACTCTTTCTCTGGTCAAACCAAACCTCTCACCGATATCTTCTAATGACATAGGATGCTCTGATCCTATACCGAAATAAAGCTTTATAACATCACATTGTCTTTCTGTCAAGGTTCCTAACGAACGTTCAATCTCGGTACGAAGTGATGCACTATATTCTAACCCAGTATCTGTGCCTGGAGTCGCACTATTCTCAAGTACATCTAACAGAGAGTTATCTTCACCGTCAACAAATGGTGCATCCATAGATACATGTCTTGCTGCTACACCAAGAGTGGTTTCAACTTCTTCAGTCGGTATCTCAAGTAGCTCTGCAAGCTCACTTGAAGATGGTTCTCTTTCATATTCTTGCTCGAGCTCAGAAAAGGCTCTATTGATCTTATTCAGTGAACCAACTTTATTTAACGGAAGTCTTACTATCCTTGATTGTTCTGCAAGCGCTTGTAGGATAGACTGACGTATCCACCAAACTGCATATGAGATAAACTTAAATCCTCTTGTTTCATCAAACCTTTGTGCGGCTTTAATCAGACCTAAGTTACCTTCATTAATGAGATCACTTAAGGATAAACCTTGATTTTGATATTGCTTGGCTACAGAAACCACAAATCTTAGATTAGCTTTTGTTAGTCTTTCGAGTGCTTCTTGGTCACCTTCTTTGATTCTTTTGGCGAGGTCAACTTCTTCTTCAGGTGTCAGAAGATCAACTTTTCCTATTTCTTGGAGATACTTTTCTAAAGATTGGCTTTCACGATTAGTGATGGATTTAGTAATCTTTAATTGCCTCATAAGAACTTCTATTTCAAGTGATCGGTAATAGTTACTGGGACGAATATATACTCTTTTAAAATAACTTGCTCAAAGAATTATGAGTGCAGAACGACACGACAATTACATATTAATTAATATCGTCTAATCTTTGATTTATTGAGATTTTTATCCTTAATTGCCGCATCCTTAACAAAAAGGGGATTTAAAAAGATAATTAGGCAGGAATGGAAAGAGTGAAAATAGATATGGAGTTCATACTGAGGGCTTCTCCTGCCATTTTGTATACCTTCTTGACGACACCTGAGTGTTTGATAAGATGGTTTTGTGATGAGGTTGACATCCAAGATGACGTATATACGTTTACATGGCAAGGGGATGATGAGTTGGCAGAGATGGTCGATGATCTGGAAGAAGAAAGAGTACGCTTTGTATTTGAGGATGGTGAAGATGATGAATATCTTGAGTTTAGAATGTATAAGTCTGCTGTCACAAACGAGACGGTGATGGAAATAACAGACTTCAGTGATAAAGGCGAAGAAAACGAGCAACGAGAGTACTGGGAGAACCTTATAACAGTACTGAAGAAAGAGACTGGAGGATAAAATCCAATCTTTTAGCGTTAAAGAAAAGTTAGAACTACCAGGGGATTAATATGATCACGCACTTCTTGTGCGTTAGTAATCTATTAATATTAACACGATACTGGTTTGAAGTTATCAACGCATATTTGGCAGGCACTAATCACTATGACTCTAATAGTGTGTAGTCTCTGGGTTTACGATCGTTATTTTAAGAGCATACATGTTCTTGAGTATAAGCCGAGTTATTATCATGAAGTAAGTTTAAAAGATCAACTAAACCGCCGTGTTGAAGCATACGGTTCGTCTGTAAAGACAGACTTTGTAGAAGTTGCAGACCGAGCTATGGCTTCTGTCGTGTATATCACATCTTCTAGAAATGTTAGTGATTCTCGATATAAAGATGAATTAAGAGTAGAGAAAGGATCTGGGGTCATTATATCACCAGATGGTGATATAGTGACTAATTATCATGTTATAGCAGATGCAGACTTTATTAAGATAACTCTTGAAGACAAAAGAGAATATACGGCAGAGGTTGTTGGAACTGACGAGGCTACTGATCTGGCTTTGTTAAAAATCGAAGCTAAAAGTCTACCCTTCCAGAGATTTGCTAACTCTGATTCGCTTAGGGTCGGAGAATGGATATTGGCTATCGGGAACCCTTTTGGCCTACAATCGACTGTAACGGCAGGTATAGTGAGCGCAAAAGCCAGAAATATCGATGTCATTGATCAAAATGATATAGAGTCTTTTATACAAACAGATGCAGTGATTAATCCAGGTAGTAGTGGCGGTGCCCTTGTGAGTGCCGATGGAGGGCTCATGGGTATATACTCGGCGATTCTATCTAAGTCTGGAAATTATGAGGGATTATCATTTGCGATTCCAGGTAACCTAGCGCGTAAGGTAGTTGTAGATATCAAGGAGTTTGGAGCGGTGCAAAGAGGTAAGATAGGAGTAAGCATCAGTGATGTTGATGCAGCGATATCAGCTCGCATGGATCTTCCATTTATTAAAGGGATCTACATTAACTCGATCAATCTCAATAGTGCAGCAGCAGATGCTGGATTAAAGAAGAACGATGTTATCACAGAAGTCGGAGATCACGAGATAAACTCTTCATCAGAGTTTTATGAAGCTCTGAATAGATATCGGCCTGGTGATATAGTAGCCGTAAAGTATTTTAGAAGATCTCGGTCTTACACGACTAAGATCACACTGAGGAATTATCTCAATACAACAGACTATATAACAGTTCGCAATGATAAAATACTTAGAGATATAGGTATTGAGATAAGGGACTTAAACTCCATAGAGAAAACTAGAATCAAGAGCGATGGTGTAATTATAGTAAGTGTTACAAAAGGTAGCATGATAGATAACACTAATATGGAGCCTGGATTTATAGTCGAACACTTCAATGATATCAAGATCAAAAATACAAAGGAGTTTATCTCTTTACTTAAGAATACGAAAGAAGAAATTACGCTTAGAGGGTTTTACGAACGCTACCCAGATGTCTACCCTTATACCTTTGATATGAGTAATTAAGGTCTGTTGTCTTACAAATCTTAGAAGAATAATATCGTACATTCATACCCATGAAGAAATCTTTTCTGATCTCCCTTGCTTTTGTGGTCGTTGTTCCAATAGTGGGGTTCTCTCAGATTACAGATACTATTCCGCCCCAGAAGGCTCAGTTCACCAGCATACTTTCCTTGACAAAGAGTAATATCATCAGCAATCTTAGTATTAAGAATACTGAGGCAGCACTTTATACTACTTCGATAAAGCTAAAGAGTCCTTCCATGGCTCACACTGCTTTCTTCTGCAAGATCGAAGATAAGATTGGTAAGTCTTCCAACCTCCCGCTAAAGATGAGACTAGGCGATGTAGACTATGTGGATGCTATAGAAGGAAAGAGGCCAGTATTGTTACCCCAGCAATAGGGAAATCAAATTAAGAATGGATAAGGGCAAAAAAAAAGCCAGAAGGAACACCTTCTGACTTTTATTTTAATCTATATCTTATAGATCGTTTGACGTTTAGTAGCGATTGCCACGGCCGCCTCCGCCGCCGTAACCTCCACCGCCGCCGTAGCCTCCGCCACCGCCGCGACCACCACGTCCGCCGCCGCCGCCGTAGCCACCGCCACGACCACCACGTCCGCCGCCACCTCCACCACCTGGTGGATTAGCTTTCTTCACTACTATCTCACGACCGTCTAACTCTGTCTCATTTAGTGATGCAATAGCTTTTTCAGCTTCTTCGTCATTGGGCATTTCAACAAAACCAAATCCCTTAGATCTGCCAGTCTCCCTGTCCATAATAATTTTAACTGAGTCAAGATCTCCAAAAGGCTCAAATAAGCTTCTTAACTCGTCCTCGGCTGTGTCGTATGACAACCTAGCAACAAAAATATTCATATTGATAATTAAAAAATAAAAAAAATAGTCCTAGTGCACTATGTAATGACTCGTGAGATAAAAAAATCTATGATAATAATACACTCGTGCACTACGAACTTACGACTAATAAATGACCCTGAGCGGTAGAATGTTCCCAGTTCTCCATTTTTTTTTCATAATCGTATGACATTTTATCATAATGTGTTAAAAAGATGATACAAGTAGGCTCTACATATATATAAATGACTTAGTACATTCTTCAACGTCATATGTTGGTAAGTAGAAGATATATTACCTTCGGTCCACTTGCTCAAAGCAAAAATAATGGGAACCATATCACAACATACTATAGGTGAGATCAAGGAGTCTGTAGCTCTATTAACTAATGATTTCATTCGCCTGACCAACGAGATCGGTCATGAAGAGTTACATCAGACAGCCAATGATCTGATGCAGCATGTAAATGATCCCTTTTTGTTTGTGATTGTAGGCGAGGTCAAAGCTGGAAAAAGCAGTTTTATCAATGCTTTACTCGAAACAAAAAAGGATATCTGTAAGGTAGCTCCCTCACCCATGACTGATACCATCCAACAGATACTATATGGTGCTAATGAGAGTGAGACAATCGTCAATAGCTATCTTAAGAAGATATATCAACCAGTTGAGATTCTAAAACAGATATGTATCGTCGACACGCCAGGTACTAATACGATCATAGATCACCATCAAGAGATAACAGAGCGGTTTGTACCTGCAGCAGATCTTATCGTCTTCGTATTTGAAGCAAAGAACCCATATCGAGAATCATCATGGAAGTTCTTCGATTATATCAATGCCGAGTGGTGGAAGAAGGTCATATTCGTTCTTCAGCAGAAAGACTTGATAGATGACGGCGATTTAGAGATAAACAAAAAAGGAGTTGAAGATCAAGCAAGAAGAAAAGGTATCCGTGAGCCTAAAGTATTTTGCGTAAGCGCTAAGATCGAACAGAGTGAACAAAAAGAACATAGTGGATATCAAGCACTCCGCTCATATATCGATGATAATATCTTAGAAGGTAAAGCACCTATACTCAAGCAGCAAAACAATCTAAATACGCTACTCAACATTAAATCGAAGATCCAAAACGGACTTGAGCTAAGGAAAGAACAATATGATGCAGATGTCAACTTCCGTGATGACATCAAAGAAACACTTACAACTCAAGAATCCAAATCTGCCAAACAGGTTGATATACTGGTTGAAAATCTGGTAGCTGAGTATGACAATGTAACGAGACCAAAGCTTGATGATATCAAAGATGGCCTAGGCTTTGTGAAGATGGTCGGACGGTCGTTTGGTTCGACCTTTGGGATGAAAGAAAGCCCAAAGACTTGGCTTAATCAGATCTTGGATGACATGGAGAAGGATCTTAATACTCGACTCAAGAACAAACTTGATGACGGCGTTATAGATATAGCCGATAGTATCCAACAGATGGGTAAGATCGTTGACCTCAAGCTAAGAAACAGTAAAACAATACTAAAGGACGATCATGAGATCTTTAGCAATATAGCAGAACGAAGAGCCAATGTGCTTAAAGAGCTTCAGCAGTCTTTCTCCAGCTTCCTTAATGACAGCAAGAACTTCTATGACAAAGAGCTCGCTAAGTCATCCGAGTCGATATCGCCTAATCTTGCAGCAGCCGGTGGTATAGCAGCTGTAGGTGTCATTATAGCAACAATTACTAACGGGATGGTCTTTGATATAACAGGAGGTGTCTTAACAACTGCAGGGTTAATATTTGCTGGGGTTTCGATTGGCTTTAAGCGTAGAAAGATCATCCGTGAGTTTACAGAAGAGATTAATCGAGGACGTGACAAGTTTAATACTCAAGTAAATGAAAGCTTGAAGTCGTACATAGCGAAGATCAAGGATCGTATCAACGATAACTTTGTAAAGTTTGATAAGCACCTCGAAAAAGAGGGTGAAGATATCTCCAGGTTCTCTTCAGAACTCGATACAATAGAAGGCAAAATAAAATCCATAGATGAAGACATATCTGGGCTTATAGCTTAGTAAAATCTTTTCGACAGATTTAGGAGATTTTTTGATCCTTACAGGGTGACTTGAGAATGAAGAATACGTCTCAATATTACAAGCGCTTCGGATGGAGCCTTAAAGATTTTTTTTGGTTGATGCAGTGATTGGAGGCCTACTCTTTCAGAGTGGGTCTCCTTATTTTGTGGACTCAATGTTATTCATAGGTATTTATGAATTTGTTTATTTGCCTTATGGATTTAAAATCATCAAGTTATCTTCTTCGCTACGTACTCTTTTGTTTATTGTTCTTATTGCTTGCATGTACAGATGATGAAGAGCAAGAAAATAATACTAATGGTCTTACTGAGTTTCAACAAGAGACCATCGACTACTTCGCAGATGTTGCTTTAGGATTTGAGTTTGGTGGCGCTTCGTTGATCACTCGCAAATGGAATGAAGACATATTGATAAGTGTGTCAGGTGAAATGCCAGATTATTTAATAGATGAACTAAATGATGTGATAAGTGACCTGAATGAACTTATTACTGATGGCGTTACTATCTCCATCGCAGAAGGATCTCAGACTCCCAACTTTTCAGTCTTCTTTGGATCTGGTGGTGCTTATGCAAATCTAAATCCGAATGCAGCAGCTTTTGTAGCTGATAACAGAGGCCTGTTTTTTGTTGATTGGGATGCACGTCAAAATATCAATTATGCGAACATGTACGTTGATACTGAACTCATAGAAGAGGTATTTCAATTGCACTTGCTCAGAGAAGAGTTAACTCAATCATTAGGATTGGCTATGGATAGGATAGAGTTTCCGGAAAGCATATTTCAAACCACATGGACTTCTACAACAGAGTATGCTGAGATCGATAAAGAGTTGATCCGACTTCTCTACCATCCAGATGTAACTTCTGGTCTCAATGAAGAACAACTGAGAAAAGTGCTAACAGAGATACTGTCCAACGAATAAGCAATCCTACTTTCCTTTTACGGCTTTTACAATTACAATTAGAATGATAATGGCTCCTCCTATCATGGTACGAGTAGTCGGTACTTCATTCAAAAAGAGATAACCTAATGTGATGCCAAATACTGGCACTATACACGCTAAGATACTTGCAGTTGTTGCATTGTAATAAGATACACCTCTTAAAAATAGCGTGTGACCGATCGCCGTTGTGATCAATCCTAACATGATGAGTCCCGCCCATTGGGAGTTATCTATCTCAACAGGGAAGAAGTATAAGGCAGGAGAAAGAAGAATCGTAACAATTACTAATTGATACATCATGACTGTAGTCCCATTGTACTCCTTACTAATGTCAACCAACCATATATTTCTAATACTATAAGCGAATGCTGAGAGCAATCCAAGAGCTACTGCTAGCTTCATCTGATCAGTAATCTCAAATGGTGGTGCTATTATGTAGACGGCAAACAAAGCAGCCATCGCTAATGAGATATCAAATAGAGGAATCCGTTCTCTCTTCCAGATCGGTTCTATAATCGCTGTCATAGCTGGAAATGTATATAGTGTCATCAAGCCAATCGAGACATTAGAATAGTCCAATGCATAAAAGTATGTCAACCAATGAATCGCCAACAATACAGACGACCCGATCATGGTTATACGATGCTTACTCCAATCTATAACCGCCTCAATCTTAAGTAGTCTCACAATTAGAAAAAGACAGATCACTGCGATGATACATCGCCACAGAGTTGCAACTGTAGAGTTAATAGTAAGGTATCTACCTAATACTCCTGATGAGCTAATTGCGAGAATTCCTAAATTGAATTCTAAAAATCGAAACTTACTATTCATTAATGTGCACTAGCCGCTCCTGAGCCTTTAGGTATGCGTATATTCTCTACTAAAGCTTGTACCGACGCCGGCGGCGGTGGCGTAAGTCTACTTACTACAAGTGATACGACCAGATTGAGTAGCATACCAATTGTACCTATACCTTCTGGGCTTATATCCCACAAGTACTTTTCTGGATGACCTACTCCCCCACCAAACTTAAAATAGATGATATAAGAGGCAGTCGATACAAGGCCAATGATCATACCGGTTACTGCTCCTTGCATATTCATTCGTTTATCAAATATGCCTAAGATGATAGCTGGAAAAAAAGATGACGCCGCGAGTCCAAATGCAAAAGCGACTATTGCTGCTACATAATCGGGAGGGTTGTAGCCTGCATATCCCGCTACTATTACGGCTGCTGCAATAGCGATTCTTGCAGATCTAAGTTCACTCTTTTCAGAGATATTGGGTCTCAACCACTTCTTTAGCAAGTCATGAGAGATAGAAGTAGAGATTACAAGAAGTAATCCCGCTGCAGTTGATAGCGCAGCAGCAAGACCACCAGCTACCACCAAGGCAATTACCCAATCTGGAAGATTCGCAATTTCAGGATTGGCCATCACAATGATATCTCTATCTATGCTTAGCTCATTACCTTTCCAACCTTTAGGATTAGCAACTTCATTTACGTAAGTGGTGTTCTGATCATTATAGTACTGTATCAGACCATCACCATTTTTATCTTCAAAACCTAAAAGCCCCGTCGTCTCCCAACTCTTAAACCAAGCTGGGACTTGATCGTAAGGTTGGTTATCAACAGTCTCAATTAGATTGGTTCTTGCAAATACTGCAACAGCGGGAGCAGTCGTATATAGAATGGCTATGAAGAGCAATGCCCATCCAGCTGATATCCGAGCGTCTTTTACCTTAGGTACCGTAAAGAATCTTACAATCACATGAGGCAGACCTGCAGTCCCGAGCATCAAGGCAGCAGTGACACAAAAGAGATCTATCCTAGGTTTGTTTCCAGAGGTATATTCATGAAAGCCCAAGTCGATAGAGACTTGGTTAATCTTATCGAGCAATGAGGTCCCATCTGCAAGCTCCCCTCCCATGCCTATCTGAGGGATCGGGTGATTAACCATCTGTAGAGATATAAAGATAGCTGGAACTGTAAATGCAAATATCAAAACACAAAACTGAACAACTTGTGTATATGTTATCCCTTTCATCCCGCCAAGCACAGCATAGAAAAAGACAATGCAAACACCAATGATCACACCAGTGCCAAAATCGACATTAAGAAATCTAGAAAAGGCCACTCCTACCCCTTTCATCTGCCCCACAACATAAGTGAACGAGACAAAAAGAGCACATATGACTGCTACGACCCTTGCCGTCTGACTATAATATCTATCACCGATAAAATCTGGCACTGTGAACTTGCCAAACTTTCTCAGGTAAGGTGCCAAGAGTAAGGCCAGTAAAACATATCCACCTGTCCACCCCAATAGATACTGAGATCCATCAAATCCAAGAAAGGATATTAATCCAGCCATAGATAAAAAAGAAGCTGCTGACATCCAGTCTGCAGCAGTCGCCATACCATTGAGAACAGGATGGACACCTCCACCTGCCACATAAAACTCCTTGGTAGAACCAGCTCGCGACCATATCGCAACGCCGATGTATATCATAAATGTAAGACCAACAATAACGTAAGTCCAGATCTGTAGTGATGTCATCTCAGCAATCCATGTTTTGTTTGTTAATCTTCTTCAACTCCAAATCTCTTGTCCAATCGATTCATGAGATAGACATATACAAAAATCAGAACGACAAAGACATAAATCGCACCTTGTTGCGCAAACCAAAATCCCAGTGGAAAACCTCCTATCTCAACCTCATTGAGTTGATCAGCAAAGATGATCCCAAACCCATAAGAGACGATAAACCAGATTGTAAGTAAGATGGCGAGATATCTGAGGTTGATCTGCCAGTAGCGCTTGTTAGAATCCACGTAGTTGGTTTTGAACCTTTAATGTAAGCATAGTCTTTTTGCCTAAGGACTATTGGGGCAGCTTATTAGCTAAGCTAAAGAGATTATTACGTTTATTCGCACGAGAAAAGCATCACTAAAAGGAAGGGGATGACTATTTGTAGTCTGCTATGGATATGGTCTGGGTGCATTGTTGCAGATCGCGAGCTTCATTAGAGGATATGATTACAGTTCTTTCTGCTTTGTGGTTGTCGATCAGAGCGTATAACCATTCTAATGAAGACTCATCCAGATAAGAGCCAGGTTCATCTAACAGTAAAATATCAGTATCAGATAAAATAGAAAGTGCCAAACCAATCCTTTGCACTTGACCACTACTCAATGAATCTATCCTTCTTGTGTGGGGTAAAGAAAGACTTAGCATGTCAAAGAACTCATCCCTGGACAAACCCGCTCTGAGTTTTTTAAACTTGAGATAGTAATTAACCATCTCTTTGATGGTCAGCTCACTGACAAGGCTTACATGTGGCCCCCACAGGCTTACACTTTTATAAATGTCATCTTTAGAAACATTTGTGTCTTTGTTATATTTGTAAGTAACAGTACCTACTGTTGGCGAGAGATATCCGGCTATCATTTTTACAAGTGTAGACTTGCCTGAGCCATTAGAACCTTTGAGGCCGTATATATTGTTATTGACAAATTGGTAAGTTACGTTGCGTAAGATCCATTCGTTAGTGTATCTCTTGCTCACCTTGTGTAGATCAATAATCATCACTACTCATTTGTCTAAATCCGCGGATGATTCCTTTCTCGCTTTTGGCAATAAATTCTAATATCTCATCTTTGATTAAGCTATCGTCTATCTCATTATTAACTCTTCTGAGTCCGATAGACAAGTTGTTGTGCTTTACAAAAAGGATGCGATAGATATCGTTAATCTTTCTAATTGTATCATTGGCAAAATCTCTTCTTTTCAGCCCTATCTTATTAACGCCTATATAGGAAAGCGGTTCTCTTGCCACTCTGATGTAAGGAGGCACATCTTTTCTTACGAGTGTACCACCACCTATGAAAGAGTGATCACCAATCTTTACAAATTGTTGTACGGCCGTCATACCACCCACTATAGCATAAGCACCTATATATACATGTCCTGCTAATTGAACATTGTTGGCAAGGACGGCATACTCGTCAACTAAACAATCATGGGCTACGTGCGCATACGCCATGATTAGGGCTCCTCTTTTTATCTGCGTGACACCTGTAGCACGTGTCCCTCTGTTGATGGTACAGTATTCGCGAATGGTTACGTCATCGGATATTTCTAAATACGTTTTCTCATCTTTAAACTTCAAATCTTGAGAATCACCTCCGACGATAGCACCTTGAAAAATCTTACAATTAGCACCAATCTTAGTACCACTCTTGATACATGCCTGTGAGCCTATCCAAGTACCATCTCCGATTATAACATCGGATTCTATAGTCACAAAAGGATCAATGACTACACCTTCTCCTATCTGAGCATCTGGATGTATGATGGCGTGCGCTCGCGCTGACATTAGAGTGTGTTGCGATTGACAATCTGTGCTGTTAGCTCACCCTCAGATACAATCTTATCGCCTACATAAGCGGTACCTTGCATCTGAACTATCCCTCTTCTAATAGGCGCTAATAATTCTAATTTCAAAATCAATGTATCACCAGGCAGTACTTTGTTTTTGAACTTTACATTGTCCATCTTCAAAAAGTAGGTATCCCATTCTGAAGGGTTCTCAACATTGTGTAAAGCGAGGATGCCACCTGTCTGCGCCAGTGCTTCCATCTGCAGGACACCAGGAAAAACAGGATTGCCTGGGAAGTGTCCTTGGAACAAACCTTCATTAAATGTTACATTCTTTATACCAACGACCTTATTGTCAGTAAGCTCTATTATTTTATCTACAAGCAAGAAGGGATATCTATGTGGTAGAAATCCTTGTATATCCAAGACATCATGAAGGGGCGCCACTGCTGGGTCATACTTAGGTTTACCTTTTAATTTTACACTCTTTTGAAACAGCGGTTTCAAATGCTTAACCAAAGCGGCATTGCCAGTATGACCAGGTTTTTTAGCAATTACTTTTGCCTTGAGTCTACACCCAAGTAAAGATAGATCACCGATCAGATCAAGCGCTTTGTGCCTGGCTAGCTCATTACTATATTGTAATTGATGCCCTCTTTTAAACTGGGCAAGAATCTCATCTTTGTCGGGTCTGTCCAACAAAGTTAAAGCGTGCTCTAACTCTTGCTGTGCACCATCACCTGATGAGATCAATACAGCATTGTCTAAACTGCCACCCTTGATTAAGTCTCGCTTACATAACTCCTCGAGCTCAGAAGTAAGCACAAAGGTTCTGGCATCTGCTATATCTCCAAACTCATCAGACTCAGCATATGATGCATGCTGACCTCCTATATCATATTTGTCGTATGATAGGATCACATCGACGACTAACTCATCATGTGGCATAACTATGTACGATGCTCCAGACTCAGGATCATCAAAAGTGACAATCTCTTCTACAGACCAATCTTTAAGATACTTTGCATCTTGGTTGACGACATGTTTTTTAAGCTCCTTATAAAATGGGCCTGCACTACCATCAAGTATTGGAAGTTCATCTCCAGATAATTGTATCTCAGCATTGGTTATACCAGCTCCCCAGATAGCGGCAAGAAGGTGCTCTACGGTACCCATACTGTCCTCTCCTCTTGAAAGGTCAGTACTGCGATCTGTTGAAGTGACGTACTTGATATCTGCGATGAGTAGCTTTTCTGCGTCTCTATCTACTCTTTTGAACTTGATACCAAAATCCACCGCTGCAGGCGCAACAGTAACTGTAGTTTCTTGTCCGCTATGCAAACCAACTCCTTTCCATGTAATAGACTGATCTACAGTTGATTGCATCTTAGTATTGGGTTCTGACATATAGGAATAGGAGTTTTATAGCTGCGCAAATATATAAGAACTTAAGCTATAGCTAAGCTTCTTGTAGACCTAGTTCCGATAGGGGATTATTTTTCTTCGAGTTGCCTGATTCTCTCTAATAGTTCTGGTAGTCTCTTGAATATGGCGAAAGATCTTAAGTAGTTAAAATACTTAATCCCTGGATATCCATACCACTTCTGGTTTTCCTCTTTGATGTCACCTGCTATGCCCGATTGCGCCTGAATCTTACTATGAGGAGCTATCGTTATGTGACCGATGACGCCGACTTGACCGCCTAACTGGCTACCTGCACCGACCTTAGATGAACCAGATATACCACTTTGCGCAGCTATGGCAACATGCTCACCAATCTCTGCTCCATGCGCTATGTGTACGAGATTATCGAGTTTGACACCTTTTCTTATGATGGTATCTCCTAGTGTTCCGCGGTCTATACAAGCATTACTGCCTATCTCAACGTCATCTTCGATGATAACAGATCCATGGTGATGTAGCTTCGTATAACTACCATCTTCTAAGGGTATGTGCCCAAACCCATCTGCTCCTATGACTGTGTTAGGGTATATGATGCAACGTGCACCTATCGTTACTCCTTTGAGCAGTTTTACGCCGGTGTGGATGATGGTATCTCGGCCTATTGAGACATTGGGTCCTATCTTGACCTGCTCCATGATCTTTACTCCATCTGAGATCAAGACGTGATCTTCCACTGTCGTAAAATGGCTTATACTCACCTTCTTACCGATTGTCGCCTTGTCAGATATCACAGCGTGATCACTGATATATGGGGCCTTTTCTGATTGCACATCAAAGAACTCAGAAAGATGACTGAGTGCCTGATAAACATTATTGACTTTTATAAAAGTGATATGCTTTACATCCAATGGGATGTAAGTCCGTGGTATCAAGACGACTCGTTCTTGCTTGCCATAGATATGCTTCTCATATCGAGGATTACCAAAGAATGTCAGCGTATTAGCTTGGTCAGACTCAATGGACGATAGCCCGAGGATCTCAAGAGCAGGGTTACCTATAAGCGTTCCTTTTACCTTGTCAGAAATATCAGCAGCAGTCTGCGTACTCAGTTCTACCATACTCATACAAATCTAACGTATCCAAAAGACTACTTCATATGAGATCAATAAATCTTCTGATTATCCGACATTCTTCGTCAGAATGCCCCACTTTTGTAACTCGATAGTTATTATGATTAGAATCGGTACAAGAGGAAGTAAGTTAGCACTATGGCAAGCTAACGATCTGAAGGATAAACTTCAGTCCGTTGGTGTGCAAAGTGAGCTGATCATCATAAAAACAAAGGGAGATAATGTCCAACATCTTGGCTTCGATAAAATGGAAGGCAAGGGCTTCTTTACCAAAGAGATCGAGGATGCTTTAATCGACGAAAAGATAGATGTGGCTGTACATTCTCTTAAGGATCTCCCAACAAGTGGTCATCCAGCATTAGCTGTTTCCGGAGTCTCTACAAGGGCTAACCCCAGAGATCTTTTGATTATACATCCAGATCAAGTCGATGCATCCAGAACCATAAAAGTAAAGTCTGGGGCTACTATCGGGACCTCTTCGATAAGGAGGAAGGTACAGATTCACTCATTTGACGAAAGTATCAACCTCGTCGATATAAGGGGTAATGTCCCTACTCGGATTAATAAGGTAAGAAATGGTGAAGTGAATGGGATTGTTTTGGCAGCCGCAGGAGTAGAACGACTACAACTCGATTTATCAGATCTCGAAGTGATACGATTTAATCCGTTAGAGTTTATACCAGCTCCTGCACAAGGTGTTATAGGATACCAATGCAGAAAAGATGATAAAGTGAGCAGAACGATCATTAAGGGTGTCCATCATGCCGATGTATCGGCTTGCACCAATATAGAAAGAAAGATCCTGAACCTCTTAGACGGTGGATGTCAGTTACCTCTTGGTGCATACTGTACCAGAGATGCCAATGGTCATTACCACTGCACTGCGATACTGGGATCAGAACCCGGAAAACGTGTCGCTAAAACAAGCGCATCAAGGAGCACCTCAGCTGGTCTGGCAGAACATATTGTATCAGAATTAAAAAACCAACATCAACTCTAATATATCATGTCTATGTACTTAGTATTTGATTCATCTGCTAATGGGCGTCCGAGAAGTTATAAAGCTCCTCACGATGACACTTTTAATTGGCCTCGCCTCATCCACCTAAGTTGGATCATACTTGATAAGGACTTAAAACCAGTCGAAGATTACGATTGTGTGATCAAGCCTGAAGGGTTTAAGATAACCGAAAAGGCGCTGAAGTCACACCATATAGATCAGGAGAAAGTGGATGCATCAGAAAATCTTTTGATGGATGTCCTGAAGCGGTTTAAAGAATCTATCGACAAATGCGAATATGTGTTTGCCCATAACTTAGCTTATAACGAGGGCATCATAGGAGCAGAATATTATAGAAATAAGATGTCTAGTCCTTTGATAGGCGCAGACAGTTACTGCTTGATGCATGAAGCTACATACTACTGTAAGCTCAAAGGAAAGCGTGGATACAAGTGGCCAACCCTGCAGGAGATGCACGGCAGAATCTTTGAGCAGGGATATACACCATCTAACCATGCGAGAGCAGATGTGATAGCTGCTTCTAGATGCTTCATATTCTTAAAGAAGGCAGGAGAGTTAGAAGATATATTTGTTGAAGATTAGAATATTATTCATTTGTCAGCTTCCATATTCGTATCAAGACAATTAGAGGCTACATCTCCTATCCAAGACATTGCGATAAGACATAATCTTGATATAACGCATCAATCTTTACTCGCCTTCGATGCGGTAGATTTTGAAGTACCAGATAGCAAGTGGCTCTTTTTCTACAGCAAGACTGGCGTCAAATATTTTTCTAATTACTGCTCGTTATCTCATTACAAAGTAGGTTGTTTTGGACCTGCGACGGCTACATACTGTATGAAGTATGGTCATGTGACTTTTGAGTGTGACGCGGATACGAAACAAGCTGTTTTAAAAGTCATTGAGCATATTGGTGATGAACTCATCACTTTTGTAGTGGGGAGCCGTTCTCTTCGATCTGTACAAAAAGCACTGCCATCTAAAGCTCATCACAAAGAGACCATCGTCTATAATCAAAGGAAAATTAAAAAGGATGATTTAGGCTCATATGACATAGCAATCCTTACAAGCCCCATGAATGTAGAGAGCTTTATGGAGAGCAATGGCAATGCAAAAAAGTATATCGCCATAGGAGAAACGACGGCTACAGCCTTGAGAAAACGGTCTTTTACTCCGATGGTATCTGTGACACCTTCTGAAGATGGGATAGCTCATACATTGGATTCTATCTTAAAGACTTACTTTTGATCTATAATCGGATATAGCGAATCATAATCTATGTTACAATCCCTTCACATTAAGAACTACGCCATCATTGACGAAGTCGTACTTGACTTTGAAGGAGGTTTTAATGTGATCACTGGCGAGACTGGTGCTGGTAAGAGCATACTGCTTGGGGCCCTGAAACTCATCAATGGCAATCGAGCTGATACAAAAGTCCTTTATGATCAAAATGCTAAATGCATAGTGGAGGCTAACTTTATAGTCGATAGCAACATCACCAAGGAACTCGAAGAAAAGGTAGATGCAGACTTCGATAGTAAAGAAGTAATCATCAGAAGAGAGATCAGTAGCACAGGTAAGTCAAGAGCTTTTATCAATGATACACCTGTAAAACTGAGTGATATAAAAGTGGCGTCTCAGTTGATATTAGATATCCACAATCAGTTTGACACATTGACGATCACTCAACCTGATTATCAATTGCAAGTTGTTGATACCTTAGCAGACAATAGAAAGGTCCATGCTACTTATCTCGCGACCTACAGATCCTTCTCTGCACTGAAAGCAGAGATCAAAAAACTTGAATCAGCTAAGAAACAGAATACGCAAGATCTTGATTTTATTAAGTTTCAATTAGAAGAATTGGATCGCATCCCACTTGATGGAATTATAAAACAAGAACTTGTTGCAGAGCATGGGACACTTAGCAATAGCGAAAGCATCATATCTCTGATCAATCAGATGAATCAAGAGTTACAAGAATCTGATCATGCCCTATCTGATCGATTGACTCATTATCTAAAACAGATCACAGACCTATCAGATGTCAATCCGCAGCTTGCGGAGATTAGAGATCTTCTTGACAATGCTGTAGAGTCACTTCGAGAAGCAGATATGATCGCCAATAGACTGGTGGACAATATCGATGTGAGTGAAGAACGACTGATAGAGTTAACAGAGACCTTAGATCACATCAATAAATTAGAAAAAAAACATAACGCATCCGGTATCGCTCAACTTATTACGCTTCGCGATAATTACAAATTAAAAACAGAGGGTGTCATAGATGTGGATGCAACACTCATAAAAAAGAACAAAGAGTTAGATCAAATGAGGATGGCCATCCAAAAAGATGCTGACCGTCTCACCAAGAGCCGCTCTGCTATCTTTGGCAGAATCACAAGTATATTAGAAAAGTCACTTTCTAATCTTGCCATACCGAATGCCAAGTTTCGATTAGACTTAAAGGAGCTACCAGATTACGATGAAACAGGGCTGGATCAGGTTGTCTTTTCTTTTAGCGCTAATAAGGGTGTAGCGCCTCAGCCGATAAGCGATGTTGCCTCAGGTGGAGAGTTATCAAGAGTAGCACTGAGTGTTAAATCCATGATCGCAGATCAGTATGGCGTCCCTACATTGATATTTGATGAGATAGACACTGGCATATCTGGAGCTGTAGCAAAGCGAGTTGGTGAGATATTATATCATATAGCTGACTCTCGTCAAGTGATCTGCATCACTCACTCTCCACAAGTAGCTTCTATCGCAAGCAGACACTTTCAAGTCGAAAAAAGAGATACCGAAACCAGAACCATCACCCATGTTAAGGTTTTAGATATCGAAGAGAGAATAGACGAAATTGCAAAAATGCTCAGTGAAGATCCACCAACAGGATCAGCACGCGAAAATGCAAGAGAACTACTTGGTACGCTCTAAGATTAGGTCTAAAAAGTCAATAGATCAGGCTCTATATACTCATGTTTTGCTTTGTCAAAGTCTAAAATATCAGAACTATAATGTTGATGAAGCAGCCCTTTGAAGTCTTCTTTTTGTCCATAATACTCTTCTATGTAATTTTCGAAATTGTCTGACGAAGATTTCGACATAAATTGATCAACTATTTTTACGGCGGCAACTGTCACAGTAGTGTGATACTTGTTAAGGACCCAGCAGCTAAACAAACCTTTTTATCGGGCCTTGAACATCCTGGATGGCTTTTTTATACCCGAACTTTAATATTAATACATACAAGACTTAAATGTCCAGTATGCGTAGAGTCTTCAGAACTTAAGCTGCACTTAACGAACTGTTCTAGAGATTCTTTATCAGACAAATTAAGGTGTATTCCATATTAAAACAAGATATAGTCAATATTACTCACCGCCATCAGCATATCCCTTGAGTACATCATACAACTGATCCACTCCATCAGATAATGGGATGATCACTGGCACTTGTAAGTCATCTTCCATTCTCCTTGCATGGTCTCTGATAGAATCAAGTGATAAGGATTGGTTATAAAGTGTGACTGCCAAAACCTCACTGCCATAATTCTTTATTAATTCAATCTCTTCTTTTGCAGAAGGTAGATATGCCTTTAGGTCTTCATACCCTTCAAAGAATTCTCTTTCTGGGGCTACTTGCAGTATGACACCTTTAGCATTGCCAGATAGGAGAAACTCGCTACCTCCTGGTCCAGAGGGATTTCTGAGAGATGATTGTCCCTCTAACAGTATGAGATCTGGTTTTTCTTCTTTATCACAACTTACAACTGCATGTTCGATCTCACCTGATATAAAATCATTAAGGGTTGAATCAAATATAAAACCATGTTTATATCCTTGCATCCATCCTGTCTGACCTGTGTAGATCATTTCAGTTTTAAGCCCTTTGCGGTTGCACATCTCATAGATCATACCACACGTCGTTCGCTTACCTAAGGCGCAGTCAACGCCCAGTACTGCAAGTACACTTGCTTCTACTTGGTTGATTGATCCATGCCAGAAGTGTAAGTCTCTTATGGATTTTGGCTTTCTAATATCCGTAAGTGTCACCTTGTTAGACTCAGCTAATGATCTAATATCTTTCCTATCTATGAGATAATCATGCAAGCCATTGACAACATCACATTTGTAATTGATAGCGGCGGTGATATCTGGAATAAAGTCGTCAGGCAAAACACCACCATGAGTAGCTACACCGATAACCAAAGAGTCAACAGGGGCACCTCCGTTTTTATAATAATCGTCAACAGAACCTACGATCGGAATGTTGAGCTTCTTACCATCCATCACCTCTCCTGCATCTTGACCGACAAACTTCCTGTCGATGACAGCTACTACATTATATCTTCCAGTATATCTCAGCAATCCATGACATGTCTTCGCATGGATGTTGTCTAAGTTGTCATGTGTTAGTACGAGTGCGTTTTGTTTTGACATCGCAATCTATTTGTCTTTTGTTAATGAGTTATATTATAAGAGCTCTACACCAAGTCCAGCTTTATCAAGCAATGGATATAAGATTCCATTTTCTAATTTAAATCCTCCAGATGCAACATCACTGGCTAAGTCTAAACTGCCATCTAAATCAAGATATCTTGTAGCATCACAGGCTAGTGCGATATTGAGTGAAGCACTGATACTGATAACGCTTTCATCCATACAGCCCCACATCAATTCTATATTTTCAGTGTGTGCTACATCAGCTATTCTACCAGCTTCAGTTAGGCCGCCACACTTCATCAGTTTTATATTGAATATACCAAATGGTCTACCCATCTTCACAAGTCTTAGTGCATCTTTATGTTTGTGCAGATCTTCATCTGCAGCACATATCTCTCTCACTTCTGATGAAAGTTGTAGCATATCATGAACCACTGCGGGTTTCATCGGCTGCTCAAAAAATTCGATATTTGCCACATTGGTTTCTTTTAGATATTGTTCAAACTTGTCGACATTATAACCTTGGTTAGCATCGACCCTAATGATCATATCTTTACCTACAGCTTCTCGAAGCTTGATACTTCTTTCTATGTCTTCCTCTATCGACTGACCTATCTTCAGTTTTATAATTTTAAAGTTGCGGTCTTTGTACTCTATCCCTTCTTCTACTGTCTCTTCCACATTCTTTATACCTATTGTAATAGATGTGGGTATCGGAGCTAATCTCACTCCAAAATAAGAACCGATAGAGATGTCGATGTGCTTGCAGAATAGATCGTGAAGAGCCATATCCAAAGCCGCTAACAAAGCTGGTTTGTCGTGGTATATTAGCGCTAATTGAACAATTATATTTTTAAAAGACCGGATGTCTTTACCGATCAAAAGCTCTTCTATCTCTGGGATACGATTTTCGCAATTATCGTCCATCCTTTCACCAGCAACATGCTCAGAAGGACTCCCGGCTCCTAATCCATATGAACCATCACTACCATCTAATCTTACAAATATATTTTGAACAGAATCATGCATCACATAGGTGACTGCATATGGACGTGTCAGTTTCATGTCCTCTTTCCAATAGGAGACTTTCGATATCTTCATTAAGTAGTGTCTTTCTACACTAATATGAGATATTTATGGAAATATCAAAGTCTTAATTGCATCACGTTTGTACGATAATAAAGTTAACCTTGCAAGAAGGTTGATGCCACGGCGTTTTGTCGATCTATAGCTTCGTTAAATTCTCGGTGCATACGATTGATCAATATCTCAACAGGAATATTATCGTCTATAGTGGCAACTCCTTGTCCAGCAGACCATATGGTTTTCCAAGCTTTGGCTTCTGCTTGAGCAGCATCAAGTTCTTTTCCAAAATCAATCTTCCCTTTCAAGGACCACATCTCTTTGGTTATGCCCATAGATTCTAAGCTCTTCCTTAAGAAGTTAGCATTGACTCCTGACACTGCCGCTGTATATACTATATCCGCAGTTCCAGAGTCCATGATCATTTGGCGATAGCCCTCATCTGCTCTACTTTCAGTAACATTGATAAATCTGGTTCCGAGGTAGGCAAAATCAGCACCGATCTGAAGCGCTGAGGCCACATCTCCTCCATCACTCATACATCCACTAAGCAATATGATGCCATCAAAAAATGATCTTATCTCTTTGACAAAAGGCATAGGATTAAGTAGTCCAGCGTGCCCACCAGCTCCTGCACAAACACAGATCAATCCATCTACTCCAGCTTCAACAGCCTTTTCTGCATGGCGTTTGTTGATTACATCATGAAAAACCAGCCCTCCATAGGCATGGACCGTATCAACAAGGCCCGCTACAGCGCCTAAGGAAGTTATGATAATGGGGACCTTGTGCTTAACGCATATTTCTAAATCAGCTTCAAGCCTTGGATTGGTATGATGCACGATGAGATTGACACCATATGGCGCTGCCTTTTTACCCGTCTTTTGCTCATATGCATCGAGGTCTTCTTCGATCTCGGTAAGCCATTGATCAAAGCCTTCACTTGATCTTTGATTAAGAGCAGGAAAGGTGCCGACAACCCCGTTACGACAACAAGATGTCACGAGTTTTGGACCTGATATTAAGAACATGGGTGCTGCTACGACAGGCAACTTTAGCCTGTTTTCAAATATGCTCATCGATTTCATTTTACTTTCCATTATGTTGATGTCATAGGTACGCATATCTAACTATGTAACCTTGAAATGGCTTACGATAATTTGGCACTTTAGGTTTTTCTAGATTATTAAAAAGCATACCACTGTCTAATGGTTTGTAATGAGTAAATTAAAGGATCAAACAACCGCTATGATTAACTTACGATCCACTATTCAATTTCCCTTTTCTTTCATCTTTTTATTACTAATCTCTTGTTCATCCGCACCTCAACATGATCTTGTCATCAGAAATGCGACTATCATCGATGGATCAGGGTCAGAGCGATATGAAGGCGACGTCGCAATCATAGGTGATAAAATATCCAAGGTTGGTACCATCACTGATAAGGGTGAAAAAGAAGTGGATGCTCAAGGCAAAATACTTAGTCCAGGATTTGTCAACATGCTGAGCTGGGCAACCGAAAGCCTACTTGTGGATGGACGCGGCATGAGTGATATCATGCAAGGAGTAACCTTAGAAGTCATGGGTGAAGGTTGGTCCATGGGTCCTCTAACTGGGAAGATGAAAGAAGAGGCCCTATCATCACAAGGTGATCTGAAGTTTGATATACCATGGACTTCTTTAGGTGATTATCTACAACATCTTGAGGAGAAAGGTGTAAGCCCTAACGTTGCTTCTTATGTAGGTGCTACGACTCTACGCATCCATGAGATCGGATATGACGATAGACCACCAACAGAAGATGAGCTAGAAAACATGAAAGCCTTGTCACGACAAGCCATGGAGGAAGGTGCCATAGGGCTTGGCTCGTCACTCATCTATGCGCCTGCTTTTTATGCTGAAACTGAAGAGTTAATAGAACTATGTAAAGCCATCAGTCCTTATGGAGGCTCTTACATCACACACATGCGCAGTGAAGGCAATAGATTATTAGAAGGTGTAGATGAAGTCCTTAGGATAGCAAGCGAAGGAGGTGTTCAAGCAGAGATATATCATCTAAAGGCAGGTGGAGCCTCTAATTGGTATAAAATAGATCTAGTCATCAGCAAAATTGATAGTGCTCGAAAAGCGGGTATCGACATCGCAACTAACATGTACAATTATATAGCAGGAGCAACAGGGCTTGATGCATCTATGCCTCCTTGGGTACAGGAAGGCGGATATGACAAGTGGGCAGAAAGATTGCAGGATCCCAAAATTAGAAAACAGGTCATAGCCGAAATGAAAGAAGATGCAACAGACTGGGAAAATCTTTACTACGGCGCAGGCACCGCAGACAAGTTAATCTTAGTAGGGTTTAAAAATGAAGACTTGAAAAAGTATACTGGCAAGACGTTAGCAGAGGTTGCAGCTATCAGAGGGACATCACCTGAAGATACAGCAATGGACTTAGTCATAGAAGATGGCAGTCGAGTGGGTACAGTCTACTTCTTGATGTCAGAAGAGAATGTAACAAAGCAGATTAAACTGCCCTATATGTCTTTTGGATCTGACGCCGGTGCTCCGTCATCTGAAGGAGTTTTTCTAAAATCCAATCCACATCCGCGAGCTTATGGCAACTTCTCACGATTGCTGGGCAAATATGTTCGGGACGAAGAAGTTATATCGCTTGAAGAAGCTATATACAAGCTCACTTCTCTATCCACCAGCAAGCTAAAGATTAAGGAACGAGGCTTAATAAAAGAGGGATACTTCGCAGATATAGTTGTTTTTGATCCTGATGAGATAAAAGACAATGCAACATTTGAGCATCCTCACGCTTATGCAAGCGGTATGCTGCATGTCTGGGTTAATGGGATTCAGATGTTAAGGGATGGAAAGCACACAGGCAGTACAGGTGGTCGGTTTGTAAAAGGTCCTGGATATAAAGAGAAAGCAAAACTTTAGCTGATTAGCACCTTGGTCTTTGTATAGTTATTTTTGATTTTACTATACTTGTCCGCGATGAGTTTTAAATCAGATTATAGAAAGGTGTTAGGCGCCTTTACAACAGGTGTCACGATAATTACGACACAATTGGATGGAGCATATTATGGCTTTACTGCTAACTCTTTTACCTCTGTTTCACTCGATCCTCCTATGGTTCTTTTTTGTGTAAAGAACGATGCTACCTTCATCGATGCATTGGCAGACTCCAAGGTATTTGGCATCAACATCCTATCCAGTAGACAAGAGCCATTATCTAACAAGTTTGCCAACCCTGCTCTACTTAATGAACAGCGCTTTGAAGGATTGAAAATGTCACAAAGTGAACTCAAATGTCCGATCATATCAGGCTGTCTTGCTTATCTTGACTGCGAGCACTTCAAAATCTCCAAAGCAGGTGATCATTTGATCGTTCTTGGCAAGGTAAAAAGCTTTGATAAGTATGAGGGAGATGACCCTTTATTGTATTACGCTGGCGGTTATCGAGGATTGCAGCAATAAGAGATCATTCTTCTGATCAAAACATCTTTCTGACAAAGATGATAATAGGAGCAACTTGTATGGTTATCACACAGGTTAGTACCACAACTATAATAGCGACACTTTCCCTCACGTCTTTATCAAATGATATGTAATCTGCTTGCTTATCGAACGAGCCATAAAGCTTTGAAAAGATAAGAATCAATAGACCAAGTATTGTTGTCCAATAATGAATCATGACTATTGCTATATCGATATTGTCATAGCGATGGCGCAAGGCAATTAGATAGAGAGCCGAACTAAATAAAAAAAGTAATGATATCAGTAAAAAAACATGACCGTAACTAATTATGACATATGTGTCATGCATCTGTATGTCAATTGCATACGATGAAAAAGTAAGGCTTATTACGATGCCTATGATGATTAATATCAATGCTGTCTTCCAAAATAATGAAAGTATAATGGGCTTCTTTGGAGATGGCATAAGTATGTCTTCGTCACTTGAAGATATTAATCTTAGTTGATATATGTACTTTCCTTACACAGGTCCGAAGAAATAACTACTTTTGCGCAAATTTTTAGCAATGGCAAAGAGAAGGCGCTCTCCTAAAAACCAAGAAGATATATTAGTCGACATCGCAGATGTTAGAGAAAATGCTCAAAGTTTTTTCGAGAAGAATCAAATGAAAGTTATTGGTTTAGCTGGCATATTACTCCTTGTAGTAGGAGGATATCTTGCATATAAGATGTTATACCAGCAGCCACGTGAGAAGACAGCGATGTCTCAGATGTTTAAAGCGGAGTACCAGTTTCAGCAGGATTCATTTGCATTGGCGTTAGAAAGCCCAGGTGCAGAATATCCAGGTCTTCTTGATATTATAGATGACTATAGTGGGACCAAGGCTGCCAATCTTGCAAAGTATTATGCTGGAGTCAGTTACTTGAACTTAAATAGGTTTGAAGATGCACTGACTTTTCTACAAGGATATAAGGCTGCCGGCAACGTGACTACGATCACAAAGTTTGGAGCCATCGGAGATGCTCAATCGGAGTTAGAAAACTTTGACTCAGCGCTCTCGAGTTATCAAAAAGCAGCTTCTGGCCCGGTTAATGACATGCTCACGCCGTATTATCTCCAGAAAGTTGGTCTACTGGCTAACAAACTGGGAAATAAGTCAGCAGCAGAAGCAGCGTTTAATCGAATCACTGAGGACTTTCCTAAGTCTGAAGAAGCGATGGACGCTAGCAAATACTTATCTCTACTTAAGTAACTCATGGGCAAGCCGGATTATAAAGCTTATAGTCCCGAGTCATATCCGTTAAAAGGTATGGACGAGCTCAACATTGTTATCCTTCGTACAGAGTGGAATGACGATGTTGTTGGCAAGATTAATAAGTCTTGTGTAAAAGCGCTAAAAGAGGCTGGAATAAAGAAAGATCAGATACATCTGCATACGGTACCGGGGTCATTTGAGCTTCCTATGGGCGTCAAGATGATTCTTACCAGTACAATCAAAGCGGATGCTATAATCTGCCTAGGTTGTGTAATACAGGGAGAGACAAAACACGACGATTATATCAATCATACTGTCGCTCGTTCTATCAACAATCTCAACTTGGCCAGTGGCACACCAGTCATCTTTGGCGTCTTAACTACCAATACGAAAGAACAAGCCTTAGCACGGGCTGGTGGTGAGCGTGGGGACAAAGGACACGAGTCAGCTATGGCAGCACTAAAAATGATCAGCCTCAAGGAGCAGTTGTCAACTAAGAGTAAGAAGATTAGTTTTTAAGTAGACTAAAACAACAACTACCAGTTTAAAATCCTCGCAAACATAAGCGGTGCCACAATCGTGGCATCTGATTCTATGACAAATTTTGGAGTCTCTGGAAGTAATTTCCCCCATGTAATTTTTTCATTGGGTACGGCACCAGAGTATGATCCATAACTTGTAGTAGAATCACTAATCTGGCAGAAATAAGACCAAACGGGTGAATTAGCCATCTCAAGGTCTTGTTCAATCAAGGGCACTACACAAATAGGAAAGTCACCCGCAATCCCACCTCCGATTTGGAAAAACCCAACTTGAGTATCAGCACTGGTTTTTTGATACCATTCAATTAGGTTGATCATATATTCAATCCCATTCTTCACTATAGAAGCGTCAATCCTCTTCTTAACACAATGAGCCGCGAAGATATTCCCACATGTAGAATCTTCCCATCCAGGCACTAGTATCGGAATGTTGTTTTCATATGCTGCCAAAACCCAACTATCCTTTGGATCTATTTGATAGTCTTTTTTCAACTCACCTTTTTCTAATATTTTGTAGATATACTCATGGGGGAAATATCTTTTATTTGATTCACTGGCTTCATCCCAAACATCTAAAAGGTGATTTTCTAACGATCTCATTGCTTCTGACTCCGGAATGCATGTATCGGTTACTCTATTGAGATTGTTATCTAAAAGATCCTTTTCATCATCAGGACTTAAATCTCTATAGTCGGGGATCAACTTGTAGTGATTATGAGCGACGAGGTTAAATATGTCTTCTTCCAAATTAGCACCTGTGCAAGTGATGATATGAACTTTATCTTGCCTAATCATTTCTGCAAGTGACTTTCCAAGTTCAGCAGTACTCATAGCCCCAGCTAGAGTAACCATCATTTTATGTCCGCGATCTAATTGATGTGCATATTCATCTGCAGCTCTTACTAATGTAGCAGCATTAAAATGAAGAAAGTGCTGATCTAAATATTTTGATATAGGACCTTTCATAATAACTTTCAACTTTGCTTTTTCAAAGGCTTAAACTTATAACTTAACATTTTATAATATAGTTTAGCCGCTAAAAATTGAGGATGAGACAAACCAGAAATAGGACAAAGCTCAACAATATCGAAGCCAACAACATTTGTCTCATTGAAAACCTTTCGTAAGAACGTTAATGTTTCGTACCACTTTAAGCCACCAGGTTCTGGAGTTCCCGTAGCTGGCATAATTGATGGATCAAATGCGTCTAAATCAAAAGTGATGTACACATGGTCTGTTAGTTGATTGATCACATTGTTTATCCAGTTCTCGTTTTGAAGTTGATCATGGGCATAATGAACTTTTTGCAGATCCATCACCTTCTTTTCTTCAGCATCCATGCTTCTAATACCGACTTGAATCAAATTGCATGTTTGACTGGCGTTATACATGGCACAAGCATGATTAAATTTTGATCCGTTATAAGTTGACCGCAGATCAGCATGTGCATCAATATGTAAGACTGTCAACTTGCCAAAATGCTCTCGAAAAGCCTTAATGATACCTATACTAATAGAATGTTCACCTCCAAAAAATGTTAGAAACTTGTTCGTTTGTAACAACTGAGCGGTGTTATTATAAACTTGATGATACATATCTTCTGGACTTTCAAAATAGGATAGTTCATCATCGAGATAGATTCCGTGTTTGAAGACTTCAGAATCCGTTTCAATATCATACAACTCCATATTGTTAGATGCCTCTAAGAAGGCTGGAAATGCTTTATCAGAACCTTTACCCCAAGTACTCGTACCATCATAGGCAATGGATTTTAATAAGATTTTAGCCGACTCTTTTTGGGCATAAGTTGAATCTATATTGGCAAAAGTCTTCATTGATTCATTTATCTAAACATAACCCAATATTGCCAAAGGGTGTAATAAGTCATCGTTGAGATCTATCAATTTTTCATTCAACTCATCATTTTTAGCTCTATCTACAAACAATATTTTATGTGATGGTAACAGGCAATGGTTTACACCTCCAATCCCAGAAAGTGAATCTTGGTAAGCACCAGTATGTATAAAGGCTACATAAAGCCTGTCAATTTTATCAGACAAATATGGCATCATTAATGGTTCTCCATGCGTAGATGAATTATAAAAATCTGCCCCATCACATGTTAGACCTCCTAAAATGACTTCTTTGTAACTACTCCCCCATAAGTTTAATGGGAGAACAATATATTGTTGCTTATTTGCCCAGACATCTGGCAATAAGTTGATTATACTATTATCCAACATATACCAACTTTCACTATCATCTTGTGTTTTCTCTTCCAACACCGAATATATAGTGGTACATGATTCGCCAACTGTGTACTTTCCAAATTCTGAATAAAGATTGGGTAACAATACATTGTTTTTATTACAACCCAATTTAATTGTTGACAATATTTTTCTAATGAGTAGATCGTAATCATTGCTGCCTGTCAAAGATTGATTAATAGGCATCCCTCCACCAATATTCAATGAATCTAACTCTTCAAAAGAAGGCTTTAGAAAAGTATACAATTCTATAACTTTTTTTAATTGATCTATGTACACTCCTTTATCATCTATACCAGCATCCACGTAGAAGTGTACCATTTTAAGCGTTAAACAGCTCTGACTTTGGATGATTGGAACTAACTTATTGACTACATTTTCTCTAGTCATTCCTAACCTTGAGGAATGCGGATATTTACCCTTTGGATTATAGTGAGATACTCTTATGCCAACGTCGCAATTCATATTTCTCTTCTCCAGAAGTAGGCATATTATATTCACTTCAGATAGAGAGTCGATTACAACAATTATCTTATTATCAATTAAGCTCTTTAACTCCAGAATTTTCAACAGATACTCTTGGGTTTTATAACCGTTGTGAATGATTTGTATATCAGGGTTTAGTTCTTGTCTATTAGCTAGCTGTATTATTAACTCTACCTCGTATGCCGATGAAGTCTCCAAGTGAGCATTTTCTTTCACGGCTTTAGAAACAACATCATATAGGTGGCAACTCTTAATGCAGTAACAGTAATTATAATCCCGATTATAATTCAGTTTCTCCATTGCTTTTTTAAAAATAACACGAGCAGCTCTGATCTTTTGAGAGATGCTTGGCAAGTAATACATCCTTAGTGGTGTCCCATATTTTTTCACTAAAGGAATAAGTGGAACCCCATGAAAACTAAAGCAGCCCTTCTCATATTCAACATTATGAATGGGAAGTGCGGTTTTTGAAATAAAATATTCATGAAAGGTATTCGGCATTAGTTTATAGTTCAATTGTCTTATAGATAAAAGTTATGCCGATATCATGATTAAAGCTGTCTTAATTTGATTTTGCTAATTTAATACATGTTTGAATCTCTCATAATCCTCTAAGAAATAATTAAGGATAACAGGGTTATCCAATGTGTTAATCTTAGTATCATCAATTAGGACATCCTTTGGCAAGCTAAAGTTGTTAATCAACGTTAAGGAATCTAAATATTTTAAGCCTTTAACCAAATTATCGGCATCAGGTGTCTTGTCTTTAGAATGGATTATAAACCCCCAATCACCAAAGGATGGTATATATACATGATAAGTCAGTAGTTCACCATCAAAAACATCATCCATCGTGTTGTAAATACAGCTGAAGACACTGTTGCTTGTATTAATATCACCGGATTGTGTAATAAAAACCCCATCTTCAGAAAGACATCTTTTTACGTAAAAGAAGAATTGTTTACTATATAGTCTTGCTAGTGATTGGTTGTTAGGGTCAGGAAGGTCGGCTATAATAATATCATAGCGATCTGTTGTCGAATGCATATACGAGAAAGCATCTGCTGCTATCATATTGACTCTTGGGTCAAATGGTGCTAATTCATTGATAGCTGAGATATCAATGTGTTCCATTGCAATTTTGAAAATTGTAGAGTCTATATCAACAATATCGATCTGCTTGACACCTGGATATTTTACAATCTCTCGAGTTGCCAAGTTTTCTCCACCCCCTAAGACTAGTACTTTTTCAATTTTATTTGTTAACGAAAACGGTACATGCACGAGGGATTCGTGGTATCTGTGTTCATCAGAAGATGCAAACTGTATAACACGATTAATAAACAATTTTACTTGCTCTCCTTTTTTGGTTATTACAATCTTTTGATAAGGACTTTGCTCGTTAACAATAATGGGTGCTTTATATATTCGTTCTTCCCAAATGTTCAATAAATAGCCTCCCGAAAAAACAATTGTTAATGTTAAAAAAAGAGTCGTGAGTCCAAATATTATACTTCTCTTTTCATTCTTAAAAAAGACAGCATTGACTATTAGTCCTAATAAGATATTGACAATGCCGAATGAAAGTGAGGAGTAAAATAGCCCAACAAAAGGCAGCAATATAAAAGGGAACAAAAGTGTAGCGACTAACCCGCCTACATAGTCTAATGATAAGACATTTGACAAATTATTGGCTACATCCTTATCACGAAAAGAAAAGGTCAAAAGTGGCACCTCTGTACCGGTCAAAAAACCAATGACGAATATTAAACCAATACAAATAAGCTGGAATGAAGATATGCTCACATAAGTAAATAGAAAGTAAAGTATCGGCACCGAAAGGCCACCAATAAACCCTAAAATGTACTCAATGAAAATAAAGTTCTTAAGTGAATTTAGCGCAAGTTTCTTGGAGAAATATGCCCCTACGCCCATAGCAAATAGGTAGATTCCTATAATAATGGAGAACTGACGCACTCCATCACCCAAAAAATAAGTAGCAGTAGTACTTATGAGTAATTCATAAATAATAGAGCAAAGACCTGCTATGAATACAGCAGATGATAAAATTGCCCTGTTTTTCATGTATTTTTTCTATTTTGGTGGTTCAAATGTAAAATTTTATGAAAGTATATAAGAAAAATGAAAGCTTTTATGGAAAGGGAGCATTAACAGCTGCTGTTTTCTGCACTTTTCTACTCTTCCAGGCATGTTCAAGTGATGAGCCCAGACTGAAAGATGCCAGTGAACAAACTGTGTACATAACAACCAAAGGTGTTGAAGCTTTAGTAGAGGAAGTTGAGCCAGGTGAAATATTCAAAATTAAAGATGAAAATATACTTGATAGCAAAGAGGCTTCAAGGGCAATAGTATACAATTTAGATCAATCCATTGATACTGTGTCGATGGCGGCATTGCGTCAAGATCCTGCAGATCCTCGAAGATCAGCATTGAGATCTACTTTGATGGGAGGTCTTGCTTTTGCCTATCTAACAAATAGATCAGGAGCTTTAAGTCCCAAAAGTGGTAGCTATGTAAATAGCAAGGCTTATAACAAGTCAAACTCAATGACTTCTTCACTTAGAAGTAGTGCTACACCAAGAAAAGTAAGTATACCGGGAAAATCTTCAAGAGGTTACGGAGCAGGTAAATCTTTTAGATCATTTGGAGGATAATAGATTTTTAGAGTTAACACCGGTATTTGTTAAAAAGAACCCTGAGTTTTTAGAGTGGTTCTTAAGTCAAGAGGAATACTTAGTTGATGAAATGATTTCTTTCAAATGGGAAGAAGTTGATTTCTTATCAAATAAGGCAGTTGAGGCATTTAATATCTTTTCTGAAGCTACGGATCATATCATCAGTAAAGGCAATCTTGATTATTTAGAGATACCCAAGCCCTTTCAAAAGGTTATTGAACATGCTTGGCATCACAGAGATAGAAATCCTTTTTTTCTTGGTCGTTTTGATTTCTCAGGCAGTCTCGATACACCTCCTGTAAAAGTAATAGAGTTCAATGCTGACACATGTACTATGTTGCCCGAAACCTTGTTTTGGCAACCGCTACAGCTTAAACATGCTGGTAAGAGAAAGTCTTTTAATACCTTAAACTGGGATATTAAAAATGCATTTGAAAGGATTTCTAATCATAAAAATGAAAAGCAGGTAGTACTTGCTTCTTCATTAGGCTTTGAAGAAGACAAATTAAACGTGCAGGCGATAGCATCAATAGTAGAAGATGATTTCTTTGTTTGTTATAGAGACCTACAAGACGTCATCTTCTCTGAAGACGGTGTATTTATTGAAGAAGGTGATGGATATGTGCAAGTGGATGTAATGCTCAAGCTATTCCCTTGGGATTGGATCTATACTGAAGAAACCGAACTCAGTGGTCTGCTTACTAATCTTATCTTAAATGAGAAAGTTGTTGTTTTGAACCCTCCATATACCAGCATTTGGCAAAACAAAATGTTTTTGAACTACATAACAGAACATTTCCCTAACAATGTTATTGCCAAATCTTACTCAACAAAGCCCCCTCACTTAGAGAAGCATGTTGTCAAGTCATCTTTTGGACGTCTGGGAGAAGAGGTAGAGATTGTTGAGAAAGGGGAAGAAGCAGAACTGAACTTTCAACCTAAAACATATCAAGAATATCTTCGCCTACCTCAGGATGATGAAGGTAATTATTATCAATTGGGGATGCTCTATACACATCGGCCTTCAGCTTTAAATATCCGATGTAGTAGCGAAGCCGTTATTAACGATGACTGTGAGTTTTATTGTCACTTTATAGAGGATTCCAGATCTTGACTAATGTCTTCTCGAGCACTGTCCTGAAGTACTCCTCTTTTTATAATTCTAAGATTGACATCATCACTTTGCCAAAGTGCCTTTATCTCTTGAGAGATCAGGTCATAGTCGACCGCCACACAAGAAAACAAGTCAAGGCCCATGTATCCGTGCTCCGGCCAAGTATGGATACTAAAGTGAGATTCTGATAATAGATAAACACCGGTAACGCCAACTGGATCAAATTGCTTATAACTCTCTGAAACTATATCTAAGGGCGTCAATCTCAATATACGCTCCATAATAGGGCGAATAGTATCGACCCATTCAATTCTATGGGGATCTATGTTGCGTACATCCCACACGTAGTGAACACCAATAGTGTTTTGCATTTCTTATCCTGGCTCTTCGGTTCCTGCCGCTTCAGCTGCTTCTGCTTCAAGTTGTTCCATTAACATGGTCTTGAACTCATTAGGATCCATGAGCTTTTTAAGAACGACGTAATCTTCATCTTCATCAGCTTGAATTGTTTCAGGCATACCTTCCCTTGCCCCAACATCCCATGTAATAGGATTAATCAAGCCTTTAACAACTGAATAACGGCCTTCAAGTTCCATCCCAAGATACTCCACTTTTTGATCTGGGAAGGCCTGCATATATGATAATTGTGCCATCAGATCTCCATAAACATGCTCATTGATTAGATAGGATGTTTCTGTTGGGTTTAAGAAGTAAGCTTTGTCTTGAAAATCAAATACGCGCTCTGAAGCATTCTCAAGTCTTATTGTTCTTTCGCCTTTTCCCATTTCCACCCATACAACCTCATTTGCTGGTACTTCAACAGTCAATTCGTCAACTGAAACCGTAATTGGCTGAGAAGAGGGATTATCAATAACCAAATCAACCATAGTTGGTTGTAACATGGTATACAATACAAATAGTCCAATTGCCCCGTATATTATGTACTTCATAACTAAGCCAAATTATATTTTAGGAATATGAAAATAAATTGTTAGATAAGATACTAAAGTAACAAAACGTATCAAAATATGGTCATTTCCCTAAACATTATTTTAGATAGCTCAATATTATCTAAAGTAATTGACTTATGGAGTCTCACTTAACTAACAGAGGACGATGACCTCGAGAATGTCATCCGCTCACCTGCACTTTCATCTATAATTTGTCTGTCGCGGTACTTCAAAATTCCATTTACGAAAGTGTGTGTCACCTCCCCTTTAAATGTCATGCCTTCTAAAGGTGACCACCCGCACTTAAACCTGACATCTTCTCTATTGATAAGTTGTTGTCGCTCAGGGTCACATATGAGTATGTCTGCTTTCATGCCTTCATCAAGATAACCACGATCTTCGATAGCAAACAAATCTGCCACAGCATGTGACATCTTCTCAGCGATCCGCTCTTTAGTGATCATCCCTTTGTGATAGAAATCAAGCATGATGAGTAGACTATGTTGCACAAGAGGCAGTCCGCTTGGTGCATCTAGATAAGAGCGTTCTTTCTCTTCCATCGTATGTGGCGCGTGATCAGTAGCAATCACATCGATCCGGTCGTCAAGTACGGCTTGCCATATCGCCGCTCTATCCTCTTCAGATTTTATCGCTGGGTTGCACTTGATCTTGTTACCAAGCTCTTCATAATAAGTGTCGTTAAAGAAGAGGTGGTGCACACATGCCTCAGCTGTGATCAGTTTGTCTTTGACAGGTCCAGGCTCAAACAAGAAGAGCTCGTCCTTAGTACTGATATGCAAGACGTGCAGGCGAGTGCCGTGCTCCTTGGCCAACGCTACTGCTAATCCACTAGACTTTAGACATCCTTCTCGACTGCGTATGATCGGATGATACCCAGCATGTAGCTTTGGTAGGCTCCCGTACAAAGACATATTGTCTCTTATGGTCTGTTCATCTTCGCAGTGGGTAGCGATGAGCATGTCCACCTTCGAGAAGATGTTATTGAGGACTTCTTCGTTGTCTACGAGCATATTGCCCGTACTTGAGCCCATAAATACTTTGACGCCACAGACATTTTTATGATTAGTCTTTAGTACTTCTTCTATGTTTTCATTTGATGCGCCCATAAAGAAAGAATAGTTGGTGATTGCACTACCGCTTGCAGTCACGTACTTATCTTCCAGTAGTTCTTGTGTGAGCGCAGAAGGTTTTGTGTTAGGCATCTCCATAAATGCGGTAACTCCTCCCGCGAGTGCCGCTCTTGACTCAGAAGCGATATCAGCCTTATACGTTAATCCTGGCTCTCTAAAGTGCACTTGATCGTCGATGATACCAGGCATCACCCATCGACCAGATGCATCGATCTCTTGATCCACCTTTTGGTTGATCGATGGAGCTATTTTTTCTATTCTATCATCTACGATTAGTACATCTTGGTGACTGGATGCACCTCGATTGATCACTAAACCATTCTTTATTAATATTTTCGCCATCTCATTCTTATTCAAAAAATGAAGATAGGCATTTTAGGTGGTGGACAGTTAGGAAAGATGCTTTATGCTCCTGCTAATAAGTTAGATATAGATATCCGCTTTATGGATAGTATGACAGAAGGCCCTGTATCCAAGATAGCGACTAACTATACGATAGGTGATATCACTAATTATGACGACGTCATGGCTTTTGGTGCAGACTGCGAGGTGCTCAGCATAGAGATAGAAAAGGTTAATTGTGAAGCACTGAAGGAGCTCGAGTTACAAGGGACTATAGTATATCCGCAGCCTCAGATCATCGAACTCATACAGGACAAAGGCCTACAGAAGGACTTTTATCAGCAACAAGGATTACCTACCTCAGACTTTAAGTTTTTTGATTCTCTAACTGAGTTAGAGGGATCTATAGAAAGTGGAGCGATCCAATATCCATTCGTTCAAAAGATGAGAAAGGACGGATATGACGGCAGAGGTGTCCAGATCATACGGAGTGAATCAGATCTCGCTCAAGCATTCTCGAGTAACTTTATCACAGAAGACTTAGTTTCTATAGATAAGGAGATTGGAGTGATCACTTGTAGAGATGCTAAGGGACAAGTGGTTGTTTATGATCCAGTAGAGATGGTCTTTCATGCTGATGCAAATATTCTTTTATATCAATTAGGCCCTGCGGATATTAATCAGGAGGTTGTGGATAGAGCTAAAGACTTAGCCATCAAAACTGCTGAAGCTTATGGTATAGTAGGCCTCTTAGCTATCGAGATGTTCTTAACTCCTTCTGGTCAATTATTGATTAACGAAGTAGCTCCAAGACCGCATAACAGTGGCCATCATTCTATAGAAGCAACTATGTGCTCTCAGTATGAAAACCACTTGAGGACATTGGCAAACTTACCTCTTGGAGATACAAAGACTCTTACCTCATCACTATTGATGAATGTACTGGGTGCAGAAGGATTTACTGGGCCAGTGCAATATGAAGGTATTGACAAGATATTAACCATACCTGGTGTCAATGTCCATCTCTATGGCAAGACCACAACTAAACCATTCAGGAAGATGGGCCACATCAACATTATTGGAGAAAGTAAAGACGAGTTAATAGCTCACTATCAATATATCACCGACAACTTTAGAGTTATCAGCAAATAATAGAAATGACAACACCACCACAAGTTAGCATCATCATGGGATCACAATCAGACCTCCCAGTGATGTCCAAAGCTGCAGAGTTCTTAGATAGCATCGGTGTAGATTATGAGATTACAATTGTCTCAGCACATCGTACACCAGAGAGAATGGTAACATTTGCGAAAGCAGCAAGAGGCAGAGGTGTCAAAGTCATAATCGCTGGTGCCGGTGGAGCGGCACATCTACCGGGCATGGTAGCTTCTCTTACGACACTACCTGTCATCGGTGTGCCTGTTAAGTCGTCCAACTCGATCGATGGTTGGGATAGCATACTTAGCATACTACAGATGCCCAATGGTGTTCCTGTCGCAACTGTCGCGTTAGACGGAGCTAAGAATGCTGGGATCTTAGCAGCAGAGATACTCGGTACTTCTGATGAGGCGATCGCAGATAAGCTTGCTGACTTCAAGAAGAAACAAACAGAAAAGGTGTTGGATTCTGTAGCCCAACTGGACAGACAAAAGAACGGTTCATAAGAACTCACTTACTGTCTCAAAGACCTAATAATATCTTAAGAACCAATGCTTCGTATCTGTCTATTGGCAGATATTAATTATGTTGTGCGCTTATCAACATAATTCAATCTACATGCGGGTTTTATCATTAATACTAACGTTTACATTCTTCTTATTTTCTGTTCATACTTCTTCAGCTCAAATCTTCAAGAAGAAGAAAAAGAAGGAAGTTACCGAAGCTCCAAAGAAGCCAGAAAAGAAAAAGAAAGAGGGGAAGATCAAAGCATTCAAAGACATAATAACGGAAGAAGCAGTAAGTGATACTGGACTCTGGAACACGTATAAAGTCGATGACAAACACTTCTTCGAACTGTCAAAAGATGTGCTTGAAAAAGAAGTACTTGTAGTGAGTCGTATCTCAGGATTTGTGAAAGGATTAAACTTTGGAGGCGCTGGTACTAAGTCACGCCCACAGCAAGTCATCCGTTGGCAAAAGATGGATAATAAAATCCTCCTAAGATCAGTCAGTTATAATAGCGTCGCCAGTGAGGAGCTACCTATCTATGAGTCCGTTAGAAATAACAACTTCGAGCCAGTAATCAAGTCTTTTGATATTAAAGCGCATTCTGCAGACTCTTCAGGTTATGTTATAGAAGTAGATGCATTGTTTAACTCTGATGTCGATATGATTGGAGCGATGTATCCATTTCAAGAAAAGAGATTTGGAGTCAGGGGAGTTGACAAAACCAGAAGCTTTATATCTCATACAAAAGCATTTCCTACTAATGTAGAGGTGAGACATGTACTAACGTATAACGGTAGCGATAAGATACCTGACAATCAAATCACATCTACCTTGTCTGTAGAGATGAATCAATCATTTATCCTTCTTCCTGAAGAACCGATGCAACCACGACATTATGATCCGAGGGTTGGTTACTTTTCGATAGGACAGACTGACTATGGAAGTGATGAGCAAAAAGCTTTTAGAAATAGATTTATAACTCGTTGGAGATTAGAGCCAACTGATCCAGCGGCTTATGCACGAGGAGAACTGGTCTTACCAAAGAAACAAATAGAATATTATATCGATCCAGCTACACCTAAGAAGTGGGTTCCTTATATCAAGGCTGGCGTAGAAGATTGGCAAGTAGCATTTGAAAAAGCTGGTTTTAAAGAAGCCATAGTTGCTTTAGATGCACCGACTAAAGATGAAGATCCTGATTGGAGTCCTGAAGATGCAAGATATAGTGTGATTAGATACATCACTACTGACATACAAAATGCACAAGGACCTCATGTACATGACCCACGGACAGGTGAGATATTAGAGAGTGATATTATGTGGTATCACAATATCATGAACTTGTTACGTAATTGGTACTTTATACAAACAGCAGCGATCAACGAGAAGGCAAGAGGTGTTAAAGTGACGGATGAGATCATGGGCGACCTTATTAGATTTGTCGCAGCACATGAGGTAGGACACACGCTTGGGTTACCACATAACATGGGGTCAAGTGTCGCATATCCAGTCGACTCGCTGAGATCTCCAAGTTTTACAAGTTCTCGTGGTACTGCACCTTCGATCATGGACTATGCTCGGTTTAACTATATAGCGCAACCAGGAGATGGTGTAACGCAACTCTATCCACAAGTTGGAGAATATGACTTCTGGTCCATCATCTATGGGTACAAGCAAGTTCCAAATGCTTCATCAGCAGATGCAGAAAAAACTACACTCAATCAATGGATAAAAGAAAGATCAGGAGATCCGGTTTATAGATATGGAAGACAAAGAGGATTACCTCTGGATCCTACAGCTCAAACAGAAGACTTAGGTGACGACAGCATGAGGGCAAGTGAATATGGCATCGCCAATCTAAAAAGGATCGTACCTATGCTATTAGATTGGACAGCTGAAGATGGCACTCGCTTTGATGACATGAATGAACTATATCAAAATGTCTTTGGTCAATATCGTCGGTATATGGGACACGTCTCAGCAAACGTCGGTGGCGTCGTAGAAGACTTTAAAACCTACGAGCAGAATGAACCTGTATACGTACCCGTTGATGTTGCCAAACAAAAAAGAGCTATTAGCTTCTTAGATCAACAATTATTTACAACGCCAAAGTGGTTAGTCAATCAAGATGTAATCTCTCGTATGGAGCCAGGAGGCACTTTAGAAAGAGTACAAGGTATCCAAGATAGAACACTGCACATACTATTTAATGATAGTCGATTACTTAGAATGGCAGATCACGAGATGATGAATAGTAACAGTGCATATGCGCTTAGTGATTTCTTCAATGATGTTAACAACATGATTACAAGAGATGTGACAAGTGGTCCCGATGTATATAGGCGTAATCTACATAGAACCTTGATACATATCTACGAAGGTCTCATGAACTCTTCCAATAGTGATATCCAATTGTCAGATGTTCCTTTGCTAGCAAGAGGAGGCTTACTATCCATAAAGTCTAAGGCCCAAGGAATTGCTTCCACCAATGGAGTGAATGGTCTTCATGCTATGGATATGGTAGCGAGAATAGATGAGATATTGGATATAGATTAGAATATGTAAATAACCGGTTATGAATTTTTTTAAGCTTGTCGTTATAGTCTCATTTGCTATTTGTATGTCCTGTAGTTCAACTCAAGCTCCTAACGATATGATTGTTAAGAGTAGAATTGCTAAAAAAGGATTATTCAAAGATGACTTTGGTGTGCAAGCTTACTCTTTTAGAAATTACTTTCCAAAAGACATGATCGGCACTTTGGATAAGATCCAAGAGATGGGCATCACTAAGATAGAAGGTGATGGCGGTAGGATCCCTCCAGAGGAATTTAGAAAACTTTGTGCGGCACGTGGCATCACTATACCTTCAACTGGAGCCAGTTTTGCAGAATTAGAAAATGACGCGATGTCTATCGTTGATAAGGCTAAAAAACTTGGTGCCGAGTTTGTTATGTGCGCATGGGTGCCTCATAATGGTGATTTTAAAAAAGCAGATGCAGATAAAGCTATTAGCGTATTTAACAAAGCTGGAGAAGTCTTAGCCAACAATGGCATAGCCTTTACGTATCATGCACATGGCTATGAGTTTCAGCCACATAGTGACGGCACCTTGTTAGATTATATCATCGAAAATACGGATCCTAAATATGTCTCTTTTGAAATGGACATATTTTGGATTCACTTTGGAGGAGGAGACCCTGTTACACTCATGCAGAAATACGGCAGTCGCTGGAAGCTGATGCATATGAAAGACATGAAGAAAGGTACTCCTAAAAATCTATCAGGAGGCACTTCTGTAGAAAACAATGTACCACTTGGTACTGGAGAACTTGACATGCCTGCCATCATAAAAGAAGGCAACCGGATCGGGATCGCTCACTACTTTATAGAAGATGAAAGCAGCGCCGTAGTTAGTCAAGTGCCCAAGACAATTGCATATCTAAGGAGTCTGTAATTGATCTGTGGATTGATCAAGATAGGTGTAGCCGAACACTTCACCAAAGTTTCTTTTTAGAAGAATTTTCACCTCTTCAATGTCAATTTCTTTTGACAATTCTTGACTCAAAGAAGTCACCGAAGTATCGTCTTCTACGATACCACATGGTATGATCTGATTGAAATAAGAAAGATCTGTCGATACGTTCAATGCAAATCCATGCAACGTTACCCATCGACTCATGTGCACGCCTATTGCGCAAATCTTTCGCCTACCCTTTTCATCACTGATCCATACTCCAGTATAGCCATCTTCTCGTCCACCTATGATATTATAATGACTTATCGTTCTAATTACGACTTCTTCTAATTCTCGTACATATCGATGCACGTCATTATAATATTGATCAAGATCTAAGATGGGATAACCAGTTATCTGTCCTGGTCCATGAAATGTGATATCCCCTCCTCTATTGATCTTGAAGAACTCAGTCTCATCTTTTTCTAATGTTTGTTTGTCGACTTTCAAATTATCAATCGATCCACTTTTCCCTAATGTAAATACAGGGTTATGCTGACAAAGCAGAAGATACCCAGGAGCATCACTTACACCACTTCTTTTGGTCTTAATTAGTTTTTGTTGCAAGTGTTTTTGCAAATCCCAAACTTCAGCATACGTATGATGCCGAGGCACTTCTGCATAGATGACTTTTCTTGATGATTGATCTATCATTGTCTTTTGATAATGCCATCAACATGGAGAAGGTTCAACGCGTTACGACTTAATCCAGTGACGTCTTTATTCACAAATAGTGAAACCTCATCATAAAACAAGAAAATAACTGGAGCATCATCAACAAGTAGCCGATCCATCTCTTGATATTTTAAGATCTTATCTTTTTCTATTCTTTCTTGCATCGCATCTTGATATAGTCTATCAAAAGTGTCATTCTGATATCGTGTATAATTAGGTGGTGCAGGATTCTCGCTATAAAACATCGATAGGAAGCTTTCACCATCCGGATAGTCAGCTATCCATGAAGCTCTAAAAGTCCCCACATCTCCATTGCGCATCGCGTTACGAAGCACTGCTGACTCCATGACATCTATCTTGACTGCCAAACCAAGATCTTCCCATTGTTTAGCGATATAAGTGGTCAGATCTAAATAATCTTTACTGGTATGAATCACCAATGGCGTATCTAATAATGACTGATCAAATGAAGAGAGCATATCTCTTGCTCTGGCCTTATCGTAGTTATAGCCCTTTACAACTGTTGGGTCATAAGAAGGTAATCCACGAGTCACAACACCAGCATCAGCAGGCACCCCGATATTATTGCGTAGACTTGAGAGCATAAGACGTCTATCCACACCATAATTAAGGGCTTGACGAAACATCTTATCCGACAAGAGAGGGTGAGCATCAGGAGCATTTGGGTTGAGACCCAAATATTCAAAATTTAAATATGGCGCCTTAATAAACTTGAGCTGATCACTATACTGATCACGCAAGGTGCCATCAGGGTTCAGCGCTGTATTGATGTAAGATGATTCTAAACCAGTGAAGAAGTCTATCCGATTATTGACTAACTCCAAAAATGCAATACTTCTCTCTCCAATAAAACTAGTTCTAACACCTTCTATATTGTTGTCAGTAAAGCTGACCTTGTCGTAATAGTCTTCATTCTTTAAGAGAAATAATCCTTGATTACTCAACCACCTTTTAAACTTAAAAGGACCTGAACCCACAGGATGCGTATAAAAGTCTGCGCCATAATAATCGACAGCTTCTTGAGGCACAATTGAACAATACTGCATGGTCAATAAACTCAATAATGGAGCAAATGAAGTCTTAAGTCGGAGCACGAAGGTTGTATCATCCACCGCTTCAAATGGATGGTCATCTGCTATCTTACCTGCAAAGATCCATGAGCCGGGAGCGTTCAGCACAGTATCAATCAGACGATCATAGCTATAGACTACATCATGTGCAGTTACGACTTGCTCTTTGGCCGTCGTAAAACATTCATTATCATGAAATACTACATCGTCTCTTAAAGTAAAAGTATAGGTTCGAGCATCGTCAGAGACTTGCCATGACTTAGCGATGCCAGGTTGTATATTGAGGGTGTCATCGAGTCTCAAGAGTGTTGAGAAGATGTGATTGACAGCCCAGATATTGTTTTGGCTTTTAGCATATGCTGGATCTAGAGAAGTGATATTGTTGTGTTGGTTATAGTGAAAGACGTTGGGCTGTCTATCAGTTCTCTTATCATTAATACATGAGGTCAGCGAAACAAAACAACATAACGATACTACAAATACAATCCTCATACGTTAGACAAATATAACTTTTCAACTATACATTAATTTTCACTGTAGCTTAATATGTCAGATCAAGACAAATACAAACCCATCAACTGTGATTACTATGATCACTTTGAGATCCATGCAATGAGAAAGACTTGGCTCAAGATTGAAGTCAAAGAAGAATCAACACAGACGTACTACACCAAAATAAAGACACTTAAAACCCAAAGTAAAAGTGAATATGCTACTCTACTTAATGAGCATGTGATAAGACTTGATCAAGTACTTGAGATGGTACCTGTTGATATGGATGGTTCCGTTATTGGACAATTACTCGACAAGATAGATTATAACCACTGGGCCAATGAGCTCATCATTAAAGTCCTTGCCGATCAGGAGATAACGGAAGATATGAGCAAAACCTGCTCACATATCTTCAATGCCATGGACATATGGAATACAAGAATGAGAAGTAAAGGTTATAACTACAACATCTGGCAAGTCCATAGTAAAGATAACTGGACAGAGATCGCACAGGCGACATACCTCTCCACTGTTGCAGTATTAAGTCAACATGACACGGACACGTTGATCCATTACACCAACTTAGCAGGAGAAAATCATCAATCAAGTATCAAGGACATCATACTTCATGTAGTTAATCATGGGACTTATCATCGTGGACAAGTTATTCAATTATTGCAGCAGCAAGGGCTGAAGACTGTTTCTACCGATTTTATAAACTATTCAAGATTGAGATAGCATGATTCTCAGGATATTTAGTGTCATGTTTTTCATTCTGTGCGTTATCTCATCTAACTTGGCTCAGGAGTCAGCACCAGATACTACATACTCGTTTTTTACAAAATCAATTTTCCCTGTTATTTTCTATTTGCCCGAGACTCAACTAGGCTTTGGTGTTACAGGTATATTAGCATTTGACAACTATGATGACCCTTCATCAAAACTAAAGCGTGTATCTCAAGTACAACCCAGCATAGCCTATACCCTCAAGAATCAAGTCTTACTTTTTCTTCCATATGAACTATACTTCGATAGAGACAGATGGAAGATCAATGGAGAATTAGGCTATTTCAAATACTTCTATGATTTCTATGGCGTAGGAACTAATTCATCATTTTCCGATCGAGAAAATTATGACGTGGATTATCCTCGTCTGATCACTAATGTATTGAGAAGACTAACACCTAATATCTCAGCCGGCCTATTCTATCGATTTGACGATTATAAAATAAAGAGACTCACAGAAGAAGGCATTTTAGAAAATGGAAATATAACTGGCAGCGAGGGAGGCAAGCTTTCATTATTGGGATTAGCTGTTGAGTCGGATTTTAGAGATGATATATTCCATCCATATAACGGAAGTCTAGCGAGAGCTTCTTTTAAGGTCGCCCGTAGCGCATATGGTAGTGATTACAATTATTCAAAATTAGAACTGTCTTACAGCCAGTATGTATCTATAAAAGAAAGGCATGTTATGGCATTTGATGTACGTACTGGAGCAAGCTTTGGGGACATTCCTTTTTATGACTTGTTCTACTTTGGATCTCCTAAAGTGTCACGTGGCACATTAGATAGGAGATATATGGATCGCAACTTTCTTTCTATACAACATGAGTATCGATTTCCTCTATGGCGTAGGCTCGCTGGTGTGGCCTTTCACTCCTTAAGCTCTGTATCGCCCGAGTGGGGTGGCCTAATTAATGGTGACGCGCGATATGTCTACGCATATGGTTTAGGCCTTAGATTTAAAATGACTAAAGAACAGAGAGTCAGATTGAGGCTTGATTTTGCTATCTCAGAGTCTACATCTAACTTCTATATAACCGTAGGCGAGGCTTTTTAAAATCAAGATTTTTTTTTCATATTAGAGGCGTACAATACTAATTACTTGAGAGTCAGTTTTGTTATCCCAGCACACAATGAATCTGATAATATACAGCCGTGTATAAGTGCCATCCGTCGACACAATTTAGACACTACTGAGATCATAGTTGTCACTTCCTCAAGTACGGTAGACGATACATTGGAAAAAGCAGAAGCACTGGTTGTCCAGTGCTATAAGTCAGACCGATGCTCGCGTGCCATACAAATGAATCAAGGCGCAAATCAAACGACAGGCGATATAATATGCTTTGTTCATGCAGACGTGCGGTTACCAGATAACGCTCAATCTCTTATTATAGAGCAAATCAATAAAGGAAACGATTGTGGATTCTTCAGCTATCAGTTTGACAAACCTAATCGATGGCTAAATATAAACGCGCGATTTACAAAGAAAGATGGCCTCTTTGCAGGAGGAGGGGATCAAAGCTTATTCATAACAAGATCAGCCTTTGATAGGCTCGGGGGCTTTGACGAAAAAATCAGTTTTATGGAAGACTTTGAGCTATTCGAAAGAATAAAATCCAAAGGCCTAAAATATGCAATCATAACAAATGACGCCATTGTGTCAGCTCGTAAATATGAAAACAACTCGTACCTCAGAGTCAACCTAACTAATGCTTTGGTATTTGGATTATTTAAGATGGGGGCTCATCCAGCTCGATTAAAAAGATTGTATAACAAGTTATTGACTACTTCTTAAAATGCAGACATAACCACTCACCTCTTTGTATCGTATCTGATAGCTCATAACCAAGCGAAACATACTTCTCAACAATTAGCTCTCTATCTTGTATGAGTATGCCCGATAGTAGTAGAGAGCCGCCTGGCATCTGTCTTTTGTAAACTTGAGTAGCCGTAGTCAGCAAAACATTGCGATTGATGTTGGCCAATATGACTTCATACTGCATCGAAGGATCTGTATCTGACATCACTGCTGTAGCACACTTAATCTTTGTACAATTGTTCAGTCCGACACATCTAACTGCACATTCTATAGCAACCTCATCATAATCAAAAGCAAAAATCTCTTTTGCACCTCTTTGTTCAGCAAGTATCGCTAGGATAGCTGTACCAGTCCCATAGTCCATGACACTCTTCTCTACAAGATCTACGCGTTGCATCATCTGTATCATCGCATGGGTCGTCTCATGATGTCCCGTACCAAATGCCATCTCTGGATCTATAGTTATGACATGATCAGTGTCAATATCTATATCATGAAATGTTGCCCTAACAGTACAAAAGTCATCAATAACAATTGGAGTAAAAGATGACTCCCATGACTTGTTCCAGTTCTCATTCTGTCTTTCGCTTCTTAACAGTTGAGTAGGTTTCAGCCAAGGCGCCATCGTTGACAGTTGGATTTCTATGTGGTCGATAAAGCCCTGATCACTATGATAGATAACTAATCCGCTATCTAATATCTCTATCGCCTCTACATCTAAGTAACCCAGTATAGCCGTTGTCAAGTCTAAGTGCTCTTCACTTAGATCATCGATATGTAACTCATAAACAAGACCTGATTTAATGGCCATGTACAGCAGCGTAAGAGTGAGAAGTGGTGCTGGCAGCCACACCTAAGTCTTTCTTGATCGGCAGTGTGGGATCTATACTTTGCAGGCCTATTTTTACAATAGCAAGGTGATGCACAGCATGATCATAGGCGTACATGAGTTCTCTACCTATGGTAGTTTGGACCTCTGGTCTGCAACCATCGTCCAACGTAAAGTCGGCAAACACTTTCAAGACTCTTGACTCATCTAACACATGGATACTTGACTTTAGATTAGAGAAGTGTTTGATCGCAATGTCTTTTTGACTTTCTATAGTTTGATTACGTTTTCTCTTAGCGTAATCCACATGATTATGGTCACATTGAGTAACCAGACAATTAAAGAAGTCATGGATATGTCTAAAGTGCTTACCCAAAGTGCTTCCTTCAAAAACCTCTAAAGAAGAAGCATAGGCATTTGTAGGGATGATATTTAGTGTTTCGATTATCTCATCGATCAATTGTATGGCTCCTTGTTTGCACGTCATATCGGCTAAGTTATTAATATTTAGCGCTAAGCTTAGTTATATATCTGCCCCTTGGCAGCTATGATGGTGTTCATGATCAAGGAAGTTACGGTCATTGGGCCTACTCCACCTGGGACTGGGGTCATATAAGATGCTTTCTCAGATACGCCCAAGAAGTCGACATCACCTACCAATCGATAACCTCGTTTTCTAGAGTCGTCGTCTACTCGATTGATACCAACATCTATAACTACAGCTCCTTCTTTGATCATATCTGCTGTGATATAGTTTGCTCGTCCGATGGCAGCTATAACGATATCTGCAGCTCTAATCTCACTAACCGTATCTTTTGTTCTGCTGTGTACGATCGTCACTGTACAGTTACCAGTTTTTCGCTTCTGCGCCATTAATATAGACATGGGCATACCTACAATATTACTTCTTCCTACAACCACACACTTTTTACCTGAGGTCTCGATACCATACTCTTCAAGCATAACCAAAATGCCTTGCGGTGTCGCAGGTAGATAGGCTGGTAACCCAAGTGTCATACGCCCAAAGTTCATAGGATGAAATCCATCTACATCTTTCTTTGGATCGATCGCCAGGTTTACTTTCTCGGCATCTATATGATCAGGTAGTGGCAGTTGGATGATAAAGCCATCGACAGAAGGATCATCATTGAGATCTTGCACGATGGCTAGTAGCTCTCCCTCTGTTATAGAGTCATCCTTCTTGATCAGTGTTGACTCGAAGCCAACATCATCACAATATCTCACCTTGTTACGCACATAAGATTGGCTGCCAGGATTATCTCCAACCAATACTGCCGCAAGGTGAGGGACTTTCATTCCACTACTCTTCATAGCATCAACCTCTTCCTTTATTTTGGTTTTCATTTTAGTTGCCAGAGCCTTACCATCTATTAATTGCATAACCACTTATTGTATGACTACAAATATCTACTTTTACCTCTGTACAACCATTCATATTGTAATTTTTCCCAATATTATTTATGCAGTTACTCAGGCGTTTAGTTTTCTTATTGCCGATAGTCCTATTCTGCTCTTGTCACAATGGCTCTTCTCAAACAACTGAGAGTCAACTGACCATAGCTTTTGGCTCTTGTAACCAGCATTGGAATAAATCACAACCTATATGGCAAGAAGTCGTCAAAAACGATCCCGACCTATGGATATGGTTGGGCGATATCATCTATGCTGACACTGATGATATGTCTGAGATGAAAGAGGATTATGATACTCAAAAGTCTCATTCAGATTACAATATCCTAGCTGCCGGTACAGATATAATAGGCATATGGGATGATCATGACTACGGTACTAACGACGGTGGCAAGAACTATAGTCAGAAAGATCGAAGTAGAGATTTGCTTTTTAATTTTTTAGATGTGCCACAAGAAAGTCCTGATAGAGAGCATGATGGTGCATATCAGACCTATACTTACACAAATAATGATTTAGTCACAAAAGTGATACTGCTTGATGTAAGATACTTCAGAGATGACGTTGGCTCAGATGGTACTATACTTGGTGAAGAGCAATGGTCTTGGCTAATTTCTAATCTTGAAAATAGTCATGCAGATGTCCATATTATCGGCGGAGGCATCCAGTTTCTTCCAGAAGATCATAGATTTGAAAAGTGGGCTAACTTTCCACAGGAACGTCAACGCCTCATCGGCATCATCGATAGACTTAATGTCTCCCATCCTATATTGTTAAGTGGTGATCGTCATCTTGCCGAGATGTCTCTTATCCATGCTGGAGACTCGGCCAAACCCATTCTCGAAATCACATCCAGTGGACTGACACATTCTTATAGAAAGTTTAAAAGTGAAGAAAACCGACATCGGATAGGGCGAGTGATACCAACTAAGAACTTCGGTATTTTGAAAATTGAAAAGAACAACGGCCATGTCTCTTTTGAGGCCGAACTCAGAGATGATAAGAACAACTTACAATATTCGATAAGCGGTAACGAGTTACCTTCTCTTAAAAAATCAAAATAGACTTATGAACTGGGGATTTGCTGGTTATGGTAGAATAGCGCGAAAGTTTGAAGAAGGCCTAAATCATATAGGTCATGATATCGTCGCTATCGCATCTCGGTCAGGCGCATCAGATATCAATAACAGCATCGCATCATATGACAACTATGAAGATCTCATGAACGATCCAAATGTTGATATCGTCTATGTGAACACTACTCATAATACGCACGCTAAGCTTACTATCGCAGCACTCAATGCAGGGAAACATGTCCTATGTGAAAAACCATTGGCAACATCTGCTCAAGATGTAAAAGAGATGATTAGTGTAGCAAGAGCTAATGAGAGATTTCTAATGGAAGCTATATGGTCACGATATCTACCAGGTTATCAGAAAGCCATGAAGTTGATCAAGAGCGGAGTGATCGGAGATATCCTTCATATCAATGCCAACTTTGGTTTCAGAATGGATCCCGGTGCGCCTAAAAAAAGACTCATAGACCCAAAGTTGGCCGCAGGAGCTATCTGGGATGTCGGTATATATCCCATCAGTCTGGCACAAGATATATTTGTTGACGACCCAGTATCTATGCATGTGGATGCGCAGCTCTCTGAGATGAATGTTGAAGATCGATGCGCCATTCAATTATCATATGATAGTGACCGCTTTGCCCAGCTTACTTGTGCTATCAACCTAAACACAGTAAATGACGCCGTCATCACTGGGACCAAAGGACACATGATCATGAAAGACTTTTGGAAATGCGAAAGGTTTATCCTCATTGCTAGTGATGAAGAAAGTGAGCATCACTACCCGATGGAGTCCACTGGTCTTTGTCATGAAGCGATAGCATGCAAAGACTTAATCGAGGCAGGACAAGTACAATCCCCATTAATCAGTTGGGATCACTCTACCCAACTGGCTAAGATCATGGATAAGGCTATAAATATGGCTCGAGATTAAAATAGTGTAGTATCATTGCACTCCAATTCAAGAGGTGAATGATACAACGGTAATCATGCTTAATAGGGAATCCGGTGAGAATCCGGAGCAGTCCCCGCTGCTGTAAGCTCCTCAAATGGACTATCTATCTACTGCCACTGTCTAAATTATAGATGGGAAGGCCAGATAGTCCGGAGTAAGCCAGAAGACCTGCCTATTGATATTTGTCCCGTTAGGGAGATAGAATCACACTTCGGAGGAAGGTATGCTTCTGTAACCACTGTGCACTTGCACATAATCATACAATACATGTTTTCAAAACTTTGGACCATTGCTTTGGCCATGATGCCAATAGCCTTTATGAATGCCCAAGAGTCTGACACGACTGACTCTTTATCGGGCGAACTCATTATCACCCATTCTCGCATCCCTGTTTCGATTAAGTCTGGATACAAACCAGTTATTGTCATAGATCAGGAAGAGATCCGTCGAGAAGTCACGGATGACTTAAGTATACTCTTGGATCGACAAGTTGGCCTTAACGTCGTTAGTGCCTTGAGCAATCCAGCTAAAGACAAAAGCATCTTCTTACAAGGTGCATCAGGAGAGTTCACCTTGATCTTAATCGATGGTGTTCCACTTACTGACCCGAGTGGCATCGGTGGGACTTTTGATATCAGGAGTATCAGTCTGTCTCAGATCGACAAAATAGAGATACTAAAAGGAGGTCAGTCTACGCTTTATGGTTCAGATGCAATCGCTGGTGTCATCAACTTGATCACCAAATCCAGCTATCAAGACGAAATAAAGGGTCAAATAAATGCTTCTATAGGCTCGTATTCGACCTACAACGTAGGAGCAAACCTAAATATACCGCTCTCGTCAAGAGTTAATGTCGGTGTCGATGGGTCTTTTGCAGGCTCTGACGGTATCTCAGAAGCACTGGATGAGAACAATGATGGTTTTGACAAAGATGGTTTTAATCGCACGGCTTTCTCTGCGAATGTTGATTGGAAGCTATCCGATCAAATTACAATCAATCCTTTTTTAAGATCGTCATCTTTTGATGGAGATTTTGACGGTGGCTCGTTCACTGATTCTGAAGATACTTATACTACAGATTGGTTGCAAACTGGGCTTTTCGCCAAATATCAATCCAATAAGACGACAATTAACGCGACTTATTCCTTCAATAAAACGGATCGAACATTTGATACTTCATTTGGCATATCTGACTTCAATGGGAGGTTTAGCAACATAGATATTTATGGTCATACGCCTCTGAGTGATCAACTTGATTTTACCTTTGGCATCAATCAGCAGAGCTTTAAAACGGTAGAAGAAGATCCTAATATAGATGATGCTGATGCCAATATCTTTAGTCCTTATGCCTCACTCGCCTTTAGACCCTCTCTAAGCACATTATTAGAGTTAGGAGTGCGGTTTAACAACCATTCTGACTATGGAAGTAACTTCAATTACTCTCTTGGAGCAAGTAACTGGTTAAGCGAGAACGTTAAGATCTTTGCTTACTGGGCCACATCATTTAAGTCTCCCAACCTTTTTCAACTCTTTGGGCAATTTGGCGCAAATCCTGATCTTAACCCCCAAACAGGTCAAACGCTCAATGCTGGACTTTCATTCAAAGATGCTGGACCGTTTGATTTAATCGATCTCTCAGTATTTGATAGATCAGTAGACAACTTGATCATTTTTGATTTTAATGATGGGTTTCAGAACATACCCAGTCAGCATGATCAAGGACTTGAGATTAGCCTATCATCATCTAGCAAACAAGTACAGTTCGGCTTGTCTTATGCATATCTTTTTGGTGAGCTCGATGACCTAACTGGGAGTGATCCAGTTGAGAATTTAATCAGGAGGCCTAAGCACCGAATAAACACTTCGATAGGATACAAATATCGAAACAATAACCAGATACGCTTCTCAATGAAATACGCTGGAGAAAGAGAAGATGCCTTCTTCAATACTACAACCTTTTCTACAGATATGGTCACATTAGAGTCGTACTGGATCGGTAATTTATATGGGGATTATACATTGGAAAGCCCTAATGTCACTTTTTATGGAGAAGTTAAAAATCTCTTTGATACAGACTTTCAGGAGGTAGCTGGCTTTAGTACACTCGGTAGAAATATTAATGTAGGCCTTCGGTTGAACTTTTAGATTTCTCCAAAGTATGTGTCATATATGAGTCTTTGTCATATATTGGATAAAAACTACGAATATGGCACGTACTTCTATTATAATGATCTTCTTCTTGTCTGGGGTCTTTTCTGGCATAGCTCAGGAGGTAGATCTAGACAAAGAGAAAATCATAGCTTCCGTAGAAGCACATAAAGAAAGTTTAATTGACATTAGTGATGAGATATGGGCACTTGCCGAAACGGCCTTTGAAGAATCTAAAAGTTCTGAACTTTTGGCTTCTTATGCAGAGCAGCAGGGCTTTTCTGTAGAAAGAGGGGTTGGAGAGATGCCTACGGCATTCATAGCAACTTACGGATCCGGATCACCTATTGTCGGTATCCTTGGAGAGTTTGATGCATTACCCGGTTTATCCCAGAAGGCAGAGCCTACTCGCAATCCTCTTAATGATGGTCATGCTGGTCATGGTTGTGGTCACAACTTGTTTGGCGCTGGAAGTCTTGGAGCCGCAATTGCGGTAAAGGAATTGATGGACCAAGGCAAAATAAAGGGAACGATCAAGTTCTTTGGGACGCCAGCAGAGGAGAAGTATTTTGGTAAGTTGTACTTCGCTAGAGCAGGGCTTTTTGACGATTTGGATGTATGTCTTGATTGGCACCCCAGTGCACAAACAAAAGCGGAAGTACAAAGCTCATTGGCACTTGTGGACTTTGTTGTTGAGTTCAAAGGGCAAGCCGCTCATGCTGCATTAGACCCATGGAATGGAAGAAGTGCCACAGACGCAATGGAGCTCTATGCTCACGGTATCAATGCGCTGAGAGAACATGTAAAGCCCACTGTGCGCATACATTACCATATGATGCAAGCGGGTGATGTCGTTAATGTGGTCGGAGACTACGCCAAGATATGGGTGCGCGTCAGAGACACTAAGCGCGATGGCATGCTCAAAGTATATAATCGAATCAAAGAGATGGCAAATGGGGCTGCTATCATGGCAGATGTCGACTATGACATAAGCTTAGTGTCTGGACTTCATGAGGTACTAGTCAATCGCGCAGGGGGCAAAGCCCTACTTAAGAACCTTGAGTCACTTGGAGACATTACATACACTGAAGAAGAAACAGCATTTGCACATAAGATGCAAGAGGTTCTAAACAAACCTCAGGTGGGTTTAGATGCAAAGATTAGGCCCCTCGAAGTAACAGTAGAACACCCCATGGGCGCATCATCAGATGTTGGAGATGTCAGTTGGGTGGTTCCTGAGATTAGACTTGGCGTAACAACGGCTCCTGTAGATACACCATGGCATTCATGGGCTGTTGTGGCTTGTGGAGGTATGTCTATAGGTCATAAAGGACTTGTATATGCCGCCAAAGCTTTAGGCATGACTATGGTAGACCTATATAAGGATCCTGGGCTTCTGAGCGATATAAAGGCAGAGTTTAAAGAACGTAAAGGTGATAACGTTTATACGCCAATGTTGCCGGACGGACCGCCACCGATCCCAACAAGTGCTCAAGAATAAAAGTTTTAAATATGTCTGAAAGAATAGCCAGACCAGGCACATGCGGATGGTGCTTAAAGTACCCCGCATATATAGCCTATCACGATGATGAATGGGGCGTACCTGATTATGAAGATCAACCATTATGGGAGAAGCTTATCCTAGATGGGGCGCAAGCAGGCTTAAGTTGGTGGACTATTCTCAATAAAAGAGAGAACTATCGAAGGGCTTTTGATCGGTTTGATCCAGAGAAAGTAGCTCGCTACAATCAGAAAAAGATAGACGCATTACTTCAAGATGCAGGTATCGTACGTAATAAACTCAAAGTGAACGCGGCTGTGACCAATGCTCAGGCTTATTTGAAGATAGTTGAGGGCGGGACTACCTTCAGTGACTACCTCTGGGACTACGTCGATGGTACGCCTAAGATAAATCGCTTTAAAACACTTGCAGATGTTCCAGTTAAAACGCACATCAGCGACGCTATGAGTAAGCAACTCAAAAAGGATGGATTTAAGTTCGTTGGCAGCACAATTGTATATGCATTTATGCAAGCTGTGGGTATGGTTAATGATCATGTAACGGCATGTCCAAGACACAAAGAATTGTCCTAAGACGTATTAGACATTGTCGATATTTAAAACATATTGATTTTTAATCAATAATTGCTTTTCATAATTGATTGTGCAATCATAAAGACCGTTAGCACCTTTGTTGCTAACGGGAGGATTTTGTCAGATACTTTACATTCAAGAGGTTACATAGGTAGTTGTTTCATCATTGATAGATCAACAAAATTTTGACTATTTGTCTAAAATTAGAGCCTTGAAATATGTCACTGAATATTCTTTATCAGTAAAGTTCGATTTTAAATGCCTCTGATATTCTTAGTACCTCATTTGTCCATTGATACTATTATTCACGTGCGTACATCCGGAAATACTTACGCAACAGAATATTTATGTATGATGGTTCAATTATATTACCTCCAGCGTCTATCAACACTTTATCACAATAAGGCGGAGCTTTATACCCTATCTAACTATATCTTGAAAGCAGGCCATTCTTTTTGATTCTCAAGTCCATGCTTATCCAATATCAGAGATATTCCATCACTTACTATTTATGGTTTGGGCGCAGGTATGGCAGATCCTGCTGCTAATGAAATGGCAGCAGAAGCAATGGCTAATCCAGAGATAAAATCTAAAGGCATATCATTCTACGGATAGAATATTATCCCTTTCGATAGTAAAACCTAATACATGTAACTCAACTAGCAAGGAGACTTTAACATCTATAAGACTTCTGAACTCATGAAGGTCACACCGAATACAAGTACATGAGAATATCTCGGACTTAAAATCAATGCATTATTTATTAGCTAAATCTAATGCCGGATTTAGAGAAATTCGAGTTTAATGGTTTTGTGAGCAAGTCATCCTCAAAATCGACTTTAATTGACATACTGATAGATTGGCACGAGTAGTGACACAAGCATCTATATCATCCACCTCGATCGCTCCCATAACTATCAAATATATATCCCGTAATACATGTTTTGAAATCTGCATTTAGCTGTCGATCACTTCAGTTAGCTGCATAAGCAAACCTTGTTTTTGGACATTATAGTTGCAGAGTGTAGGAACGATATGTTGACGCTGTTACGCATAACTTGACGGCGTAAGTATGAACAGAATAAGGATCAGAAAAACAAGGTTAAAATCACTTCTTTCTTCAGCCTTCATGATTCAGTTATTTCGGTATAAGGATTTCGCATTAAAGTAGAAAGGATGCATGTGCTAAAAGAACATTTTTTAAAGTCGCGAGACACACATAAAAAGACTCTTTTAGTCTCAAAGAGATCTTTAATATGAGATCCAAGAATAGTGGTTATTAGCAGATGTTATATATCAAAATAGTGGGTAGTAACATTAGGAATGCAAGAATTACTTTGAGGAAGCGTACATACAATTAGAAGTCTAAGGATATATTTCTGATGTCTTGTTTTGCTGTTCATTGCACATCGAAAGCGGTTTATCTTATTACTGTAATTAATAATTGATTGTACAATTGTCATTTAAATGACCTAAAAAGCGTCTAACCGAGCAAAGTTGACATCTACCTTACAACTAACTGATTATATAATTCACAATATATAATTGATATGTCAACGATTTTTTTACATCAGTTTTGACAAAACATTTGTGAGCAATTCTATATCTGCTTCAGTATTGTAGACATTTGGCGAGACTCTGATAGACTCTCCCCTATACGAGATGGATATTTTAGCAGCAGCAACCTTTCTCTTTATAGTATCCATATCAACTCCTACAGGAAGACCTATACCGAACAAATGAGCCGCCATATGATTAGTTGGAGGCACCTTATAACCCCGACCTTCCAACCTAGTTAGCATAGGGTCAATAAGAGTTCTGCAATACTCTTGTGTCGCTGCTGGCGTCCACTCTATTAATTGAGATATAGCATCTTGTAACATGGGTATCTTGATGAAGTCTGGAGCCTCTCCCATCTCATATCTTCGTGCTCCTGAGCGATACTCATCTTGATAGTCAGTGAGGTACTGAAAATCATCACTTCTGATCTTGTTCAACCAAGTTTCTTCAAACGGTTTTCCTTGATCAAACGCTTCTCCGATATGAGCCATACCTATACCATATGGACCAAGCATCCATTTGTAAGAGGCAGTGATCAAAGCATCTGGTTTGACCCTGTCATGATCATATGGATATGCACCTATAAACTGAGTGCCATCTAAGACAAACAAGCTACCCTTATCTTTACATCTATCACCTATGGCTTGAATATCAAACAAAGATCCATCACCCCATTGTATAGGTGCCATAGCAACTACTAGAGTCTCTGAGTCAATGTTATCTATGACGCGCTCGGACCAATCAGAGCTGTCTTTTGGTTTGTCTACAATCACTACATCTAAACCTCTCTCTTTTGCTAGCCTTGACCAGATATAATAGTTACTCGGAAATTGCTCAGCGAGTAGCACTATTTTCTTTCTGCTGTTATTAGGAAGATTGTTTGCAACATTGGCTATCCCATAAGAAGCAGATGGGATAACAACAGATCTTGTCATATCAGTAGTACCGATCAGCTCTGCATGCAGTACTCTAAGTTTATCCACCTCATCGAAAAAATCATTTGTCGTAAGATCAGAAGGCATCCTCTTCTTTCTTAATCCTTGTATACCCGCTTCTTCAGATGATCTAAGCAGTGGAGACATATATGCTCCATTGATAAAGGTGACGTCATCTGATAAATTGAACTTGTCTTTCTGGCAAATCATATTAAAATAATTGATAATAAATGTAACAATAGCGGATGAAAAGCATACCTAAATCATGGAGTCTCCTCAAATACCATGTTAATGCAACCTATCTTACTCATTCCTTAGGGTATACTCTCGGGGTTATGTACTAAAAATGGGTTTCTTTTGTTCTATCACAAGAAGTAAAGGGACTTCTTGGGTGAACTTAATCCTGTATGAACAAAACATTGCTATTAGCTACATGCTTCTTAGTTATGCTTTTCACAAGTTGTGAAGAGTATGGTGTCCAACTTAGGATCCAAAATAACAGCCAATTTGACTTTAAAGAGGTTTCAGTGAATAATGTAACTTTTGGGGCATTAAGTCAAAATAAGCAATCACACTATATTCCATTTGAAAACATCTATGCAAAGGAGTTCGTCCAAGTCGTAATCAATGACAAAGTCATAAAATTGGTCCCAGAAACATATCATCAAGATCACTTTCGCACCACTGGAAATTATACTTATGTCATTGATATAGTCAACGAGAAGTACATCTCTATAAACTTCAAGACTGATTAATCTAAGATCCTGTCTCTACTTAAAACACTTACACTCCACCTGTCTTAAAGCCCACGATAACAAAGTCTAATCTACTTATTTCACTAAATCTCAATACCTTTCAGTATGAGAGTAGCTATAATCCAAGATGGGCCGGTATATCTTGATGCCCAAGCAACATTAGAGAAAACCATCTCTTTCATAAAAGATGCTTCAAGTGAAAAAGCGGACCTTATTGTTTTTGGTGAAAACTGGTTCTCAGGTTATCCGGTCTGGTTAGATGTCTGTTCTGATGTCAATTTATGGGATCATGAACCTGTTAAGCAGGTCTGGCAAAAGACCTTTGAACAGGGCTTGAGTACTGAGTCTAAGATAATGACCCAGTTGCAAGAAGCTATAAAAGATGCTGGTATATATGTCATCATGGGAGCTAATGAGCCCATCACAAGTGGCAAAGGCAATGGAACTATATACAATACTATATATACCTTTGATCCAGAGGGTAAGCTGATCAATCATCATCGAAAGCTCATGCCAACCTACACTGAAAAGCTCGTGCATGGCTTAGGCGACGGAGCTGGGCTCAATGTCCTAGATACTCCACACGGAAGGGTTGGCTCTTTAATCTGTTGGGAACACTGGATGCCACTTACGAGACAAGCCATGCATGATGAAGGAGAAGATCTTCACATAGCTCTATGGCCGTTTGCAAAAGAGTTACACCAGCTAGCCAGCAGGCATTATGCCCATGAAGGTAGATGTCATGTTATTGCTGTAGGACAAGTTATGAATCAGAGTGAATTACCTGAACAACTAAGACTAAGCAATCAGATCAACGTACCGGATTCTGGATTGATACTGCGAGGTGGATGTGCGGTTTATGGGCCTGATGGAAGTGTCATTCAGGCTCCTGTTTACGACACTAGAGAAGTTATATATGTCAATCTCGATCTTAAAAAAGGATTATCTGAGCGTATGAACCTCTCTGTATCTGGTCATTACCAACGAGATGATGTGTTTGATCTTACCGTAAATAGGAGAAGAAAAGCTTAGCCGTACGATTTTGGGACAATTGGGCTTTTCATCCATATCTGAATTATTTCCTGTTTAAAAGCCAATAAGATGAATTCTGATCTAAGAATACTTAACAAATGGGCTAATACAAGGATGTCTGTAATGAGCCGATCTAAACCTGCACTCTTAATATACTAGGCTATAATCGCCAGTTATTGAATATTGGCAAACTATAGCACACTGTTATCCCTTTGCTATTAGAAGACGCACGTCGGTTGAAAGCTCAGCATTTACTCAATATGTTGTTCGGGCTTTATCACAACATTTATACTTTCTGTTTGATCAAAGTCCATGATGTAGTAAGCTATCTTATGAAAAGAGGTGTTATTAAGATATGTAGACCTATCCACATAGTTACTCACGAGCTGTTAAAAACTTCAATGAGCCATATTGTCTAAAACGTATCCTGTTTCTTAATTTACCTTCTTTAAGTCATTAGGAAAAAGATCATGGAAGAATTATCTCAAATTGTCGTCCAACAGGGCGAGAACATCAAAGCTATTGATACCGTCTGGGTCGCACTTTGTGCCGCACTTATATTCCAGATGGAAGGCGGCTTTGCTTTATTAGAAGCCGGATTCATCAGGGGCAAAAATGCCATGAGCATCATTGCTAAAGTTCTCATAGATATCATGTTTGGCGGATTAGCATTTTACATTATCGGTTTTGGCATGGCATACGGTGTATCCAATGGATACTTTGCTACTGGCTTTGGCATCATGGACGGAGATTTAGGCCTAGGCCTTACAGTAAGCAATAAGCTTTTCTGGTTCATACAGTTGGGATTTGCAATAGCGGCTATCTCAATCGTTTCAGGAGCTGTTGCGGAGCGTATGCGAGTGATCGCTTACATCTTCTATGTCCTCGTATTCTGTGCTGTACTCTACCCTCTAGCAGCTAACTGGGTTTGGAATCCAAATGGCTGGCTCGCTAATATGGGTTTTAACGATTTTGCTGGGTCGGCCGCAGTACATGCTATGGGTGGATTTGGTGCTTTGGCTGCTGCAATCGTCCTTGGACCTCGATTGGGCAAATACAATAAGGATGGATCTATCACTCCAATACCTGGACATAACTTACCATTAGCCGCGGTCGGTGCATTTATCCTATGGTTTGGTTGGTTTGGGTTTAATCCGGGATCAACTCTTGGAGCTGTAGGCAACTGGGAGCTCATCGGCACGGTAGCTGTCAATACTTTTCTTGCATCCGCAGCCGGAGGTGTCGCTACTATGGCTTATACCAAGTTAGTCTATGGATTAGTAGATATCACGATGGTGATCAACGGTGTCTTGGCAGGACTAGTAGCTATAACAGCTGGATGTAATGTTGTAGGTCCTAATAGTGCTATTATGATCGGACTGATAGCAGGCGTACTAGTAGATGTCGCAGTTGTCTTTTTTGATAAGATCAAAATAGATGATCCTGTTGGAGCGATAGCAGTTCACGGGATTAATGGATTATGGGGGACAATCGCAGTTGGACTATTTGCTACAGAAACGGGATTGTTTACAACAGGTAGCGCTGGTCAGTTAGGCGTTCAGACTATTGGTGTTGTAGCCATCGCGGCATTTTCATTTATAACGACATACTTAGTTTTTACAATCATAAAAATGACCATTGGTGTAAGGGTCTCTCGCGAAGAAGAGCTTGCTGGCCAAGATGCGGTTGCTTATGGAGTCGAAGCATATTCTACATTTGAATAAACCTTACAATTAAAAGAAATGAAAAAAGTAGAAGCAATTATAAAGCCATCAAAAGTCAGTGCGATTCAAGCGGGACTTAAAGAGGCAGACATACCATGTTTTACGGTTATTCCTGTCAAAGGATCAGGTCTTCAGAAGAGCTATTCTGAGAAATACAGAGGAACTGAAAGAACAATGGTCCTGCAGACAAGAGTCATGATCATGTGTATCATCAGCGATGAGAACCTTGATAAGTGCGTAGATGTCATACTAGAGCATGCATCTGACGGTGTGGTAGGTGATGGAAAGATATTTATCTATGATGTACAAGATGCTATAAGGATAAGCACCAAGGTTAGAGGGAATGAGGCGATAAGATAGTATATTGTCTAAAGTCTAAACCCAATCAAATGTCAAAACAAAGGTACTGGTCAATTACTGTTGCAATAGCAGGATTCTTATTTGGTTTTGATACTGTTGTTATATCAGGAGCTAATCTTCCTATTAAAGAACTTTGGAATACTTCTCCATGGTTTCATGGCACCTTTATCATGTCTATGGCATTATGGGGTACAGTGGTTGGAGCATTGTTGGGTGGTATACCAAGTCAACGTTTGGGTAGAAAAAACACGCTGATCTGGATTGGTGTTCTTTTCTCATTGTCAGCTATCGGTTCTGCCATTGCTTGGGATCCATATAGTTTTTCATTTTTTAGATTTATAGGTGGTTTGGGTGTAGGCGCATCTTCGGTTGCAGCTCCAACCTACATCTCTGAGATCTCAAATAAGAATAATCGCGGGCGACTGGTTATCCTTTATCAGTTCATGATTGTATTTGGGATCTTTATCGCCTTCTTTTCTAATTATCTTTTACAAGGTGTAGGTGGCGCAAATGACTGGAGATGGATGATGGGTATCGAAGCCCTACCGGCTATCATCTATACACTAATGATAATGGGTGTTCCTAAGAGTCCGAGATGGCTCATTACCAAAAAGAATGATATCGAAGAAGCACGTCATGTATTAAGCGTGATGGAAGTAGATGATATCGACCTTGAGGTTAAGAACATACAAGAAGCGGCTACTCATACAACCGAAAAAATTGATTTCAACAAATATTCTAAGCCATTGGCATTGGCATTTATGTTGGCTTTTTTCAATCAGTTATCTGGGATCAACTTTGTGCTATACTACGCGGCCGAGATACTAGGCAATGCTGGAATGACATCAGAAGAATCACTTTTCAATTCTATTTTGATAGGTGGCATCAATCTCGTTTTTACATTTGTCGGGATGTATCTGATAGATCGGGCAGGTCGTAAGAGATTGATGATTATAGGATCTTTGGGCTACATCCTTGGATTGGGTATGGTGGCTTTTGCATTTTATACAGGAGCAAGTTCTTCTTTTTTGATGGTGTTCTTATTGTTGTTTATTGCAGCACATGCCATAGGGCAAGGTGCAGTTATATGGGTCTTTATATCCGAGATATTTCCTACGAGTGTTAGAGCCTATGGACAAGCTTGGGGATCAGGCACACACTGGGTCTTTGCAGCAATTATAACTTTAGTCGCGGCACCTGTGCAAGCTTGGGTAGGTGCCAACCCTTGGCCCATATTCGCTTTTTTAGCGGGGATGATGATATTACAATTAATCTGGGTTTTGGTATGGATGCCCGAGACCAAAGGAGTTAGTCTGGAGGAGCTGAGCAAACGACTTATAAAATAAGGCACCTTTAAGAGGATTACCCGCTCATTAACTATTAGCAAAGATCTGCTGATAGCCGTCTCGTATTTCGTATTTGATCACGCCAGCATTTTCTAATCGATCAAGATAACCGATCAACATGATCATGGCGGGCATATGAAAGCGCCCTTCGTACAAAGCGTTAAATATATCTATAAAGCTTGATTGGCCTGACTTTATAAGCTCATAACAATGCTTAGTTCTTTCATCTATACGTGTCACTTGACGATTGATAACGTCATGGGCGTTTTCAAATATCTCGTAGTGACCTGGATACACCTTTTTGATATCAAAGCGAAGCAAGCGTTCATAGGAGTCCATCATCTCAAGTATACCCTTGTTTCTCTTTGTCATATCCTCTCGTGATGGCTCAATCACTGGTGTTGGTGTTATCCTAAGCAACATATCAGCTGAGATATAATCGCCATTGAGAGGGTTAAAGAAAGTACTTTGAGAACTACTATGTCCTGGCATATAGACGCATTGCCATCGCGTATCATTGATGTCAAGTTGGCCATCGCTTTCATATATATCTAATAGATCTTCACTGATTGGTTCCCATACCTTTTTGACATCCCCCATCATCTCCTCATAGCCTTGCTTGATCAAGTCACTTAAGTTTGGATCAAAAAAAGACAAGAGAGTCGGTAACATCAGCTTTTCTCTGATAGACCACATCTCATCTGGATTGATAGCCCAATCTTTAACTAGTTCTGAGACCCATACACGAGCATTAGCTTCTGACCCTATGCGTTGTGCCATACCCATATGGTCTACGTGAGCATGAGTGATGATGATCCTATCGACATCGTTTATGACTAAGCCCTGTTCTTTAAGACCTGACTTAAGTGCGGCATAAGAGGCATCTGTATTCTCTCCACTATCTATCAGTACAACTTCATCTCCTTTCAGAAGATATGCATTGACAGTTTTCATCCCAAACAAAGTGGGTAACTCTATCCTATGTATCTCACTCACGATCTTATATGCTCTATTGTGAGTGCGAGTTTACTGATAGTTCTTGAAGAAAGTGATCGAGAGATAGAGATTAATTAGCCCTTTTCTATCCGAGCTAACTCTACTGTAAAATGACGCAGTATATCAGCTTGCTTTACGATGCTCAATCCTGACTTAAGCGTTGCACACTTCTCTTTGATATTGGCCATGGTTGCTGCCACATAGTCCATATGCGATCTGCTATAGACTCTTCTAGGTATGGCTAACCGCAGCAGTTCCATCTCTGGGAATCGCTCTTCTCCAGTTACTGGGTCTTTGTCTGCGAGCAAAGTGCCTATCTCAACACCTCTGACACCTCCTTCTACATAAGCTTCTACTCCAAGTAACTGAGCTGGAAACTCGCTCTGCGGCACTCGCGGCAGCATCCTTTTTGCATCTATATATAGTGCATGACCACCTACAGGATCTTGTATCGGGATATCGTACTCTTTGAGTTTTTGACCCAAGTAAGCCACCTGCTTGATTCTATCGTTCAGATAATCATATTCTATTCCTTCTTTTAACCCTTCAGCAAGAGCGCCCATAGCTCTCCCACTCATACCACCATAAGTGATAAAACCCTCATAGATAATTGTAAATTGCCCTAAGCGTTCATACAGTTTTTCATCATTGAGTGCTATAAAACCACCGATGTTTACTAAGCCATCTTTCTTCGCACTCATCCAAACTACAGATACGTTATCAAACATATCAGTGACGATCTCTCTGATTGATTTATCTACATATTCTGCCTCTCTGGTTTTTATAAAGTATGCATTCTCCGCATAACGAGCGATATCCATATAAACAGGGATATCATGCTTCTGTGATACTGACATGACTTCTTTTATATTCTTCATGGAGACAGGTTGTCCTCCAACGGTATTACAAGTCACTGTTATATTTATAAAAGGGATACGATCACGCCCATAATTTTTGATTACTGATTCTAACTTTTCGATATCGATATTTCCTTTAAAGGGATGATCGAGACTTGTGTCAAATGCTTCTTTTATAGTACAATCAACTGCTGTAGCTTTTCTAAATTCTATATGCCCTTTGGTTGTATCAAAGTGAGCATTGCCAGGCACAACATCTCCTTCTTTGACAACAGCAGAGAAGAGAATATTCTCTGCTGCTCTCCCTTGGTGCGTAGGCGCTACATAATCAAAGCCCATGATATCCTTTACAGATCTGATCAACTTAAAGTATGATTCTGATCCTGCATAACTCTCATCACCCAGCATGATCTCAGACCACTGCTGCTCACTCATGGCTCCTGTGCCAGAGTCAGTCATCAAATCAACAACTACCCAGTCACTGTGTAGATTAAAGAGATTATAACTTACTTCTGCGATCTTCTTTGATCGCTCTTCCTTTGTCTTAAAGTATACTGGTTCTACAACTTTAGTTTTATATGGAGGTATATGAGGCAATCTCATAAGACTAATATTTATTATAATTGAGTAATAATGGAAAACTGCCCTATAGGCATAATTATGCTGATGGCTCAGCTCAGAGAGCAAAATAGAATGGGTCTCTTCTTTTGATATGTCGATATGTAGACTCGTACATGCTGAGCTAAGGTAGCACTATATTATTACAATCGATCTTTAAGGTATGCATAGGTACTCACACGCAAACCAATCTTAATCCATACGATCAGTTGCTGGATAACAAACAGTAGAAAAACGCCAATCGTCGTAGATAAAAAAGTCCAATCATCGACGAAGCTGTGCATGAGATAGAGAAACGCTAACAACACAAAAAATAAAAAAAGTACTGGTAGACACTTCCACGTTTTTGTTATGCTCTTTTTTATCCCTTTCCACAAAGCAGAACCTACTTTCTCTTGATCACGTATAACAAGTACTTTGCAAAAGCTAGAAGCCACAAATATAAATATAGATCCAAATGACCAAAGCACCACCATAGCAATACCTCCCCATAATATAGGCTCTTCAGATGGCAAATGCTCCATCCAATATCTAATCTTACTTAAGTAAGGTCCCCAGACAAGAGTGCTCCAGATTATAAAAATAAAGGACATGATGAAACCTATCATCAGCATCCTAAAAAAGTAAGTCGACCCTCCTATCCATATACTTACTTTGTCATATCCATTGATCAGCGAATGCCAAATACCCCCGTGCACAAAGGCGGCTACGATGAGATAAACAATAACCATCCATCTGACTTGACCAAGCAAGGGAGAGAGCGATGCGCCATGGGTGTTTAGCAGGTCGTTGATAACCATATGTGCATCGCCTACTTTCAGTCCTTCTAAAGAAAGTGAGTTGCCTATCGAAGCGCCAAATACTTGATATACTTGCAACCCAATAGTCATAGCCAGAATAAGTTGTATCGCATAAACGATAGACACCAAACGAGGATTTTCAAATCCTCTCTTTATAATCTGCATCAAGCCCATCACATCAAGAAGCTTGCGGATTGAACAATGTTCTGAACCCAATAAATCGATCGAGTAGCATACTTCCATATGCCGCCATTATCAGGGGCGAGCGTATAACTATTGTTATTAAAATCTATATCTAAAAAAAGCTTTCTTTCAGGATCTATCTCCAATGCTCTTAGCTGTCTGGCACTTAACTCATATACACCATAGATAGGATCTTTGCCATCCCATACTTGGTCAGATGTGGTACCGTCAGTCCAATACAATCTTAACTCTACTGGCACAATGAAATCTCCTTTTCTTTCTAAGTTTGACCAATTGTGATACAAAGTATTTCCACTATCATCTGTCTCATCTGATGGAGCACTTCCGACATTGATCACAGAGTAATCTACAATCTTACTCTCATCCAGTGCGTCTATTAAAAACTGATCGATACTGCTTGATAAAGTGTTTGGATATTGAGCGAAAGCTTCCTTGACTACTTTTATAAAATCATCCTTTCGTGGGTGGGTAAACATATTGGCCTCAAAGTATCCTTTGATCATCTCGTCAAACTGAACCGCACCAAGGTATCTCTTTAAGGTCTGAAGTACTGTAGCCGTCTTTGAGTAGATCGTCGCTTTATAATCTCCTATAAACTTATACCCTACTGTTGTGATTGGGCTTGTCCTTTTATTGGACATGCTGGCATATTCATTTCTTGTAAAAGTACTGTTACCGACTTTATAACCGAAGAGATCTATAAGTGAAGAAGAACCATGCATATCTTCCATGACACAATCTTCATAAAATGTTACAAAACCCTCATCAAGCCATGGATCTTCTTTTTCATTATTCGCTAGGATCTGCATGAAGTATTGGTGAGCGAACTCATGTACGATCAGCGACTCCATGGATCGGACGCCTTTTGGAAAAGAATAAAATGCTCCACCTGTTATGTAAGTTGGGTATTCCATAAATCCAGATCTCAATCCATGAAGAGGCGGATCCAATATCGTTAAGGTATTGTATGGATATGTACCGACGTGATCTTCAAAATATTGCAAAGAATGCTTAGCAGCACCAATGAGTCTATCTCGTAAGGATGCATGCGACTTAGGTGATAGCAATCTGATCTCGACATGATGCCACTCGTCATCATACTCAACTAAATTAGGCGATGCTACCCAACCAAAATCAATAACATCATGTGCGATAAATCGAGTCTCCACCCTTCCCGGTTTATCGGTGACAGGTTCTTTATACATTTGGCGACAGCCGCTTCCTCCTATCACAAACTTATCATCCAACTCGATGGTAACATCATAATTGCCATGATCACCATAAAACTCCATCTGCCGCAAAAACTGATGACAGTTCCAGCCCCAGTCCCCTTCTTTGTCTTCTTCATAAACGCCCATCTTAGGATACCAATGAACGAAGTGATTAAAGTCATGGTCAGCATAACCTGATCGAGCGATGGTCCTTGGTAATTTAGATACGAACTCAAGATCCAATATCAACGTTTCACCAGGTAAGATGTCACTTACCAAGTTGATGTGTAAGACTGACTCGTCTTGATCGTTATCATCATCTGGTTGGACATAAGAGATATCCGTGATGGTTTGATCATCTTGTATAACTTTATCAACTTGGATATACCCCCAATCCTCAGGCGCTCTACCCCTAAGGTCTTGACCCATGACATTCATATTAGCACCGCTCAAGTAACTACTCTCTGGACCTTTAAATGCGTTGAGGTACATATACAGTCTAACAAAGGATATCGTATCTGGGCTATTGTTCTTCCAGAAGATCTTCTCGTTACCTGACACAGCGTGAAGCTCGTGGTCAAAGTCGATATCAAAGATATAATTAGCCAATCGCTCACTCAATGGTTCCTCTGATATCGTAGGTGCGCAGTGCTCTTTACTTTGTGCACAAAGCCCAATAATCATGTGTAGAAACAGTAAGAATATGCAGATCCATCGCATAAGGCGAAAATAGGAAACGGATTGATATCGACGTATTAATCAATCCTTTATCCATGATGAAATCATAAAGAATATCGATATACTTTAGTCTACTGCTACAGATCTAGTATACGACCTCTATTAAGTATGTTATGAGGATCTAATGCCTTCTTAATAGTTTTCATCATATTGATCTCTGCTGAAGATCTCGACACCTGGAGGTAAGGCTTCTTATGGATACCAATGCCATGCTCTGCAGAGACAGAACCACCTATCTCTTTAAGCGGTCCGTAGACTATATCATTGATGGCGCTGGTTAGATCTGCGTCCATGTTTTCTTTACCGACGATGATATGGATGTTGCCATCTGCAACATGTCCAAATGCGAATGCTCGGATAACACCAGATAGCTGCTCTAACTGATGTATAGTCTCCTGTATGGTCTCACCTATAAGAGGTATCGGCAAGCTGATATCAAAGTGTTGCTGATGTTCATATAGCGAGATGAAGGCGTGTACATCTTCTCTTATCGTCCAGAACCACGACAAGTCAGCCTGAGTATATGCTATAGCGGCATCAGCTATCATTCCTTCTTCTAACGCTTGTTCTAATAACGTCTCCAGCACACTGCGGTCATTCTCCTGGTCGCTACCCAATGACTCCACCAGTACGTAGTACTCATAATCATAGGGCAACGGAGGTTTCATCAAAGCTGGCGGTGACGTCATCGCCTTATAACAACTTGACCAGATGAGCTCAAAACCACTCAACATACCTGCCAATCCTCCGTCCAGGTGCTTCAATAGTCTAATGACTTGCTCATAACCATCTATACCTACAAAGGCCGAAGATCTACTTTTTGGTGATTCAGTCAATCTCAGCACAGCCTTAGTCACGATGCCCAGAGTTCCTTCTGAACCTATGAATAATTGCTTCAAGTCATAACCGGTATTGTCCTTAATGATCTTCTTTAGACCACTGACGATGGTACCATCTGCCATGACTGCTTCTATACCCAGGACAAGGTTACGTGTCATCCCGTATCGCAGGACCCTAAGTCCACCAGCATTAGTTGAGATGATACCGCCTATCTGAGCGGATCCTTTAGCTCCAAAGTTTAATGGAAATAACAGATCTTTCTCTGCTGCTGCAGCTTGTATCGACTCCAGTATCACACCTGACTCGACTGTCATCGTCCGACTTTGTGCGTCAAGCTCTATGATGTTGTTGAGCTTTTCAAGTGATATCACTACCTCTTCTTCTCCTACTTCAGTAGCACCAGTCAGATTAGTCAGGCCTCCAAATATGGATACTGGCTGCCTATGCTCATCGCATAACTTCATAGCCGCTGAGACATCTTCTGTTGATCTTGGCAGTAGCAAGGCCTTCACCTTGAGTGGTTGATCCATCTTCCAGATATGGTGATACCTCGCCTCTAACTGACTCCCTATGAGGACTTTATCTTTGCCTAGTACTTCTATTAACTTTTCTACCACTTCCGTAAATATGATAATGGGTTGATCAACGCTGATAATTATGCTTTCCTACCTCCCAATTGTTAGCACCCAATAATTTTTTTCCATCATCGGCTGCTGGACCTTCCAACTGAGTCCCCATGCTATCATTCCATCGATTGAGATATCCAAAAAGAGCGATGACTCCCATAATCTCTACGATCTCACCTTCATCCCAATACTTTCTCATATTGTCAGCGATCGTATCATCAACCCCATTAGGAACTGAAGACGCTGCTACCGCCAGGTCAAAAGCTGCCTTCTCTGCTTCTGAAAAAGCCGGATACGTCTTATAGTCCCATATATGGCGTAGCTTATCTTCTTCTGAGCCATATCGCTCTGCTGCTCTGATGGCGTGGGCCTCACAATATCGACATCCAGTTGTCATACTAGAGATGTAAGCTATCAATCGCTTCAGTGCGCTGGTGACCCTTCCTTTGTTTTCCATCACCGCTTGATTCATCTCTACAAAGGCTTCAGCTATACGTGGTCGATGCATCATAGTAAAGAGACTATTTGGCGTAAAGCCCAATGTTTCTTCATAAAACGAAGACATCTTCTTTGCTTGAGGGTTAGCATCCTTATCGAGGGGATTGACTAGAGGTCTATTCATAAGTACAATGTTGGACTGTTTGATAAATTTACCCAGAAAGCCATTAGACTAAGAAAACCTATCAGATTATTTTAAAATTGAATGCATAACGACACATCACCGATATTAAGATCGTTAGTGTTTATATGACTTATAAAGAGTCTACATTTGTATATACATATTCGTAATCCAAATAAGAATAAACATGCTTAGATTGATATATGTCACACTTATCTCTATCTTCCTTCTGGCTTCATCTGGCTGTGGAGATGACTTCACTGAAGTGCCGACACTTGAAGAATACTTTTTAGAGAACAACCTCAATCCCCAGCAGTCCGCTTCGGGTTTATACTATACTATATTTGACGAAGGCGAAGGTGAGAAGGCAGATTTCAGCAAGTTTGTTGTTATAGATTTCTCTCAGTTTGACCTGAACAACGATCGATTGGGTGGCACGATGAATACAGCGTTTCCTGCTGCTCTACAGATGAGCACGATTAATATCCAGGGCTTAGTAGAAGGATTGGGACTGTTAGGAGTTGGCGGTAGAGCTAACCTGTACGTACCTGTAAGTCTTGCAGGGGCTAATTCTCTTCCGCTTATCTACGCCATCGAAGTAGTGGATATTTATGATAGCCTGTCAGATTATAACGATAGTGAGATAGAAAAACATCTTGAAGCTAATGAACTTACAGCAACTCGTATGGACAACGGCATGTACGTGATCATCGAGGAACCAGGAGATGAAGCTAAACCAGATATCAGCTCGACTGTAACGGTAGACTATCATGGTTACTTCCTTAATGGAGATGTATTTGATTCTTCTGTAGATCGTGGAGCACCTGCAACCTTTGGATTGAACGCTGTCATCCAAGGATGGCAATTGGGCATTCCTCTATTTGGAGAAGGTGGAAAAGGAAAAATCTTTATTCCTTCTAATCTGGCTTATGGAACCGCGGGCAACACTGCTATACCTCCTAATTATCCAATAGCATTTGATGTAGAGTTAGTGGATATAGCTAATTAAGCTTAGCAGAACTGGAAACCGCAAAGGCTTTGTCATCGAAGCGTTTTAGGCAACGGAGTTGTTTTTTAATACTCCTCCTATTTGATTCTATTGAATAGATCAAAAAGACACCTCAATCTTCTTAGATACAAAGTCTTCTGTGATATCATCCAGATTGTATCCATAGTAAGCTGAAAGGATCTGTGCTCTAATGGTAGCTAATTCATTCAGAGGGGCATTGATTAAGATAGATGGATTAGGGTCAAACCGACTGTCAATGTTGCTATATCCCTTCGCCTTTAGTATATCATACACCTTGCCCATATCTTCGATATTATAATTTATGATTACTTCTTTTTTTAAAGTAACCGTATATATCTCGGCTGTTGAAAAGGCATCGATTGTAGATTCTTTATATGCTTTTATAAGACCAGGCACACCTAACTTTGTTCCTCCAAAATATCTAACTACCGCACAAAGCACATCAGACACTTGATTGCTCAGCAGTTCATTATAGATAGGCCTTCCAGCAGTACCGGACGGTTCGCCATCGTCATTATATCTATAAGGCTCTCCTGATATACCCAGTCGATAAGCATAGCAGACATGTCTTGACTTGGGATGTAAGGCAGCTATCTTTTCTAAGTTCTCTTGTACATCTTCGATAGAAGCGACTGATTCCAGATATGCTATAAACTTGCTCCCCTTCTCTTTGTACAAGCCTTCAGTAGTTGACTTTACACTCTTATATTCAAACGGAACTTCTGACATCACTCATTGATTAGAAGTTGGAGCTTGGATAGCTAAGGAGTCTGATTGTAGGACCTGCGTCGTGTCTACACTTAACTCCGAGAGATGAGCCCTCACATCGGGGCTACCACCATCCACCCAAGCAGTATACCAGACAGACCCTAGTGCTTGGATCGATTTACGCATGCGATCTTCCACCATCCCAGCCATGGCATCTTGATATGCCTCAGCATAGGCTCGACATTCTAATCTTGTCGTATTAGCTCCTCTTTCTTCAAAGCAGTATTGTTTATCCTTATCAAAGGAGTTTCTAATTTCTAATTCTTTAGAAAGCACCTCCGCTACATGACTGTGACTCTCTAAGATGACATCCCAGAAGAAGTCATCTGTATCTTCGATGTAAGTGGCACGACCTACAAAAAAGTCATAGTTGTCAGTTGCGAATAATTCTGGGATACGGCTTTCCCAAAATGCATGGATACCATCTTGACCAGTCAACTGACCATTATAGTTTTCAGTAGTATGCAAAGGGACATGTGCGTCCGACAAGTAGTGCCCTATCTCAGTACTCAACCTAATGACAATGGGCCAATTCTTTTCTTTAAAAGCCTTTGTCAATCTACCTTGATATAATGACAAGTGATAGGGTAACATACCGTATTCAGTTAGGCTTTCTGTGAAAATCAATTCGTGATTAGACTTTCTATATTCTTTAGGTATCCAGCTTTTAGGCATATACAAAAACCCGTCATCAAGAAGCTTATAGGTCTTACCTTTAATCTCTTGAGACCATTGTTCTTTTTTAGAATCATCAAAGACTTCTGACCAAAGAACATCACGCTCCCAAGACACTACTGTATCTCTTTCTACTCTGGTGACTATGTGAGCCTCACCAAAAACAGCCAAAGCCTCTGGAAATTGTCTAGGAACATTATCAAATGGATAGGTCCCGAAAATATCTAAATCAATGTAATGCCTAACCGCTTCTAACGGAGAAGAGTATCGCCTCTTATCTGGATCAACAGAATGCTCAGTTATAAAATCGATGTTGCTTTTATACAGTGGCACTAAGTCAACGGGCAATGTAAAAACTGCAGTCTTGTTGATCAACCGATGTCCAAAGAATCCCCAAAACTCATCATCAGAGTTCTTAGAGCTTGAGTTGACAATCGCTATTGCAAATAGAACAAAGACAATTTTATACCGCATACTTTCTCTTACGTAGCCAATGATAGACTATATAACTGAAAAACAAAAGGACTAACGGTAACGCTAACAAAAGTAAGTAGTAAAAAGTCTGAGACTTATAGAACTTTTGTTTATCTATAAGACTTAGAGAAGTCGTCTTTTGTGCGATCGCTAATATATCATCTCCATCGATGAGGGACTCTAAGAGGTTAGAGATCAACTCTGCATTAGCATCATACATACGTCCCTCTAAGACATTATAACCTATAGGAAAATATCCCTGTTTGTCACGCGGAGGGATGGCCATATCAGCATCTGAGATGATCACTTGCTTTATATATTGACTATCCAGTGTGTAAGGTATATTATACTTCGAAAGCAGGGATCTATCATCTTCCGTAAGTCTGTTTTGGAAGTATGGTTTTACTCTACCTTCCACTTTAACACCTACAGTCAATGGCCCTTTTTGATACTCTTCAGGATTAGGTCTTATCTGCATAAACCCAAAATCTATAGGCCGTGGTGTTTTGATCGATTTGGTATACGGACTAGTAGAAAGCAAGACTTCTTTCATCACTGACTGAGGAAACTCTAATAACTCCAACGGCGAAACAAAGTAGGCCGCTACTGGGCTATTTAATTTTGCTGCCAAAGGGGTAAGATCATTGGACATTATCAATGGGTGAAAAGGAAAGTTCATCATTTGAGCTTGCTCTGTACTGCTGCCATTATTAACCACCTGTGGTATCGTACTTGATTGTAGATCCATAATCAACTCAGGTGCCAGTCTAACCCCTGTTCTAAATAGATAGTCTTCAAACTGAAATGAGCTGCCCATCGCCATGGTACTCCCAGATCTTCTCAAACTATCGATTGTAGTTTGCGTTTTATCAACCAACCATATCATAGGCACGTCACCACCTGATACTACATCTATGCTGAGCAATTCTGCTCTACTCAGGTCTTCTTTTTTTACTACCGAAATGATAGCATCAACAGAATCTTTATTTTCTAGAAGCAGATCAGGATCACTATTTATAAACTCATAGCCACTCATGCGTTCATCACGATTATAACCTTCTGTGATCAACTGTGATAAAGCGCCGACTACATGCACTTGCGGCTTTCTAACTTTAGAAAGCTGACGCAGTGCTCTTAACAACTTCGCTTCAAAGGCCAACTGCGCTTCCACAAGACCTTCTTCTTCTGACTGCCCTGGCTGTTGATTACTCAATAGATTTATAAAGATGATGTCATCGTCATCATGTACCGAGATATAGGGAAACAGCAGTTCTTGACTCACTTGATCTCCTGACGAGACTTGCCTGTTAATCGGTACAACATTTCTCGATGCCAAGAATTTTCTAAATTGTAGTTTTTCTTCTGGCGATCCTTTATTGACGTCTTTATAGACTATCTCCACATCACGATCATATCTTCTCAGTTCTGAGAGGTAATGATCAAGATAAGCTCTATAATTTCTAAAACTTGCTGGCACATTGCCTTCTAAAAGAACAGTAATCACTATAGGTTCATCCGTTGATCTTACGATCTGCTTAGCCAATGGATTAAGCGTATAACGCTTGTCTGGTGTGAGGTCCCATTGCGTATCGACAAGAACAGAAAAGATAATTACACCAAGCAGAAGAAAGACAGATCCGAACACTTTATATATAGAGAACTGCTTCATAGGTTATACTTCTTTTGTGTTTAACCTAAAAGATGCAAGCCAGATACTCCATATGACTAACGCTGTAAAATATACCAAAGTAGATAGCCTCAGAATCCCACGTCCTATCTGATCTGCATGATAAGAAAGACTCAAACGCTCTAACCAAAAGTCGAGTCCCCCTTCAAAAACTGGCAGGTCACTCAACAAATTAAAACCGGAGAACAACATAAAGCAGACAAAAACCGAAATCACAAAAGAGGCAGTGGTCTGCTGAACAAAAGAAGTAACCATCAAAGATATAGCTATATAGCAAGCTCCGACACCGATCAGTCCTACATAAGAACCTATGATTTGGGCCAGCGGGATTGTTGAAGAGTTTAAGTTGAGCTTATATATAACATACAAGTGCGTTGATGACAAGACAAGTATCATCAACAAGACTAATAGTGCCGCTACGAACTTTGCCAATAAAGCAGACCTCCAATTGATCTGTAGGGATCGAAGCAATTCTTCTGTACCAAAGCGATACTCGTTAGCTAGAAAACCTACAGTATAAGCAGGAACTGCAAATAGCAATAAGTAAGAAAAGAACTGAAAGTACAGATCCCCTTCTGCTAAACCGTAAGAGAGGTAATTAGAATCTGGAAAGACCCATAGAAACAAAAAAGCTAATAAAAGTAAAACGGCAACCGAGATTAATCCAAAACTATTAGACCAATAATCTTTAAACTCTTTTAATATCAATGCCTTCATCTCTTATTCAAATATTTGTTGAAGAGATGATTGTTCCATTTTCATTTCTTTGATCTTCAGTCCTTGCTCTACAACTATATCAAACACATCCGTTCTAATATCATCTGTCGATTGCACTTCTAATCTGTAAGTAAAGTCAGGTGCACTTGACACTGTGACAACACCTTCTATACTTTCTAATTTGGTGATGTCTATGAGATCATTCAGTTCTAGTATGATGGTATGATTTTGATCACTCCCCGTTCTCTGTAGTGCTCTATCTTCTACAATCTTTCCATCCCTCAGCAAGAGGACCCTATCACAAAGTGCTTCTATCTCTTGTATCAAGTGAGAAGAAAGAATAATGATCTTATCTGTTGCAATGGACTTGATGAGTGTTCTGTATTGGGTGATCTGTATCGGATCTAAACCATTAATTGGTTCATCCAAAATGATAATATCAGGATCTGAAAGTAATGTAGCCGCAAGTCCCACTCTTTGCTTAAAACCTTTTGATAGCTGGTTGATTTTCTTTGTCTTGACTTCATCGAGTCCTACTTTTTCAACTGCCCATGCCACTCTACTCTCTCGATCTGTGATCGTCCTCATATCAGCCACCCAACTTAGATATTCTGTGACATACATATGTGGATAGAGCGGATTACGCTCAGACATATACCCGATGGTATTAGATCCCATATGAAGCTCTCCTTGATCTGGGCGATTGATCCCTGCTATGATTTTTAACAGTGTACTCTTACCTGCTCCGTTACGACCTAGTAGTCCGACGATCTCTCCTTTATCTAATGACAGGTCAACCTGATCGAGCACAGCTTGCACTCCATAAGACTTGGTAATATCTCTTGCGATCAAGCTCATACAGTTGAGGCGGCTAATTGATTAATCTGCTCTATAAATGAGTCTATACTTATAGCATCATCAACGCTAAAATCTCCTATCATCGTGCGTCTGAGGCCTGTTAGATATCCTCCGCAACCTAGATATTGGCCGATGTCGTATGCCAATGTTCTTATGTAAGTCCCTTTGGTACAAGCTACCTCTATAGCCAACTTGTTGTCGACAGAGAGCGACACTTCTAAGTTTGAGATAGTCACAGGACGGGGCTTTCTCTTGATTTCTTCTCCTCGTCTTGCTAGTTTGTAGAGCGCCACACCTTTGATCTTGATCGCGGAGTACATCGGTGGGATCTGATCTATATCACCGGAGAAATGATTCTTTAAGTTGAGTAAATCATCTTCAGTAATCTTCTTATCTGGATAATAGACATCTGGCATCGTCTCCGCATCATATGATGGAGTATCTACACCGAGGGTAACTTCTCCTGTATAACCTTTGTGTTGTGCGACGATCGTTTCTATTTTCTTAGTATAAGGTCCTATGCATAGGATGAGCAGACCTGTAGCCAAAGGATCTAAAGTCCCCGCATGACCTACTTTATACTTCTTGACATCAAGATGTCTCTTGATGGCGTATCGCAACTTATTGACTACGTCAAATGATGTCCACTCAAGCGGCTTGTCAATTAAGATGGCCGCTCCTTCTTTGAGATATGAGGCTTGGATAGGATTGTGCGCAGTAATGACGTTATCCATAGTTGTAAAACAAGATCACGATCAAACCTATAGAAACACAATAGCCTGCAAAGTACTTGAGACTATACTTTTGAACCAAGGCTATCATCCACTTACATGCTATGACGCCCACCAAAAAAGAAGAAATAAGCGCTATCGATATCGGCACTATCGAACCTTCAGATATCTGAAGATCACCTGATGCCATATCCAAGATGAGCTTGCCGATGATCACTGGTAGTACCATCAAAAACGAAAACTTAGCTGCGTTGCGCTTGCCGACGCCGAGCATCAGTGCTGCTGCTATGGTCATCCCACTTCTTGATATCCCAGGCATAATGGCAACGGCTTGAGCTACACCAATCAAAAGGGCTTTTTTCCAACCTACTGTGCCATCGCTCGATGTGATATTTGGCGTAAGCCATAAGACCACTCCTGTAAATATTAGCGATACACCCACCATCCATATACCTCCACTAAAAATCTCTTCTATCTTATCTTCAAACAATAGTCCCAAGATCATCGCGGGTATCATAGATACTAAGATCTCCATCGCTAGACGGGTCTCATCGCTCCACTTAAAAGCCAATAGGTCCTTCAGGATATTGAGGATATCTTCGCGAAATACATAAAGGATACTTAAAGCGGTTCCAAAATGCACCAAAACTACCATTGTGAGATCTGAGTCAACACTCTCTGATGAGCCAAGAAAAAAGTTGATTAACTCAAGATGGCCACTACTACTGACCGGTAAAAACTCGGTCAATCCTTGGATTACACCTAAGACAAGAGATCTTAATATATCTGACATAGGGTGATCGATTTATAAGTCTGAGTGAGGTACTACTTGAAGATGGCATACACCTCGATACCCAGACCAATCAAGATGATGATCGGTGCAAGCGTGATTCTTCTAAAACTATAGATGAGGCTCTCGTCCCATACATCAGGGCTTGGCATCGATCCTCCAGCCATCAATATCATACCTAATATGATTACGCCTAATCCTATGAACATCCACTTAAAGTTCTCTCGGCCGAACAAAAGTGGTGTACTTGCTACGGCTTTTGCACCAGATTTGCGCTTAGACACTGTAGGTTTGATCTTAACTTTAGTCTTGTTAGAGACCTCTTTTTTGACCTTACCAACTACCTTTTTCTTTTTATTATTTGATGGAGTACTCACTGGGCGATTGACAGATTAAGTGAAGAAAAATATGCCCTCAAGCTTCTGTAAGTCACAAGTGCATGTATGCATACAACTATCAAAAACATAATGGCAATGCCTATAAACGATTGCAAGAACGTTATTTCTAAGCCGTCCAGCAACGTATTATTAATAAATATAATGTTAACCAAGATAGCTACTGCTCCTAACCCTGCACTAATCGCACCCCATTTTGTAGACCACGACACACGAGACTTGACAATTACATCTTCATCCGCGCCTGCGATCGACATAACCTTGATGTCCTTAGAAAACTCCCTTATATCCCGCTTGATCCTCAAAACAAGGATCATCAGTGCTGCTATAAACATAAGAGCTGCCAACGTCAAAAGCCCTAACCTGAAGCGTCCAAAGCTCTCAGGCAAGTTGCGTAATAACATATCGTCAAAAAAGACTCCTTCTACTCCTTTGATCTTCCTGATCTCATGCGTGAAGTCATCTACTTCAGCCGCATCCAGCCCTCTTGTCTTAAATGTAACGATATCATGAAAAGGATTATCCGCCATATAGGCTAATTCTGGCATATCTTGTTGCATATACTCGAGAGCATCATCAGAACTAACTAATCTCACACTACCGCTTTGGACGAGATCCATGTCCGATATGACTGATTCTACGGTGATACGTTGACCAGGCATGATGTTCTGAGAAAGTTCTGCGACAAAGACAGCATTAGATTGTAAGTCTTGGTAAGCAGACACAGCCTTGATAATCAAACAAATAGAGAGGCCCATAATAGTGGCAATCACAACATTCATGATGATTCTATTGACTCTCATATATCTATTAACAAGCTCGCTTTCGCAAATATTATAAAATATCGCATATATAAAGCATCAGACTGCTATGAACTTATGCATCTGTAAAATTCACTGAAAACGGGTAGATAACAAAATGATATTAATTATACATTGTGGATTATTAACCAAAACAAAAAGAAGAAGAAATGAAAAAAACACTGTTGTTACTCGTATGTGTCTTTGCCATGGGATATTCTGCACAAGCGCAGACTAAGTTTGGTGCTGGTGCAAGTTTTTTAGATGGGTTGTTTGGTGTTGGTGCACGTGCACACAATTCATTTACAGAAGACTTTGCAGGACAAGCGAGTTTTCACTATTATTTTGAAAGTTTAGTTAATGTTTATAGTATCGACCTTGACGTGCACTACAGTGGTTTTGATCTAGGTGATGTAGAAAGTTTTGCCATCACCCCTTTCGCGGGGCTGAACTTCTTTAGAGCAGCGCAAAATGGCATTGGAGGTACCAATACCAATCTAAATGTCGGAGTAAATGGTACAATGCCTCTGACTGATACCTTAGACCTTTACATAGAACCAAAATTTATAATAGGAAGGATATCATCCTTTGGCGTATCCGCAGGTGTATACTTTTAAGAATATTATTACAACATAGAATATAAAAAGGCGTCTTAAAGACGCCTTTTTTCTTTGTATCATTGGATAAAATTATCAGATTTTGAAGATTAGATCTTTAACTACAGTCTTTACACTCTCACTATCCATACTGATACTGACTATGTGCCAAAACAAAAACAGAAAAACAGAAGACGCCCCAGAGGCAGCCAAAATCGCTTTTGATATCGAAGGTCATCGCGGATGTAGAGGTCTCTTTCCAGAAAACACGCTCCCCGCGTTTCAAAAAGCGCTCGAACTACAAGTCAATACCTTAGAGTTAGATCTAGCCGTATCTGCAGATAAACAATTGGTTGTATCACATGAGCCTTACTTTAGGTCAGGATTAAGCATCGACCCAGATGGCAATCCTGTAACAAAAGAGGACGAACTGAATCATAATATCTACAAGATGGATTATGAGACCGTTATGAAGTATGATGTCGGCAGTCTAAGTGATGATCGCTATCCAGAGCGTGAAAATATAAAGACCTTCAAACCTCTTTTTAAAGATGTGGTAAACAAGGCACAACACTATGCTTTCACCTTTGGAGTTGAAGAGCCTGATTATAATATAGAGATAAAAAGAAAGCCAGAGTATGACGAGCAGTTTCATCCTTCAGGTATGGAGTTTGCGACACTTGTCTTAGATGAAGTTGAACGGCTCAACATCCAAGAGCATACGATCATACAATCTTTTGACATCGAGTCGTTACAGATTGTAAAAGCAAAAAATCCTAGCATCAGGTTAGCACTCCTCATAGAAAATGAAAAAAGTGTAGCTGACAATATTACAATGCTAGGCATCAAGCCCGATATCTATAGTTGCTACTTCAAACTTTTAAAAAAAGAAGACATTACCTATTGTCATAGCAAAGGTATCCAAGTTATACCTTGGACCGTCAATGAAGTGTCAGATATGCAGGCTATGATAGATCTTGGCGTGGATGGTTTGATATCTGACTATCCAGATAGAGCTATATCACTAATTAGAAATTAAGGCGTCCAGATGCCGGTAGATTATGGCGAAGACTTTAAGCCACCACCGAGGTATAAGAATGGTCATTATAGCACATTCATACCTTATCTATTTGGCAAAAAACCAAAAGTAGATTATACAAGAGAGCGCATAGAGACCTCAGATGGAGACTTCTTAGATCTTGACTTTTCCAGATCGGGCAGCAAGAAGTTAGCGGTACTCTGTCATGGCCTTGAGGGCAGCAGTCGCTCAGGATATGTCATACTGTTTGCAGATAGTCTAAAGCAACAGGGCTGGGACATACTTGCGATAAACTATCGCAGCTGCAGTGGTGAGATGAACCGCACCTTACAGATGTATAATAGTGGGATGACGCAAGATCTGCATACCTCCATATCATATGCCGAGCAAGAATACGATGATATAGGGCTTTATGGATTTAGTCTGGGTGGCAACATCGTTTTAAAATATGGAGGAGAAGGTATCTATAACATATCTCCTAAAATTAGAGCCATCGTCGCTATCAGTACGCCAGTTGATTTGTACAACGCTTCTATAGAGTTATTAAAATGGGACAGTAAGCTTTATCAGTGGAACTTTCTCTTAAGTTTGTCCTATAAAATATTTAGAAAAAAGCGACAATATCCACAAGGAATACAACTGCGCAAGTTATTAAAGTGCACCACTTTATACAAATTTGACGAGTATTACACTGCGCCGATGTTTGGATATAAAGATGCTGAAGATTATTATAATCAGAATGCATCATTGCAGTGGCTTGACAAGATCAATATACCCACTATCATTCTCAATGCCAAAGATGACCCTTTTTTAGGTCCCAAGTGCTACCCTGTCGAACTCGTAGAACAATTAGAAAATGTTCACTTACTCATACCTGAGCATGGTGGGCACGTAGGATTTGCATATGGCCGTAACGACAGATCTTGGATGATCAATAAGGTCAACGCTTTTGTAAACAAGCAATTAGAAAAATCTAAAACGTAAGCTAATGAGACACTTCATACTTATTGTCATTATATCTTTTATATATCACGATTCTATCAGCGCTCAGCGAGGGCAAGTCTATGATGATCTCTCTTTGCATAGCCAAGTGCTTAATAGTGAACGAAAGTATGCGATCTACCTACCTCCAGATTATGAGTCATCTGCAAGAAGCTACCCTGTGCTCTATCTATTACATGGTGCCGGAGATGATCAGACCGGTTGGATACAATTTGGAGAAGTATTGCATATAGCAGACAAGGCCTTCAACAATGGTGACGCGACGCCTATGATCATAGTCATGCCAGATGCTAATACTGGCAAGAGAGGTTATTTTAACGACATCAGCGGAGCATGGCGATATGAGGACTTTATCTTTGAAGAGTTGATACCTCATGTAGAAGAGAAGTATAGAATCAAAGGTAAAAAGAGATATCGTGCTCTAGCTGGTCTTTCTATGGGCGGTGGAGGATCGTTTATCTATGCCTTACATCATCCAGAGATGTTTTCTTCTGCTTGCCCTCTTAGCGCCTATATCGGTCCTTCTGATATAGAGAATATGAAAACGCGATTAGATCCTTCAGAATCATATAGTGATGAACAATTAGAATCATATCTCGATCAACACAACGCGCTTCGTCTTATAGAATCAATGCCAACTGATGAAGTTAAGTCTGTTAGGTGGTTTATAGATTGCGGAGACGACGACTTTCTCTATGAAGGCAATAGTCTCATTCACATAGCAATGAAAAAGAAAAGTATACCTCATGAATATAGGGTCAGGGACGGAGCTCACAACTGGACCTATTGGCGAGCGTCACTACCCACTGTGCTCGACTTTGTAAGTCAAGCCTTTCATCAGCATTAGAAAAGATGATTCTTGCAATGCGAAAAAGGTCGCGAGCTATAAATTAAACTAAGTATATAAAAGCCTTTTAAGGCTCAGGTACAAACTTCATACTGATACTGTTGACACAGTGTCGTGTATTCTTTTGCGTTAAGCGTTCTCCTACAAAGACATGTCCTAGGTGTCCATCGCATTTTGCGCAAACGATCTCTACCCTACGCCCATCAGCATCCCTCACTCGTGTCACCGCTCCTTCGATCTCGTCATCAAAGCTGGGCCAACCGCAGTGACTATCAAACTTATCTGCTGACCGATAGAGTGCTGCATCACACTGTCTACAGATATAAGTGCCCGCAGCCTTGTTATCGGTATACGCTCCAGTAAAAGCGCGCTCAGTACCTTTGTGGATGATCACTCTTTCTTCTTCTGCCGTTAGTGGATTATACATAGCACTTTGTGTTTGATGGAGTAACAAAGATATGTAACAATGGTTGTAAGGTACAGTCTTATAAACCAGGGTGACAGTAGTACGTATCAACCTTCATCTATACATAGTCTATACGATCACTATGAGATTCTGTATATTCATCATTCATTATTGATAACAACATACGCTACACTCAACTCTACTTCCATGAAGCTCCTCTTCAAAATAACAACACTCCTTTCGTTTCTTACCATATTATCCACATCGACTACTGCTCAAAATAGACTCGTCGGTGATATAAACGCTACACGCTCAGAAGTCCTTGCTCAAAATGGGATGGCAGCAACTGCACAACCTCTTGCAACACAAGTAGCACTCGATATACTAAAGAAGGGAGGTAATGCTATCGATGCTGCTATAGCAGCCAATGCTATGCTTGGATTAGTCGAACCGGCGAGTTGTGGTATCGGTGGTGATTTGTATGCAATACTATGGGATGCGAAGACTCAAAAACTTTATGGCCTCAATGCAAGCGGCAGATCCCCTCTGAGTCTTACAGCTGATTACTTTAAAGAAAAAGAGATGGACTATGTGCCTTACACAGGGCCCCTATCTGTATCTGTTCCTGGCTGCGTAGATGGTTGGGATATGCTCCATAAGCGATTTGGCAGATTAGAAATGAGTGAGATCTTAGCTCCAGCTATCGAGTATGGTAACAAAGGTTTCCCAGTATCCGAAGTTATAGCAGCGGAGATGATGGTAGGCGCACAAGGTAGAGTTGATAGACCAGGATTTAAGGAAACTTATATGCCTGATGGAAGAACACCAATGAAAGGAGAGATTTTTAAAAATCACGATCTCTCAGCTACGTATGCTAAGATTGCAACCGGCGGAAAGGATGCTTTTTACAAAGGTGATATAGCACAGATGATCGATGACTATATGAAAGAGCATGGAGGATTTCTCACAGTAGAAGATATGGCAAAGCATACTTCAGAATGGATAGACCCTGTTAGTGTAAACTATAGAGGATATGATGTATGGGAGCTTCCGCCAAATGGTCAAGGCATAGCGGCTCTTCAAATGCTCAACATACTCGAAGGATATGACATCGCTAAGATGGGATATGGTTCTACGGATTATCTACATGTCCTAACTGAAAGTAAAAAACTGGCTTTTGAAGATCGTGCTAAGTACTATGCAGATTCTGACTTTAACGATATCCCAGTAGAGCAACTCATCTCTAAGAGATATGCAGATAAGAGAAGAGAGCTGATTGATATGAATCAAGCTGCAAAATATTTTCCAGCTGGAGAAATAGAAAGAGGCAATACTACCTATCTCACCGTAGCAGATAAGGATGGCAACATGATATCTCTTATCCAAAGTATCTATGCAGGATTTGGATCAGGAATGTGTCCTCCTGATCTTGGATTTGTTCTTCAAAATCGAGGAGCGATGTTTAATGTAAAAGATTCTGATCACTTTAATTATTTAGAACCAGGGAAGCGTCCTTTTCATACCATTATACCTGCTTTCATTACAAAAGATGGTCAACCATACATCAGCTTTGGATTGATGGGTGGAGCGATGCAGCCACAAGGGCATGCACAAGTTGTAACAAACCTTATAGACTTTGGGATGAACCTACAGGAAGCTGGTGATGCACCTAGAATGAGACACACAGGCTCCAACCAACCAACTGGCAGAGAAAATAAAACAGGTGGTATTCTTAATTTAGAAAATGGAATCAATTATGAATCCATACGTCAGTTGGTTATCCGAGGACATAAAGTACAGTTTAATGTAGGCAGCTATGGTGGCTACCAAGCCATCATGTGGGACGCTAAAAACAAAGTTTATTACGGTGCTTCAGAATCTCGAAAAGATGGGCAAGCGGCTGGGTACTAATTTATGTTTTGGAGATGCCTATATACTTGTCATCCTTAATCCATAACGCACTTAACAAATCATTAAATTATAATATAGAATCATGAAGAGAATAATTACAAGCCTCATCGCCATCGCTACCCTAGTATCATGCAACTCGACAGAAAAGAGTCCAGCAGCAGCAACAACTACTGAAAGTGAGACCAAGAAAGTCATCACTAAGGTTGACTTAGTAGATATCAATACTGATGAAACGTTAATTGCTACCGCTCTATTAGCTGCACCAGAAGTAAGTCGAGCTGAATGTACCGTAATTGGATACAATATGAAGGGAGAATTTGTCACACTTAAGAAAGGTACCAACGAATTTATCTGTTTAGCAGACGATCCTAAGAAAGAAGGGTTTAGTGCGGCTTGTTATCACAAAAATCTCGAACCATTTATGGCCAGAGGCCGAGCATTGAAGGCTGAGGGTAAAAGTGCTAAGGAGATTTTTGATATTAGAGAGGAGGAAGTAAAAGCAGGTGTATTGGATATGGGTGGAGATGGATCAGCGCTACATATCTTATATGGACCCAGTGCTATGTATGATGCAACCAGTGGAAAAGTTGATGAAGCTATTTATCGTTACGTTGTATATATGCCTTGGGCTACCGCAGCGTCAACAGGACTGCCAGAAAGACCAATCGCTGCAAACCATCCTTGGATCATGAACCCAGGTACACATAGAGCGCACATCATGATTTCTCCGACTAATGAATAGTTGAATCATTTCTTTTTTGAATCAGCTTTATAATGTTGTATATTAATAGTCATCAATAACCAAACGCTAAAATGAAATTCATTACAATTCTTATCGCCTTGATTTTCGTTATTCAATCTCAAGAATGTCACGCTCAAGAACTTTCTATGTTTCAGGGTTTCTGGAATATCAAATATTATGAAGATGATAATGAGATATCAAAACAAGAGTTTGCAGAGAAAATAAAATCAGATAGTGAATCCAAAGAACTATGGGAAAAGTCTTCATCAAAAATGACTGTAGCATACGTTGCATTTGCGGCAGAATTAGGCTTTTTGGCTTGGCAAATTAATAGATCCAGCAATAGAGAGAGTCAAACGGTGCCTCTTTTAGGTGTTTTGGGAACCGCCATTGTTGCAATAGGATTTTCCTCATCATCTATGCGCTTAAAAAAAGAAGCAATCTTAAAGTATAATAAAAATCAAGATATAGGTTCGATTAGATTTGGGCCTACACATAATGGGTTTGGCTTGGTCGTTAATTTTTAGTTCCGATATAGACTAGCTCTACGAATGGCTTATCGCATTATTAAAGATACAACGAAGAACCATTGCTGTTTGCAAAATAGACGAATTAGAATTATGGCTATATCGACAAAAGCAATCTATGCAATAGTTCTGTTTCTTTTATGCATTCCTCTATCAGCACAAGATACCTATGTAAGGAATGAAGCTGCAGATGTTTTAGACTACGTATTTGGCTTAACATTGCATGATGACAACAACGAGATAAAAGGAGAGGCGCTGATAACAGTAGAGTTTCAAAATAAAAAAGAACCGATTAGATTAGACCTAATAGCCAAGTCTGGCAAATATGGAATGACCGTCACAAGCGTTACCGATAATGATCAACCCGTTGATTATTTCTACAATTCTAATGACAATGTGTTGTTACTTCCACCTAATGTTCGGGGATCTAATATCAGAACCTTTAAAATACAATATCACGGCATCCCTGAAAGGGGGTTGGTAATCGATACTACCAAGTTTGGTCAACGCTCCTTTTTCGGAGACAACTGGCCCAACTTAGCTCGGCATTGGTTGCCTTGTGTTGATCATCCTTATGACAAGGCTACTGTTGAATTTAGAATAACAGCGCCTGACCACTATGACGTTGTTGCTACTGGCAAGAAGGTCGAAGAAAGTAACATAGGAAATGGTCTTAAACTAACCACTTATAAAGAACCGGCACCTGTCCCGATGAAAGTCGTCACCATCGGTGTCACAAAGTTTGCTACTAAACTCTTAGAAGAGATTGGCGATATAGAAGTATCTGCATGGGTCTACCCCGAGAACAGATTGGATGGATTTTCTGATTATGCAGTCGCCGTAGATGTTATGAATTACTTTATAGAAAACATCGGGCCCTATTCTTATGCCAAGCTCGCCAACATGCAAGCCAAAACTCAGTGGGGCGGATTAGAAAATGCTGGAACCATCTCATACTTTGAAAACTCAGTAACTGGCAACAAGACTGTTGAAGGCCTGATCGCACATGAGATAGCGCACCAATGGTTTGGAAACTCTGCTACAGAAAACAGTTGGAACCACGTCTGGCTCAGTGAAGGCTTTGCGACTTACTTTGCCATCCTCTATCAAGAACACGTCTATGGCAATGAGAAAAGAAAAGAAGAACTATTACTTGATCGTAACCAAGTCATAGAATACTACAAAAAGAATCCATCGCCTATAGTGGACAACAGCATTAAGGATCCGATGAAAGTACTCAGCACCAACACTTATCAAAAAGGAAGTTGGGTGCTCAATATGCTCAGACACAAACTGGGAGATGAGGTGTTTTGGAAGGGCATCAGATTATACTACGAGACTTTTCGCAACTCAAATGTCATGACAAAAGACTTTAAAAACGTCATGGAAACTGTATCAGGTGTTGACTTAAAATACTTCTTTGATCAATGGATATTTACAAAAGGCTATCCAGAACTCATATGGACGTGGGAGTATAAAGAAGGAGCGATTCATATACAAATCGATCAGGACCAAGATCATCATATCTATACTTTCCCTTTAGATATAGGAGTAAGTAGCGGCACAGATCTTAAGACAGAAACCATAATGATAGATGGCAAATCTAGTTATTTCATAATTGATGTGCAAAGCAAACCCGATAAGGTAATTTTAGATCCTGAAACATGGCTTCTTTTTGATATTAAAGAATAGTAAATTACCAATCAAAACATTCTGAATCATTGAATTTTAGAATTATCTATCAATATTTACTTAGGCCCATTCTATTATTGCTTTTAGGGTCTTTTCTGCTGGATTATATATTTGGCAATTCACGCCCGATTATAATTAACATAAGAAACTCAATTGTACTTGGTCTCGTTTATGGAGTCATCTGCTACGCCTGGGCACATTATAAGAAAAGAAAGCAAAGCAAAGATCAATTATGAAGCACCTTCTTAGATCAAGAATAAATCAATTATTGCTTACAACCCTTTTTACTTCAAATACTGCAGGGTAATCATTGTTCTGCATAACAATGATATGGTGATAACCATCAAAAGTCACAATCTCAATATCTCTATTGTCATTTGGGACATACCATCCAGAAGAAACTGATGAAACAGAATTATAATTATAGTTTTCATCAGCTAATAGCAAAACTCCATTAGAAGCATCATGTCGTCCACCATTGCTTTCTGCTCTATAGTCATTGCCGGCAATTACAATATCTAATCGTCCATCGTTATTTATATCTTCAACTACGATATCTTGGACTGGTGATACTTGACAGTCATTAGGCAATGGTTCAATAGACCACCCTGCAGTGCCGTTATTTCTAATGACCACAGATAGGAGCAGTTCTGCTTTAAGTGTTTTGTCTGTTCCAACTAGTTCTTCAAAGTTGGCTGACGCAAAGTCACTGTATGATTGATACTTATTCTTTAGATGTGGCAGTTGTCCCATGACATTATCTCTCGAGTGAATCGGATAACTTACAACATCACCTGCCTTGTTATTTTGATATTTCCCTATTAGTGGATCTACACTTCCATTGTTATCTATGTCAGCGGCGCTGAGCAACAGAGGGTTTTGTATTGAGGCAGAAAGCATTGTGTTGCTTCCTAAATTGCCGACAACCAAGTCTTGATCTCCATCTTCATCTAAGTCCGCAGATGTGATGTAAGTCCAAAGACCGTGCGTGTTCTCTATAACATATGGATCAACACTTAACTCACCATTATCATTATAATAAATGGTGATCGGCATCCATTCGCCAACTAATACCAAGTCATCCCAGCCATCATTGTTAACATCTGACCAAACAGCAGAAGTAACCAGATCATCTGTCATTAACCCTTCTACGGCATGTGCTTTAAAAACACCCTTGGCGTTCTTAAACAGTACTGACTTGGTTGACTGTGGATAACTACCAGGCACACTGCTACTACCAATGAAAATGTCTACGTAGCCATCCTTATCGTAGTCATTAGGAGCAACTGTACCTGCGTTGTTAGTACTCAGGTTATCAAACTTCTCGTCGCGGTAAAACAACTGATCATCACCTTGTAGATAGATCCTATCACTTAAGCGATGATCTCCACTTAAAAACTCTGCCCCACCACTTAAGACAAATAAATCTTGATCACCATCATTATCTATGTCACTAAAAAATGCATCTATATCATCAGCAAAATCATCTTTTATAACTTGATGTAAGACATACTCCGCGTTTTCAATTATATATATCGCGCTACTATCATTATAAGCACCACCAACATACAGATAGCTACTTCCTGTCTTTTCATCTATGATTGATGACGTAACACAAGCCCCTCTAAAGGATTGTTGAGTAAGTAATAGAGGTTGCTTATCAAAATCTACAAAATCGTTTTCGCTATGTTTTTTAAGTATTACATCGTCTTTACGTACAAACAAATATTCTTTTTCAAGATCAGGCTCTTCGTTCTTTGGTGCGCTATTCTTATAGTCAACTAAAGCAACTTGATTGGTTACAACATCAGTAAGAAAGGAGACTCGTGATTCTGCTGATTGTAGTCGTGGCCATGTAACCATCACACTATCTATTAAAGCTTCTTGCCCGACTCCAAAATGAAGGATAGGATCCACAGAAGACAGATAGCCCCTTGTTGGGTTGTTGTATAATCTCTGCTTCTTTCCTTGACTCCAGATTTCAATTACAGCTCCTATACCTTTTGGATTATCAATAGATCCTTTTAGCTTGATTCTCAAATAATTGTTATCACCAATATTGTTTTTCATAATATAGGCTGGAGCGTTGATGTTATTGGTGACAATATCCAAGCGTCCATCAAGGTCCAAGTCTACATAGACGGCACCATTGGATATCGATTTCTCAGAACCTATCCAAGCATGACTTACATCCTCAAACTGAAAGCTACCTGTATTTCTATATAGGTAATTAGGCATTCTAATTTCAGTCATTTTCTTTATTGCTTCTAACTGCCTCTTTTTAATTAGATCCATACCACCAAAGGCAGATGATTGTCTTGTATAACTTATAAAATCCAAATCAGTAATATCTTTGCCGTAACCATTGGTTATGTACAAGTCTTTCTTCCCATCATTGTCATAATCTGCCAGAAGAGGCGCCCAACTCCAGTCTGTTTTATAAATCCCTGACATATAGCCAATCTCGCTCATCGCATGCATTTCGTTATTTATATAACCGTTATTTCTTTGGAGCGTATTTCTAACATACTGAGAGACATAACCTTCTCTTAACATCATGCGATACTTATTGTAATTCATGACACCGATCATAGTTTTTTGCCTTTCGTGATAATCCGGTAGCATATCAAGTACCACAATATCAGATAGGCCATCATCATTTAAGTCTGCAACGTCAACTCCCATAGCGTTATAGCTCTGATGCTTTAAGATCGAAGCACTTTTTTCTTCAAAGCTTCCATCTCCTTTATTCATATATAGATCATCATCTGATATAAAATCATTGGACACATATATATCAGGTAGTCCATCATTGTTAAAGTCATCTACTGCCACGCCCAACCCATACCCTCTTTCACTGATGCCACTTTCTTCACTTACATTGACATAGACAGGATGACCCTTGATCGAATCATAGTCGTTACGTAACAAATGATCCATAGATCTTGGATCTGCATATCTCTTTGGGTATGGCGCATTTTTGTCTTTTTTATCAATTACATTATGCAATAAAAATGCATCCAAGTCTCCATCTAAGTCATAATCCAAAAATGCTGTCTGTTGCGTATACAAACCATCGTTGAGACCATAATCTTTTGCTTGTTCTACAAACTTCACTACTCCATTATCATCCAGCCCCTCATTGATATAAAGCAGATTGTCACAATCATCGATACAATTAAGACCACCCACACTTACGTAAATATCATCTAACCCATCAGCATTGATATCGACGATAGAAAGTCCAGTCAACCATCCTGATGAAACTATATCTCCAGCCGAGGTTATATCTTTAAACTTAAAACCTCCTTGATTAAGATAGATTTTCAATCCTTTCTGGTTACCTGAGAAAACCAAGTCAGGAAGCTCATCATTGTTAAAATCACCAACACCTACGCCACCACCATTATACAAATAATGAAAGTCTAGTATGTTCAATGATTCGCTTTCGATTATTTCATTTACAAAAGTGACACCTGTATCAGTCGGGGTGAGGAGCTGAAAATACTCATCTGACTCAGAACAGCTCCATATCATGCAGGCAAGCAGGGAGAGCGAGAGCGATTTTATGGGAGTATTTATTCTCATATAGAGATTGGACTAATTATATAACGTACCAAGATAAAAAAAGCCCTCACTCTTCATGAAGAGTGAGGACGTCGTCGTAATTAAAAAACTATCTGAATCTTTTAGTAACCTGGATTTTGTCTCAGGTTTGGATTAGAAGCTAACTCTCCTTGAGGTATCCAAACTAACTCATGCTTTCCTGATTGGAATACCCCACCACTTAAGGACTTAGGGTGATCTCCATGTAAGCTCGAAGCACCGAGATAGTCATCTGCAAGTCCCCATCGTACGAGGTCAAAAAACCTGTGTCCTTCTCCTGTCAACTCCATCACTCGCTCATCTATAATCGCTTGTGACATCTCTGCTTGCGACAAACCAGTTTTAGGATCGATCTGTGCACGACTTCTGACTTGGTTTAAGAAGTCTTCAGCCTCTCCAGTTTTACCTTGATTATTAAGCGCCTCAGCCATCATTAACAAGACATCAGAATATCTCAATATTCTCCAGTTGTTACCCACGTTGGTTCCTAGCACATCTACTCCGCCTCTCTCGCCTACATCAAAACCGGCATACTTTACTGTGTAGATTGCATCCATGCCTTCAGTATTGGCAAGAGCTATCTCGCCAGCAAAATCTTCTGTAAATGGTATATTACCATAACCTGTTGCACCTGGGTAATCAAAAACGATCGTCTCATTTCTTCTTACTTCATCACCATTAGCCTCAAACAAATCTCTCACCCAAGAATTAACATAGTGAGACTGATCTGGCGACTTTAATGGTGGAGCATAGTCAATATGAAAAGTCCCCAAGGTACCTACTCCAGGGACATCAACTCCCCATGAGAAAGACTCCAAACCCAAGTATTGTAATTCGAATAATGATTCGCTGTTATTCTCATTAGTAAAACCAAAGTTCTCGCCGTATTGTGATGCCGGTAGAAGACTATAAGTATTGCTATTGATTACGCGTCTAAAAGATGCTTCAGCATCCGCCCATCGACCCGTATACAATTCTGCCTTTCCTTTCATACCAGCGGCAGCACCACTGGTAGCACGGCCTAGATCATCACCGGTCCATGAAGATGGCAGGAGACCTTCGGCTGCAGAAAAGTCAGCTATAATCTGACTCCAGACTTGATCAGGTGTTGCTTGATCTGGAAAGAAATCTTCTGATCCTTGTGCAGTAGTTGTTACCAAAGGTACATTGCCAAATAGATTAACAAGATAGAAATAAGATAGCCCTCTCATAAAGTGAGCTTGACCTGTAAATCCATCACGTTGGACCTGATTAGGCACATTCTCAGCATTTACATTTTCTAATATGGCATTAGCTCTAAAGATCGCTTTATAAGGTTCTTGAAAAACCTCAGTTGCCCATCTCGCTACACCAGCCTCTCCCTGAAAAGTAGACATAGAAGTGTTTGTACCAAAAGGTCTGATGTTAAATACATCCGATCTTAAAATCGCTCCTGTATGTATGATCCGTCCCCAGAAAAATGTATTAGAGATGGGGTGATACATACCATTAACTGCTAACTCTGCGTCAGCCGCATTAGACCAAAAGTTACCTGTCGAAACGGCGTTTGTATTAACTTGATCTAATAGATTATCTGTACAACTTAGTGGTATCATTAAAATACCCACCAAAGTCAAAATTATTGATTGCTTAAACTTCATATCATTTTAATTTTTTATTAATTCAATGATTGATTAAAAGTTGGCTTGTACACCAAATAAAAACGTTCTAGAATTAGGATATGCTCTCACATCTAGTCCACGAGCCAAAAGCGGATTAGCTAATCCTGCTCTACCACCTCGAGCTGAAGAGATATCAGGATCATAACCACTGTAACCAGTAATTGTTAAAAGATTCTGTGCTGTTAAAAAGAATCTCATGTTGTCCATCCACTCTAAACCTGGTGTATCCAAAGTATAACCCAATTCTAATGTTCTTAATCTTAGATAAGATCCATCTTCTACAAAGAATGATGACGGCGCGCGATTTTCAGCAGCATCGACAGTTGTTGCTCTTGGGATATCAGTAATAGTATTGGTTGGCGTCCAACCTCTCAACACCTCTGTACTCTTATTGTCATCCGCCCAAAATATGTTATAAAACTTGACAACATTGTATATCTCTGCTCCTTGAGACCCTTGGAAGAAAACTCCAAAGTCTATGTTCTTATATCCACCTGTAAAGTTTAAACCATAGATGAAGTCCGGCGTAGGATGACCTAACTCTGTTTGATCTTCAGCATTGACTATACCATCTCCATTAAGATCTTTTCTAATAAAGTCGCCTGGACTCACACTTGATCTTCTCGTCGGGTCATTAGCGATGTTAGGGTCACTATCGATAGATGCTTGGTCAGGATACACACCAGTGCTTCCGTTGTCAGTATCAATCTCAAACCCCCAAAATACACCTGGTGCTCTACCTTCAACAAATCTATTAACTCGTGTTGCATCCTCCGATGTACTTGGACCTGCTATCAAGTTAGGAAGAGATGTCACCTCACTACTAAATGTAGCGATGTTAAATCCTAAATTCCAATTAAAATCTCCTCTCTTTCTATAGATACCTTCTAATTCAAATCCTGAGTTTCTAATCTCTCCAACGTTTTGTACTACCGGCTCACTAAATCCAACTGTGGATGGTAGACTAACTGCAACGAGTACATCAGATATATCCTTTACATAGTACTCTGCAGAAAATTGAAATTGATCATCAAACAAACCTACATCAGCACCTATATTTATAGTTTTGGCAACCTCCCACTTGATATTAGGTATAGCTAAAGATGTCTGCGCATACCCTGATACTAATCCACCTCCAAATGATGCAGGAGAAGTAATACCAAACACAGACTGGAATGAGTAATCAGGAATATTTTGAGATCCTAACTCACCATAACCTGCACGAAGTTTCAACTTATTGATACTTGAGCTCTTAAAGAAATCTTCATTTGCGATATTCCAACCTGCAGATATAGAAGGGAAATAACCCGTTCTGAATTCTGGTGCAAATCTTGATGACTCATCTCTTCTAAGGATAGCTGATATTATGTATTTGTCGTTGTGTACATAATTGACCCTTCCAAAAACAGAACGTATACCACTGATGATCTCATCCCCTAATAAGAGTGTTGATGAACTCGGTGGCAAAGCACTTGGCGATTGTATGTTATTGTTAGGTGTGCCTTGTCCAGAAACACCAACACCTCTAATATCTGTCTTTTGTTCAGTGAACCCAAGAACAGCATTAAGACGGTTGTTACCAAATTCTTTTTCATAAGTCAAAGTTGGTTCTATCAGTGTTGTTAACCGCTCGATCCGACTATCAAAAAGATCATTTTGATCGTTAAAGTTTTCTAATTGCGCATTACTCATGAAGTATGTCGGGCGAAATAAAAACTGATGATCATTGACATAATCAGCTCCTAAATTAAGCTTAACAGTAAGGCCATCTATAATCTTAGCCGATATATTAAGGTTACCTAATAGGTTCCTCTGCGTGCGCTCATTACTTTCTAATGTCGCTAATCCAAAGTTGTTAAATCCTCCAAAATTGTGAAGAGCAAAATCAGGTGCTTCAAATCCTCCATCGTTCTCAGGAACATTCTCTCTCAAAATCGGAGCCGTAGGTCCATCAAATCCAAACCAATTGTTCTCTTGGATTTTTGATTGAGCGATACCTATCGATTGAGAAACTTCAAATCTACCAATCGAAAAGTCAGTATTAGCACGGAGGTTGTAACGATCAAATCCTGACCCTACTAATATCCCGTCTTGGTTAAAGTAATTACCAGATATGAAGTATGAAGAGTTCTCTCCTCCTCCTGAAACACTTGCACCAAGATCTACAACTCCACCAGGGTTGAGTGAAAGATCTTGCCAGTCAGTATCTGCACCTGTACCGCTGAGCACAAATCCAGTATTATCATTTTGTTCTAATTGATTTCTATAACCAACAAACTCTTGAGCGTTAAGAAGATCAAGCATTCTACTAGGACCTTCAACGCCGCTACGAAGATCTATAGAGACCTTAGGTGTTCCATCCTTATTTCCTCTTTTAGTTGTAATTAGAATGACACCGTTAGCAGCTCTTGAACCATATATAGCGGCAGATGAAGCATCTTTCAAAACTTGAAGAGATTCAATATCTTTTGGATTAATAAAGTTCATATTTTCCACTATCGTTCCATCCACTACATATAGGGGAAAAGAATTAGTAAGAGAACTCACCCCCCTTACAAAAACATTAGCATCTCCTCCAGGTTGCCCACCATTATTTTCAATGATTACACCTGTGACTTTTCCTTGTAAAGCGGAAGTAGGGTTTCCAGCTACGAGTGCGCTTATATCTGACCCTTTGATACTCGCTACTGATCCTGTAAGGTCACTCCTCTTTTGGGTTCCGTAACCTACGACGACTACTTCATCAAGAAGTGCGTCATCTCCTTCGAGAACTACATCGATTACAGACCTACCTGCTACAGCAATCTCTTGTGTAGCGTATCCCAGGTATGAGAAGACGAGTACAGGGTCCTCACCTGTTACATTTAAAGCATAAGTCCCATCAAGTTCAGTGACTGTACCACTTGATGTACCTTTGATTAAGATATTGGCTCCGATAACACCTAAGCCATTGGCGTCAGAGACAGTACCTGTCACCTGTTGGCTCGACAAAGAATCTACTATCAAAAAGGACAATAGCATCAATGCCCCTTTTGCAATAAACCGTTTGCTAAACCCAATCGCCCGAAGCGATAAATTCATTCTATAGTTTTTTAAATTCATACTAACTTGTTTACATATTACAATTATTAAAACCCGCGCAAAACTTATTTCACTCGAGCAAATTACTTTTTACAGTGATTTCCTTCTTATCAGCTGGACATCCAGAATCTCCTTAACTTGTTTCCTATTTAAGACATATTCTGATGCTCGCTGAGCTAAATACTCAAAATCCACAAAAAATGTCGTCACGCCTCCGCTTACAATTTCTTTCACTGGCGAATCATTACTAGAAAGCACGCCAACATCTTTACCTATTTCAAGATTTCTCATTTCACAATCTTTGAGTAACTCCCAAAGATCTACGTCACTGATGGTTATATAGACATTCCCTTTTTCAAGATGCTCGCTTCGATATTGATCGTATATATGCCAAGGACCATCTTGTGCTGTGCAGTATGTCTCAAAGGCCTTCTTTATCCCTTCTGGATGATCCGAATCATCTCTGTAATACAGCACCTTTTTATTGAAATTAGAAAAAGCACCATTTAGTTGATTAAGAACCTCGTGAGTCGATTTTTCAAATTCTTGAGAAACGAAGGAGTATTGGCTACCTATATCCTCATATCTATCAATTAGCAAAAGTCTACTCGATGGAATATTGGTCAATACCTTTTGAGTCACTTTATGATGTATAGGAGCTATGACATACATTCCATATTTCCCGTTGATACTATTAATGATGGCCTCATAAATAGAAGGATTATTGTGGTGGAAGAAAATGTCTAAATTCACATTTTCGCCTAATCGGGATCTAAAAGTATTGTAGAACTTTTCTTGAAATGCGTGAAAGGCATAAAGCACCAAGACAACAGTCAACTCTTGATCCGTATCTACGGTAGAAACATAATAGCCGACACCATGCTTAGACTCTACAATCCCACTATCCTTTAAGATTGCATATGCCTTGACAATAGTCTCTCTTGCGTATCCCAGTTCAGCAGCTAATTCATTGACAGAAGGCAAAAAGGCACCATAGGCATTTTCATCTTCTTGTATGCCGTTCTTAACACCTTGAACGATGCGTTCTTTTTTGGTATATCCAGAAACATACTCTAACTCTTTGATTTTTTTGAAAACGTCCATTGTCAAAACTCAAATATTAGATTTTACAGCAGTTGAATACAACACTGTGCTGTACTATACTGTACTACTTTTGCACAATATAAAAATCTCAAATGATTTCACTTGAACGTTTGGACAATTATTTACATATATCCACTTCAAAACACCAAAAAACAGCGCAAAGAGGACAGTTAAACAATCAAAAACACATCGCTGAAGGGACCACATAGCACACAACGCTACCTCGCCTAGTTGCGACAAGCAGTTACTCTGTAATATGTAAGTATAGGAAAGCGCACCTCAGCAGACTCTTTAGATCAAAAGCGCCATATTGTAGATATCCCAGATGACGTCAATAAACCAGTACTATAGATACGTCAGAGATTGCTAAAGCTATAATATTGATAAACCATCTTCGAGATTAACTTGGTACATAACAGAGTTGATACCTGTACTTTCTTTATATGCGTTAGAAACACGCCTAACCACTTCGTCTACTTCATCACGACGCATCAGGTTGAGCGTACAACCTCCAAAGCCGCCACCCATCATACGACTACCTAAAACGTTTGCCTCTTTCATCGCTAACTCTACTAGTAGATCTAACTCAGAACAACTTACTTCATAGAGCTCTTGTAGTCCTTTGTGACTCTCTAAAAGCAATGTCCCCATCCGTATATAGTCCTTATCCTCCATAGCTGAAACAAACGAACGCACACGTTCATTCTCTTCTATGATAAAACGCGTGCGATTATACAAAGTCTGTGAGAGATGATCTTTGTACTTATCTAATAGAACCAAGTCTATGTCCCTGAGACTCTCTACACTCTCATCATAAACCCTTAACAGGCGCACTACTTCTTTGCATTCTGAGGGGCGATCATTGTAGCCTGATGTGACATTTTCATGTTTGACGTTTGTATTGATCAACACCAAACAATATGCACCTAGATCAAGAGAGTGATATTGATAATCGCGAGTTTTACAATCCATCATCATACATTGATCTTTTTTTCCAAAGACAGATGAGAACTGATCTAAGATACCACTCTGGACATTGAGATAGTTGTTATTAGACTGGTTAGATATAGTGACTATATCCCAATTGCTCAATGAAGATTGATGCAAAGCACTTACCCCTTTTATAAAGCCACAGTCCAGTGCTGCAGAAGAACTCAGTCCCGAACCAATAGGGATCGTACTTGAAAACACACAATCAAATCCATCCAACGATATATCGCGCTCCTTAAATTGTAGCAGGACTCCTCTTAGATAGTTAGCCCATAGCTGATCACCTTTTTCTAAGTTGTCCAACTTGATCTCTACACTTTCATTGATATCGAGCGCATGTATGCGACAGGTATCTGTATGGTTGGCGCGTAGGGCAAATAGCATGTAACGATCGATCGCAGCTGGCAAAACCAAACCAAGATTATAATCGGTATGCTCTCCTATGAGATTGATACGACCAGGTGCTTTTGCAATCACCGATGGCTCTGCGCTATACCTATCAGCAAACGCTTTTATAACTTTAGACTGTATATCCTTCACTTAACAATTACAATAAACTTAGAAATAGGTGATTCGGTAGACTCGATTTAGACTGCTCCTTTTATAATTTCTTCAACTATATCAGGATTGAGTAGAGTTGAGATATCACCAAGATTAGAAGTGTCCTTTGATGCTATCTTTCTAAGTATCCGTCTCATGATCTTTCCTGAGCGAGTCTTGGGCAATCCAGATACGATCTGAACCTTATCTGGTTTTGCTATCGGTCCGATCTCTTTCATCACTACATCGCGAAGCTCCTTTTCAAAAGCATCATTGGCACGGCCATCAGTAATGACATATGCATAGATACCTTGACCTTTTATATCATGAGGATAACCTACTACTGCAGATTCGATAACATTAGGATGCTCATTGATAGCGTTTTCAACTTCAGCGGTACCCATACGGTGACCAGATACATTGATCACATCATCTACCCTCCCGATCACTCTGATCCGTCCATCTGCATCTCTTCTTACACCGTCTCCGGTAAAGTATAATCCTTTAAAAGAGCTAAAGTAAGTCTGTCTACAACGTTCATGATCTCCATAAGTCGTCCTTAGCATCGATGGCCAAGGAAACTTGATACACAGCAATCCTTCGGTATCATTATCCTCTATAAGTTCTCCTTCAGCTGTCACTAAGATGGGCTGGATCCCGGGCAGCGGATATGAGCAGTAAGTTGGCTTTGTATCTGTGATCCCAGGCAGTGGCGTCAACATAACTCCACCCGTCTCAGTCTGCCACCATGTGTCAATGATAGGCACTTTGCCCTTGCCTATGTGCTTATCATACCAGTGCCAAGCTTCTTCATTGATAGGCTCTCCTACTGAACCCAAAAGCTTAAGACTGCTTAAGTCATACTTTGCAGGCCACTCATCACCTTTAGCCATCAATGCTCTAATGGCAGTTGGTGCCGTATAAAACTGATGCACGCCGTGCTTCTGACACACGTCCCAGAACCTTCCAGCGTCTGGATATGTCGGCACTCCTTCAAACATCATAGTCGTTGCACCAGCCAATAACGGTCCATAGACAATGTAAGAGTGTCCAGTAATCCATCCGATATCAGCGGTACACCAATAGATATCTCCCTTTTTATATTGAAACACATTGAGAAAGCTAAAACAGGCATATACCATATATCCACCACAAGTATGTACTACACCTTTAGGCTTACCTGTACTACCAGAAGTATAGAGTATAAACAGCATGTCTTCGCTATCCATAGGCTCTGGTGCACAGAAGGACTCTTGTGGATCTACTTGTGCATCCCAGTGAAGATCTACGGCATCATTCCATGAGACATCATCTCCAGTGTTACGATCCATCAGAACATGTTGGACACTTGGACATCCGATAGCCATCGCATCGTCTACAACTTTCTTAACCGGTATCTTTTTGGCTCCTCTATTATTATAGTCGGAGCAGATGATCATTTTGGCTTTAGCGTCATTGACTCGATCAGCAAGTGCTTGAGCTGAGAAACCAGCAAATACAACTGAGTGAACCGCACCAATACGAGCACAAGCCAAGAGTCCTATCGCCAACTCTGGCACCATAGGCATATAAAACACAACACGATCTCCCTTGCTGATCCCATTTGCCTTTAAGGCGTTGGCCAACTTACATACTGATGCAAGCAGCTCATTGTAGGTGTAAGACTTGACACCATCGATAGGATCGTTCGGCTCCCACAATAGGGCTGTGTCATCTCCTCTTTCTGCTATATGTCGATCTAAGCAATTGACCGTTATATTGAGTTTCCCGCCTTCAAACCATTTCACATTGGGTCCTTCAAAGTCCCAAGTCAACACCTTATCCCAAGGTTTTATCCATTCAAAAGTCTCCGCTTGTTCTGCCCAAAAGCCTTCGGGGTCTTTGACACTGCGCGCGTAGGTACTCTTGTAGTCCTCTAAGGATGAGATTTGGTAGGTCATGAAATACTGAATTTACGTAAGTGCGAAAAATAGGTGTTTTATAGGACAGGACAAAGCCTTACGGCAAATGTGAGTTCAAATCTAACTTGAGCAAAACCAAGGGTAAACCATAGACAATAGGCTTAGCTGCAGCCGTTATACTAACGAGTTAAACAAAATGAACATGAACAAAATCATCACATTGGTTATCGCAGTGGCTTTGCTAAGCTCATGCGATAATCAAAAAGTCGCACTCCTTGAATCACAAGTAGAGCAATTAGAATCGCAAATAGAACATACGCAAGAATCCAACTCTTCGCTACTCGATCGACTATCAGACATGTCAGTGATCAACAAGGCAGAATCGAAAAGCATCCAGAGCTCTCTTGAATCTCTTGGTAAGCAAAACGAATACATCCAAGATCTTACCACTAAGATTCATGAGAAAGACTCAATCAACTTTGCATTGGTCAATAATCTAAAAAGATCTTTGGTCGACATAGCAGATGAAGATATCCAGATCGAAGTCAGAGGTAGTGCTGTGTATGTGAGTATAGCCGATCAGTTATTGTTTCAATCAGCCAGTGCTCAGATATCACGAAAAGCAACAGTCATACTACAGAAAGTAGCAACGGTTATAAACGACCATGATGCTGTCAATGTACTAGTGGAGGGACACACAGACAACGTGCCGATAAGCAACAAAAAATTTACTGACAACTGGGACTTAAGTGTTCAGCGTGCAACGGCAGTAGTTAGAATATTACAAAATGAATATAACCTCGATCCATCCAGACTAACTGCTGCTGGCAGGTCTTACTATATGCCAAGAGCTGAAAATGAAACACCACAAGGTCGCAGTAAAAACAGACGTACCGAGATCATATTGACACCTAAGTTGGATCAGTTCTTTGAGTTGTTAGAGGCTCCTGATTTGGTGGGGTAAAACAAGACATAGCTTTTCAATAGTCAAAAGGGACAAAAGCCTTATCAAGGGTTTTTGTCCCTTTTATGTTTGTATGGGCCCAAATATCAACTTCACTCTACGCCGCTTACCAAGTACTGTCACTCTGATCTTTATGGCAAATCTTGCTTACACGACAATAAAAGAAATGTATCCTACATATGTCCACCTTATATTTGATGATCTAAAACCACAGACATGAAAGAAGCAGTTATTGTATCCACGGCACGTACTCCTATAGGAAGAGCTTACAAAGGAGCATTTAACAATACCAATGCCCCGACGCTTGCTGGATGGGCCATCGAGGCTGCTATAGAAAGAGCGGGTATAGATCCTGCTACTATTGATGATGTCATCATGGGTTGTGCCATGCCACAAGGGACGGCATCTCCTAATATTGGACGGTTAGCCGCGCTGGCGGGCGGTTGTCCAGTGACTGTAGCAGGTATGAGCATCGATCGGCAGTGTAGCTCTGGTATGATGGCCGTAGCTACAGCAGCAAAGCAGATCCTAAATGACGGCATGGATGTAGTCATCGGTGGAGGACTTGAGTCGATCAGCCTTGTGCAAAATGCACATATGAATACTCATCGCATCATCGATCGTAACTTAGTAAAGTCTCACAAGCATGTATATATGCCGATGCTTCAGACAGCGGAGATCGTAGCTAAGAGATATGACATCAGTAGGGATCTACAAGACGAATATGGCTTACAGAGTCAGCAAAGAACGGCTGCTGCACAAGCTAATGGCATCTTTGACAATGAAGTAATCACTACGACTTCTAACAAAGGAGTCAAGAACAAAGAAACTGGGGAGATCACATATGAAGATGTAACCATCTCTAAAGATGAAGGCAATAGACCAAGTACTACACTTGAAGCGCTTCAGGGGCTGAGATTAGTAAACGAAGGAGGTTCTATCACCGCTGGCAACGCAAGTCAACTTTCTGATGGCGCATCGGCCTGCGTTTTGATGGACAGTAAGTTAGCAGAGCAAAAAGGCCTCACTCCATTAGGTGCATATCGAGGCATCGCGGTTGCAGGATGCGAACCCGATGAGATGGGCATCGGTCCTATATATGCTGTGCCTAAACTGCTCAAGGCAAATGGCTTAAAGATGAGCGACATCGGCCTCTGGGAACTCAATGAAGCATTTGCAGTTCAAGTCATCTATTGTAGAGAAAAGTTAGGTATCGATAATGATATACTCAATGTTAATGGCGGGGCTATCTCAATAGGCCACCCTTATGGTATGACCGGCTCAAGAATGGTAGGTCATGCACTGCTAGAAGGAAAACGACGTGGTGCTAAGTATGTAGTATGTACAATGTGTGTTGGTGGCGGTATGGGTGCTGCTGGCTTATTTGAGGTATACTAATTTTGACTTTGGACTTACATCAATAGACGAGCAATACTGACCCACTGACATGCTCAGTTGTGCCATTGGCATATACTAGCTCAGCAACGTAGACATAAGCACCTTCGGGAGCATTGGTATGGCCTTCCCAGCCCTTCCATCCTTTTTCGTAATCGTTGAGTTCGAGGCGTTTCTCTTCATATACTGGCATGCCATAGCGATTATAAATAGATAGTTTTCTAATTTTAATTGTACCCGCTAATCCTTGGAGATAAAAGCGGTCATTGCCAGATACACTATTGGGATTAAAAACATTAGGAGCGTAAAAAGTCTTGTTAAACGGCAGTGGATCGATTGTAATTACATCTGTGTATACACACTCGGATTGCGTATCAATCAATACTTCAATATCGCTAACTTCATAGACCGACAAGGTCAGGTTAGCAGTAGTTGTCTCTTCTTTTTTGCGATTGACAAACCATTCTATATTGACGATCTCATTTGCTTCGAAATTAGAAAGATCAAGAGACAGGTCTATTATCTGACCTTTGTATATCTCTCTAAGATTATGTTTTATATCAACAGACCGGTCTCTAAGATCTCGCATATCAATCTGCGCTTCATCCGGACACCCTGCTTCATTAAAAACAGTCACGGATACTAAGCCACCTTCAAAAATGACGGTCGAAGACTCCGTGCTTCCATTGCTCCACTCATATGAATCATACCCCGGCATGGATAGTCTTGTACCACCCTCATCACAGATGACATCAGCACCAACTATTTTGGGTTCAAAACTTGTACCGAGGTCCACTTGAAAACTTGAAGTATCCCGACATCCATTTTCATTGGTCACAATCAACGAATACTTACCTGATATATCTGCTGTGATCTGGTCATCATACATGACCTGATCAGTAGGAAAGACCCATTCATACTCAGCAAAAGGTGCTGATACAGATACTTTTCTAACTGGCGAACCACAAGGGTCTCCAGCGATGATTACTTCATAAGGATTGTATAATTGAAATCGTCCTATGTTTTCACAATCGAGGCCATCGCATGACCATACCCTTGATATATCTGTACCAAATGTAAAAGCAGTTGTTTCATCAAAACTGTTACAAGAAGAGCCGGCGTCATCTTGCCCACAACTCCCTATTCTAATTCCTTTATCTGTATAAAACCTCGTGATACTCGTCGTCACATTACACTTTGCGAATAGCCTAAAGCGCCTGGTTTCGGGGCCCGTAAAGTAGGTCTTTAGTTCTGGAGGCGTCTCGCAGACATCGCAAAGACCTGCGTTTTCTATACTATCGACAAGCGTACGGATCCAACGGTACTCAGAAGAGGTGCTCTGTCCAATCATCATATGAGCACTGAACAAAAAGACGATATGTAGGAGAAGTGTCCTCAATTAACTCAATCTGTTAGGATAACTTGACTAGCCTAAGCGAATTTGTCGATCTGCTTTGACAGTTGGCCTTTAGACATACCACCAGATCTCCGCCAGACGATCTTACCGCCTTTATAAATAACAAAAGTTGGTACGCTCGATACATCGAGCTTCTTGGCTAACTTTTTATTCTTATCTATATCGACTTTGATGATCTTGGCTTTGCCTTTTATGTCTTTGGCTAAAGCTTTCAACACTGGATGCATGGATTTACAAGGACCACACCAAGTGGCGTAAAAGTCGACTAATGTAGGTTGATCTGATTTAACTAATTCAAAGTAAGACTTCTTGCTCATCATAACAGTTTAATGAGATACCGTATTTGGCGAAAGCCAGATAGATCTCGATTTAGATGTCTAAGTTAAGTCTATCCTTGAGACTTAAAGAGTTGGATACGACAAGTAGCGCTAAAATTCTTAAATTATGCGCAGAACTGAAACTATGGATACCAAGATTATAGATAACAAGGAGCTGAGTATAGTAGAAGCTGTGATACCAGTAATAGCACTGGTAGGGATGTTAGCTTACAATGTATATGTCTTTGGTGATGACGCACTAAGCGGATCCAATCAGTTTGTGCTTTTGCTCGGAGCTGCAGTGGCGGCCATCATTGGTTTTATGAACAAGGTGAGCTACAAGAAGATGATCGAGGAGATCTCGACTAATATCAAATCTACCGTAGGAGCCATTTTGATACTACTATTTGTGGGCTCCCTTGCCGGCACTTGGTTGATCAGTGGCATCATACCATCTATGATCTACTATGGTCTCCAGATACTGCATCCATCGATTTTTCTACCTGCAACAGTTGTGATCTGTGCGATCATCTCGTTAGCTACCGGTAGCTCATGGACTACTTCTGCAACAGTAGGCATCGCATTGATCGGTATCGGCAAGGCAATCGGTATACCCCTGGGTATGGTTGCAGGAGCAGTACTTTCTGGTGCTTACTTTGGAGATAAGATGTCACCACTATCAGACACGACTAACCTTGCCCCCGCGATGGCAGGTGCAGAACTGTTTGATCACATCAGATATATGGCTCTGACCACCGTACCAACTGTTATCATCACCATTGTGATCTTTGCGATCATCAGTGCCACACAAGAGACGACAGGTAGTGCCGATAACACTGAGATACTGGCTGCCATAGATGACGCCTTTCATATCTCGGGATGGCTGTTTTTAGTGCCTGCAGCTGTCATCTTTATGATTGTAAAAAAGACCCCACCACTGGTAGCTCTGATGATTGGCACCCTCTTGGGAGGTTTGTTTGCTATCATCTTCCAACCTTCAGTCGTCAGTAGCATCACAGGTGCAACAAGCACGTCATTTGAGTCAGCATATAAGGGCGTGCTCACTGCAATGACTGTATCAACAGCAGTTGAGACTAGTAATGTGGAGCTTAATGATTTATTTACGGCAGGCGGGATGGCAGGCATGCTTGGTACCATATGGCTCATCATATGTGCCATGGTTTTCGGAGGTGTCATGGATGCTATCGGCGCATTGGCAAGGATCAGTCAGACGCTTCTCAATATGGCGGAGTCTGCTTTTGGATTATTTGCAAGTACAGTCGCATCATGCTTGGCGCTCAACATAACCGCATCTGATCAATATCTTGCTATTGTCGTACCAGGTAAAATGTTTGAGAAGGCATATGCAGATAGAGGATTAGCGCCTGAGAACCTATCACGCACATTGGAGGATTCTGGTACTGTGACCAGCGTACTTGTACCATGGAATACCTGTGGCGCTTATCAAGCAGGAGTACTGGGCGTATCGGTTGCTGAGTACTTCGTATATGCGATATTCAACTATTTGAGTCCGTTTATGACGTTGTTGTACGCAGCTTTAGGGATTAAAATCAAGCAATTAGTCAAATGAGTGTAATTTCTTCACTTTCCTTTGTATATAAAGAATATACATATAAAATAAAATCAATATATCTACTTAATTGACCTACCTTTGGGGTTAGACTATAAGTATATATGACATTTTCAGAACTCCATCTCGTGGACCCTATCCTAAAGGCCCTTGATGAAGCAGGTTATACAGAACCAACACCGATACAAGAACAGGCCATCCCAATATTGCTAAGAGGTAAAGATCTACTGGGCTGTGCTCAGACGGGTACAGGAAAAACAGCAGCTTTTGCGATCCCAATCATCCAGAACCTCTTTCTTGACAAACAGCTTGAAAAAGGAACCAAAAGAAAGATCTCTACGCTTGTTGTTACGCCTACAAGAGAGCTTGCCATCCAAATCGCTGAGAGTTTTACGGCTTACGCCAAATACACCAAACTACGCAACACCGTCATTTTTGGTGGAGTGAAGCAGGGTAAGCAGGTCAGAGCACTTGAGAAAGGTGTAGATATCCTAGTGGCCACTCCCGGTAGGCTCTTAGACCTCATAGGCCAAGGTTACATCAGCCTTAAACACGTAAAGTACTCAGTACTTGACGAAGCAGACCAGATGCTCGATATGGGCTTCATACATGATATCAGAAAGATCATCGAAAAATTGCCAGAAGAGAGACAATCTCTCTTCTTCTCTGCCACAATGCCCAAAAATATAGTAGAGCTCTCTAACAAGATGCTTGGAGATCCAGAGAAAGTTACGATTAAACCTGAGCAAGCCACCGCTGAAAAAGTAGAGCAGGCTGTCTACTACGTGAGCAAGAAGAACAAAATCAAGTTGCTCGCTCATGTGATCAAAGAAAAAGACGAAAAGTCTACACTCGTATTCTCTCGAACGAAACATGGAGCCAATAAAATTGTAAAACTGTTGGGTCGAGAAGACATCAGAGCAGAAGCGATCCATGGTAACAAGTCTCAAGGTGCACGTCAGCAAGCTCTTGGTAACTTTAAAGATGGCAGGACCAGTGTACTCGTAGCGACTGATATAGCGGCTAGAGGCATCGATGTCTCTCAATTATCATTGGTGATCAATTATGACCTGCCAAATGTACCTGAGACATATGTCCACAGGATCGGAAGAACTGGAAGAGCAAAAGAAAGTGGTGTAGCCCTTTCCTTCTGCGATGTAGAAGAGCGACCATATCTTAGAGATATACAAAGACTTATCAAGCAGGACATCCCTATCATAGATGATCAGCCATATCCTGATGATGGTAAGAGAGCACCCAAACCAGAAAAAACTCAATCTCAGCGTCCCAAAAGACGTGAAGGTAGAAACAAACCAAAAGGAGATCGCTCAAGACCATCGCGAGCAAAAACTGAAAAATCAAAAGAAGCAATTAAGAAGCGTGACGAAAGATCTCCTAAATCGAAGAATCAAAAAGGAGATCAAAACAATAGATCCAAAGAGAAAAGAGAAGATAATCGGAGGGAGGATCGCAGTGGCGCTCGCAAATCAAGTCAAGAACGTAGTGAAAACCGATCAGAGTCATCTACTAAAAGTAGCGACAGATCTTCAAGACTCTTTAAAAATAAACGCAAGAGTACTGAGAAGTATGTTAAGCGAGACAAAAAGAGAGGTTACCTCGACTTACTCGATTAATCCAATCACTTAACTTGCCTAAATAGTATGCCCACTCAGCAATACAAACACATCATCATAGGGGCAGGCCTCTCAGGTTTGGTCACAGCTTATCAATTGCAAAAAAAAGGTGAGCAAGACTTTCTAATTTTAGAAGGTAGAGATAGGATCGGCGGCAGGATACTGACCAACGAGAGCATAGACCTTGGCGCAACTTGGTTTCAATCACATCATGAGACACTTTCTAACTTGATTGATGAGTTAGGCATCCAGAAGTTTCAGCAGTACAATACTGGCAAGAGTATATTCATCTATAGCTCTATGGCCCCAGCACAGTATTTTGAAAATGATCCCAATACACCATCCGCATATAGGATTGGTGGTGGTTCTACTGCGTTAATCAAAAGACTAGCGTCACACTCATTAAAACAGATCAAGCTTAACCAACAGGTTAACTCGATAGATTATAACAATGAGTTTATAACTATAAAAACGGCTCAAGCTACTTTTCAATGTGATAAAGTAATAATGGCTTTGCCCCCTCAATTAATGAGTGGTATTACCTTCTCTCCAGAAGTCCCAACACTATTGTATGAGGCAATGATCAATACCCATACGTGGATGAGCAATGCAATAAAAGTGGGTTTCAATTATCGATCACCATTCTGGAGGGATAAAAACCTATCAGGGACGATCATCGGACATGTCAGTCCTGTTATTGAGCTTTATGATCATTCTAATATAGAAGATAACTCATATAGCCTGATGGGCTTCATGAATGAAGGCCTCAGAGATGATACAACCGATGATAGAAAAGAACGTATCCTCTCCTATTTAGAAAAACACTTTGGTTCGGAAGTCAGAAACTATACATCATATCACGAGAAAGATTGGTCACTTGACCCATTTACATCTTTTGATAAACTCAAGTCAGTTTATATCAGCCCACGTTATGGCAATCCAATCTTCCAACAAGATCACTTTAATAAACGTATCATCTTGTCTGGAGCGGAGACATCATCCTCACATGGTGGCTATATGGACGGAGCTGTGATCAGCGGAATCAGGGCTGCAGGGATATAGATTAAGCCTTATATAAGAAATATAATGCTTAAGGATCCTTAACTCTAAGAGATAGGTTACCGAAAGCTGGAAGAGTAAAAAGTCGGTAATCCAGGCTGTCACCGCTCAGCAAGACAATCAACTTGCAACTAATAAAATTGGCTATCACTGCTCGTCGTTCATCTTTTTGATTCTTTCTAATTGCTTTTGATTGAGGGCTTGTTTATAGTAGAAGTCTGGTTTGTAATGTTCATTGTGTCGCTTCATATCTGGGTCATCAATATCCAAACTCAGATCGCAATCAAAGCGAGTCAAGATAGAATGATTGTTCTCCCATGTCGTAGCATTGGTAAAGTGAGATATGCCCCAAGTTATTCCTCGACCGTCATCAGTATTGGCAAATGCATCAGGTATATACGCCCCTGCTGCATTGGGAAGAAGTGAAACTATAGAGGCGATCTCAAAGTTCACTCCATCGGGAGCATATTGTATCGTATGATGCTCGCTACCATCTCTCGTCACCATCGCTGCCATCCCGCCTTTAAATGGAAACAAGGAAGTTTCATGTCCAGAATTGATAACTGGATTAAGAGGATGTTTTGTAAAAGGTCCCAATGGGTCATCTGCTGTAGCCAGTCCTTGCATTCTTATTAACCTTGGATCGCCATCAAAGTCAGACTTATAATAGAGATAGATCTTATCATTATAAACAAATGGGTGTGGATCATGGATAGAATATTGATCCCATTCGCCAGCAGCGCCGTTAGGAATGACAATCTCATTGTGAGGCGTCCAAGGCCCATCAGGGTCCTCTGCATAAGACACTGCTACTGGACAATCATCCCCTCTCTTACCACTCGCTTCCATAAATCCCTGATAGTAGAGGTAGTACTTGCCTTTATAAAACAAAATATCCGTTGTAGTTACAGATCTCCATCCTACATTGGGTTTCGGTGGACGTGGCACCGCTACTCCTTGCTCTTCCCAAGTAAAACCATCTTCAGAGGTTGCATAATAGATATCCGCAAGATCCCAATCCGTTGTAGGAATTTCATCAGTAGCTTTGTCAGCATTTCTTCCACCTATCGGAGATACGATTGTCTTTCTGTGGGTGTACCAGACGTAGTACTTTCCATTTGCAAAAATAACTTTAGAAGGATCTCTTCTAGAGATTGTTCCATCCCCACCATTATAATCTAACCCTTTTAATTGGGTGTACTTAAACTGAGAGTATAGTTCATTGTCTTCAGGACGTGGTGCTAGGTAAGCGTTATAATTGCGCTCCATGGCAGCACTTAGTGGGCGGTTCGGTTTTTCCTTGGGCAAGATAAATGGGAAGGCACTCATATCTTCAGTTTCAACAAGAGTCTTTTCTTCTGGTACAGGATGACACATGGACAAGAGCATGGTTATTATAATTAGCGATATTGGAGTGGACTTTTTTTTCATTGATCAATAGTTCTAATGATTAACGGCTTATGTTTTATATTTTAATCAATCAAAAGACATAATTGTGTCTTTTGGATACTCTTTTTTTCAAAAAACAATTACTCCTTTTGCATTCTTACCAGCTATCATATCATCTAATGCCTCTTGAAGTTGATCTAATTTGTAAGTTCTTGTAATCATCTCATCTAGCATCAAGTCTCCTTTATTGTAGAGTGCCTCTAGAATGGGAAAGTCTATCTGAGGGCGACATTTTCCGTAAAGGGGATTAATATATATTTTATCCCACTCAAATAGATTCATGTCAATAGTCACTTCTTCTTCGACGCCACTCACCTGAACTGCTGTACCAGCATTTCTAATCATAGCTAATGGAGCAGCGCATAGGTCAGGAACCGCAGTGCACTCAAAAGCGTAATCTGCGCCCCTACCTTCAGTTAGTTTTTTAACCGCTAAGGAAGCTTGGATCAATCCCTTGTCATCAGGATCCGCTTTTATGATGTGCGTTGCACCAAATTGTTTAGCCATTTCTAATCGTTGGGCATGGATGTCAATGGCTATGATCTTAGCCGCACCTGATATCCGGGCAGCTTGAATCACATTGAGTCCAACGCCTCCTGTACCCAGCACGACGGTTGAACTTCCTGATTTCATTTGGGCTGAGTTGACAACAGAACCATAACCAGTCATCACACCACAACTGATGATGCAGCCAGAAGAGAAAGGCATCTTAGCACTATCAAACTTGACAAGGGCAGATGGTTTTACAATTGTATACTCTGAAAGTGTCCCTATGTTAAAAGATCTTTCGATCGCTCTACCCTGCCATTGGGCAGATCCCAAATGCGCTTGGCCAGGCGTATGCCCATTGCCTCCTGCTACTACAGGCGAATGGTTTTCACATATATGTTGATTACCTTCTTGACACTGAAAACAAGACATACAAGGCGTCGCCCAATTTAAAATAACTGGATCTCCTTCTACGAAGTCTTCGACTCCATCTCCAACGTCAATGACGATACCTGCACCTTCATGCCCCATGATAATGGGCTTGCCCCAGGACAAAGAATCATAATCTGTATGGCAAAGGCCTGCCGCTTTAATCTGCACCAAAACTTCGTCCTCGCGAAGATTGTTGAGTTGTACATAGTCTATGACAAACGAGCCATCTCCTTTTGCAATTGCGCTTTTAGCTTGTAAAGTCATCTTTTACAATTTCAGTTTCCTTTAATATCAAATTCGCTGGCTTCAGTGGTATGCCTGCATCTATCAATATAGACTTGTTTATTCTTTTACGAGCCTTAATAAACTTGGAACCTAACACATATGCTTTCGGACTATTGGCAGCATCTACGGCCAGCAGTTCATCATCTTTAAAATACCAAATAGAAAATGAATAGTCTTCTGAAAGTTCAGTCCGTACTACAGCTTCTGTATAACCCGACGATAGTCCTACCATCTGCAACTTCACATAATACTGATCCGACCAAAACCATGGTACCGCATCGTAACCTGTTTCTTTCTTACATATAGCTTTAGCTGCAACCTTCGCTTGATCTACGGCATTTTGAACAGA
>CALDEM010000017.1 GCA_937942435.1 uncultured Saprospiraceae bacterium
CCCGCCATACTCACGGTATTTCTTTTGGCAGGCCTTATGCAAATAGGTCTCGGGTTTCTGGGAATCGGAAGGTACATCAGGTATATACCTTATCCTGTTGTTTCTGGTTTTATGACAGCCATCGGTGTTATTATTTTAGTCACTCAGATTTTACCTGCAGTGGGATACTACCCCAAGGAGGATATGGAGTTTATTGAGCAATTTAAACCAACCGCCGAGGAACTCATATTAGAGAACATACTTAAAGATGAAGCTGGAGAAGGGATCCTTGACTTAGAAGATTTTAAAGAAACTATAAATCGAGCACAGCACATCACTCAAGATCAGATATTCAAAGAGTCGCAAACACTGGCAGCTAAAGATGCATCTGGCGTAATTGGTTCATTGAAAGTTATGGGCCGTGCACTATCCAATATCCAATGGTTAGAGTTGTTGTTAGCTCTAGGAACGATCATTATCATTTATGGATTCAAAAGGATAACTAAAGTTATCCCAAGTACCCTTGTAGCCTTGCTGGTGATGTCTGGGATAGCTGTGTTTTTTAATTTAGACTATCGGGCTATAGAACAAATCCCAAGTGGATTGCCAGTTCCTAACCTCGCTATATTTTCTGAATTTGAAATAGCCAAGATAGCTCCATTCATATTTACCGCTTTGACCTTAGCGTTCTTGGGTGCGATTGATTCATTGTTGACATCTGTGGTTGCAGATAATATGACTAAGACAAAACATAAGCCTAATAAAGAATTGATAGGTCAAGGTATTGGTAACAGTATAGCTGCCATATTTGGTGGTCTACCAGGTGCGGGTGCAACGATAAGAACAGTTGTTAATATCAACGCTGGTGGTAAGACTCGCTTATCTGGTATGATCGCTGGGGTATTGTTATTCTTAATCATGCTCCTCTGTGCTCCTATAGCCTCTAAGATTCCTGCTGCAGTTTTGGCTGGGATATTGATAACAGTAGGGATCAGTGTTATGGACTTTAAAGGACTTAAGGCCATGCCTAATATGCCGCGTGCAGAGGTAGTCATCATGTTGATAGTTCTCGTTCTTTCATCAGTGTGGAATCTCGTATACGCTGTAGGTATTGGGTTAGTAATCGCTTCACTTATGTTCATGAAGAAGATAGGTGATCTTACCGCTGAAAGCTCATCTATGGAGCCTTTAGATGAAGAAGCATGGGGTGATGAATCAAACTTCCCACAAAAATTAAAAGAAGAGGTGTTTATCAAACATATAAATGGGCCTCTGTTTTTTGGTTCCACAAGCGAAGTTCAGACCTTATTTAATCAACTACCTGATACGGCATCTACAATTATAATAAGGATGGATCGAGTTCCTTATATCGATCAATCAGGTCTTTATACTATAGAAGATATACTCGTTGATCTTGCTAATGATGGCAAGACAGTACTTCTTGTAGGGCTGAACGAACAACCGAGATACATGTTAGAACGGATAGACATCATCCCTGACTTGATATCAGAGGATGCGATCTATAATACTTTTGATGATTGCTTGGCATGGGTCAATGCAAACGTCGAGGATATTTACCCGAGTAACTGATAAAACTTAGCATAATGGTACAAACGAAAAAGACACAAAGTAAAATCTCACCTCAGAAGGCATTGAATATGTTGATGGATGGTAATAAGAGATATGTTGAAAATAGAGGTAACATAAGAGATCTCCAAGACCAAGTGAAGAAGACCAGCAAAGGTCAATTTCCATTTGCAGTAATCTTAAGTTGTATTGACTCAAGGGTGCCAGTTGAGTTGGTGTTTGATCAAGGTATCGGTGATGTATTTAGCGCAAGAGTAGCTGGCAATGTTGTGAATGAAGATATGCTTGGCTCGTTAGAGTATGCTTGTAAGGTTGCTGGTTCAAAGATCGTGTTAGTCCTTGGACATAGTAGTTGCGGGGCTGTGACTTCCGCTTGTAAAGATGTCAAGTTGGGTAATATCACACCATTGTTATCAAAGATTCAACCAGCTGTGAAGCATGTACTGAAAAAGGGTGTCGAGCTCTCTCCAGCTAGTATCCAACAAGTATCTGATGTGAATGTCTCATTTGGCATAAGCCGCATAAGAAAAGAAAGTAAGATACTCGCAGAGATGGAAAAGAAAGGGGAGATCATAATCGTAGGAGCGATGTATGATGTTAAAAATGGTTCTGTAAGTATCTTAAAGTAGAATTAAGTTATACTTTAATCTATGATCATTTTTCTAATTAGGTTCCAATATGCATCTTGAGGAAAATTAGATATCATGGATCTTAGTCTTTTTGGCAAAAATGCGCTCGTTTGTGGAGCTTCTAGAGGTATAGGTAAAGCTGCAGCTATCGAATTAGCTTCTTTAGGTGCTAATGTCACACTCGTATCACGAAGTGCGGATAAGATGTCGGATGTCATCAAGGAGATGGACATGGATATCGATAAAGGCCAAGATCATGACTTCCTCGTTGCCGACTTCAGTGACCCAAATGATTTAAGAAAAAAGGTTAAAGGGCTTGTACTTAGGAGGCCTTATCATATCCTAATCAACAATACTGGAGGCCCAGCCGCTGGTCCAATCTTAGAGGCGCAGACTGAATCTTTTGAGTCAGCCTTTCAGCAACATCTGATTTGTAATCATACTTTGGTTCAGCTTCTTAAAAAGGGAATGATCAGTGCGGGTTATGGACGTATCATCAATGTTATATCCACCTCTGTCAAAGCACCAATAGACAACCTCGGAGTATCCAACACGATAAGAGGTGCCGTAGCTAGTTGGGCTAAAACGATGTCTAATGAACTGGGCCAATTTGGCATAACAGTTAATAATGTACTGCCTGGTTTCACGGATACTGAGCGACTGAGAGAACTGTTTGGAAGCCAAGCTGAAAAGGAAGGTATCACCTATAGTGAGATGGTAGATAGACTAAGTACTACTATACCTGTGAGGCGTCTTGCTCATGCAAAGGAGATAGGTTCGGCCATAGCTTTTTTAGCAAGCCCTGCAGCATCATATGTCAATGGTATCAATATGCCAGTCGACGGAGGAAGAACAAGAAGTCTATAAAAGGATTACTACTCTACAAAAAGAGCTGCGATCGATCTGTACTCGTGTGTATTACGTATCGCTCGTGCAAATAACTTCCCACAAGAAAGAACTTTGATTTTATCGGACTTTTCTCTTAATGGTATCGTATCAGTGACAAGTAGTTCTGTCAGTACTGAGTTGTTAATACGATCATATGCCGGACCTGATAGTACTGGATGAGCACATAGTGCTCTTACACTTTTGGCTCCTCCATCCATCAAAGCCTGTGCTGCCTTACATAAAGTGCCGGCGGTATCGATAAGATCGTCTACAAGGATTACATCTTTACCTTCAACATCTCCGATGACACTGATGGCTTTTACCTCGTTAGCCACTTCTCTTTCTTTATCGCAGATGACTAAGTTTTTATTAAAGTGCTTTGCGAAGCTTCTTGCCCTTTTTACCCCACCCACATCAGGAGAAGCAAATATCGTGTTGCTCAAGTCTTGCTTGCTGAGATAAGGTATAAAGATGGCGTTGCTCTTTAAGTGATCTACTGGTATATCAAAGAAACCCTGGATCTGCTCAGCATGAAAATCCATAGTTACCACTCTGTCTGCACCTGCAGCTTCGATCATCTTAGCGATTAACTTAGCAGAGATGGGTACTCTTGGTTTATCTTTTCTGTCTTGTCTGGCATATCCGAAGTATGGTATCACTGCAGTGATGTAACCAGCTGATGCTCTTTTTGCGCTATCTATGAGCAGTAGTAGCTCTAGTATATTGTCGGCAGGCGAGAAGGTGCTTTGGATAAAAAATACATAAGCTCCTCTTACAGAATCCATGATGACAGGCTGCATCTCACCATCACTAAACTTGTTAATCTTCACTGGAGAAAGCTCATATCCGTAGTATTCGGCTATTTGCTCCGCGAGATAATTAGATTCTGTACCGGATATCAGTTTTACTTCTGCCATCTTTTAACAACTGGAATTATTAACAGTGCGGCAAAAATAGAAAATCAATCGTCCTAAGCACTGTCAGACAACCATTAAGTTATAACGAAGACAGAGAATCAACTCGTAATGATAAAAAAGATGGATACATCATATATATGTAGGTGAAATTAAGTCATCTTCACGATAACAAGATTACAACTATGTCTAGATATCTGATTTTTCTTATCGCGCTTACTGCTGGTGCGTGTAGTACCTCTAAGGAGGCTGTTAAACCTGTCATGAAGAATGTGGCAGATATGTCAAACGACGAAAAAGCGGACTATTTTGCACATAAGTACCTGATTACTGATGGACATGTGGACCTGCCATATAGGCTCAAAATTCAAAATTTCAAATTAGAGAAAGAATACTTAGGTATCCCTCTTGATACTGATGACGGTGATTTTGACTACAAAAGAGCAAAAGAAGGCGGACTTGATGCACCATTTATGTCTATCTATCTTCCGGCAGGTTTTCAAACAGAGAGAGGAGCGTCAAAGCGTCTAGCAGATAGCTTGATTACTATGATAGAGGGTATAGCGGATATACACCCTGATAAATTTGAAATGGCACATACAGCCGATGACTGCGAACGACTATTCAAAGAAGGGAAGATTGCACTTCCGATGGGTATGGAAAATGGCTCCGGTATCGAAGATGATTTATCTAATATCCAATACTTCAATGATCGTGGTATCTCTTATATTACATTGACTCATTCAAAAGACAACTTGATTTGTGATTCATCTTATGATACCACTCGGACCTGGTCTGGGTTGAGTCCATTTGGTAAAGAAGTCGTAAAAGAGATGAATAGAGTAGGTGTCATGGTCGATATATCTCATGTATCTGATCAGACTTTTTATCAAGTTATGGAGCTGACCAAGGTGCCAGTCATTGCTTCTCATTCTTCATGTCGCAAGTACACACCAGGCTTCGAGCGCAACATGAATGACGATATGATTAAAAGATTAGGAGAGAACGGTGGAGTGATACAGATTAATTTTGGATCTTCTTTTTTAGATAAAGAAGTTGCGGATAGGATTAATGCATCTCGTGGTGAGATTGCAAAATTGATGGAAGAGCAAAATCTTGAATGGGGCACAGACGCTGCCGATGACTTTATAGATCAATATCAAAAAGATCACCCTGTACTGATGTCTGATGTGCATATGGTGGCTAATCATATCGACAATGTAGTCGCTATTGCCGGTATAGATCATGTAGGGCTTGGATCTGATTATGATGGCGTTGGAGATACATTGCCAGTTGGCTTAAAGGATGTATCTCAGTATCCTAACTTGATTAAAGTTTTATTAGACAGAGGGTATAGTGAAGAAGACATCGCTAAGATCTGCTATCAGAATGTATTTAGAGTGTGGAGGGCGGTTGATGGTTACGCTGCTGCAAATTGAAATTTGATTAGATAAAAATATTTATGTCAGAATCATCTGAGTTAAGATATTGGGCTATTCTAATATTTTTATCTATCATTTGGGGTACTTCATTTATTCTTATAAAGAAGTCCCTTGTAGCATTTAGTCCTGAAGAAGTTGCTATACTAAGAGTTGGTATTTCTGGTGTCGCATTTATCCCTTTTTTCATATATCAATTTAGAAAATTAGAATGGCACCGCTGGTGGTTTTATTTGATCATTGCTTTAACCGGTAGTGGGATCCCAGCTATACTTTATGCCACTGCTCAGACAAAACTGAGTAGTGCAACGAGTGGTATACTTAATAGTATTACCCCGATATTTACATTGATCATAGGTGTCCTCGTTTTTAAAAATCTGACTTCTCGCAAGCAAGTCATAGGCTCTATAATAGGTTTTATAGGTGCAGCAGGGTTGATCTATTTGGATAAGCCTTTAGAAAGCGATCAATCAGTGCCTATCTTTTATGCTTTTTTAATTATAGTTGGCACTGTCCTTTATGGCGCAAATGTCAATTTTATAAAAGAATACTTTCAAGATGTCGAGCCTATACAACTCAGCTCTTTTGCCTTTGTGTTATTGGGTGTGCCAGTTTCTCTGCTGATTCCTTTTTCTGACATCCCTGACAAAGTGATGAATCACCCGGAGGGAGTTTCATCTCTTATGGCACTTACCTTATTGGCTTTGATTAGTACTGTTTTGGCGCTGATTATATTTTATAAATTAGTTCAAGATACCAGCGCCGTATTTGGATCTACTGTCGCATATATGATTCCAATTGTAGCTTTGATCTGGGGCGTTCTTGATGGCGAGTACATAGGTTGGATGCACCTATTAAGTATGGGAGTTATTCTATTTGGGGTATACCTAATTAGAGCGGGTCAGACACCAACTTTGAAAAAAGAGTAGCACTCATTTAATTGCTTTTGACCTTGACTGTAACGGTGCTTCCGCGAGGAAGGTTTGTTCCTTCTGGGGGGTATTGCATTACAATTTCTGCAGAACCTTCACTTTCTTGATCTAAAACCTCATCGTTACCATATTCTATGGCAATCTTAAGACCTTGACCTGAAAGGATCAGATCAGCTGCACTTACTGATCTGCCTATGAGGATAGGCACTTCTGACGTGCCTCCTTGTGAACTACTGATTACAAAATCCAAAGTGTCTCCCTTGTCAATGACAAGTCCTTTGGCACCTTTTCTTCTATCTATAACTAACTTCCCATTGTGCCAGATTTCCAAAACCGAATTTTGATTGATACCATCAAACTGCTTCGACTTTATATTGGTGTAGATATTTCTTGTTTTCAGTTGAGCCGTGATCTGATTGAAGTCCTCTCCGTAAAATCTCATATCTTCTAGTGAGACTTTATCCGCTTTGTACTTTGTAATGGTTACATAGATCTTTCTGTTCTCCTTAACTAATGAACCTCCAGGAGGATTTTGTATTTGTATAAGCCCACCATCTTTACCAACGATGTGTACAGAGTCATTTACGATGATATCAAATGACCTTGATTTTGCATCATCTATAGAGTTCTCTATTTGCTCACCAATATAATTGGGTAACTCGAGCTTCTGGCCATGATTGGTATACTTATCTAACCATGTAAATACAGCAAAGATGACAATAGACAAAAAGAGGATTATGCCAAGTATATTGAGAAGGAATCTTTTGTTAGTCAAGAATGAAAATATTTCTTTAGCTATGTACAGGAGCTTTTCTCTGCTTATCAATCGCAAAATCTAGATTTTTCTTTATAATAAGCTCTAATATGACTTATTAATCAAGTTATGGGTCTTAAACGATATGGATCTTGATTTCTTGTTAAGCACTTTAAGATTGATTATTTGAATAAAGAAATCTTCAAATTAGCTGGCCCTAATATCATCAGTAATATCTCCGTACCACTATTATCGACAGTAGATGTTGCATTGATGGGGCATCTTTCAGTGGTGCATTTGGGAGCCATAGGCCTTGCCACTATGATCTTCAACTTCTTTTATTGGAACTTTGGTTTTCTCCGTATGGGTACAACAGGTCTTGTCGCCCAAGCCTATGGAGCGGATGATCAATCTGCAATAAGGGAATATTTGTCAAAAGGCGTCTTTCTTGCCATAGGACTTGCTGTCTTGATTATCATTTGCCAGTATCCCATAGGGCTCTTTTCTTCTTGGGTACTGGGTATCGGGTCAGACCATCATGAGCTCGTGTGGAGTTATTTTAACATAAGGATTTGGTCTGCACCTGCTACTCTACTGACCTATTGTCTTTTCGGTTGGTTTTTTGGTATGCAAAACACCATAGTCCCTATGTGTGTGACCATCTTGGTTAATCTGCTCAATATTACTTTGAGTTATTATCTGGTAGTCGTTCAAGGGTTAGATATCCAAGGAGTTGCTCTTGGGACGATTATAGCGGAGTATGTTGGACTGGCAGTCCTTTTCGCGATCTTGCTTATTAGATATAAAATGAAACGGATTAATATCCCTTCTTTAGATGGTCTAACTCGTTTTTTTACTATCAATCGTGATCTATTCATAAGGACAGTTGCACTTACATCAGCATTTGCGTTTTTTTATCGACAGAGTGCATTGTCGAGCGAGCTTTTACTTGCTGTCAATGTCGTTCTACTTCAGTTTTTAGCTTGGATGTCTTACGGCATCGATGGGCTGGCATATGCATCAGAGAGCCTTGTCGGCAAATATAAGGGCAGAAAGGATTCAGCTGCACTCACACAAGTAGTTAAGTCATCATTTATATGGGGCAGTGTGATGGCCATTTGCATGAGCTTACTCTTTGCTTCAACTTCAGAAAATATCGCGTCATTATTGACGAGTGATGCTAGTGTGCTTGAGGCAATCAGAGATTACAACATTTGGTTGGTAGCTATGCCATTGCTTGCTTTTACATGCTACATCTGGGATGGAATTTTCATAGGATTGACTCAGACATCAATGATGAGAGATAGCATGATCCTAAGTTTAGGACTATATATACTGAGCTATTTTTTATTACGCTCACTGTATCCTAACGCTATATGGGTGTCTTTTGCGATTTTCCTTGGTTTACGAGGTGTTATTATGACTATATATTGGTTTGCTCATACTAGTGTAATCACTGAGTAAATCTAAGGGTTTTTATCAGTGCTTTTTCTATTACATTAAATAATTATATCATGTGTATATTGCTGAATATGATATGATTAATTACGCTCTGTTGCTTTTTTTCGATTTTTTTGGACCAGTTTTTGTGTATAAAACGTTGCAAATATCGAATAAGACAATAACCTAATATTATATATATTTGCCATCCCTTTTAAAGGTCAAAGCCTAAGTTAAATGAACATTGTCTACAAGACATTTTTTATAGCCTTCTTCGCTATCTTAAGTACTTCGCTTGTGGGCCAGACTTTACGCGCCATTGATGGGTTTAATAACAATAATTCTTTCCCGGAGTGGGGAGCAGAAGGCGATGAACTTTTTCATGTAACTAATCCAGCATTTGGCGATGGCATATCATCTATGACTGGAGATGAACGACCTAATCCTCGAGTGATTAGCAACACTCTTTTCTCTCAATCAGAAGTGATACCAGATGATCAGAATCTAAGTGATTTTGTTTGGTCATTTGGACAATTTATAGATCATGAGATTATCTTAGTTGATAACGACCTCCGAGAGCCATTGGCTATCAGTATTCCGCAAGGAGATCCGGTTTTTTCTCCACAAGGTGCACCTATAGGCATGTTTCGATCTCTTGGGCTCTTAGGATCTGGTACAGATGAAGATAATGTAAGGGGATATGCCAATGGCGTAACTGCTTACATTGATGGTTCTGCGATATATGGGTCCGATGAAAGAAGAGCTTCTTGGTTAAGAACATATGAGCAGGGTAAACTCAAGACTTCGCTCGGTAATCTTCTTCCATGGAATACCCTAACAGGTGAGTTTAATGATCCTATAGATGCAAGCTCACCTTTTATGGAGGATCCCATCCGTAATAGCAATAAGCACTTTGTGGCAGGAGATGTGAGAGCTAACGAAAATCCTTTATTGGCAACGCTCCACACAATATTTGTTAGAGAGCACAATCGCTTGTGTGATGAGCTCCTTGCAGAAGACTCAGGACTAAGTGACGAAGAAGTCTATCAACAAGCGCGAAGATTGGTTGGAGGGATACTTCAATCGATAGTATATAATGAATGGTTACCAGCTATGGGCCTTACTCTTCCAGCATATAATGGATACCGTCATGAAGTTAATCCGCAGATCTCAAATGTGTTTTCAGCAGCGGCGTTTAGAATGGGACACACACTTATTAATGGCAATATCCTAAGGTTATCAAGATATGGAGAAGAGATCCCAGGCGGTCACATTATACTCCGTGATGCTTTTTTTAATCCTTTAGAGATCAATCTTGCTGGGGGCGTTGAACCTTATCTGCGCGGTATGGCAGTTCAGGTACAACAAAAATTAGATTGCAAAGTCATAGATGATGTCCGTAACTTTTTGTTTGGACTCCCATCACAAGGAGGCCTTGATTTAGCAGCAATCAATATCAACAGAGGACGAGAACGTGGACTAGGAGATTACAACTCTATAAGGGTAGATCTTGGATTGCCAAGGTTAAGTGCCATAAGTGAAGTTACTTCCGACGTAGATGATATTGAGACCCTAGAAAGCTTATATAGCTCTATAGATGAGATAGATCCTTGGGTAGGTATGCTTGCTGAAGAGTATATGCCTGGCGCTATGTTTGGCAATACAATTATGGCCATCATGGAAGATCAGTTTCAACGACTTAGAGATGGAGATAGATTTTTCTTTGAGGGAGATGATAAGCTGACTAATCGTGAGAAAACTATCATCAGACAAACAACTCTTCGCGATCTTATCATGCGTAACACTGATATAAAGATCATGCAAACCAATGTTTTTGTAGCTCAAGATAGAGATGTCGTTGATGTAGGCCCAGACCTTGAAGAAGTTGATCTCAATGCTACCTTATTTCCTAATCCTTCGGAAGGGCTCTTTAGTATTAAGGTGCATGCTGTTGAGGATTATATCGTTGATGTTGATATCTATGACAGCCTCGGTAGATTAGTCGGTAGTAGATCCCAACAGCTCATAGAAGGAGTTAATCTTATATCGTTCGATTTGACTGCTGATGTCAGTAGTCAGTTCTATAATGTTCTACTGCGCCGTGACATAGACTTTAGAGTGCTAAGGCTCATGAGACCATAGTGTAGATTTCTTCTATCAGCAAGCCTAGACATATTTTGGTTGATTGTCGTCCTTGAGAGTGCATAAATTCTGTGCCGCTACTTTAATCTCTTCATTTTGACTTCGCTATTTTCACTCGTATTTTGCATAGTATTTCTTTGTTCTTTCACGCTTTCTCTATAAAGCCATTTAGGGCTGTTCGTTGCCTCCATTAATAGTACAAACCACATAACATATTGATATACAATGCTTTGTAATATTTAAAATATTATATGTGTTCGATAAATAAAAATTTAGAGAGTTTGGCATTCATTTTGTCTTTATGATATGAAATAGGTTCAGTTTGAATCGATCATAACAGTAACAAGAGCGCATGAACGCCATTAATACGATACTTGCAGATGCACATGAATTATTCATGGATGGATTCGAGAGAATCCTGGAAGAGATAGATTATCCTGAGATTAATATCGTAGGCAGGGCTAGCTCTGCGAGTGCGCTAAGAGAACTACTTTATAAGGTAGAAGCAGATCTACTATTCATGGAGCTTAACTTTGTAGATGAAGATGGCCTCTCACTGATCCCAAGCTTGAAAGAAGAGTTTAAATCACTAAGAGTCTGTGTCTTATCAGGTTATACCGATCACAAATTTGTCAAAGAAGCTTTTCAAAAAGGAGTAGACGGATACTACAGCAAGTACAATGATCTTGGGGAGCTATCCGAATGTGTAAATGAGATAATGATCGGAAACACCTTCTTAGCAACGGGCCTAGAAATTACACCTCGTAAGAACGGTTCTAATAATGCCAATGCTCAACCTTTTGAGGATAGATTCTTATTAAGGAAAAAACTTACGAAGAGAGAGCAAGAAGTACTTGAGTTGATAACCAAGGCACTTAATAATAAGGAGATTGCATCACAACTTTATATAAGCGACCAAACAGTCGGTGTACATAGAAAAAATATCATGAGAAAGTTAGGTGTCAGAAACACTGTCAATCTCATAAAATTTGCACTTGATCACCAACTTGTATAGCAGAGTAAAGAGTAAATTTTTTGTTAATAACCTTCCCAAGGATATCAAGAGTTTAGAGCTCAAAAGAAAACATAAAATGAAAAGAATAATCTTATCCAACAAGATGCTTTTAAGTTTGGCGGCAATGCTTTTTGTCCTGAATTTTAATGTGTCAGCGCAATGTTCTTTTAATTGTATTGATACAGTCAATGTCTCAGTAAACAATTTTTGTACTGCTACAATTACACCTTCAATGGTTTTAAAGAACCCTGGAGCTCCTTGTAATTATGGTATCGAACTTTTTGAACAAGATGGTACAATTATAAACCTTGACTTTTCAAGAGCAGATATCGGCCCGCAGTACGTTGGTCAAACCTTAACGGTTAGGGTTTTTGAGGCAGGTGTTACTAATCCAAATAGTTGTTGGAGTGTCATAAATATAGAAGACAAACTACCACCAGATATTGTCTGTGTTGGCAATGATACAATCCCATGTTTTGGTACAGATGTGTTTGGGGACGAGGTTACTGCGGCAGCACACCTTAGAACAGAAATAGAAAGAACGTTAATTGACAATTGTGGAAACGAAGATGTAACAGTCAATATCACTAGAAATGAGCTGACTCGTGCATCTTGTGAAGACCAGTTTGCAGCCATGAGGATTGTAGGTTATAATGTTCTTGACAATATAGCGAATGTAACCTCATGTGAGGATACGATATATTATGAGAGATTTGAATTGGACTCAATAGATGCTCCTAAAAATTATGTAGATGACATGGCTATCGATTGTAATGATCCTTATCCAACTATAGATTATTTGATAAGTATTGATTCTGAAAGTCCAGGAAATAATTCTATGCCTAACATAGATGGCGTATCTATCGCTGATCATGTAGATAGTATCTTTATAGAAAGAGGACTTTGCAATCTTAAGATGACGACTGCCGACCTTATTTTTGAGACTTGTGGTAGTACTTTCAAGATTGTAAGAACATGGACTGTCATTGATTGGTGTGAATCGCAAATTGTAAAAACATTCAATCAAGTCATTAAGGTTGTAGATGAAAGTATAACTCAAAGTTCAATTTCTAATATTGGGCCAATGTCTGCTGATTTTGGAGGATGCGATGTTTCTGTTCAATTACCATTTCCCACAGTAGCTCAGAATGAGTGCAACGATTGGACATATACGATATCTATTCAAGAACCTACTAGTACTATGTTTTTACCATTTGGAGGAGTAAGAGATTCCATACCACAAGTGGTTGAACGTGCGTTTTCAGTGGGAGTAAGTGTTGTCAGATATGTTGTTGAGGATGCATGTGGCAATACTGATACAGAAGAGTTTAATGTTACTGTTGAAGATACACATGCACCGATTCCAGTTTGTGATTTTAGAACAGTAGTAACGCTTAACGATAGCTTCTTAGGTAAGGTTTTTGCTAAGTCCTTTGACGATGGCAGTTACGATATATGCTCTGAGATAGTAAGTTATCAAGTAAGAAGAATTGATAGATTAGAAACAACATGTGAGACTCCAGAGGATTTTGCAGATTTTGTAAAGTTCTGTTGTGCTGATATAGGGCAAACTATAATGGTTGAATTACAAGTTACTGATGCATCAGGAATGATGAGTTCATGTATGACTGAAGCAGTTGTACAATTTAAAGGAGCTGGACCAAATGTTATTTGTTCTCCAAGTATAGGTACACAAGCCTGTACAGACTTTGAGACTTTTGATATTTCTACTTTAGTACCACCAACTATTTCAAGTTCTAATCCATGTATAGCATCATCATTAACACCTCAGATTAGAGAAGCAGGAAGAGTTATAGATGATTGTGGTGATGGATATATTGATGTAGAGTGGTTTTACAATATTACAGGTGTAGATGAAGTGATTTGTACTGAGAGAATAACTTTTGCTAATCCGTTTATTTTTACAGAAAGTAATATTACTTGGCCTGCAGATAGAGTAGTGGATACCTGTGATGATGCTCCGCCGACTACTCAAGAATTAGCGGACCTTATATCTGGAGATATCGGTTGTTCTAATATAGTGCCCTCTGAGCCCGTGGATAGAGAGTTTGAAGTACCAGGATTATGCAGACGTATCTTGCGTACTTGGACAGTTGTAGATTGGTGTAGATTTCCTGCTAATCCTAATGCACGTTTTATATTTGAACAAACGATTGATGTAATCAATAGTGCTGGCCCGCAGATTGATATAAGTGGTAATAATATCACGCTTGATTCAAAGCCAGATAGCTGCCGCGCTCACATTGTAATAGAAGGTATAGCAACTGATGATTGCACACCTACTAACCAGCTTGACTGGTCCTTTAAGTTGGACTTGATAGAGGATGGTAGTGAGATTCCAGTTTTGTTTGAAAGACCTGGAAGAGTGTTAGAGAGAAGAATCGACGCTGGGGATTATATTATAACATGGTCAGCTACAGATGAGTGTGGTAACACGTCCGTTGCAGCACAATCATTTACTGTTGCAGATGATGTTGCTCCTCAAGCTATGTGTGGTTTTCTAATTATGGATATCGACTCACCGCAAGGTATTACAGTTTCTGCTGAAGAGTTAGATAATGGCTCTTCTGATAACTGTGCTGATGGATTAACATTTGCAATTAGAAGAGAAGGATCTACAGCTAATCCAACATCAAGTATGACATTTACTTGTGCGGATATAGGAGTTAACACTTTAGAGCTTTGGGTATCTGATAGGATGGGTAACCAATCTGTATGCTTGGCATCAGTAGATGTAAGAGATGGACAAGGAGTATGTGGTATTGGAGCAAGTGTTATTTCACTTGATGGAAATATCACTACACCAGAATCAGTGCCATTAGAAAGCGCTCAAGTTAGACTTAATATGAATCAATCATTCGTTGAGTCTGAGATGACAGAATTAGACGGATTATATGCTTTTGACAATTTGCAAGCAGAACAAAGCTATAGCCTGAGTGCTGAGAAGAATGATGATTACATTAATGGCATATCTACATTAGACTTAGTTCTTATGCAGAGACATATTTTGGGACTACAGAATTTAGATTCTCCATACAAGCTGATTGCAGCAGATGTAAATGATAACGGAGCTATCTCAGCGGTTGATTTAGTTATCCTTAGACGATTGATACTTGGTCAGATAGAAGCATTTCCAAACAATGATTCTTGGTTGTTTATTGATAAGGATTACCAGTTTTCTGATCCAACATCGCCTTTCCCCTTTACAGATGGCGTGAATATCGGTTCAGTTAATCAATCAGTAACAAGAGACATGATTGCGATCAAAGTAGGAGATCTTAACTCTAATGCGATAGCCAATAGTGGTTTCGCATCTACAAGGAGTGATGAGACTTATATGTTCGCTCATAATACGTCATTTGAAAATGGTCAGATAGTTTATCAAGTAAAAGCCACTGAAGATATATCTACAATCGGATATCAGATTGGGTTGAATTATGATGATTCATCATTGCGCATGATGAATGTAAAAGGAAATGATGTGGCTATTGTTGATGGTATGATATCAGATAAAGATGGCAAGCTATTGATATCTGTTGCAAGATCAAGTGCTAATACTTATGAGAAAGGTGAAGTAGTGCTTGAAGTAACCTTTGCCATTGATCAACTATCCATGTTTGAAGAAGATAATATTCAGCTTCTCCCGGCTAAGGAGTTTGCGAGTGAGATATACGATGAGGATCTGACTACGATGAAGATCACTATGTCCGATCATCAACTTAGTGATGAGATTATACTACACCAAAATAGACCTAATCCTTTCTTAGATCAGACTTTAATCGAGTTTGAGATACCTAAGTCAGAAGATGTTGCGTTTGAACTCTTTGATATTAATGGTAAGAGAATCTATAGTCTAAGCAATAGTTATATTGCTGGGCGCCACCAGATTAGTATCAATAGGCAAGACATAGGTTTAATTAAGGGTATATACTACTATCAGATCCATACGCAACAGCGATCTTTGATCCGTAAGATGATAGTGTTATAGCTGTTAACCATACCTACATATATGCTCGTTGAATAGTCTAAATACGATTTAACTATTCTTCAAAAGGCTCTATTCGTCACGAAATAGGGCCTTTTGAGCACTAACCATTTTGGGTTGATAAAAACATTATTATTTTTGCTAATAAATAGGATAATTCCCTGAATATGAACAAAATTTTACTCGCCTGTATTCTATCGCTAAGTGTGGTGTTTACTGCTAAAGCTCAAGTTGAGTTTTCATTTGGCTCGGATTCTCTAAGTACGCCAGGTGGAACGGTAGATGTAGATGTGCTCATATCGGGCTTCGACGATATCATCTCTATGCAGCTCTCATTTAATTGGGATGCTTCAGTATATAGTTTTAGCAGCATAGAGAATGTCACTGATCAGCTTGATGAATTTAATGCAGGATCGATAGGTACACCAGACAATGCTGTCGTTGTGCAAGACGGACAACTTACATTGTCTTGGAGTGGCCCCAATACTGCACCTCGTTCTTTACCAGACGGTACGCGTCTATTTACAGTGCGACTCAATGGGGTAGGCAGTTTGTGTGGATCTACTCAGATCCAGATATCAAATACTCCAAGAGTCATAGAGGTGGTCAATAACGATTTTGAGATCTTAGACGCTACAGCTACAGGTGGAAACTTAGCTATATATGATGCTTCTTGTGAAGGTAACACGGGCGGTGGAGATGACCTCAGCTTTACACTTGGCAGCATCACAGCAGCACAAGGTGAGACTATATGTATACCTGTCACTGCGGACAACTTCAATGATATATTCAGTTTTCAGACGGGTCTCAGTTGGGATCCATCTATATTAAGATTTACTGAGATTAGAGATGCTGGCCTACAGTCAGTCAATGCCAATGACGCCATGAGTGCCCAAGGCTTGCTCAATATCCTTTGGCTTTTTGATCAGTCGTCTGTGACATTAGCTGATGGTACTACCTTGTTTGAGATTTGCTTTGAGGTAGTTGGAAGTGCAGGGAGTACATCTGTGAGATTTGTCGATAACCCAGGCTTTCCCATTGAGATCGCAGATGGAAATGGTAGGATCACGGACTTTATGGTCAATGATGCTCAGTTTACCGTTGGAGGTAGTGGTACCTCAGGAGTTGGATTGATAGCTGGTAATATCTCAACAGGAGGTGCGTCATCTATATGTATACCTATTACAACTAGAGATTTTGATGCAATCGGAGCATTTCAAGCAGGTGTTACATTTGATCCTGCGGTATTAAGATATACAGGCGTTAATCAAGGTGGCCTTAGTGGAGTGGACATCGGTGATGCCGATAGTGGTAGTGGAGAGTTGAAGGTGCTTTGGCAGGCTGACTTTAGTACACCATCAGTCACGCTAGCAGACAACACTGTCTTATTTGAGCTATGCTTTGATATTATTGGAGCAGAAGGTACGAGTAGTGCCATAGCATTTGCTAGTCTCCAAGACTTTCCTATTGAGTTCTCAAGTGAGATCGGACGAGCACTTGAGTTTTTTGTCAATCCAGGAAGAATCAGCGTTACTGGTATGAACACTGGCGGCAGTGACTTAAGTATGACGATCTCAACAGCAACTATTAGTGCTGGTCAGACAGCATGTCTGGATGTGATAGTAGAAGGATTTCAAGATATCCAAGGCATGGGATTCGCTTTTGAGTGGGACCCTGCAGCTATATCATTTGCAGAAGTGCGCAACTTTAACTTGCCCAGTTTAGGAACGTCGCAGTTTGTCCCTTCCGGAAATAATAGACTCAGAGTACTATGGAACCCAACTTCAGCACAGTCTGTAGCAGATGGGACTTCCATATTTCAACTATGCTTTACGGCGCCTAATCCTTGTACAGTAGGTTCGAGCAGTGTGTCGTTTATCAGTGATAACATACCGATTGAGATTATTGGGCCTAATAATGAAGTACTTGATGTGGAGCTAAATAACGGTACAGTAGCCATATCTGGATGTGGTAGTACAGGAGGTGGAGTGCTGGATATAAGCTTAGTTGAAGTAAGACAACCTACTTGTCATAACAATGCCAATGGTGGTGTGACGGTTGACTTCCCTAATGCGGTAGGAACTGTGATGTGTCTTTGGACCAGAGTATCTGATCAAAGACAGATCACACTCAACTGTAATCTACTGAGTGCTCCAGGCGAGACTTATGAGCTTACCGCTACTGATCAAGGAGGTAACTCTGGAGCCACAACGGTCACGTTATCTAACCCTGCCGCAATTGTAATAGAAGGAGATGAGTCTGGAGATCCATGTAATAGTACTGGACAAATAGCCTTAAGAGTCTCAGGGGGCACTACTGCAACTGGAGGTTATCAATATGCATGGTCTGGAGGCCTACCTTCGAGTCCAACAGTATCAGGTCTTGCTCCAGCTACATATCAAGTGACAGTGACAGATGACAATGGATGTGCTCAAGTCGCTCAGTTTGTATTGACAGGTGATAATGTGGATGTTGATCCAGTTGTTACTAATTCGACGGATCCTGATACACCTAATGGTAGCATCGATCTGAACCCAGGTAGTGGAGCTATGCTTACTTATAGCTGGTCTACAGGAGAGACGACTTCAAGTATCTCAGGATTAGCTCCAGGAGAATATAGTGTGGAGATAAGAGCTGGAGATGGATGTATATCAACCCAGACTTTTACAGTTAGTGAAGGTTTTATCTCAGGATCTAACATAGTTGATGCGGTGACATCGAGATATAATGGATTTGGCGTAAGCTGTAATGGCGAGTCCGATGGGATCTTGGATGGTATGGTACAAGGAGGTTGTGACGCAGGAGCGATAGAGATACAATTAAATGGTAGTGTTGTTACACTGCCCGTAAATAACTTACCAGCTGGTGAGCATACGATCAGAATAGCAGATGCATGTGGTAACGTGTTTGAAGAGACATTTTTCATCGAGGAGCCAGATCCAATTGAACTTGTGTCGGTAGACGAAGTACGATGTCCAACAAGTGGCAATAACGGTATACTGGGATTAAATTTGTCTGGTGGTACTGGTGTCTATAGTCTTACATCGAGTGTCGGGAACCAAGGTACTGACAACGAGATCGATGGAGTCGGCTCAGATCCTATCACAGTAGTTGTACAAGATGAGAACGGCTGTCAGGTGATGTTTGAAGACCTAGAGTTTTCACCTGGCTGTACAAACCAAGGTCCTGTAAGGTTGTGTGAAGGCCGCACGATCATCTCTCCTAATGGGGATAGGATTAATGATTTATTTGAGATCCCTTGTGTTAATGATCCAGCAAATCAACCCAATAGTTTATCTGTCTTTGATAGGTGGGGTAACTGTGTGTTAGAAGCTAACAATTATACCAATGACTGGGATGGTACAGATATGTCAGGTGAACCGCTGCCAGAAGGTGGTTATATGTGGGTGTTGACAACAGGAGGTGCCGGATCAAGAGATTTATTTAGAGGAACCGTTTCAATATTAAGATAACCGACAAGCCTTAATTGGATACAACTTTTTTGAAAGGACAATTATGAAGAAATTATACATAGCCTTTTTATTACTTTTCTTGTCAGCATCTATGCTAACGGGTCAGAGTAGATTATTCGGTGAGCGCTCTGTCTTTACTCAGTATCACTTAACGCCGTTCTTACTGCATCCAGGAGCTACGGGTCAGAACGATTATAGCCAAGTCATCGGTATCTACCGAAACACTTGGGCGACCTTTCCTGGCTCCCCAAAGACATTTGCATTTGGATATGACGGTGCTATCGGCAATAGAATAGGGCTCGGTGTCATCGGTATGAGTGACAGCTTCGCAGCATTTGGTACCAGCAAAGGGATTGTAAACTTGTCTTATACGATTGACTCTCCTAAGAACAAGCTGGGCTTTGGTATCTCAGGGGAGTATGTACAACATAGCCTTAATAGCAATGAGCTTCTAAGCACTCTAGTAGATAGATCTGATCAAGAGATCGTAGAGAGATTAGATGGATATTCTTATCTGGATGCGAGTATCGGTATCTATGGTTTATATGATGGTAAGATCAGCTATGGTCTTACGCTACCGTCGATCATCAGTCAGAAGCTAAGTGGTGATGGTGATAGCCAAGATACAGAGATAGGCTTCATCGCTTCTGTCGGTTATCGATTAGATATACCAGAAAAGGATATCACATTTGAGCCATCAGTGTATGCTAAGAAGTTACTTTTTGTGCCATTTCATGTTGATATCAACTTAAAAGCTGACTTCCTCAATGAGCAACTGACAGCCGGTCTATCAGGATCTGTAGGTGGCGAAAAGAGAATCGGTTTTTTGATTGGCACACAAGTAAATAACTTTGGCTTTCATTACTCATACAATTTATCGCTGCACAAGTTTCAGCAGTACAACAACGGTTCTCACGAGCTTTCACTGAAGTTGCGTCTTCAACCTTATCAGAAGGTCAAGGTGGAAGGGTAGAACACAATGTTGTGGTGCTTTTGTTCATAGTTGACTATGTGCTTTTGTCATATTGTTTTCTATTTATCTGAATCTGATTCTTCTTACTATCTGGTCTTCCATAGATAGATAGTACTTGTGCTAAGCTTTGGTATGCAGGTTTGTATTATATAGATGTCTTCATACTTGAGTATGAGTTTTATGTATGAAACTTTGAACTTGCTCTTCTCTGTGATCTTCTGGTTATTACTCTTTTCTAATTGGTATATTGTCATATACTTTTTGTGAAAATTGTCATTAAGATTTTGTCACTTTGATCTTGACAGTTGAGTTTGAACTTAGTTGAGTTGCATAAATATCGCCTTCCTCAAGTGAACTTCTCCTTTCTTTTGACAACTGTTCTTTCTTCCTCATAATATTCGTTTACTGATCAGAATGAGGCTTATATCTATCTACATATGTATGGTATTATACATATTAAAATAATTATATATATATAAATTACCCCACATGTGAGAGATGACCGCAGGGGTCAAATGGTATATTTGTGGAGATGATGCGGAAGGTGTCATTCATTATTAAGGAAAAGATGATATCATCTTGGGTTGATTACGGTATGAAATAAGACCATTATTAAGACGAAATCAGTTCTGAGCGATCAGGGCACCCAGTAATCCCCGAGTTGATTCTCTACATCCATTTTAGTCTAAATCATGAGGAGAAATCCTCCCTGTCCGTTCCAGGTGTTTGCTTCTTGTTGTAAGCAAAAGTAAACGTGGCGGTTGTCGGCTCAAATCCAGAGGTGGATTTGTGGCTCTTTAGTTTGTGGCTAGATGTAGTTGCAGGTGTATTAAATTTATTTAATACGATTTGAGATCCTCGACGAAATCATTTTTATAATGGATCAGAGAATCAAACCGATTTATTTAACTCAAAAACTTTTAATAACTAAACTCAATCTCATGAAAAGATCGAATTTTACTTTTCTTCTTTTCGCCTTACTGAGTTTCGTCTCTATTAATCTGGGAGCCCAATCTAGCTCTTGTATTGGTGAGGTGAATATATCAGTAGATGCGATGTGTGGGTTCGAAGTCAATGATGCTGTTCTTGGTTACACAGGAGCAACACCGGCTCAATCCATAGTTTACGCAGGGACAGGATCTGGAACAGCTTTTCCAGCTACAGGATCCTTGACAGGCGCAGGTGGCCTTGGCTTACCTGACGGTGGTACTGTTCAGTACCAATTATTTGCTGGGCCTGGTGGCACTGGCACTATGTTATGTTGGGGTAATATCAACCTCGAAATTAAGCAAACTCCGGATCCGGTATTTATGGTACACAATGTAATGTGTAGTCAGCCATTGCCGACCTTGCCTAAAGTAGCGGATGTTGCTGCTGCAGCTAATGGAGATTGTTCTGCAGACATAACTAATATAGCAGTTAGTTCTTCAGTTTCTGGAGAGGCTTGTACTGGCTTTAAAACAATTCGTAAGATAACGGGTCTTGCTGATATCGATGGTCGTAAGAGTACTATCGTGTTAAGAGTTGATACTATCAACGAGATGCCATTGGATCTTGGAGATGTAGTTGGACCTCATGGTATGGCTCCAGGTACAGAATTTGAAGATGCAGTGACACTTAGTTGTTCTTATCTTGATGAATTAGGATTTGATTATCCTAGCCCTGAAGCGGTATACACGCACGTGGCAAGAGATTTACAAAGATCAGCTGCTACGCAATTTGGTTCAGGTTTAAGTGCTTCTGGTTTGAGTGCTACTGATGCTGGGATTTTAGCTAATACATATGCTTATCCTCACCTTATTAAGGATACTGTGTTTGTATCTAGAGCACCTCGAACTACAACTACAGAAGTTAGAGATACTACAGAAACAAAGATTAATGTAGGTACTGATGCAGATCCGATTTGGGTTCTTGCTGATGTTGTGACTAAGACTGACAGAATAGATACAGTTGGATATGATACAACTAACAGAATAGTTCTTATACCGATTACTAAGGGTGTTGTATGTAACTTTAGTACTAAGTGTACAGATATGCAGTTTGCCGGATGTGCAGGACCTAATACAAAGGTTATGCGTACTTGGCAAGTACTTGATTGGTGTTCAGGTTCTGTAGAAGAGTTTGTACAGTGGATTAAGTTAGAATCTCCTGCACCTATCATTACTTCTATCCAAGGTAGAACTACAGATACTAGAAGAGCAGGAAACTTCTTTGCTGTATACGGAAGTCCAGCTGTTATCGAAGTGGATATAGCACCATGGACATGTGCAGCTCAGTTAGCATTGTCAGCTACTGGTTATTTTGGATGTGAAGCAGAAGGAAGCCTTGTATGGTCATCTTCAGCTGGTGTTATTGGTTCAGATAATGTATTACGTAACCTATGGTTAGGTGAGAATGCAGAGGTTTGTGTTAGAGCAGTAAGTGACTGTGGAAGCCATGCTGACGTAAGTGAAGTATGCTTTACAGTACGGCCAATCAACAATATCTTCCCAGTGCCAGTTGCTGAGGATCAAGTTAATGTTTCATTGACAGGAGATCCTACAGGAACAGTATCTGACGACGGAGGTGTTGCTAAAGTATTTGTAGACGCTATCGATGCAGGTTCTCACAACGCAGGTTGTGGAGAGGTTGAGACGTGTTTATTGAGAAAAGAAGAATTGGAGAATCCAGTTTTAGATCGTTTCGGTAACCAAGTATATGTTGGAGGACAGGCTATATATCACCCAGCTGGATGTGATGTAGATGGTGTTCTTCCAGGATCACCTGGTTCTAAGAATATACCGGCAAGACCAGCTATACCATACGTAGTATGTAAGGATTTTGTTAAGTTCTGTTGTTCAGATCTTGGTGATAACCTTGTGGCACTAGTTGCTGACAATGGTCTTAATCAAGCACACTCATGGTCTGTAGTAACAGTTGAAGACAAATCAGCTAATATATACCGGTGTGTTAACTTAAGCTTAGATTGTGGTGACACATATACATTAGCTCAAGTACATCCAAGATCTACTCAAGGCACTATATGTACTGATGATAATCTTACACCTACTGTAGCGACAGATGGAGATGCTTGTGGTAATCAAGTAGATGTAATCACATGGAGAAACAGTGCTGGTGAAGTAGTATGTCAGTCAAGAGTTTCCTTTACAGGTGTGAGCAATTTTAATCCATATGAGATCAAGTGGCCTAAGCACTATACAGGTGAGTCAGAGACTGGTGTAGTAAGAGAATGCGAGCCATGGTTAGATTCTGATGGTGATCCTGTGACAAGCAGAGGTGTAGCATTATATAGAATAGTAGAGTATACCGACGATGTAAATATGGGTGCATCATTTGATTGTGCAGAAGGAGAAGATACTGGTGTGCCAGTATGGTGTCAAGCTGCATGTGCACTTGTAGTTGCTAACTTCGAGCCATTAGAGTTAGAAGCAGCAGATGCATGTAAGAAGATCATTAGAAGATGGACAGTTATTGACTGGTGTACTTGGGATCCGAATACATCAAATCAAGATGACGAGAATGATAGTGCAACAGATTCATTCCAAGCAGTAGATGATGAGTGGTTAGACGCTTTCAGTCCTGATGATGCTGGTGCGTGGTATACAGATTATAGTGTGCGTGGAACACAAGTTCCTAACTATGATGAGTTTGGAAGAGCAACAGGAGGAACCGTTACAGGATTGCCTTGTGGTACTTGCGACAAGCAAAATGAGCAAGCTGATCATGTATATTTCAGATATACATCAGTTGATCCAGATGGTTATTACACATTTGATCAAGTAATCAAAGTATTGGATGAAACAGCTCCAACTGTAACAGCTCCAGAGACATACACAGTGTCTATCTCAGGAGGTGCACAGGCTAAAGGAGATGATTTTGACGGTTGTGTAGGAAGTGCGGCAATAACGGCTTCTGTATCTGATATGTGTGGAGACACAGACTTATCAGCAGATGGTGCTGCTTGGTGGATAACAGTATTGAACTCATCTGGCAATGTAATTGCAACGAGAACAGCGTTTGGTACAACTGCTACAATGAGCACTCAAAATGGTACTCAAGGATCAGCGCATACTATTGTATGGACTGTAAGAGACGGTTGTGGAAACGAAGGGACTGCGAGAACAGCAGTATCATTCGTAGATGATAAATTACCTACACCAGTATGTTTCCAAGATCTTAGTACAGCGATTATGCCTGCTACAGGAACTGTAGAGATATGGGCTGCTGACTATGACAACGGATCATTTGATAACTGTTCAGAAGTAGAGCACTGGTTCTTATTAGATGAGAACGGTAACCCAACAGATGATCAGACTACAGGTACATTTAGCAGAAATCTATTAGTGACATGTGATATGATAAGAGAGTTTGGCCAAGGCGAGACGCTTGTATTAGGATTATATGTTAGCGATGCACAGTTGAACATTGACTTCTGTAATATCACATTGAATATTAACGGAGCAGCAGAGAACTGTGACCTTAACAGTACAGCAGGTTTCATCAGTGGAACAGTTGCAACTAACTTAGGTGATATGTTAGAGAGTGCGGAAGTAGCACTTAATGTAGGAGCGAGAGATCTTACAGAGGTATCAGGACAGTATATGTTCAGTGGTAGAGCTTTAAACCAATCATATGACATCAAAGCTGAGAAGAATGATGACTACTTGAATGGTGTATCTACACTTGACTTGGTATTGATCCAGAAGCACGTATTAGGATTACAGACATTAGATGATCCATATTTGATTATCGCATCAGATATCAATAATGATGGAAGAGTAACAGCATCTGACTTAGTAGATCTTCGTAAGTTGATCTTAGGAGTTACAGCTGAGCTACCATCTAATGATAGCTGGAGATTTGTTGATGCAGCACATCAATTTACAAGCCCAGAATTGGCATTCCCATTCCCTGAGGTAGTAACAATTGATAACTTAAGCGGCAACATGCCAAATCAAAACTTCGTCGGAATCAAGATCGGTGATGTAAGTGGTAACGCGATAGCAAATAGCTTGTTATCATCAGGAAGAAGCGTAGCTGGTAAAGTTGCACTTCAGATAGAAGATACAAGAGTTGCAGCAGGTGAGTTAGTTGAGGTATCATTAAACTCAAATGACTTTGCAGGTATCGCAGCATACCAGTTCACTATGGAGCTTAACGGCTTAGAGTTTGTAGGAGCAACATCAGGTGGTGTAGAAGTAAGCGAAGCTAACTTTGCAGTACTTGACGCTAATACAGTTACAACAGCATGGTTCTCACCAGAAGGTGTGACAGCTTCAGACTTATTTACATTAACATTTAAGGCTACAACAGATGTAACTTTAAGTGAAGGATTATCATTGAGCTCAAGAGTTACTGATGCTAAGGCATACACAGCGACTTCAGAGATCATGGATGTTGTGTTCGAATACAACACAGCAGGTGTAGCAGGTTTTGTTTTAGGACAGAACACACCTAACCCATTTGATAATGTAACAACGATAGGATTCGAATTGCCAACAGCAGGTACTGCAACATTGTCAGTATTTGATGTAACAGGAAAGACTATCTCAGTAATCGAGAATACTTATAACGCAGGTTATAACACAATCGAATTGAGCAAGTCAACTCTTGGTACAACTGGTGTATTATACTATCAATTAGAGAGCGGTGATTTCACTGCTACTAAGAGTATGATTTTAATCGACTAAGAAACGTAGAATAAAATCGGTTTTTGGGATGGCCTCTTTTCTACTTCGGTAGAAAGGGGGCTTTTTCCTTTTTTGTCAGTGAACATTAAGTCATGATAAATAGTCAACTTATAGCAGACTAAATTCGTTATATTCATACATTGATGAACTCACTTACAGACCAACATATAATACCATTGATCTACAAGTGCAGCAGATTACTTATTAGTATGTCTATGCTGCTAGCATTGACATTTATAGCGAGTGATCTATCAGCTACTCATAATCGCGCTGGAGAGATCACATATGAGCAATTAGATGATCTAACCATAAGAGCAACTATTGTTACATATACTAAAACCAGCAGCTTTGGAGCTGACAGAGATAGTCTAACGCTTTATTGGGGTGATGGTGATAGTACATTTGTAAAGAGAACTTCAGCAGAAGAGTTGCCTAATGACATAAAGAAGAATGAGTATGTCAGTGAACACACCTATCCAACTAGAGGTACATATAAGCTTTCAGTAACTGATCCTAATCGAATCGCGGGTATCCTTAATATTGACTTTCCTAACTCTGTCAATATTCAGTTTTACATAGAGACTACATTGACACTTTTAGAGCCTCGTTTTCAAGGGCGTAATAACAGTGTGATTTTGCTCCAACCTCCGATAGACTTTGCCTGTAGCGATCAAGTTTTTACCTATAACCCCAATGCTTTTGATATTGATGGAGACAGTATAACTTATGAGCTCGTTGCGCCATTCGCTGCGGTGGATGTAGAAGTGCCTAATTATGAGCTACCTGACCAGATAGGAAGTGCTCCTGATAATATGATTTTCTTGGATAGTCAGACAGGTGATTTTAGATGGGATACCCCTAAGATCTTAGGAGAATATAATATCACATATCGAATAAATGAATATCGTAACGGTACTTTAATCAATAGTTTGATCAGGGACATGCAGATATTGGTTAGGCCTTGTCCAGATAACAATGAAGCGCCAACCTTTAACGAAATTGAAGATATCTGTGTCTTGGCAGGAGAGTTGGTAACTATAGACTTAGAAGCCTTGGATATCAACCCAGATGAGCTTTTGAATATTACTGCAACCGGAGGTCCATTTGAACTAGAAGATAGTCCAGCGAGATTGAGTTTAGATCAGGCCATGCAAAACTCTATGCTTAACGGTCAAATCTCGTGGCAAACTACTTGTAATCATGTCTCAGAGGAATACTATCAAATAGTGATCAGAACCTCAGACGAATTGTCCAAGCCTATGACTGGATTAGCAACACTCAAAACCATACGCATCAAAGTCGTTGCTCCTCCTCCTAGGGATATAGAAGCCACTAACGTAAATGGAGTTGTCACAATAACCTGGGAGAATCCATATCAGTGCGAAAATGGAAATGATTTTATCGGCTTTTCTGTATGGAGAAGAATCGGGAGCAGTACAGTCAACATGGATACTTGTCAAGGAGGTTTAGCTGGATTAGGGTTTGAAAGAATAGTATTTCTTACTAGTGAGATTGAGAATGGCAGATATACAGCGAGAGATGCTGAGATAGAACCTGGAAATATATATTGTTACCGAATATTAGGAGAGTTTGCACAAACTACATCCTTTGGCAATTTTTTCAATATTACTCAGAGTATCACGTCAGATGAGGTTTGTATACGCAGTAGTGGCGAAGAACCGCTGATCACTAATGTTTCTATAGAAAGTACGAGTAGTCAGTCTGGCGAAGTGTTGGTAAAGTGGATCAATCCTACTATTGATGCAATCGATACAACGTTGCTTCCTGGACCTTATACTTTATCAGTAAACGGTGCAGCCAACTTGAATGGTTCGAACCTAATAGTGCAGCAAGAATATATGTACGATAGTGGAAGCTTTGGTAGCATATCAGATACATCTATTGTATTTGATCGTTTGAACACTACGGACAATGCTCATAGTTATAATGTGACCTTTATGTCTGGACTGGGTGCAGATGATTTTAGGGCTACATCTGATATTGCCTCTTCTGTATTTCTGAGCACGAACTCTTCTGATGAAAGAATATTCTTGAGTTGGGAAGAGAATGTACCTTGGAATAACTTCAATTATAATATCTATGAAGTCCAAAATGGAGATCTTAATCTTTTAGACTCTTCTATAAATCAGAATGCGGTCATAGAGGGCTTGGAAAACGGAGTTGAGTATTGTTTTCTTATCGAGAGTCAAGGAAGCTATGGCATAACTGATGTTCCTTCTCCACTTATAAACTATAGTAATGAAGCTTGCGCTATCCCTCAAGATAATGAACCGCCCTGTCCTCCATCTATAGTAGTCAGTTCTATATGCGACGAAGGTGAAATAATAAGTAGTGATGTATTTGAAAATAGAATCACTTGGCAATTTGACCCTGCAAATTGTGAGGAAGCAGAAGATATAGCAAGTTATAACATATACTTTGCAAGTAATGTAAATGAGTCTGCTGTAATCATAGATCAAGTGACTGCTGGTCAGGACTTATATATCCATCAGTTAGTGGAAAACATATCTGGTTGTTACTCTGTCACTGTAGTTGATCTCAGTGGTAATGAGAGTGAGCGTTCTAATGAGATATGTATAGACAATTGTCCATCATATGTATTACCAAATGCGTTCACTCCCAATAATGATAACTCTAACGACCTTTTTGTTCCGAGGTTGAACAGATTTATCAATCGGGTCGAGTTTGAACTTTTTAATCGGTGGGGGCAAAAAGTATATGAGACTTCTGATCCTAATTTAAATTGGAACGGTACTAATCTGAGCGGCAAGGAATTAGCAGAAGGAACTTACTTCTATTCTTGTGTTGTCTTTGAGAATAGAGTGGACGGGATTACCGAAGGAGAACTGTTACGAGGCACTATACAATTGATACGTTAGAGATTTATGTTTACAGGTATTGTAGAAGCTTTAGGGAGTGTAGAGTCAATTATAAGGCAAGGTAGCAACCTTGATATAGTCATAAATTGTTCATTTACCTCGGAGTTACAGATAGATCAAAGTGTAAGTCACAATGGCATATGTCTAACGGTTACAAAGATCGAAGGAGATTCTTACCATGTTACTGCAGTTGATGAAACTTTACAAAAGACGAATCTAAATAAATGCTTAGTTGGACATAAAATTAACTTAGAGCGATGCATGGAGCTCGGTGGTAGACTTGATGGACACATTGTGCAGGGTCATGTAGATACTGTTGGCACTTGCGTTTCTATTGAAGATGTTGACGGAAGTTGGAATTTTAAATTTGCCTATCCAGCACATTATGCTGGCCTTGTGATCGATAAAGGATCTATATGTATCAATGGAACGAGCCTTACAGTTATAAGTCCTACTAAAGATCATTTTTCAGTTACGATCATACCTTATACTTTTGAACATACTAACTTCCATACATTGAAAGTTGGAAGTCTTGTGAACTTGGAGTTTGATATCCTCGGTAAGTATATAGTGAGAAACTTAAATCTCACTTCTTAGCTACAGATACTTTTCTGAAATCAGTAAAAGTCCTTAGGGGTATTCTCGGTAGCAAGTTTTTAATATATAGCTTTTCTTTACTTATTAAGATGTATGGCGTAAGTCCATAGGGACACCATACACAGAAATCTTATTAGGTTTTAGTAGTTGAGGAGGGTGATGTTTATACAGGCATCACCCTTTTTTAGGATTGAGCTTTGACAAATGGTGAATGAGTTCTAAAGTTCTGAATTGTCCAAAAAGATCGAAGACCAAAAGTAATGCTGAAAAAACGGTTAGGCTTATCGCTGTGCCGAGTATGATATGATTCCAACTTCCGACAACCCCTAGAGTACATAAGAAAAATCCTATGAGAAAGCCGATGCTATCTACTTTCCTCTTTCGTACAAATCTCTCTTTTCTATCTTGGAGATGAGGTAACTCTTCGTTGATCAAAAAATTATGTCCTCCTATGGTATCCTGAGCATTTTGATATCTTTTGAACGATCTTATAAAGCGATAGATACCTGTTATAATGAAGAAGACACTTAATGGTAGCGCACTATAAAATATTCCAGTACTTAGTTGACCTTGACGCCATAGGTAGAGTAGAAGAGTCCAAGTAAGGGCTCCTCCTCCGGTGAAGAATAGCAAGGCATTACTTATCCTCTCTCCGCGATAATAGTCCTTGACCCTATCGTAGATATTTTTTTCGATGAGATGTACTTCGGCCATAATTGTCGATCTTAAAAATAATACATATAGAGGAGTTAATCCTATAATATACGTTGAGGTATAATGATTGATATAACCTTTCTGGCTTAACTATATTTGCAAAAGCATGGATATAAGATCAAAAAAGTTCTTGGTCATAAGGTTAAGCTCTCTTGGAGATGTTGTTTTGACAACACCTGTTGCCCGCTTATTATCTAAAGCTGGAGGGAGTGTGGACGTCCTCACAAAGGCTCAATATCTAAGTATCTGGCATGAAAACCCATATGTAGAGAAGGTCTTAGATTATAGCTCTATTGATCTTAATGAAGTGTCATCATGGAGTTATGATTACATAATCGACTTGCAAAACAACCTTAGATCAAGAAGACTTACAGTTAGTGTGTCAAGTAGGGTTATGCGGATCAAAAAGGACCCAATACAAAAATGGATGTATCTAAAGTTGGGGATTAATAAACTGAGCAAACTCAATGTTGCAGAGAGGAATATTGCTGTTCTGAAGGAGCTTGGGATTTTCGATGATGGGGATGGGCTCGATATATGTGCGCAAGAATCAAAACTCCCATCTGCTATAGATAGATCAAAAACTCTTATTGTAGTTGCCATGGGTGGTACTTATATCACTAAAAGAATACCTACTGATCTTGTTAACGGTATGATTGACGAACGTGATAAGTGCGAGTATGTTTTAATAGGAGGAAGCGATACGGAGCGTCAGCGTCTAACATCAAGTGTTAATACTCATAATCTTATTGCCAAAACTACGCTACAACAATCCATCACCCTTCTATCTAGAGCTGACCTTGTTATAACAGGTGATACTGGTATGATGCATATCGCTGCAGCGATGCAAAAACCTATCATCGTTATCTGGGGAAGTACATCTATGGACTTTGGTTTTTATCCTTATTATGGATCCAAGAATAAGCAAACCTACTCATCAGTATCAATCAAAGGCCTTAGTTGTCGTCCATGTTCAAAGTATGGTCGCAAGGACTGCCCTAAAGGTCATATGAACTGCCTCAACCTAATCAATGGACAAATGGTCAGACAAGAAGTTATGCGCTTTTTGAGTATATAAAGATATACAGTTGAATCAGACGAAAAACATTAATTCTTCGACATAAGTATGATCTGAGGAGAACTAGGTACATTGATGATGTGTTATAAAATAAACAAAACTTATTATGGCTACGATAAACGTAAACCCGGGTAGAAACCCGCTTGAAGGAAAAAATCTTGGGAAATACCTTTTTCCAGCATTTATAGTGCTGATGCTCTTCTTACTCTTGTCAAATACCACATTCGTGACGATCTCTCCTGGGCAAAAAGGGGTAAAGTTTAAGCGATTTGCTGGAGGTATACAAAAGGAAGAAATCTATGATCAAGGTTTTCACATAGTTATGCCTTGGGATAATATGATCATCTATGATGTAAGAATCAATGAAGGATTTGAGAAGATGGATGTCCTCTCTAAGAATGGTCTATCCATAGCAGTAGAATTGTCCTATCGATTTAAGCCTAAGGCTGATAAGATTGGTTATTTACATGATAATATCGGAAAAGATTACAGGGAAAGGATTATCAATCCAGAGATCAGATCAGCGACAAGAGAGGTGATAGGAAAATATCTACCTGAAGAGCTTTACTCTACTAAGAGAGAGGCTATTCAGGATGAGATATTTACACAAACAAAGAATGCCATCGAATCTGCATATTTGGATATTGATGCCATTCTAATTAGATCTGTTCAGCTTCCAGACAAGTTGAAAGAAGCAATAGAGCAAAAACTGGAAGAAGAGCAGTTAGCCTTTCAGTTTGACTTTAAACTTGAAAGAGAGAGAAAGGAGGCCGAAAGAAAGATTATCGAAGCGCAAGCGAAAGCTGATGCCAATAGAATACTTAGTGCAAGTATCACAGATAGAATCTTAAAAGATAAAGGTATAGAAGCGACACTTGAGTTGGCACAATCACCTAATAGTAAAATTGTTATTGTCGGAGGTGGAGATGAAGGTTTGCCTTTGATTTTGAATAACTAATTAAATATTAGACAGAAATAAAAAGCAAAGGGCTGAAGAAAAATTCTTCAGCCCTTTGCTTTTTTGATTATTCAATCGAGGACAAACTATTGAAAATAGTTTGCGTTATTTTTTCAGCATTTATAAATCCGCCGCCCCATTCTTCATATCCTTCTGTGATGATAGCTGGATCAAGACCTTCTAACGTGCCTCCTCCTTTTATGTGCTGAGCAACTTTGCTTCTGACTGTTGTCAAGCACTTGTGATAGTCTACTAAGTCACTCTTGCTTGCCATAGATCCATGACCAGGTATAATCTGAGTCTTGTCGTCTACAAGCATTAAAGCCACTTCCACCGCTTTTATAACGCCATCAATAGAGCCTCCACTATTGAGATCGATAAATGGGAATCTGTTTTTAAAAAAACAGTCTCCCATATGAAGAACATTGCTCTCTGGGAAGAAAACAAATGAGTCGCCATCTGTATGGGCTCTATGCATATGAGTGATCATAACTGGTTCGTCCATGATATATAGTTGCATACCTTCTTTATAAGTTACAACTGGAAGAGCTATGGCAGGAGAGGGCGGAGATACTCTATCTCCTCTTACGACCTCTTTACTCATGCGCCCTCTGACGTTTTCATGAGCTATAATCATAGCGCCATCTTTTCCAAAGTTTTCATTGCCTCCTGTATGATCTCCATGCCAGTGTGTATTGATGAGCTTGGTCGTTTTACCTCCTGACAATTCTTTGATTTTTGCTTTCAACTTATCCGATAATGGTGCGAACTGATCATCAATCATCAGTACTTCGTCATCGTTGATATATATACCAACATTTCCTCCAGAGCCCTCGAGCATATAGATATTATCTGTCAGTTTGTGATCCTTGATCACTACTGCATCAAAGCGTCCTTGGGCTAAGAGAGCAAACTGAGAGATCATAAAAAATGAAAGGATAGTGAGTAGTCTTAACATGTCTGTTTTTTTAGTATCATTAAGAAGCCATTAGTGTTTAATGGTATGGATGTTATTACATAAAAGTAAGAGAATGGATCAATTAAAGTTCATCAGTCGTTGCTCTTGGTTTTTATTACTGTTGGTATGGGCTAATATCAATGTGATTGGTCAAGAAAGAGACAGGAAGATTACTTTCCCTGATGTACCTGGGTTTGTGAGCCTTAAGTGTGATTTACATATACATACTGTATTCTCAGATGGAAGCGTATGGCCGGATATTAGGATAGAAGAAGCTGTAAAAGATGACCTGGATGCCATCTCCCTAACTGAGCACCTTGAGTATCAACCTCACTTAGATGATATACCACATCCAGATCGTAATCGATCCTATGAACTAGCGAAAGAGTATGCTAAGCCATATGATCTAATGATTATACATGGAGCTGAGATCACAAAGGACATGCCTCCTGGCCATGCTAATGCTCTTTTTATCAATGACGCTAATTTGCTTAATCACGAAGATCCACTAACAGCATACAGAGCTGCAAAGAAGCAAGGAGCATTTGTCTTTTGGAATCATCCCAATTGGATCCAACAACAGGAGGATGCTAAACCTATTATCTCTTCTCTACATCAGCAACTCATGGATGAAGACCTGCTTCATGGTATAGAAGTAGTAAATGATATCACTTATAGTGAACACAACTTTGAGTTGGCTATGGAGCATGGTCTTACCGCCTTAGGTACTTCTGATATTCATGGTTTGATAGATTGGCAGTTTGGATTAGCAGATGGAGGTCATAGGCCGATAACCATTGTGTTTGCAAAAAAGAGGAGCGTGGAGTCTATTAAAGAAGCCTTGTTTGATGGAAGGACAGTGTCATGGTTTAATGATGTGCTCATAGGAAAAGAAGAATATATTGCTCCCTTAGCCAAATCATCCTTATCGCTGAGTAGTAGAGATTTTATTGGGCCATCATCTGTTGAGGAGATTTTAATTAATAATAATAGTAGCGCTCGATATGTACTGCGCAATCTTTCTAATCTAGATAGTTATAATCAGTCTGATATTATAATTGTAGAACCTGGTGGTGAGACACTTGTGCAAGTGATAACAGAAGATGCAAAACCACTGACGAGTATGAAGATGGAAGTACTAAGTGCAGTGGTAGGTAAAGAAAAGCATCCGATAGTAGAGTTTGAAATAAAGAGATAGATTCTAATCTACCATTTCTTTAGCCATTTTCATCGGGACAGCTACGCACTTCTTCTCCATGTAAGCGGCGATCTCTTTGATTAAGTCTTGGGCCTCATCAGGTAGCTCATCTATCTTGTCTTTATAAACTAGATTAAGGGCTCTGTCTTTGATTTTGCTAATCTCTTCGGGTAAGGACCCAAGAGCTTGTTCTACTTTACGTCTGTCATAAAGTTTAGAAAAGTCAGCAACGTGTCCAGAGATGATATCTTTAGCAGCACTTATGTTACTGCTTCTGAACTTCATATTTTCCTCAGCTAAAGCTCGTATGCTATCGATTGAGATATAGTCTACGGAATCTAATTGAGCAACTTCGCGCTCCACATTGTTAGGGATAGAGAGATCTATAAGGAGCTTTGATTCATTTGCATCAGCGATCTTATCATAGACATCTGAAGTAATAATTGGATCTTGTGCAGCTGTACAAGTAAATATACAATCGAACCCTTCAGTGTAGTCAGAAAGGCTACCAAGATAACGAGCCTCAGCTCCAAGCTCATCACTTAGCTTTTGAGCATTGTCCAGAGAACGGTTGAAGATGATGATGTTTCGATAACCGTGTTTTTTCAAAAATCGGCCAACAGTACTATTAGTCTCTCCAGAACCAATCAATAGGATCCTAGCTTTAGTATGAAGCTCTCTTTTTAAGAACTCCTTGATGGCTAAAGAAACGACAGAGACAGGCTTGGCTCCTATAGCTGTGTTTGTGTAGACATCCTTAGCAGCTTTGACGGTAGACTGTTCTACTAATCTCATCTTATCTCCACACAAATGCTGCTTTTTGCTTTGGCCATAAGCATCTCTAAACTGTCTGAATATCTCTCTTTCGCCAACTACAAGCGAGTTAACAGAAGAGGCAACTTCCATGATATGATTGATGGCCTCAATACCTTGATAGCACTCTACGATCATATCAAGACGAGATAACTGATCTTTACCCAGATCTGGGTTGACAACTGTAAAGAAGTTTGCTACTGACTTTTGATCGATATCTGGCTGACCATAAAAAAGGAAGATCACCCTGTTGCAAGTGTTGAGATATATGACCTCTTCTTGGCCAAATATCTGCTTTAGTGACGTTAACTTAGTTTTAAGCTCGCTTTGCGTGTTATATCTGAGCATAAAATGCTCCAGATCCTTTGTATTGAGGACCTTGTGATTAACAGTTATGAGCTTGTAGTTTTTGACCATATCGCCTGATATCAAAATTAAGATTTACCTCCATCTTCTTTGTCATCCTTATGTCATCTTGGGGGCTAGATAACTATGACTTATCCTTTGTTTAAACTGTGTTCAGGCGAATATTAAAGCAATATATCTCTTGTAGCGTCAGGCCAAAACAGAGATATACGTGATAAGGAGAAGTTTTGCCGTCCAGCAAAATGTTCTGATCCAATTAGTCTTGATTAACCGATCTATGAGCATCGAACTATAATTGGTAGTAAGTTTTGCATGTATCGGCACTTGTATTAAAAAAGTAGAGCACCATATTACTGTGACAATAGAGAAGAGTAGCATATTGATCATACTCAGATGGTGATAAAGGTTTAGACTAACTATAACTAGTTCTATAACCATCAGTGGAGCTACGATAGGTGTGATAGATCGCGTGTGAAACTCATGAAATGCTGATGCTTTGTCAGTGTCAACAAATCTAAAAGAAGGGTAGTGTAATAATTGGATGATCCATATGATAGCTACTAACATAGCCGTCACTATGATGTGGATGATATCTGTGTATGAAGTAAGTGCTATCACTCTTTGGAGAGCTGATTGAGTACTACCCAAGCACCTATGAGCGCTGGAATAAAAATTAGAAAACTACGATGCAGAAGAGTGATGGATCCAGTATAGTCATCAGAGATAAATGGACTCATCAAAGCAACAAGCGATATCTCCGCGATGCCGCTGCCGCCAGGGCTTGGAGCAAAATATAAGAGTAGATAGAGAACAGCCATAACGGCAACTATGGCCCAAAAATCAACCTCTAAGCCAAATGCCAAGACAAAGATATATGCCAAAGCATATTTGTTGAAGTATAGAAGTATGGTAAGTAAAAAGCTATAAATCATCAACTGTGGTTTGGTCTTTAAGAGACCGACATACTTCTTTTGATAATCTGTCATAGTCACAACAGCTTTATCTCCCAGATCTTTGAGTTTGGTTCCCCAGTTGTTGGATAGATTACTAATTACTCGTCCTAAAAAGTATATAATCCTTCCTAATAGTTGCGGCGAAAAAAGTCCTACCATTATGACAATGAGTAAGGTAGTAAAGACGCTAAATCCAAATTGCGTGAGTGTATAAACAAAACCATCAGGGATCCTATCTTTTAAAATATAAATAGCCAAAGCCCCAGTTAGCGGAAAGAAGATGAGTGTAGAGATCCAGTTGAAAAAACTGGCAGATATATTGTCTGGTAGACTGACGCCATTTCTATAAAAAATATACCATTGTGCAGGGCCACCACCGCTTTGAGAAGGTGTTACTGCGCCCATGAAGATATTAGCAAGGTTAGCTTTTATACTGACTAATTGACTGATGCCAGGTACGAACTCTTTTATAAAAATATGGTTTCGCAATCCACCTATATAGATATCATTGATTATAAAGACTAAACCCAGTAAAAGATAGGGTACTTTAATCTGAGACCAAGCTTCAAGAGTTTTGCCAGTATTGGCATAGAGAAATATGCCAATGAGTGTAAGTAGCGAGATAGAGATAAAAACAACGATGCCTCTTTTTATCACCTTAGGATTAAACACTTCAGTGACATTCATGCTCTTTTTATTCTTCTCTGAGTCTGACATTTATAAGGGTGATTTAGTCTAACCAGTTTCTAATTACACTATTGATGTGGCTTGTTCTAACAGGCTTGTCAATTAAGCCCTTTTTGTTCGTAAGGACAGGCACATGCATATGTTCCCAGTGAAGTGAGCCATGCGAACCTTTGTGTTCTGGGATCTCCCAAAAATCTCGCAGATCATATCCTGTAGCTGCACTTATAACAACGTCTCCAGCTCTATCGCTTTTCATTAATTGATGTATCTGATAAAGAGCATCCGGATAGGATGATTCAAATGTTTTTTCAAAACATTGTTGTTCATCCATTGGGTCAGTCAATGATCCGTAACCCAGTGGATCAGCTGATTCTGGATGATAAGTCAGCTTTTCTTGATTATTGATTTTTATAATTGCTTCTCCTTTATCTGATTGGATACGGATAGAGTTTTCGTTGTTTCTATAAATTATAAAGTCAATTGCCTTTTCATTTACAAAATCATCTAATGCTTCGCCATGTTGATTCTTCAAATCATCAGAATAGTAGTGCCCCTCTTTATCAAGAAAGCTAAGACTGCCAAACGAGTTGCCAGAAATAAAAACAGCTAGATTAGGCATGATGCTCCACAGAGATGGATATTCTAATATTCTATATCCTTTCTTTTTAAAGTACTTGCCCAGATCTAAATGACTATGTGTAGAGCTCAACCCATGATCGGATACCATTATGATTAAGGTGTCTTCATATTCTCCCTTTTCTTTGAGTCGAGAGACGACATGGCCTAAGCTTTTGTCAACTATCTTATAAGATTCTTTAGTGCGATCATCTTCAAAATGATAAGTATGAGAATCCCAATCTACACTTGGAAAAACTGCAAAAACAAACTGAGGATCAAGCTCTAAGCTCTCCATTAATCTGAGGTGTCCAGCCTCATCTACAGGGTGATGTTCATGATAGAAGTGTGCTCTAAAGTATAGTTTCGTTTTACCTTTTTTAGTAAGATCGTTTTCTTCTTTTACACCTTTTGTAATCATATTGTAGATGTTATACCCATCTGGATATAACTCAAAAAGCGATGGCTTTTGATCATCCATATCATCATTGAAAAACTTGGCTTCATAGCCACAGTAGCTTCTCATCGCGTCTCTAGACCATCGGCTTTTCGCAAAGTACTTCTTCTTATCAAACCAACGTATACCAGTTATGTCATGCTCTCCAGGATGATGGCCTGTCAAAAAAGGCAAGTACGCAGGCCCTGTTGTTGATGGGTAGCATGTAGACCCTTTTGTAAAGGACCCTTGCTCCATCAAGAGCTCTTTTATATTAGGAAGTTGCCCCTGATCAGCAAGCTTAGATATAACATCCGGTCTGGCTCCATCCACCAGATAAAAGATAACTTTTCGTTTTTTTGAGGGCCCCTCCATATGGCGTCAAAAGTAGATTTATTAGTGTGTATGACATAGTACTTGAGCTAATAATCGACGGACTATTGGTATAGATATATATGTGTAACTTTGGGTTTCACAGATCTGCCCATAAATTTCCGTTTATAAGTTTATATGACATTTGAAGAATTAGGACTCGAGGAATCGTTGTTGGAGGCACTCGACTATATGGGCTTTGAAAAAGCAACGCCAATCCAAGAGCAGGCGATACCTGTGATATTAGAGCTTAACGATCTATTGGCTTGTGCACAGACAGGTACCGGTAAGACGGCAGCGTTCATCTTGCCTATCCTTAACAAGTTAGCGGCCAAGCCATCTACTAACATCAACACCTTAGTCATCGCGCCAACAAGGGAGCTTGCTCTTCAGATAGATCAACAGGTGCAGGCGTTCGCTTACTTCGTTAATGTAAGCTCTTGTCCCGTATATGGAGGTGGTGATGGGAGTGACTTTGAGACACAAAAGAGAGCGCTCAAGAGTGGTACGGAGATCATTGTTGCCACTCCAGGTAAATTAATCTCACACCTCAACATGGGTTATGCCAACTGGGATCACGTAGAGCACTTGATCCTAGATGAAGCAGATCGTATGCTTGATATGGGGTTCTTTGACGATATTATGAAGATAGTGGGATTCTTGCCTGCAAAGCGCCAGACACTTATGTTTAGTGCTACGATGCCTCCTAAGATTAGGAAGTTGGCTAAGTCTATCTTAGAAGATCCGAAAGAGATCAGCCTTGCCATATCAAAGCCAGCTGCTGGTGTTCTTCAAGCTGCCTATTTAGCATATGATAGCCAGAAAGCACAGTTGATCAGGGGTCTTATAGCAGATAAGCCTAGCTATACAAGCATTATCATATTTACCTCAACGAAGAAAAAGGTCAATGAGATAGTAAGAGCACTTAGAGGCAATGGATATAAGGTCCAAGCTGTCAGTAGTGATCTCTCACAGGCTGATCGAGAAGATGCTGTGCGCAAGTTTAGAAGTCATGAAACGAGAGTTCTTGTTGCGACTGATGTACTCAGTAGAGGTATCGACATAAAAAACATCAATCTTGTCATCAACTATGATGTACCAAACGATGCAGCTGATTATGTACATCGTATCGGAAGAACTGCTCGTGCGGATAGTACTGGTGTTGCATTAACCGTAGTTAATCCAGATGACATGTATAAGTTCTCTAAGATAGAAGAGCTTATAGAGATGGAGGTGCCTAAGGTGCCACTCCCTAAAGAACTTGGAGATGGGCCGGAATGGTCGACAAAGCCAGTCCGACATGGTGGACGAGGCGGACGACATGGTGGAGGAAGAGGAAGATCAGGTGGTCGTTCAGGCGGACGTAATTCTGGCGGGCGGCATTCTGGTGGTAAGGGATCCGGTGGCAATAGATCAGGCGGTAACAACAGATCTAATAACAAAAGGAGATAAAAAGGAGCTTCTCGTCTCCCTATTAATTTTATCTGTTTTCTAAACTCAAGTTTCATATTACTTTGTGCTCTTCTCATATGAGAACTTATTCTTTTGTGATTAACTGAGGTCAACTTTATGGTTGACTATTAGTTAAGATCTACTAAGTGTTCATGCTTAAATGAGGGTTTATGTGGAGTTTAGAAAGTGATCGATTGTATATACAACAGCTCAAGGCTGATGATGCACCCTTTATACTTGAACTGCTCAATACTCAAGGTTGGTTAAAGCATATAGGAGATCGAGGTGTCAAAACTATCAAAGATGCTGAGGACTATATCTCTTCTGGTCCTCAAGAAGCATACAATAACCATGGTCATGGACTGATGCTATTGAAAGAAAAAGATTCTAATTGCAGTATTGGGATCTGTGGATTATTGAAAAGAGATTATCTCAATCATCCTGATATCGGTTATGCTTTATTGCCATCTTATGAAAAGAAGGGATATATATCAGAGGCGTGCAGATCTATCATATCTTGGCACAAAGAGTATAGCGATCAGACTGCGATAAGTGCTATTGTGAGCCCAGCTAACAGCAGAAGTATAAAGCTTCTACTCAGACTTGGTTTTGTTTTAATCGAAGTTGTGGAGCGAGATGGTCAATCGCTTCATCTATACCAATACGATCTTTAGCTATATTGTGATATAAATCATCAACTATGGAGCTTTTAAAATCACCAGAAGTGATAGGGCAGTTGGCCATTGGTCTATTTATAGCGATTGTCTTTTTACAATCAGGTATTGATAAAGTGATTGATTGGAAGGGTAACCTCTCGTGGTTGCAAGGTCATTTTAAAGACTCGATCCTATCAGGTATTGTTTCTCCTATGCTCGCTATTGTAACAATAGCAGAGATAGTCACCGGCTTATTTGCCGTATGTGGTGTTGTATGCTTGGTATGGTGTCAGGATGCAAGTTGTATCCAGTACAGCGTTGCGTTGGGTCTTTTGTCTTTGCTGATGTTGATATTTGGACAGCGCATCGCCAAAGATTACGATGGTGCAAAAACCATAGCTATCTACTTTGGTGTCTTACTGGTGTCTCTTCTTTTATTTTAATTAAAAGAACCTTACTTTTTGCCGTAGAGCTCAAGTCCAGAATCATAGTACTTATCACCTTCTAACCAGAATGGAGCTTCTTGGCGACCATCGATATGTATGGCACTTAAGATATAGGCTTTTACGTACTTCTCGATGTAGTCCATGTCTAAGGTTTCGACTTGATCTCCAGGTCTATGATAATACTTGAATATCTCCTCATCAAACGCTCTAAATCCAAGACTAAATGTAGGTGCTGGGATGCCCAATACTGCGAAGTTAACATTGTCTGATCTGTCAAATAATCCTTGTTCCTTCGCTGGATCTTCGATGGCCGTAAGTCCAATCTTATTGCAAGCCTTTTGGATATCCATCTCGGCTTCAGTTCTTGTCAGCCCAATGACTGAGATGATAGAAGTGTCATTATAGCCTCCATTGTCTATATTGAAATTATACTTTATCTGATTAGCTGGTACAGGGAGGTGTTCTGTAAAGTATTTGCTGCCAAGCAAACCCTTCTCCTCTGCTGTAAATAAGACAAACATAGCAGATCGCTTAGGTGGATGGGCGGCAAAGTAATTAGCCAATGAAAGTACAGCTGTTACACCAACTGCGTTATCTCGTGCACCATTGTATATCTCATCTCCAGTGTCATCAGCTGCTCCGATACCCACATGATCATAGTGCGCAGAGTAGACGATATACTCATCCTTTAAAGCTGGGTCTGTACCTTCTACAAGACCCATGACATTGTCAGATGTAAACTGGTCTCTTGCTACTTCATCCATCTTGATCGTAAGTGGTTGGTTGCCTTCTTGTAAGGTCGCAATTGTTAGGCTATCAGTGGTGCCCACCCATATATTGACCAGATCACTTTGCTCTGTCCCTTCATCTACAGTTGTCTGCGACTGCGTGCCGATCATACGTAAGAATCTCCATGGTACCGACGTACTTTGGTAGATCTCGACCAGAGCTGAAGCGCCAGCAGCTTTGGCTCGCTTTCTTTTATCTCGGGAAGCAGCGATCCAATCTCGTGGGTCTTTGCTCACGCCATCGCCAGCTATACTCACCGCTATCTTTTGATTGAGGTCTTTGCCTGCCATATCACTTTGGCTTCCATATCCTACATCCACTGTAGTTGCACTAAAGTCAGCGGCCTTTCCATTGATGGCGATAAAATCATCTGGAAATGTCAATCCTATGTCTCCGATGCTCAATGACGCTTCTTGTGGTGGTGTAAAAGTGACGAATGGTACTGGTTGAAAGTGTGTATTGTTGACCTCAGCTATGCCTGCAGCATCAAAGTTAGCAGCTATATAGGCTGCGGCAGCCTCGAGTCCTTCACTACCTGTATCTCTACCTCTCAAGGCATCGGATGCCAAGAACTGGATATGAGACTTGATGCCTCTTTGTGTTACCTCTTTGTGTATGATATCAGCATGATCTAACATCATTGGTTTAGGTGCTTCTGCAACCGTAGCGACTTGGCTGGTCTTACAGGAGTTAAGAAGAAAGATGGCGATGACAGATATGTATAAGTACTTCATTAGTGATATATGCTAAGTTCAAGTGCAATAAACGAAAATATAATAGATATAGTAAGCCATGATCCATATCACTCTCACGTACTACTCAAACAGGTGTTGCAAAGACTATCTGTCCTTCAGTCTGTAGACAAATTTTAGACAACTATATATGTCATCGTAAGACGCCACTTTGACATCTACTAAGCCTTGATCTAGAACATACTCTCTTATGACCTCTCGATTGAGATTTGTATCTACTTTTGATGCACCCTTGGGCCATGAGATCCAGATCATAGCGTCCTTGTGTATAGCGCTTACTAAGTCAGGGTAGATTTTATGAAGCGATTTTAAGTCATGGACAAATGCATGCACGATATCGCTTTCTGGCAGCAGAGACCGAGAGATCTTAACCTTGGTTGGAAGAGGGGATATGTACGTTTTATAATCTTTTGGTGCGTTGACTAATGAGACTTTATATCCTTCTTTGATACCCAGCTTCTTAGCTATTGGCGTTATAGAATATCCCGATGTGTTCATATACGGACTATTAGCTCATGCAACAGTTGAGGATTGATCAACGTTAATTGACTTGTACATATCTTAACACAATGAAGTTATTCTTTTTTATTCTTATCTGCATCTCACCGTTTATGCTTCTTGGTCAAGCCGAAATATTAGGTACTTGGAAAACCATAGATGATGTAGATGGTCAAGCGTCGTCCCATGTTCAATTAGAAAGTAGAGATGGCAAGGTATATGGGAAAGTCGTTAAATTATTAGAAGTAGCTGATGACGTGGTTTGCGAATTATGTGAAGGAGCGAATAAAAACAAGCCAGTCCTTGGGCTGGAGATCATTACTGATATGAAAAAGTCTGGAGACTCATACAAAGGTGGTCGCATACTTGATCCAGAAAACGGCAAGACATATAAGTGTCGTATCCAATTAGTTGATGGTGTACTTGAAGTGCGAGGATATATCGGCATTGTAGCCCTTGGTCGGACTCAAAAGTGGTACAGGGTTAATTAAATTTTTTCTGGGACTTCTGTAATTGCTAAATGGAAGTTGACGCTGTTAAAGTTTTAATCGTTGGGTGATCACTCCCACCCTTAACCTCGACAGTTATGCTGAGTGAAGATGCTCTTTCCATATATTTCATATCGATGGCATCAACTATTGCTGTCGTTGGATCAAATACTCCAAGACTCCTCATCTCTCCATCCACATCTGCCCATAGTTGATAGGTTTGATCTTTGGATATAGCAGGCAACTCTATGACCCTGAGTTGAGATCTCTGTAAGATGTTATTCCAATAAATGATTACTTGACTTTTTTTATTAAGTGCTTTACCATCTAACAGATAGGGTGTTGTGCCAGCATGATTGATGAAGACGTATTGTTGATTAAGTTCTTCGTAATCCTTTTCTAAATTGGCCATATCAGTCTCGACTTCGACTATGGCTTTATTTTTGGTGGTTAGTTGACTATCCATCACTAACCAGGTGCCAAGAATCCCCAATGTCAAACCTAATAACACCTTTAACCAAGAAGAGAAATTAGAAGCGGTTTTAGATGGATTATCAGTGGTGTAGTGAGACTGTTCTTTTCCAGATATGTTTTTTATTATGCACTCCTTATGTCTATTGATTTCTTTTGAATTATAGTTATGTTTTAAGTCTTTTTCTAATTTTCGAAGTTCTTGTCTTATCACACTATGATCAACCTTAAGTAGATCAACCTTGAGTACTTCTTCGGCAGTCACCTCTCTTAGCACGTAGCGTTTAAGAAGGTCAGAGGAGAGTATGTCATTTATGTGATCCATCGTGAGTTAGTATGGCTAAAAACTGGAGTTTACATCCATCATGGTAAAAGTGATTTGTTATTGCACAACGACGATTGAATTAGTAAGATATAATCCTCAGATCAAGTAAAAATTAGCATCTTTAGATGATTAGGAATTAACAGTTGAACACGAGTTTAGCTCTTTTGTTATAAAATTGGTGATATATCTATGGAGGATTTTAGTCTTGGTGGGTTGGATATAGGGATTGTAATTGGTTATTTTATCTTAGTTCTCTTGATCGGTCTATCTGTAGCGAGAAAGAATAAGACGGATGAAGACTTATTTCTTGGAGGTCGTACTTTCACATGGGGCTTGATCGGTCTTTCCATATTTGCGTCTAACATATCGAGCTCAACAATCATAGGTCTATCAGGCGTAGCATATAGCTCTGGAGTAGTACAGTCAGTCTACGAATGGATGTCTGGTATCCCGCTCATCGTTGCTGCGGCGATTTTTATCCCGATGTATCTTAAGGCTAAGATCACCACTATACCAGAATATCTCTCATTGAGATACGATGATAGATCAAGGACGTTTTTCTCCGCTATGACCATATTTATGAGTGTTGTGATTGAGATGGCAGGAGGTCTTTATGCAGGTGCCTTAGTGCTGCAGAGTTTCTTTCCTAATTTAGTATTGTGGCAGACTTGTTTTTTCCTTGCCGCTTTTGCAGGGGTATATACAGCAGCAGGTGGATTAAAAGCAGTTGTATATACTGATGCTATCCAGGCTGTGATACTCATACTCGGTTGTTCTTATCTCACTTATGTATTATTTGCTGAGTTGGATTTTGATTGGGCACGAGTAGTAGCATCTGTGCCAGAAGGCCATCTGTCTATGGTGAGACCGATAGATGATCCGACCTTACCTTGGGCGGGTCTCCTGATTGGTGTACCTTTTATGAGTTTTTGGTACTTTACAACTAATCAATTTATCGTTCAAAGGATACTTGGGAGCAAAGATGTAAGGCATGCTAGATGGGGTATGATGTTCGCTGGTTTTCTAAAAGTCATACCCTTGTTTATGATGGTGATCCCAGGAGTATTAGCGATTAGTGTTCTGCCTGGTATAGAGAATCCTGACATGGTCTTCCCAACAGCTATGAAGCAGTTTTTACCTGTTGGGATCATAGGTTTAGTCTTGGCAGGTCTTGTATCGGCTATTATGTCGAGTGTAGATTCTATCCTCAACAGTTCATCAACACTTATAGTTGTTGATTTTATAAAACCGAGAAATCCTGATTTTACTTCCAAGCAGTTAGTGAAGTACGGGCGGATAATCACAATCATACTGACCATCTTTGCTGCTCTCTGGGCTCCGCAGATTGCAAACTTTACAGGTTTATGGGATTATCTACAGCAGATGTTCTCCATTGTAGTACCGCCAATAATAGTTATTTTTTTAGTAGGTGTGTTTTTCAAAAGAGGCAATGGTTATGGCTCGATAATGACATTAACCCTGGGTACTCTTTTTGGGGTTACGCTATTTGTTTTAGAGCAGTTTGATATGTGGCACATTCACTACACCATCAATGTAGGTATCATGATATTGTTTAGCACAGCTGTATTTGTCTTGGCGAGCTATCAAAGACCTGCACCAGAGCTAAGTAGGATTGAAAATCTAACTTACACCAACGCTCTGCTTGGAGAGGGTATGGAAGGGCTCCCTTGGTATAAAGATTATAGAACCCACGCTATATTTTTAGTGCTACTGATATTATGGATTCTAATTACCTTCTGGTAGATAGTCAAAGAAGCAAATAGTAAATTATTCACGTTGCCTGGAGCGATTGAAAAAAATAGATGGGAGAACCCGAGTGTATTCGCGCAAGGTCAGACGTCATATCATAGTCACTTTAGAATAATTGCCAAAGATGCAGGAGAAACAAATCATCGTCTTTCTCTCAATGGACAATGGAAGTTTAATTGGGTAGAACGACCAAGCCAACGACCCTCACTTGATGATACTCCTTTTTATGCAGTAGATTTTATTGATGAGGCCTGGGGTGAAATCAAAGTGCCTTCTAATTGGCAATTAGAAGGTCACGGTGTTCCAATTTATATCAATAAAATATATCCTTTTCCTATCAATCCTCCTTTTGTTGATAATAACTATAATCCAGTTGGTTCTTACAGGAAGGTCTTTGTGATTTCAAAAGACTGGGAAAGTCAACGAATATTTTTAAGTATTGATGCCATCAAAAGTGCTGCAACCATATGGGTCAATGGACAGTGGATTGGATATAATCAAGATTCTAAAACCAAAGCACAGTTTGAAATAACGGATCATATAAACATTGGTGAGAACATAATCGCTATAGAAGCGCTAAGATGGTCCGATGCATCATATCTGGAGTGTCAAGACTTCTGGCGTTTGTCAGGTATAGAAAGAGATGTCTATCTGACAGCTCGTCCACTGGTATACATAGAGGATTTGTTGGTGCAGGCAGATCTACAAAATGATTATAGTAGTGGTCAGTTATTATGTCGTGTCGTTATAAATGGTTTGAGAGAGTATCTTGAAAGTCATGAGCAAACTTACGCTAAACTAATATGGGAGTTATGTGATAGAGATTTAAATGTTGTATACAATGGAGCTGAAGTTCTCAAAACAGACCAGTCTAAATTTGATATCAAGTCTATACCTAATGTTCTAAAGTGGACTGCTGAAACACCTAACCTATATACACTAATTCTAAAACTTGAGATATCGGGAAGTGTAGAAGAAGTCATCCAGACTGATGTTGGATTTAGAAGAGTAGAAATAGTTGATGGCGTACTCTTGGTCAACGGTAAGAGTATAACATTGAGAGGTGTTAATCATCACGAACATGACGAATGGCGAGGGCATGTGATATCTGAAGAATTGATGCTACAGGATATCAGACTCATGAAACAACATAATATAAATGCTGTTAGGAATAGCCATTATCCAAAAAGTGCTCGGTGGTATGAACTCTGCGATCAGTATGGCCTTTACGTAGTTGATGAGGCAAATATTGAGATTCATGCTATGGGCGTGGAGTTTCAAGATCCATATGACAAAGAAGCACACATCTCAGGAAAAGAAGAATGGCAGGATGCCATCATAGATCGGGTTGCAAGGATGTATCATGCAACTAAAAATCATGCTTCGATTATAATTTGGTCTATCGGCAATGAAGCTGGTAATGGACAAAATATGTCTGCGGCTTATAAGTGGCTCAAAGCGCGAGACAGTACACGACCAGTCCAGTATGAGCAAGCTGGCATGTTAGATAATACAGATATCTACTGTCCTATGTATCCGCACCCGGATGAATTAGAAGAGTTTGCGAGTTCTCCAAAAGATAAACCGATGATCATGTGTGAGTACTCACATGCTATGGGCAATAGTCTTGGAAACCTTGGAGAATATTGGGATCTAATCAATAAACATCCTCAATTACAAGGTGGTTTTATCTGGGATTGGGCAGATCAAGGTATCGCTGTACTCAATGAGCAAGGGAAGAAAGAATGGAAGTTTGGTGGAGACTTTGGAGCAGAAGATGTATTGAGTGATCGTAACTTTTGTATCAATGGATTAGTATTTCCAGATCGGACGCCACATCCTCATTTAGTAGAAGTGCTTAAGGTATATCAACCTATTTCAAGTGTTCTAGATCAAGAAGAGGGATTGGTATTATCGATAACCAATGGTTATGATTTTATAGATCTGACAAATATCAGGCTGGAGTGGAATATTTGGACAGAGAGTGGTACTAAGTCTTCAGGCGTGATAGATGGATTGGATATTGATCCGACTATGACGAAGGATTACAAATTGGCCGTACCATCTATTGAGATAAAGAATGACGAAGAAGTCTTCTTGAACTTGAACTATAAGTTGATCGAGAATGAGCCTATGCTTGAATCAGGTCATCGGATTTCTTTTGAACAGTTTCAGATAGATGCAGAGAATTTTGTAAAAGTGGAATCTGAGGAAGTTGATGGTTATTTGTTTTCAGAATTTTCAAAATTTGAGGATGCTAAATATTTGGGTTATAGTAATGATAAAATCAGTGTGCTTTTTTCTAAAGAACTTGGGATGATCTCCAAGTTAGAAAGTAATGGACTTGTTCTTTTTGATAATGTTGTAAGTTTTAACTTCTGGAGAGCGCCAGTTGATAATGACTTTGGCCATGAGTTTATAAAGACATCTGCGTTTTGGCGTACTGCAGGAGAGAAGATTATCTCAATGGGTCAAGTCGAGAAGATAAGCGAAAGAGCAGTTGATTTGACTTTTGACTTGGCTTTTAGTGGTACTTCTTTTGATGAAAAGATCGGAAGTATTACCTATAGGATACTAAATGACGGAGATGTTGATGTGTCATATCAGTTGAATTTTGCAGACATGGATTTGCCAGAAATACCAAGAGTAGGCATGTACACTTCTGTCAATCAAAAATTAGAAAAAGCTACTTACTTTGGTCGAGGTCCACATGAGAACTATGTAGATAGGAAGAGAAGTGCATCTGTTGGAGTCTATCAGAGAGATGCGAGTGATTTTTATGAGGCGTATATCAGTCCTCAAGAAAATGGAAATAGAGAGGATGTGCGATGGTTAAATATCTTAACTCAAGATGAAGTAGGCTTGTCTATAAAAGGAAAGCCTACTTTTAGTTTTACGCTTAATTCTTATTCTTCAGAAGAGCTGACTCAGTCTCATCATGGATCTATGCATGATTATGATTTGCCTTCTTCGGATAAAATCTGGTTATACATTGATCTTTGCCAAAGAGGATTAGGAAGTATTGACTCATGGGGATCATTACCACTTGAGCAATATAGATTAAGTAGTAGGAGATTCAAAGGTGGTTTTACTTTACAGCCATATGAAACTATAAAAAGTTAGTTGTTTCTTTTAGCAATAGCTTCTAACTTAGCATCTATCTCACTTCTATCAATCATATGACCTCTTACTATAACCGCTTCGATTGAAGAGGTATTTTCAATATTGGTTAAAGGATTTTTGTTGAGCAAAATTAGATCAGCTGAGAGTCCTTCTGCTATCCTACCATATTGATCTCCTGCACTAAAGAAAGTTGCAGGTGCAGTTGTAGCGCTTTTTATAATTTTAGAAGTAGAGATGCCTGCAGCCTGCATATCTCGCATCTCATGATGAAGAGAGAAGCCAGGTACATTCATCACTTGTGGAGCATCAGAACCTGCAAGAATGATGACATCTTGTTTATCAATCTCTTTTAGAATAGCTGTACGGATGTCAACAAACCTTTTCCATTGTTCTTCATTATAAGATTCGTCATTGATCATACGGGATTTGTTTTGTCTCCACGTGAATCGTGTCTGAGCAGGCATATACTTCATCTCGGGTTCTTCCATCATTAAGGCTGGGTCTTTAGGTGAGAACCATCTCGTGAATAATGATTGCGTTGGGACAACTGCTACATTGTTATCCTTTGCCATCTTTACAAGTTCTGGGATCATAGATACATCTGCTATATCTGTAAAATTATAACCAAAGAAGCCATTGGCATCCTTAGCTACACCCGCTGATTCAGGGACTAAACCTTCTAAGAAGCCATCAATGTGATCGATGGTTCCATATTGAGAAGAAAGCGCTCTTCTGATTCCGACCAGAACAGGTACATGACCAGAGAAGACAATGCCTTCTGCTTTTGCAGTTTTTTCTAATTCGTCCCAGACTTCCAACGTGATGCCTGGGTGTATCTTTAGAAAGTCGTATCCTTCTTCTTTGTATTGTTTTACTTTTTCTCTGGCCGCTTCTACTGATGGCACGCTATTACCATTCATAGATGGACTGGAAGTATATACTCGAGGACTTAAGATGTCATCTTGTTCGATGGCTTTTTTAAGTTTGAGATGATATGGATCTCCGAGCATGCCTCTGATGTTAGTTATACCTTGTGATAGATATAAAAACAAAGTCTCTTTTAACAACGTATCATTCCCTTCTGTTACTACCGGGATATGTGCATGCATCTCAGTTAGTCCCGGCATAAGATACTTGTCAGCGCCATTTATGATCGTCGCCTTTTTAGAAGGCTTGTGTGAACCTATTTTATAAATCTTTTTGTCTCTAATTACTACTGTAGTTGACTCATCGATTTTAAGATCAGAAGTACCAGTTAGGATATTGACATTTTGGATAACGATTTCTTCTACTTGCTCTACAGGTGGGCCGCATTGAAGAAGAGCGATCGATGTTAAGATTAAAAAGAATAGGTTTTTCATAGTTTATTATTCTGAGTAAAAGATAGACACTATTTGACGAAAGTTAGACTATGGATGTACGATACAGTCAAAGAATGTCTTGGGATATGGTTCTCCTCTTAAAGTATAGTGCCACCATTCTTTAGAATAAGACCTGAAGCCACCATCAGACATCATTGTCTTTAAAAAGAATCGATTTTTTAATTGAGTCTTTGTGATATTAGTATAGTCATGATGTGAGATCTCACCAAAGTAGTCATAAGGGCTGCCCATATCCACCTCAGTTTTGTCCTTTAAATGGTAAAGAGTCAAGTCTATAGTACTTCCTCTGCTGTGTCCAGATCGAGTAGAGATATAGCCTAGGCGAAACAAGTTTTTCTTATCCTGCTTAGGATAGTATTCCTGCTTCGCAAGTGTATCGGCAGGATTCTTTGACCAGTCTATAAAATCATTCACCGCTGTCTGCGGTCTGTATGTGTCAAAGATCTTAAGGCCATAACCAAGCTTGTTGAGTCGCTCTTCTATGTCTTTAAGTGCTTGAGCAGCTGGCGTCGTGATTACGATGCGTTCAGTTTTGTAGCCCGCTACTTGCCTTCCTAAAAAATTATGATCTGAAGCATATCGTACATCATATATAGCTTGAGCAAGTACTTCGTCTAAGTACACAAATCCTAAAGAGTCCATCCATTGCTCAGTGTCCTGACCACAGAGTTGGCCTAACATAATTGTAGACAAGAAAATAATATATAATTGCTTCATTATAAAAAATTAGAAATATACAAATTGCGCAGTAGCTAATTAGAAAAGCGAGTGTACGACTTAAAGTCAAATGCATATTCAGTAGACCCGTTATCCCAAAGATGATCTAACCTTTTCTTGCCTTCATCAGCATCTGGCATGTGGTTGTGATCTGTCCACCAAAGACACATATGTGGTTTGTCAAACGGCTCGAACCACTCATGTCTTCTTTTGAAAAATGACATATGATCTGTATGATAAGCGTATGTCTTCAAAGCTTCCAGATCTGTCCACACTGAGATGTTGACTATCATCAACTCGTTTTTGTAAGGATTAAATGAAGTAGCATTGTTCTCATCATCCTTAAGTCGCCATATGAATCCAGGGGCCGCTTCTGCTATCGCATTGATCTTATCAAGATTATCAGCAAAGTCTGCTATCATGGGATCATCAATAGGAGCTTTCAGTAATCCGATATTGATATGGGCTAAAAGTGTACTCATGTGACCAAGTTAAAAGAGAAGAACGAACCATCTCGATTTTTATGAGTTTATCTTTTTGTATCATTAAAATGAAGGGTTCATTGGAACAGAACAAATTTGTCAAACAGAATCACTGCGCAAAGAACAAGTCTACGGCTATCGTGACTGCTTATGAGCTGAGTGATAGAGACTTAGATCGTATCGTTGAGATGGGTTGGGAAGACAGAACTCCATTTGATCAGATCAAGATGCAGTTTGGATTGTCAGAAGGAGAAGTGATACGGATCATGAGAAATCAGATGAAGCCATCCAGCTTTAGGATGTGGCGGAAGAGGGTGCAAGGAAGATCAACAAAGCATCTAGCAAAGAGAAATTATGTCAGAGGCAACTTCAAGTGTAGCAGGCAAGGACATATCAACCATAACAAAATCAGTAAGCGATGAGTAAGCTCTTAATTATAGGTGGTAGCAAAGGCATCGGTGCCGCTATCTTGGCAGAACAGATCAATAAAAGAGTCTGTATCAATGTAAGTAGGAGCGAACCAGATATTGCTGGAGATGTCGAGCATCATAGCTTAGATGTTTTGACAGACGACTTACCTGATATAGAAGATCTGAAGACGATCATCTATTGTCCTGGTAGTATCAACTTAAAACCGATCTCTTCATTGAAAGAAGATGACTTTAGAGCTGATTTTGATATCAATGTGATAGGAGCTGTACGAGTGATCAAGAAGTATCATAGGCAACTAAAACGAACAGAAGGAGCATCGATTATATTATTTAGTACAGTTGCTGTGGCGCAAGGGATGGCATTTCATGCAAGTGTAGCTGCAGCTAAAGGTGCTTTAGAAGGATTGGTGAAATCGCTTGCAGCTGAGTTTGCACCTAAGATAAGAATCAATGCTATCGCACCTACGATCACAGACACACCTCTTGCGGCTGGCATACTCAAGAATGAAGAGATGAGAAAGAAGATGAGTGAGAGACATCCCTTAAAGCGGATCATACATCCTGGTGAGGTAGCAGGCCTGGCTGATTTTCTCATGAGCGATAATGCCGCGTCGATGACAGGCCAAGTGCTCCAAGTAGATGCAGGCATCACAACTATAAGGTAGAAGTCATTATACAAATTAGAATCTTTAGACCTCTTGGTCTTTATAAATTAGAAAAGTATGTTCGGATTATTCAAAAAAAAATCACCGGCTGACAAACTTAGAGCAGAGTATAAAAAGCTAATGGAAGAAGCTTTTAATCTCTCTAAAACGGATCGGACTGCTGCAGATCTCAAGACGGCAGAAGCGGATAAGATCATGACTCAGATAGAAGCTTTAGAAGCATAGTACATACTCATGAAGTACTTTTCTAAGCAGGAGATCATGGATGGCGATGCGATGTTCAGACGTCATCTCATCAATAGTCTTAGTGGATATAAGTCTGCTAATCTTATCGGGACCATCTCGCCAGATGGTGTACCTAATCTCTCGCTCATCAGTAGTGTCGTACATGTCGGTGCATCTCCGCCTATGCAAGGATTTGTCATGCGACCCTTGACAGTGGAGCGTCAGACTTATGAGTACATAAAGGCCTCCGGCCAGTATACTATCAACCATGTGCATCTTGACTTTATAGATAAAGCTCATTATGCTTCTGCAAAATTTGGTAAAGATGAATCGGAGTTTGAGGCATGTCAACTGACAGCTACTTATCTCGATGGTCATGAAGCTCCTTATGTATCAGAGTCTCGCATCAAGTTGGGTATGCGTTACGAAGACGAGTTTCTAATCAAGCAGAATAATACCATCATGATTATCGGTACGATAGAACACATCTATGTTGATGATGATGCTTTGCAACCAGATGGTAATCTTGACTTGAGTAAGGTAGATGATGTTGCAGTGAGCGGATTAGAAACTTATTATAAAGTTGATAAGGCAGCTCACTTTAAGTTTGCAAGGGTAGGGCAGTGGCCTGAATCAGATTGATATTTTCTCTTTTATAGGTTTCCAACTTTATAATCAAGTTAGGCATGGACTATTGATTTATATTGATGGTCATAAGTGTAATAAGTATTTGCAATAGCGTAATTATAATCCTGCTTATAGTGTTGATATAAAAAAAGAGTGAGCAACTTAAGCTGCTCACTCTCACTAATAGATGTTAACCTAGTCATCTAAAAGATTTATGAAGAACTATTTTTGAATGATGAATTTTTCAAACATTACATTTTCTCCATCATTTAGTTGTACAATATAGACACCGCTATTAAGTGGAGAGATGTCTAATGTCTCTGTATATATACCGGCTGCTCTGCCTGTCACATTAGTTTGTTGGATTGTTCTTGATCCATCAACACTAAGGATAGATAGTGTATAGTCTGTAGCTACTTGCAGCTCGAACTCAAGACTGAGCACGTTGCCAGAAGTAGGATTAGGATATACACTCATTCCTGCGAATGTTCTCTCACTACTTGCACGGTTAGTAGCGATGAGGTCGCCACCGATGATGCCCGTAGGATTGTCATTAGATGAACTAAGCGAAGCAAGAGCTGCTATAGTTTCGTCTCTGTCAAAGATGCCAGCATCTTCAGTTATTGCGCCTACAGATACAATACCTTGTATATTGTTCTGTGGTAGACCACCTACCTCTTGAAGAAGTGTAAGCTCAGTACCATCGATAGCATAAACACCTACCTCACCAGATAGCCCATATGCTTGATATAAGTACTGACCATCATCAGAGATCCAGAGATCTATCCATCCTTCAGTTGTCCCGAAGGCAGCTGCTGGGTCAGTTGTGTTACCCGTTGCACCAGTACCTTGAGCTGCTACTTGATCGAGTAATTCTACATCTCCGTTATTGAAGCTATACGCAGCAAGTCCTGCTTCGATAGCATTGGATACGAAGAAAGTATTGTCATCAGAGAAGTCTAACCAACATGCTGTACGTCCAGTGTTGTTAGTACCACTTGCAACGTCTAAGTCGACTGGGACAAATGCATTGTTAACGATCTGCCAAGTCGAGACAGAACCATCTTGAAGTGCTGGGAACGCGGGTGGCGTACCATCAGGTTGGAACTCACGAGCCTCAGTTACAACTACATAGTTGTCACCTACGATCTGAAATCCTATCGCAGAAGGAAGGTTTCTACCTTCTGAGTTACCTCTTAATGTAGAAGTCGCGCCATCTAATTGGTTAGCTGAAAGCGTGCCATCTTCATTAACACTGTATAGTACAATCTCATCTTCGCTACCACTTCCTAGGGCAGCAGCTCCTGAGTTGATAGACGCTACAACTACGTAGTCACCTTCTGGAGAGAACTGTATAGCAGAAGGTCTGTTAGCTAAGATTCTTCTCGAGCCTTCGATCGGCATAAGCGTACCATCATCAAGTAACCAATATCCAGCTACACTTCCTTGTTGTCCTGGCTCACCAAGATCAAGAAACTCTGCTTGAGTGATATTACTTACGTAAATTAAGCCATTGACACCTTCTATATCAGCTGGTGTGTAAGCGATAGAGTTAGGACCTACATCAAGTGTAGACTCAGTATCTATCACATCCAGTGAGAAGTCATCATTGACAGCCATAGAAGTTACTGTATTGCTTCCTGCATTTACGGCAAGTACAAATCTGTTATCAAGAGACTTAGTGATCGCATAAGCAGAGATAAGTGGATCAAGTCCTTCTCCTCCGTCAAAGTCACCACCGTTGCCACCTGTTGGGAACTCACCTATTGGTGTAAGTGTTCCGTCTGCAGACTGTCCAAAAGCAACTACTGAGTTAGGACCTTGGACATTTCCTGCCACTTGTCCTTCTCCGTTAGACATTGCAAATACAGCTCCTACGATGCTGCTTGCATCACCTTGTACTCTATTCACATAGATCTGATTAGAAAGATCAAAACATCCTTCTAACTGAGCTATGTTGTTTCCAACTGCTAGACCAGTAAGGCCATCTTCGTATGACATGTGGTATACGTAGCAAAGACCTACTCCTGCTTCGTCAAATTCTGGCGCACTAAATGTTGGTGGAAGCCCCAAGATATAACCTGAAGCATCTGTCACTACCCACTGGCTGTTAGCACCATTATTAGCTCTAAGCGTTATACCATCCTCAGGGATGTTGTCTGCTATACCGTCTACTGTGAACGTGAACGGTCCACCCGTGATCGTACCACCTTCAACATCACAAGTACTAAGGTTATCGATTCTTTCAAATCTCCAGATACCTAAGCTTCTGATACTGCCATCTTCACCTGCAAGTACACCATCAGTGATCCTTGAGATCGGCTGACGTGGTTGTGTATCTTGATTATCAGATCTAAAAGTTTCTCCACTATCAGAACCAGTATCATAGGGTATGAACTGAGCGATAGCACTTTCTACAAACTCACCATCTCTCATCAAGTTGAAATCTCTAAGTGCAACGATCCAATCTGGACTCGGAGCGATCATAGAAGTCGCACTAAACAAAGGGTGCGAACTTGATATCTCAAAAGTAGTCGAGATCGTATCTGGAGAAGGTCTCACACGAGTTGCACTTTCTATATAAGTCTCGCCAGCACCTGTCAAGATTACATTGGCTAGTTCTGAGTCAATCGGATCTCTTGATCCAGTTTGCGATATGTTTACAAGTCCTGGAGTTGCTATATCACCTTCGTTAAACAATCTAACTGAAGCATTGTGCGTCAATCCAGCTACTGGAGACCATCTTGCCTCATTAGGCGTATCAGCTGGAAAATCAGTAGGGTGAGAAACTTCACTCCATAGAGCATCAAAAGTTACTCTGTATGTTGCTGTCACCTCGTTAGCATCATCAGGCTTCTGGCCTACAGATACGATACCTTGGATATTGTTAGATGGTAATCCACCTATCTCTTGAAGTAGTGTAAGCTCTGTACCATCGATAGCATATACACCTACCTCACCTGAGAGTCCGTACGCTTGATATAAGTACTGGCCGTCATCAGAGATCCAAAGATCTATCCAACCTTCTGTAGTGCCAAATGCTGCAGCAGGATCTGTTGTGTTACCCGTTGCACCAGTACCTTGAGCAGCTACTTGGTTGATCAATTGTATGTTACCATCGTTAAAGCTATAAGAAGCTAGTCCTGCCTCGATAGCATTGGATACGAAGAAAGTATTGTCATCAGAGAAATCTAACCAACAAGCCGTACGGCCTGTGTTATTAGTACCTGAAGCTACGTCAAGAGCGATCGGTACAAGTGTACCATCGTTCTCTATCTGCCACGTTGAGACAGAACCATCTTGAAGTGCTGGGAAAGCAGGTGGCGTACCGTCTGCTTGAAACTCACGAGCTTCTGTTACTACGACGATGTTGTCACCAACGATCTGGAAACCAATCGCAGAAGGAAGGTTTCTATTTTCTGCATTGCCTCTAAGTGTTGAAGTTGCACCGTCTAAGTGATCATCAGAAAGCGTACCATCAGCATTTACACTATATACTACGATCTCATCTTCGCTTCCACTTGCAAGAGCAGCAGAACCAGAGTTGATAGAAGCAACTACTACAAAGTCACCATCAGGAGAGAACTGTACAGCAGAAGGTCTATTGGCCAATCTTCTTCTTGAGTCTTCGATAGGTTCTAGTCTACCATTATTCATCAATTTGAATCCTACGATACTACCTTGTTGTGCTGGCTCTCCTTCAAGAAGGAATTCAGAACGAGTGATATTACTTACGTAGACCAATCCATTGACGCCTACAAGTCTTGAAGGAACGTAAGCGATAGAGTTAGGTCCGATATCAAAAGTTGATTCTGTATCAACAACTTCTAAAGTAAAGTCATCATTGACTCTCATAGAAGTTATTGTGTTGCTACCAGCATTGACTGCCATAACATATCTGTTGTCATTAGACTTAGTGATTGCATATGCAGAGATAAGTGGATCAAGTCCTTCACCTCCGTCAAAGTCACCACCGTTACCACCTGTTGGGAAAGATCCCATAGCAGTTAGTGTGCCATCAGCAGCTTGAGCATATGCTACCACTGAGTTAGGACCCTGAAGGATACCAGGCACTTGTCCTTCTCCATTAGACATAGCGTATACAGCACCGACGATCCGAGAATCATCTTGTACCCTTTTCACATAAATTTCATTTGATAAGCTAAAGCAACCAGAGAAATCAGCAATGTTATTACCCATTTCGAGACCAGAAATCTCGTCATAAGATAAGTGGTAAACATAGCATAATCCAGGACCAGCTTCATCAAAGTCAGGACCTGTGAATGAACCAGGAAGACCTAAGATGTAACCATTAGCATCAGTAATAACCCACTGGCTATTAGCTCCTGTGTTTCCACTCAAAGTGATACCATCAGCAGGGATGTTATCAGGAGTGCCATCAACATCAAATGTGAATGGACCACCTGCGATAGAACCACCTGCAACATTACAGTTACTACCTGCGTCTATGCGCTCAAATCTCCAAACACCTAAACTGTTGATGTTGCCATTTTCGTCAGCTAGTAAACCATCAGTGATTTCAAAGATTCCACCTTGAGGTACTGTTGGTTGATTATCAGAACGGAAAGTTTCTCCACTATCAGAATTAGTATCGTAAGGGATAAACTGTGCTATCGCACTTTCAACAAATTCACCATTTTGGAATAAGTTATAATCTCTAAGAGCAACCATCCAATCTGGACTTGGTGCGATCATAGAAGTCACACTCACTAAAGAGTGAGACTCTGTTACTTTGAAAGTAGTAGAGATCGTATCCGGACTTGGACGAACTCTAGTGAGACTCTCTATGTAAAATTCGCCAGCTGGAGAGTTAACAACTGCAGCTAGTTCTGAATCAAGAGGATCTCTTGAGCCTGACTGAGAAATATTGACTAAACCTTGAGAAACGATATCACCATCATTGAACAATCTAACTGAAGAGTTGTGCGTCAAACCAGCTACTGGTGACCATCTAGCTTCGTTAGGTGGATCAAGAGGAAATTCGTTAGGGTGTGATTGTTGAGACCAAAGAGCATCAAAAATCAATCTATACTCAGCAGTAGCTTCATTAGCTGCTATTTGAGGCTGACCTACAGATACGATGCCTTGAACATTATTTTGAGGCAGGCCACCAATCTCTTGGAGAAGAGTTAATTCAGTACCATTAATAGCATATACACCTACTTCACCAGTAAGACCGTAGCATTGATATAAGTACTGACCGTCATCAGAGATCCAAAGATCTATCCACCCTTCAGTAGTAGCGAAAGCAGAGGCGCCGTCAGTAGTATTGCCAGTAGCACCCGTACCTTGAGCTGCTACTTGATTAACCAACTGAACATTACCATCATTGAAAGTGAATGATGCCAAACCAGCTTCAATTGCATTAGATACAAAGAAAGTATTGTCATCAGAGAAGTCTAACCAACAAGCTGTACGGCCTGTATTGTTAACGCCTGTAGCAACGTCTAAAGCGATTGGCTCTAATTGCCCATCATTCGTTATCTGCCAAGTAGATACTGAACCATCCTGTAGTCCAGGGAATACTGGAGGTGACCCATCTGCTCTAAACTCTCTTGCTTCTGTTACAACTAAGATATTTTCTCCAACGATCTGGAAACCAATAGCTGAAGGTAAGTTTCTGTTCTCAGCGTTACCTCTTAAAGTAGATGTAGCACCTGATAATTGATCTTCAGTAAGTGTACCATTAGCAGGATTAACTCCGTATACGACAACCTCATCTTGGTTGCCATTTGCAAGGACAGCAGCACCAGCATTGATAGAAGCAACCACTACGAAGTCACCATCAGGAGAGAACTGTATAGCAGAAGGTCTGTTATTTAATTCTCTTCTTGAACCTTCTATAGGGAGAAGAGAACCATCATCCATCAGTTTGTATCCTACGATACTACCTTCTTGACCTGGCTCACCAAGAGCTAGGTTTTCTGTTCTTGCGATATTAGAAACATATACAAAACCATTGACTCCAGAAACTCTAGAAGGAACGTAAGCGATAGAGTTAGGTCCTATATCAAGTGTAGATTCTGTATCGACAACTGTCAGCGTAAAGTCATTATTGACCCTCATAGAAGTAACAGTGTTGCTACCTGCATTGACAGCCATTACAAATTGGTTATCAAGTGACTTAGTGATAGCATAAGCAGAGATAAGCGGATCAAGTCCTTCACCTCCATCAAAGTCTCCACCATTACCACCTGTAGGGAAGTCTCCTATAAGTGTTAGTGTTCCGTCAGCGGCTTGCCCGTAAGCAACTACTGAGTTAGGACCTTGCACGTTACCGTCTACTTGGCCTTGACCATTGGTCATTGCAAATACACCTCCTACGAAGTTTCCTGCATTGGCACCTTGTACTCTATTGACATATATCTGATTAGAAAGATCAAAGCATCCTTCAAGTTGAGCGATGTTGTTACCTACTGCTAGACCAGTTAGGCCATCTTCGTATGACATGTGGTATACGTAGCAAAGACCTACACCTGCTTCATCAAAATCAGGAGCGCTAAAGGTTGGCGGAAGACCGAGGATATATCCTGATGCATCAGTTACTACCCACTGGCTGTTACCACCGTTATTAGCAGTTAGAGATATACCATCCTCAGGGATGTTATCTGCGGTACCGTCTACAGTAAAAGTATATGGACCACCAGTGATCGTGCCACCTTCTACATCACAATTACTACCACTGTCGATTCTTTCAAATCTCCAGATACCGAGGCTTCTGATATTTCCATCTTCATCTGCAAGTAAGCCATCTGTAATTCTAGTGACTGGCTGACGTGGCTGTGTATCTTGGTTATCTGATCTAAATGTTTCTCCACTGTCAGAACCAGTGTCATAAGGTATGAACTGAGCAACAGCGCTTTCTATAAATTCGCCATTTCTCATTAAGTTGAAATCTCTAAGTGCAACAAGCCAATCTGGACTTGGAGCGATCATAGAAGTCGCACTAAATAATGGGTGTGAACTAGATATTTCAAAAGTAGTAGAGATCGTGTCTGGAGAAGGTCTCACTCGAGTTGCACTTTCTATATAATGCTCACCTGCACCAGTTGCAATTACATCAGCTAACTCAGAGTCAATTGGATCTCTTGAGCCCGTCTGAGAGATATTAACAAGTCCTGTAGTTGCGATATCACCTTCGTTAAATAATCTAACAGAACTATTGTGTGTTAATCCGGCTACCGGGGACCATCTAGCCTCATTGGGTGTATCAAAAGGGAAATCATTAGGATGGGAAGTCTGTGACCAAAGTGCATCAAATGTTACCCTATAAGTTGCAGTCAGTTCGTTAGCATCATCTGGTAGTTGACCTACAGACACGATACCTTGTATGTTGTTTTGTGGCAAGCCACCTATTTCTTGTAAAAGAGTGAGTTCTGTACCGTCGATCGCATATACTCCTACCTCACCTGATAGTCCGTAAGCTTGATATAAGTACTGACCATCGTCTGATATCCAAAGGTCAATCCAACCCTCGGTTGTACCGAAAGCAGCGGCAGGATCTGTTGTGTTACCAGTTGCACCGGTACCTTGAGCAGCTACTTGATTGATTAATTCTATATCTCCATCGTTAAAGGTATAAGCGGCAAGTCCAGCTTCGATAGCATTGGATACGAAGAATGTGTTTTCATCAGAAAAATCTAGCCAACAAGCCGTCCGACCTGTATTGTTAGTACCAGATGCTACATCAAGATCAACAGGTATAAGCATACCATCTGTGTCTATCTGCCATGTTGATACAGAACCATCTTGCAATGCTGGGAATGCAGGAGGTGTACCATCAGATTGGAATTCACGTGCTTCGGTAACAACTACATAGTTGTCTCCAACAATCTGAAAACCAATTGCAGAAGGAAGGTTTCTCCCAGCAGTGTTGCCTCTCAATGTAGATGTAACACCATCTAATTGTGTATCAGATAATGTACCATCATTGTTGACGCGGTATATAACTAACTCGTCTTCGCTCCCGCTACCAAGAGCAGCTGCTCCAGAGTTGATAGAAGCCACTACAACGAAGTCGCCATCAGGTGAGAACTGTACTGCAGAGGGTCTGTTAGCTAATTCTCTTCTTGAGTTAGCGATGGGCTCTAATGTACCATCGTTCATCAGTTTGTATCCTACGATACTACCTTGTTGACCTGGCTCTCCTAGAGCAAGAAATTCTGAACGAGTGATATTACTTACATATACGAAGCCATTAACACCAACGAGTCTTGAAGGAACGTAAGCGATGGAGTTTGGTCCGATATCAAGAGTTGATTCTGTATCAACTACTTCTAAAGAATAGTCAGGATTAACTCTCATGGTTGTAACAGTATTGCTACCAGCATTGACAGCCATGACAAATCTGTTGTCATTAGACTTAGTGATAGCATAAGCAGAGATAAGCGGATCAAGTCCTTCACCTCCATCAAAGTCTCCACCATTACCGCCTGTTGGGAAAGAACCCATAGGTGTAAGAGTACCATCAGCAGCCTGTGCATAAGCAACTACTGAGTTAGGGCCTTGTACGTTACCAGGTACTTGACCTTGTCCATTGGTCATAGCATATACGGCTCCAACTGCATCACTATTACCGATGCCACCTCCGTTATTATCAGAGTCACAAATGAAAAGATCGATAAGTTCCATTTCGCCAAATCCATATAAAGTAGGACAGTCGAAAGATCCATCACTTTGACAAGCAAGAGTGCCATCTGGATAGTACCATGTACGAGCGTCAGGTGTTACGACACATAGAAACTCATGTTTAAGAGAGTTTCTATAATACTCAATTACTTCTCCTTGGCAGGCATCAACATCTACGACAGAAGAAAGAAATGAAAATCGGTCGAATAAATCAAGGTCTGATTGAGGGGCGTCACATTGGTAGATCACTTGGCCACCAGTAGTAAGACCGTAAAACTCAAGGCAATCAGTTACCCCATCTTCACAGTGTAAGGAACCATCACCAAAAAACAACCTTCCACCTTCTCCAAAGCAATCTGCGTCATTTGCGACATAGAAGAATTGGACATCTCCCATGTCGTAAAAGATCACAGACTCATTTTGACAACAATTGTCTTGGTCGATGATCGTACTTAAGACTGGAAAGTCATCAAGTGTGAGTGTTTGTGCTGACAGACTTTGTACTGACAGTAGCCAGAAAGTCAACATCAATAGCTGCTTAATTTGATTCATAAATTTTGATTTTTTTTGAATTATTAGAAGTGCAGAGTGCTCTGCAGATTACTCTTATCCTTACAGCAGCAGCTATAAAATGAATGCGTGAGATACTCCATTCTATTTGGGTTGGTCGCTGCAATGACTCAAGCGGAAACTTTTTAATTGCTTACGCAACCCTACTTCTTTTAGTGAGATGAGTGAGTGTATCTGCTACCATTATTTTATCAAAAGGGTGGTTCGTTGATATACTTGAGGAGAGGAGATATACTGCGCTAACTTATTGATAATGTGTGTGTTAAGATTGGTTCGCAGGTTGTTGCGAGACTCTCGTATGGACAATATCTATCAGGGACATAGATGGTTTGGATGCCTCGTTAATTCAAATGAAGTTGTAATATCAAATTGTAAATGAGAGAAATCTGCTCTAAAGAATTTACAATGGATGTACTATGGATAGTCTTTTGTTATATGGCTTAATCTGTACGTTGGCCATGTATTATCCAGTAAAAGCTATTGGAGATAGATAGTAGCTTTACTGTAGTTAAGAGCTCGTTATATTCTAAATTAGAAAACTAAATTCTAAAAGAACTGGCATAACAAACCACCCATAATTGCAAAGCAAACGATCCAATATCCAAGATGAATCAGGGCATACTTAAAAGGTCTGCGCTCAAAGAGACAGTTGATCCCGATAAGTGCCAATCCATAAAAGATGGCTGTCTCTATACCATGGATCACTCCGTGCGAGAAAGATCTATGTCGATCACCGTAGGTTGCCATGAACTCATTTACGAAAGTACTGATGGCTGAGTTAGGATCATCTAAAGCAGGATCTCCCATGAATAGCTGTATGATACCTGATTGATGTACAGAGCCAGTAGCCAACATGTAAGCAGCTAAGACACTAAAGAGATAGGTCAAGCCAAATATCTTAAGCATGTTGCCAGACCGAGCACGTGCTTCATCGATCTCAGCTGTCCGCATCCAAGCGTTGCCAAAGACTTTTGGATTATACCAGACAAATCCTATGACTAAAGGGATCAATGCTACGACTAAGATGAGCCACCAGTTGGGTTGTGCCATGTTGATTTATTTTGTGATAAGATAGTGAGAATAGGAACAAGTAGGCGGTTTTATAGGTGTATGTGTGGCAATGAAAAATAAGAGTTTTCCCACATGTGTATATTATCCCTTGTCGAGTTGCCATTAAGATTTGATTTAGTATATATTTGCGGTCGCTAAAGAGCGATGATTAATGCGAATGTAGCTCAGCTGGTAGAGCACGACCTTGCCAAGGTCGGGGTCGCGAGTTCGAATCTCGTCATTCGCTCAAAAAGAGGCCATACTTAGTTATGGCCTTATTTATAAGGGTAAGTTGATACTTACGCTTGTATCCATCCGTAGATATACGCCCGGATGGTGGAATTGGTAGACACGCTGGACTTAAAATCCAGTGGCTTCGCGGCCGTGCGGGTTCAAGTCCCGCTCCGGGTACAAAAGCTTTACAGAGATGTAAGGCTTTTTTGTTTTTCTGGACTAGGTAGTCAGTCCCGAAAGAATCGGGATGTCTTTGCGGCCGTGCCCCGTAGTATCGGGATTCCTGGCACAAAATTTTGACAGAGATATGAGGCTTTTTTATATTGGAATTTTCTTATTCATATCTTCCGTTATCTATTCTCTATACATCATATACTCTGTTTCTCATGATCGATATTATATCGGTCAGACAAACTCTCTTTCAAAGAGACTGCTTCGTCATAATAATGGACATGTAAGATCAACAAAGGGATTTAGACCTTGGGAACTTGTCTATCAAGAAGAATATGAAACGAGGGCTGAGGCCGTGCGCAGAGAGACCTACTTGAAGTCTTTAAAGTCTAAAACTACGATTAAGGAATTGGTAGACACGTCCCGATATTATCGGGATGGCTTCGCGGCCGTGTCCCGAAGTATCGGGACTCCGGGTACAAAAGCTTTACAGAGATGTAAGGCTTTTTTGTTTTTATAGAAACAGAAGCGGTTTTCTACGCGTTTTAATCTGGTATGAAGGCTGCTAACTTAATCATCTTACTATTTGTCAGTTTATCTATAAGTTCTCAATCAATAGATAGCTTATTCAACGATTACCACTCTTCTCACTACATCGAGAAGATCTATGTAGCTATGGATAAGCCATATTATGTGGTAGAAGATGAGATATGGGCCAAGGCATATATGGTATATGGTCGAAGTCATGTCTTGATAGATATAGATCCGATCCTGTATGCAGATTGGATAGATCCAGATGGTAATATCCTTGATACATATCAATTGAAAATCAAAGATGGAGTTGCACCCTTTAGTATCAAAACGTCTTTGGATGATAAAGTAGGTGTTTACACTTTAAGAGTTTATAGCCCCTACCAGCTCAATTTTGATACTGACTATATATTTCAAAAAGAAGTACGTCTGCTCAATAGTGCAGAGTTCATGAAAGATCGTCCACAAGACAAGACTCTCTCTCTTCAGTTTTTTCCAGAAGGAGGATACCTTGTTGAAGGCTTGAAAAGTAAGTTGGCTTTTAAAGTCGAAGGAGTTGAAGATCAAGAACTGTTTAAGGGTGTTATCAAGAATACTGAGGGAGATGTAGTTTCTAATTTTAAAATATGGAATAATAATATAGGCAGGGTCGATATCACTCCTATTAAAGGAGAAAGCTATACGGCGGAGTTAACATATGATTCTATCAAAAAGTCTATCGCACTTCCACGCGCTCTTTCTCAAGGATACGTCATGAGCGCTCATAGTCAAGACGATAAAAAGATCAGTGTAACACTGACTTCTAATTTGGAAGAGGGTTTATCAGGAGCTTATCTTATAGCACATATACGAGGTATGATTGTATCTTCTTTTTCTTTAGATCAATCTAAAAAGATGCTTGTGACTTTAGAAAAGAATAAAATACCATCTGGAGTTGTCCATCTCACTTTATTTGACCCTCAAAGTCAACCAGTCTCAGAACGGTTGATCTTCAATCGAAATCCACTCGAAAAGATTGATGTTGCATTAGATATTCCGACTGTGGTGCCTAAAAGAGAAACAATCTCTGGCTCAATAAAAGCTTTCATTGATACTGCATCTGTTAAAGGAAGTGCTAATATTTCAATTTATAATCGCGATGTACTTCCAGATGAATGGAGAAGTGTGGATATCCAAAGTTATTTATGGCTACAAAGTGATCTTAAAGGAAAGATTGATTTTATAGCCGATTATATAGCAAGAGATGACAAGCGGAGTAGATCGTTTATGGATTTGGTATTGGCAACTCATGGATGGAGAAGGTTTGAGTGGCAACAGATATTTCAATCTGATTACCCAGAATTAGTTTCATTTTCAGATGAGAAGACGATCATAAGAGGTCAGATTACTAGACTTAGTAATGATAAGCCTGTAAAAGCTGATGTGGCACTTAATATTGCCGATGAAGAATTGTTTGCTGCACTTCAAGTGACATCAGATGATAATGGATATTTTCAGTTTGAAGGAATTGACCTGCCTGATAGTATCGATATAATCATACAAGCTGCTACGTATAAAAAGAAGAAAAGTAAAAAAGTAGAAAGAGGTACTCAAAAACTTGTTGGTAATCGAAATGTAGTGGTAAAACCGCTCCTATTGCCAGACTTCAATCTTGATACCTTTAATAGTTTGCTTCATTATCCTTTTTCTAATTCTATAGAAGAGACAGACTTAGAAGGAGAAGTATATACTCAATCTGTCAATCGATCTAAAGTCCTAGACAATACAGTATGGTCACTTGATATAGATGAAGTTGTTGTAACTACCCGAAGATATAGTGCGCATGGAGTAAGCAAAGAAGTAGGTAAGCGATATAAAGAGAAAGGGATTTTTTATTTTGCTAGTACGGAGAAGTTTTTAGCAGATGACCCTCAGTACGATGGTCTCAATTATGCAACTATACATGATATGATGCGGGCCATGATACCAGCTTCCAAAAAAATAGTGAAGGATGGTCGTAATACCTTATTGATTGGAGGATTAACTAGAGGTATAACAGCAAGAATAGTTGTTGATGGTTTTTTGGTCCCTGAAACTCAAGAGTTTTTGATCCAACCTTCTGATGTATATTCTCTAGATATAATTACGGGCATAAGAGCTGATCGGTTATACGGTCAACCGGCTGTGGTTTCAATATTGACAAGAGACCCATCCGATGGGATTAAAATAACAAGGCCAGGTGTGTTCAACATAAATCATCCTGGATATCATAAGGCTCGCCAATATTATGTACCGAGTGAAGACGAATTAATCGCTGGTTCAGATTATAGAACTACGATATATTGGAATCCTAATATTCAACTATCTCATGAGCCATTTGATTTTTCATTTACGGCAAGTGATCTACTGGGTGTGCATCAAGTAGTGGTGGAAGGACTTACTGACAATGGGATACCTTTTGTAAAAAGAAAGTTTATTAATGTGGTAAATGAATAGAAGAGACACGTTGCTATACTGTATTATATGACTTGATGCGTAAGGTCACAGATGTACCATTATTATTCTCTATGAAAAGGTCTGCATCCAGTTTATCTTTAAATGATTCTATTAGCGCATGACCGAAGGAGTCTTCGTTATTACTGTCCTGATCTATGCCTACGCCATTGTCTTTTACATTGAGTACTAAGATATGATATCAATATTGAGATTAGTAGTGATGATACCTGTTGTGCGGCCTGCAAAGGCGTGTTTTAGGCTATTGGTGATCAGCTCGTTGATAATAAGTCCAAGCGGAACAACTGTCTCGACATCAAGCCACAAGTCTTTAGATACATTAGTCGTTAGCTTGATTTCTTTTTCTTCAAAGTGATAAGTGTTGATAAGGTTAGAACATAGTTGATCGATATATGGCTTCATCTCGATGCCAGAAAATTTTTCTTTTTTATAAAGACTTTGATGAATCAAGGACATACTGTGGACCCGTGCTCTGCTTTCAGTTATGGCGGATTTCACTGACTCATCTTTAATAGATAATGATTGCATGCCAAGAAGAGATGATACTATTTGTAAGTTGTTTTTCACTCTATGATGTATCTCTTTGAGAAGGACATCTTTTTCTTCAAGTGCGGTTTTTATAATTGCATTTTGTTCAGTTATTTTCTTTTCGTGTTTTATCTTATTGTGTATCAATAGTCCACCCATGATGGTTACGATGCTGAGCAGACCTAATACCATGAAGAGTATATTCTTGATTCTATTGTCTTCTTGGATAGTGACTTCTTTTTTGAGTAAGGTCCTTTCTTTGTCAGCGAGCTCTAACTTCGTGTAGAGTTCATGAAATTTGTTTGAATTTTCAATATTAAAAAATGAATCTCTTTCTATCAACAAGGCTTCGTAGTGAGCTATACTGCTATCTTTTTCTCCTTGTTGATTATCGATGTTAACCAGTGTTCTAAGTACTGTTTGTTTGTAGCCTGGACTATTTAATTGTTCTGCTATTCCATATGCGATATTGGCATTGCGGCGTGCCGTTTTTGTATCACCAAGCGCCAGCTGACTAATTGCTAATTCGTGGTGCAATGACATGTTGTGAGATAAAAACATCTTACCTTCTCTCTTTACACGACTCTCCTTAAGGAGTTCGATAGCCTTTTTATATTTTCCTTGTTTATTATATAGTCCGGCTAATCTTGACATTGACGTTCCTTCTATAAGCTCTGATTTGGTTAGTATCGCTTCCTCTATTGATTTCAGATAATAACTTTCTGATTTTTCAAAATCACTTAATCTTTGGTAAGCATGCGCTATACGCTGTGTTAGCTTTGCATTAGGACGTTTTCTATTTGCACCTAATTCTTTTGCTTTTAGATAATTTTTTAAAGCTTCCTGAGGCCGGTCTCTTGCCATAAGATTTTGACCTATAAGATGATAGTTATAGCTAATAGTTGGATCGTTATGCTTTTCTCTGATCAAGATTGCTTCATAATGAGACGCAATTGCTTTTTCAAAATTGGCTTTTTTATATTCTGATAAACCACGCATCGTGATTGCCTTTGAATGTAATCGAGGTGTCTCTTTGATTCTGTCATCAGAGAATATCAAGGTAAAAAGAGAATCACTAATGGGCTTTAATACACCATGTAGTGTATAATAATCCACTGCTGAGATCTGCGCTTTGAGCTTTTGTAGATACGGAGCATTGTTACGCTCTAAACTGTCTAATAGATAATAGCGTTTTTTAGCAGTTTTTTTTGATTCAGTTGACAGTTTGGAAAACTCAATTGGATAATCAACGGCTTGTGCATCAATCAAAATATGGAAGGTGAGAAGAATAATAATTGTGCAGATGATTTTCATGATGTATTCTAAAATCTTGGATGATGATTATAAGAATCGTCCAGCTAGTTCAGACCGGTTTTTTATTTTACACTTGTTGTATAGTTTGCTTGCGTGGTACTTGATTGTATCTTTGCTGAGGTGTTGAGCATCTGCTATCTGTTGATAGGTGCTTCCATTTAGTAAAGATTGTAATATGTCAAACTCTCTATCAGAGAGTGTAATGCCTATTGTACCTTCTACGTTGCTTTTTACAAGTTGCCTTGATGTGTTTTTCTTTTTATGATTAGAAAGTGCCACCTTAATGGTAGAGATTAACGTTCTGTCATGAAAGGGCTTAACTATGTAGCCATATGGGCTATATTTTTGAGCTTCTGTGAGCGTCTTTTCATCATCAAACGATGTTAAGAATATATAGGGCAGATTATATTTCTGATGTATTACTTCAGCTATATCTAAACCAGTCATACCCGTGCCGAGATGGACATCGCAGATCACAAACTCGGGTGAGAGGTTATGGAGTAAGTCGAGCGCTCTTGATCCGTTATGTGCTTTGCCTATAACATTAGCGCCGTGCACAGATAGCAATTTATTAATATGACTTGAGATGATAGGATCATCTTCTACAATAAGAACCTTAAGATCTGATAGAGGCACACATGGATTATTGCTTCTTCACTAAGATAGCTAATTGATAGAGTAATTTGCCTGAAGTGTAAAAAAACCAGTATATGAGACTAGAGTAAGACTTTTAAAAGGAGCTTGAGTTATTTTTGGATTAAACTGTCTATTTCAGCTCCCTCAGGTATTTCAAAAAGAGCGGGATCAAGTGTTTCAGCTGTCAGCTTGATATCGCTGAATATGCGCTCGTACCTCTGCTCACCCAGTGTATCAGCGGCAAACTTATATCCCTTCATAGATTGGGGTATCTTAAGGCCATTGACTTCTTTCCAATTGTCATATAAGATGGCACCAAAGTTTTCATTGGTCTCTCCACTGAAGTATGTAACCGTATACAACAGGAAGTGAAACTCATGTGTCTCCTTATCGAAGTGTGCGATATAGTAATCGTCTGGGGCGTCTCCAACGCCATCATTAAAAGAGATCTTGATGGCATCGAGTGTTTTTCCATTAAGCACTCGATCCGGGAGTACTTCATAGTTGATACCCGGATCTGCAAGTACATATGGTATGGCATAGAAGTAGAAGATCAAGTTGTGGTAGAACCTTGCTGACCCCGTACCAAAAGCTTCTTTACTCGGTGTCACCCATACCTCTTGGCCATCAAAACCTAGGTTAAAGTCTGGGTGCGAGATCCTTACTTTTCTGGTGGGCAGATCCACCTGGTGTAGCTCTTGTGCTTCTCCTTTCGGAAATGAATACTCCAAAGTATTCATCTCTGACCATGCTTTTAGACCCCCATGAGCTTCTAAACCTTTCATCATGGCCACTGGTATCTTATCCCAGTGAGCAGGTGTTGTATCAACCTGTACCGTTGGAGCCTCTTGCTTGCATGAAGCGAGAAGAACACCTATAGCGATAATGAATAGTTGAAGATTTCTCATGCGTCCTTTATTTGATGCAAATGTAACATAGAATCTTTGAAATAGTTAGCACGGCAATCAGCTATATCAGGAGTGTCTTAATAGATACAGTTGTTAATAGGTATAACTAGATGACCAGAGTCTTCATTAAGTAGATAGATATGATGCCCCAAGTTGTACCCGTCACCATACTCAAGATGGCTAGTATGATGGCATGCGGCATCCATTCTTCATTGTAAGCCGCGGTTACAGCTGGCGCGGTTGAGATGCCTCCGACATTGGCCATACTAGCTATAGGTAACCAAGCCATGTGAAGTTTTAATTTCCAAGCCATCAGTATCATAATGAGGTAATGAGATACTAACCAAACGATTGAGATGAGGATCATCGAGATAGGCAGCCCAAAGTTTTCAAAGTTTAACTTTAACCCCAGGATCGCCATGATTAAAATAATGAGGATACCCCCGATTTTGAGAACAAATGAATGATTCCAGTATTTTATAAAATTGCCCAGGAGTAAACCTAATATAGAAAGTACGATAATCTTCATTAAGAAGTTGGAGATTAGGAAGTAACTCACTACGACTGTAATTGTTATGATAGATATGGTCAACAGTGGTGATTTAGAGACATCAACCTGATCTGGAACAAAATCTTTGACTTTATCATCTATGTTGAAGTAGGTATTCCATTTATCACTTTGCTTTATAAATTGAAACATTAAGATGGTCCATAGATTAACCAGAACATTGTCCATGACAAGTATCGTGATGAATAGTTCTTCAGAACAATCGCTCAATTCTTTAAGTACGAGTTGACTAGTGCTTCCTCCGATCCAAGACCCAACCATGGTTATCATGCCTTGCCAATAACCTCCTGAGATAAAAGTCTCATATAATCCTGGTGCAAGATATCGTGTGCCTAGTCCAATGACTATGGGCATCATAGCAATCATCATAGAACCTGAAAAAAAGGTAATGATAGGCCGCCACCCGATATGTCTTAATTGTGAGAATGAAAGAGCACTCATCACCATCAGAATGGCCAGTGGCATGATGATATTTTTACTCCACTGATGCAACGCTATCTTGGATAGATCAACATTAAGTGTATGTGTGACAATAGCTGGTATGACATAAGCAAAAAGAATAGCTGGAAACCAATCCAGTACAGTTGTCAGAGCCTTGGACTTAGAAGATCCAAGTGCTCTCACAACCAGCACTGTAACTACAACTATTGTGATACCTATGACAAGTTGTGTCATGAATCGCTATAGGCCACTAAAGCATCAACTAAATAATCAATATCTGCTTTTGTGATATATATAGATAGTGATATCCTAAGCGCATTTAATCCAAAGGTGCTCATCGGTCGACAGTCGATATTATAATTATCAGACAGATACTCTTGTGCTTCATTGACATCTTTGTTGATGACTTCTACAATCTGTATAGCTGCGGAAAGAGTATCTGAAGCAGGTGTTTTTAATCGTAAAGAAGAGATCGTTTCTATCTTTGATCGGAAGTAATTTTTCAATTCATAGGACCGATCATGGATTTTCTCTTTACCAATGTAATTATAGAACTCTATGGCAGATCCAAGTCCTAAGAGTTCTGGGAGGTTACGTGTATTATAATTTTCTAATCGTCGTATTGTCTTGGTATTATGACCACGACATACGATCAAAGGCTTTAAGTGATGCTGACTTTCTTGTTTGGCATAGAAGATACCCATCCCTTTAGGAGCAAAGAGCCATTTGTGAGCGCTTGCGGTATAAAAATCACAACCTAGGTCATGCAGGTCGATCGATATCATCCCAGCACCTTGGGCCCCATCTACAGCTACCAATATCCCTTGAGCATGGGCCATCTCATATATCTTTTTGATAGGGAGCATCATACCATTTGTATTTACAATATGGCAGATGGATATGATTTTGGTTTTAGGTGTGATGGCTTTTCTGTATACTTCTACTATGTCTTCTTCATTTTGCGGAAGCAATGGTAAAGTAGGTCTGATTATTTTCACACCTTTTGATTCTTGAAATACTTCCCAGCAGATGCTGCCAGATTTATGTTCATGATCGCCCAATATTATTTCATCATCTGGATCTAAGTTAAAGCTGCGAGCTATAAGATTCATCCCTTCGGTAGTATTGTGGATGAGGGCTATCTCTTCATTAGAAACTGAGAATAATTCTGCAACACTTTGTCTGATTTTTTCTTTCTCATCGTCCCATCCGCCCCACATATATTTGGATGGAAACCCATCTAAAGTATCTCGTGCATGTGTAGTTGCTTTTTGTACAAGCAGTGGACTGCCACCCAGTGAAGCGTTGTTGAAGTAGCGAAGTTTAGGAGCAAAAGAAAACTGTGATTTGATTAAAGCCCAGTACTCTTCCGAAGCATCTAAGGTACGTTTTTCAATTTCTAATAGACCACGCTGCGTGTCGACCAAAGAACCACCAATGTTGAGGTAGGGTAGTGCGAGCCCAAGTCCAAGAGACTTCATGAATTTTCTTCTTTGAGTAGTTTTCATATGGTTAAGGTACTAAGTTTTGGTTTCGATTTTTCTGCTCTTGCTTTATTCTTTAATTTCACTTTATGAGCTTAGCAAAAACTGAACACTGTTAATCGATGAGTATATACGATAGAATCAAGAGTCATACTCAACTTAGTGTTCCTTCTGACTATGTCAAGGTTGACACAATCGATATGCACACTGGTGGCGAGCCACTTAGAGTGGTTGTTGGCGGCATGCCAGTATTAGAGGGAGATAATGTTTTGGCACATCGTAGACAGCTTAAGGATCACCATGATCATCTTAGGAAGGCATTGATGTACGAACCAAGAGGACATGCAGATATGTACGGATGCTATCTCACACCGCCTAATGCTACGGAGCAAAATGATGAGAGAGGTGATTTTGGAATTGTATTTATGCACAACGATGGATATAGTACAATGTGTGGTCATGCCATCATAGCAATCAGTACGCTTGCGGTCCAGATGAATTGGATTGAGGCTGTAGAGGGGGAGAACAAGCTCAAGATTGATGCACCTTGTGGACGGATCGATTCTTATGTTCAAGTTGAGGAAGGTAAAGTAGTAGGTGTCCGTTTTCATGGTGTTCCTTCTTTTGTGATAGATCTAGATCAAAGTGTAGTCGTAGCAGGTCTTGGAGCGGTCACATATGACTTAGCTTATGGAGGTGCTTTTTATGCCTATGTTGATATGGGAAAGAATAACTTCAATTTTGATCTTTCTAAAAAAAGCTATCAACGCTTGATCTCAGCTGGTATGGAGATCAAGCGAGCGGTCATCGAAGAAAATGATAATATCAATCATCCATTTGAAGAGGACTTAAGCTTCTTGTATGGTACTATCTTTTTGCAAACGGATCTTTCTAATTTAGAAAGTAAAAATGTGTGTGTCTTTGCTGAAGGAGAAGTGGACCGATGTCCTACAGGTTCTGGAGTGTCGGGTCGTATGGCGATACATCGTGCAAGAAGAGAGGTTGACTTTAAGCAGTTTTTGGAAGTAGAGAGTATTGTCGGGAGTAAGTTTAAAGGCTCCCTAGTTAAGGACTTGATTTATGGCCCTCATCAAGCTGTAGTGCCACAAGTGGAGGGTACTGCATATGTTACGGGGCGGCATGCATTTTTGATTGATCCTGATGATCCTTTAAGGGAGGGTTTTTTGTTTAGATAAGGGTAAGTTGATGCTGTTATGCTGGTTTATCTCGCCCATTATGGGTTTATTTTACCATGAAAAATTAAAAATATACTTTGATAATTCATGGTTAAATTGTAGATTAGGTCAATGATTACTCGAACATCGAGCGCAGAACTGCAGGAGTTGCTGGGTATTTTCCCTGTAGTTGGTATCCTTGGACCACGTCAAGTTGGGAAGACTACGCTTGCAAAGCAGATTGCCGAGGGACAAGCATCTATATACTTAGATTTGGAGTTGCCCGATGACCTTGCTAAGTTGGCCGATCCAGCATTATTTCTTAGCGCATATAAGGATCATCTGATCATCTTAGATGAGATACAGATCAGACAAGACTTGTTTCCGATACTAAGGGCTTTGATAGATCAAGATCGTAGACCTGGTAGATTCTTAATACTTGGTTCTACTTCTCCTATGATGATGAGGCAGTCGGCAGAATCTCTTGCTGGACGGATAGCTTATCTTGATATGCATCCTTTTTCACTTAAAGAAGTAGATCATGAGCATCTTAATACTCATTGGATGAGAGGAGGATTTCCTTTGTCATTTTTGGCCAAGTCAGATCGAGCGAGCCAGTTGTGGCGATCTAATTTTACAAGAACCTATATAGAGAAAGATCTACTAATGTTGGGTTTACCTAATAATCCAGTTTTCCTTCGAAAATTCTGGACTATGGCAGCTCACATGAATGGTAAGCTTAGTAATTATAATCAAATCGGAAGATCGCTACAAGTGACTAACCCTACGGTGCGCGATTATTATGACATGTTTGTTAATACCTTTTTACTTTACGAGCTTACTCCTTTTTATAAAAATCTTAAGAAGAGATTGGTGAAGTCTCCTAAGTATTATATCAACGATACAGGGATGCTACACAGTTTTCTAAATATCAAATCATTAGAAGAACTATATGGTCATCCTGATGTAGGTTTGTCATGGGAGACCTATGTTATCAATCAAGTGCGAAGTACTCTTCGTGCTCCTTATGCCTTACAGTTCTATCGTACGCATCAAGGGGCTGAGATTGACTTGTTGATCACCCGATCAGATATACCTTTTATATCATGCGAGATAAAACTAACTAACGCTCCAAAGGTTTCAAAAGGAATGAAAATCGCTATCCAAGATGTGGGTACGGATTATAACTTTATAATTACTCCATCTTCTGATCGATATCC
>CALDEM010000018.1 GCA_937942435.1 uncultured Saprospiraceae bacterium
TTGGCCAAGGACTGCATCTATTACTATTTGATACAAGACTATCTTGAAGCTCATTAACTTTATAACACGTTTTATACCTGATACATCCTCGAAGATAATGGAGCTAAAGCCGAATCGGAACTTACCCCTTTTGGAAATAGATCAAGGGATGGACCCGTCCACATCTACAAAAAATCATTAAGCTTGAAAAAACTGCGTCCTGCCGACAGACTGATCGGTGAGCTAATTTTAGAACTGTCTTATATCTACATCATGAACATATTTAAAGACCTATTAATTAAAATATTATCCTTTGGGAAGCTTGTCCTGCCTCAGGTAATAGAATCAGCTGACTGGCTTATTAAAACCAATAACCCATCCTCCCATTGTAAGGTGAGGTATCCGAAGGTCGGAGGGGTTTTCGTCCTCCTATTCTTCCTCTCCTTAGGATGCGTAAATCCAAATGAACCAAAACCAAACAGCCAAAATCCAACTGACGAAATCACCCAAACTACAACGACAGGTTACCCTTGGGATATACCTGCCACCAAGCCAGATAGACCACTGAGCGCTGGGATGGAACGGCTTTATGATAATTACCTTGCGCCAAGACCTGAAGACAATGAACTGTTCTCAAGTTTTAAATACACACGACTGAAGGGCTTCGATTACAATGAAGAGAATGGGACGATATCACGACGAGATCCTTCTAAAATACTCAAAGAGAACGGCAAGTACTATGTGTGGTATACCAAACGTCATACAATTGTACCACCAGTTGGCTTTAGTCGTGCAGAGCAGTCAACAGATAAGATCCCTTCTACAGATTGGGATCTTGCAGAGATCTGGTATGCCACAAGCTTGGATGGTTTAACTTGGGAAGAACAAGGTGTAGCAATAGAAAGACCAGACAAGCCGACAGTAGGGTGGCGGTCAGTGACTACCACAGATATTCTAAAATGGAAAGATAAGTACTATCTCTATTATCAAGGCTTCTTGGAAGCAAGCGGTACGAAAGGAGATCATTGTCCTGTTGCAGTATCTTATGCTGACGATATCGATGGGCCTTGGACGCCAGCTAATAAAATCATCATTCCAAATGGAGAAAAAGGAACATGGGATCAGTTTTCTATCCACGATCCTTATCCATTGGTTTATAAAGATAAGATCTACGTCTATTTTAAAGCCGCCTATGGAGATCGTCCTGATTACCTTGTAGGCAACGGTCTAGCAATTGCAGATAACCCGTTGGGTCCATTTACAAAACACCCACTCAATCCTTTATTCAATTCTGGTCATGAGACTGCTTTGTTTCCATTTAAGGAAGGCATCGCATCTTTAACTATTAGAAATGGAAATGAAAGTAATACCATTCAATATGCACCTGACGGTGTCAACTTTGACATTGCGGCGGTAACTCAACTCATGCCAACCGCAGCCGGTTCTTATATACCAGATGCATTTGATAGCAATGGTGATGGAAGAGGGATCACATGGGGACTGTGTCATTTTATAAATGCCTCAAAAGATCAAAAGACATATCATAGCCAGCTCGCAAGATTTGATTGTGATCTAAGCCTTGATGTCCATGATCCAGAAATGAAGAATACGCAAGTATGGTATGACCATCAAGTCTACTTCAACCAAGCACTTAACGAAAAACAACGTGCAGAACGAGGTCTCCCAATCAGATAAAAGAGCCCTAAGTACTAAGTCCATGCACTGGTCTTGACACCTGAAATTGATACGTAAGCTTCATGTCAAACATCAAAGGAGTTGAGCAAGAGCACCTCCAATATAGGTGGGTTGCCTGGGACTATTGAGTCTGTTCGGTTAGAAGCAATCGATGATCCTCATTACTATCTATTTGTACCTTTAATCCCAAGAATAGTTTCTTCAAGTACTGGTGAATTAGTTGATCAGGATTCTATTCTAACAGAAGTAGCATAGGCCTATGCCGACTGGTGGAGTGCGGATCTGCTTTTCAAAGAGAAACTAGCTGTTTCTCCTTTGGAAACTATAGATCTATGTTGGGGTGAGTACTATTACGTCTTTACGAATTACTCAGTTAAAAAGTAAACAGGATCACTTATTCTCATAACTTGTTGAAGTTAAAAAAGAGAAACTGTGCGTAAAAAAGAATCACGTAGACGATTTATAAAGTTTGGTGCTAAAATAGTTGTGGCTACACCACTCTTGGCTTATGGATTATCGAGCTGCAAAAATTCAAAAACTGTAGGTAACAAAATACAAGAGAGCACTTCCAGAGGACTGAAAATTCTAATCCTGGGTGGAAGTAGTTTTTTGGGTCCACATCAGATTGCATATGCTCTTGGTAGAGGCCACGAGATTACAACATTCACAAGAGGCAAAACAAAGCCGACTATTCATCAAAAATTGTTTGAACAAGTAGAACAATTGATAGGAGATCGTAATGATAACTTGACTGCATTAGAAAATAGAAAGTGGGACGCAGTCATAGACAACTCTGGACATAAAGTGGAGTGGACGCGGCAGACAGCTGAGTTGCTAAAGGATAATTGTGATCTCTATTTATATACTTCTTCAACAGGTGTTTTTTACCCTTACATCAATAGTGATTTTACAGAAGAGAGTGAGTTGGTGCTGGAGGTGCCAGCAGGTGTGGACGGAGAGATGAAGATGGAGTATGATTATGGGGTCATGAAAGCACTATCTGAGATTGAGACAATTAAAACATTTGGCGAAGACCGATCTATCATAGTGAGACCAACATATATGATTGGTCCCGCAGATAGAACAAATCGTTTTATTCATTGGCCTATTAGATTGAGTAAAGGAGGGGAGATATTAGTGCCTGGTAAGCCGGAAGACAAGATCCAGTACTTAGATGTTCGAGACGCCGCGGAGTGGATGATCAGATTAATAGAAGATAAAAAAGTAGGTACTTATAATGCGCCAGGGCCAAAAGAGGCGCAAGATATTTTTCAATTTGTAGAAGAGGCAAGTGGGTCATTTGATGTCTCGTCGTCTATTGTGAAAATTGATGATTATGATTTTCTAAAAGACAATGGCATCTATTATCTAGTTCCTTGGATCATGCCAGAGGGAAATAATGTAGGCTCATCGCACATCAATAATACAAAGGCTTTTGCCAATGGCTTGACATGTAGATCCTTGACCCATACAGTTAGGGATACTTACAACTGGTGGTACTCAGATGGGGTCAGTCAAGAACAAAGAGATAAGATCGAGAAAGATCCTAAAAATCTTTTGTTGACCGAGGCATCCATCATAGAGAAGTGGAAGAATAAAAGATAGACAGCCAAGAGCAACGACAATTAATTATAAATAACGAATCTCCTCATTCAAAGCAATTGTCTACTTTAGACTCAATAGAAAAGAACAAGTCGATATGAATCTTACTAATAAAGTTGTCGTCATCAGTGGAGCTGGATCTGGGATCGGAAGAGCAACCTCACTTCTGTGTGCCAAGAAAGGTGCGAAGCTTGCCATCAGCGATGTAGATAATGATAGACTCCAAGAGACTGTCGATATGATAAAGAATCAAGGAGCGGAAGTGCATAACCAGATCTTGGATGTAAGTGATTGGGATGCTTGGCAGCGATATAGCGATGTCGTTATACAGCACTTCGGACAAGTGGATGTGGTGCTTAACAATGCTGGTGTAACGCTGGGTTCTTTTTCAATTGAAGAAGTGTCGATTGAGCAATTTAAGTGGGTGATGGACATCAACTTCTGGGGTATGGTGTATGGCACCAAGGCATTCTTAACTCATCTGAAAGGTAGACCTGAAGCCGCTGTTGCAAATATTTCTTCTATCCTTGGTCTCGGTGCTATCTCAGATCAAGGACCTTACTGTGCTTCAAAATTTGGAATCAGAGGATTTACAGAATCATTGCGTATGGAAGCGATGATTGACTTTCCACATGTCAATGTACTCAGTATTCATCCAGGTGGTATCCAAACTAACATTGCAAGAGATGCCAATTGGGGAGATAAAGAGATCAGTCAAGCCGAGCAAGATAAAATGGCAAAAGAATTTGAAAAAACCTTTATAAACACTGCTGACTATGCTGCAACTACAATAGTCGATGCACTCGAAAAAAAGAAACAAAGGTTGCTCATCGGCAATGATGCCAAAAGGATGTGGAGAGTGATCAATTGGTTTCCGGTTAGCTATACCAAGAAGCTATACAATAGCTTGATAAAGGATATCGATGTTGAGAAGCTTCCCAAAAAGAGCTAAGCTAAGATCATATCTGCCCCTTTCTCAGCTATCATAAATATAGGGGCATTCGTATTGCCAGATACAATCTCCGGCATCACTGATCCATCTATAACACGTAGCCCTTCTATACCGTGTACTTTTAACGAAGCATCCACTACTGATGATTCGTCTGTGCCCATTTTGCAAGTCCCAACTGGATGGTAGATAGTTTCTGCTCTTCTTTTTATATAGCTTACGAGCTCATCATCAGAGATGCTTGGATCGATACCAGCCCATTCGCTCACATGCTTTTGTAGATGATCTTGAGACATTAGTTCTAAGGCTATTCTACCTCCTTTTATGAGCAGTTCTAGATCCTCAGGTGCACTTAAGAACTGAGGATCTATGTCTGGTGCTTGGAGTGGATCATTACTATTGATCTGAACGGTACCTCGACTTTTAGGCTTTAAAAGAGACGGGCATACCGTGAATCCATCTCTGTGTGTTGGTACCGTAGCAAAGTCATATAAGTCTACATCAGTGCCATCATTTGCATGAAAGGGCGCAAAGTGAAACTGGCAGTTTACTCTATCATTATAATTGTCAACATTAAAGAACGAAACCGCCTCGAGAGGACTACAGGTTAGTGGGTTGTTCTTTTTGCTAATAAAGTACTTTACGCCATCTATGATCTGATTACTCAGTGTAGCACTATGGTTAAAGCCGATTTTATCCTTCGTATAAGCACTTATAAAATAGAAAAGATGATCCTGTAGATTTTGTCCTACACCGTTGAGTTCTTTTATAAGTGTGAGGCCTTGTTTTTCAATTACATCTTTTGGTCCTATGCCAGATAGTTGTAAGATCTGCGGACTATGAAAGGTTCCTGCACTTAAGATAACCTCTTTAGTGCAAGAGATGTCTTGTGTCTTTCCTTTGTGGATGATCGTGACACCATGAGCTTTGTCATTCTTGACATTGATCTTAGAGACGTGACATTGTGTCTTGATCTTTAAGTTGGCTCTCTTCTTTGCAGGATTTAGAAAAGCCACTGCAGCACTCTGGCGCTTTCCATTCTTGATTGTAAATTGAAATTTTGATGTGGCATTCTGCGTCTTTCCATTATAATCAACATTGTCAGGAAGGCCTATGCTTCTAGCCGCATCTATAAACGCTTGCGCTAGTGGTGTTTCAAAGTATTGGGCATAACCCACACCAAGCTCACCAGTAGAACTATGATAGCCATCGTCTAGTTGATCTGTATTTGCATTGCCTTCTGATTTCTTAAAGTAGGGTAGTACACTTTTGGCATCCCAGCCTTCGCAGCCCATCTTGCTCCATCGATCATAGTCATCATGATTACCTCTTACATATGCCATGGCATTAGTAGAACTGCATCCTCCTAATGTCTTGCCTCTGGGCAGGTAGAACTTTCTATCATCAACATGTGCTTGAGGAGTTGTCCAAAGCTTCCAGTCTATGGCAGATCTATGTATCTTACTATAAGCGCCGGGTATATGGATGTTGATATCCTTATCCTTGCCTCCTGCTTCTAATAATAAAACCTTGTATTCTCCTGATGCTGATAGACGATTAGCAAGAACACAGCCTGCGGATCCAGCACCAATGATGATGTAATCAAAAGTCATATGAGTCCATACTTATGTATGAACTAAAGATAAACAAGCAGACAGACTCTCTTGCCAATCTCTAAGTTTTATCTCGTAATTTTTAGTGATTTTGTCTTTGGACATGACACTCCACAATGGACGTGGTGCAGGTGCGTCATATGCTTCGGTCGTAGTATGGCCTACTTTACACTTGATGTTGGTTTGTTTAAATATCTCTTTGGCAAATGATGCCCAGTTAGTAACACCGTTATTACTGAAGTTGTAATGACTCTTCATCAAAGAAGGATCATCTTTTTTTATCATCTCATAGATGACTTGAGTAAGGTCTCTTGTGTAAGTTGGTGTGCCTACTTGATCACTTACTATACTTAGCTCCTCACGTTCGGCCCCTAAGCGCAACATTGTTTTTACAAAGTTATGATTGAAAGAAGAGTAGAGCCAAGAAACCCTGATATTGATCCAATCTATATCACTTGCTTCCAGTACGAGCTCGCCTGCTCTCTTTGACTTTCCATAGACGCTCTTTGGCTCACAAGAGTCATCTTCATTGATGGGGCGATCGGATATAGTATCGTATACGTAGTCGGTAGAAAAGTGAATTAATTTACCTCCGTATATTTTTAAAGCACCGACGACGTGATTAACTGCAGTGCTATTAATCAAGAATGCCAGCTCTGATTCAGATTCTGCCTTGTCCACATTAGTATAGGCAGCACAGTTGACTACATATGCAGGGCTGAACTTTTTAATTGCATTATACACTTCTGCTTGATCTGATATATCAAGCGTATCACGAGATGAAAATATAAATTCAAATCTGTCTTGCTCTCTTGCAAAAGATCTTAGTTCTTTTCCAAGTTGACCATTGCCTCCTGTTACAAGGATGACTTTCTTTTCAGGAAAGTGAACTTCCAAATTAAAATGGTTTGTGCTTACCAAAAGAGGGTAGCAAGTCATCCTTTTCAGATACCTGAACTGCACTCAGATCTATCGGCCAATCGATAGCCAATTTTTTATCATTGTATATGATACCTCCTTCTGATTCTTTGTCATAGAAGTTGTCACACTTATAGCCAAATATGGCAGTCTCAGAAAGCACTACAAAGCCATGCGCAAATCCTCGTGGTATCAACAATTGTTTTTTGTTGGTATCATTGAGTATAACACCATACCACTCCCCATATGTTTTAGAAGTCCTGCGCAGATCTATAGCCACGTCATATATTTCACCAGATATAGCTCTAACAAGTTTTGCTTGAGCATGTCTTCCGATTTGATAATGCAGGCCTCTCAAGACGCCACGCGTGGATTGGGACTCGTTATCTTGTACCCAATCATAGATACGAAGCTCCTCTGGTAGTTTTTTGATATTATAACTTTCATAGAAGTATCCTCTGTCATCCCTGTGTACTATTGGCTGGATGGTGACAAGTCCTTTGATAGGAGTTTTTTCTATCTTCATTACTTCTCCTTAAATATTACGCTAATTGGAACGCCCGTAAAACCAAACCTTTCTCTAAGTTGATTTTCTAAATAGTTTTTATAATTTTCCTTTACGTGTTTTGGATAATTACAAAAGAATGCAAACGCTGGATACTTGGTTGGCAATTGAGTGACATACTTGATGGAGATCATCTTTCCTCTGTGACTTGGTGGAGGATTTTTCTTCATCATTTCTTGAAGCGCCTCATTTAAAACGGACGTCTTGATGCGCTTCATCTTACTTTCATAGACTTCTTCGACTAACTCCACCGCTTTAAATATCCTTTGCTTATCCAACGTAGAGATAAATAGAATAGGTACATCATTAAAAGGGCTGAGCTTTTCTTTGATCTTACGCTCGTAGTCTCTTGCTGTATTCGTTTCTTTTTCTATTAAGTCCCACTTGTTAACCAAGATGACGATGCCCCTTCTTCTTCTTTGTATGAGACTAAAGATAGCCATGTCTTGAGATTCTATGCCGTGCTCAGCATCGATCATCATGATACAGATATCAGTTTCGTCTATAGACTTGATGGCTCTAATCACGGAGTAAAACTCAAGGTCTTCGTGGACCTTTTTCTTCTTTCTGATACCAGCAGTGTCTATTAAAATCAAGTCTTTACCAAACTTCGTGTACCTGCTGTGTATAGCATCTCTTGTGGTGCCTGCTATATCTGTGACTATGTTGCGATCCTCTCCCAAGAGGGCATTAACAAATGATGACTTGCCTACATTAGGTCGTCCTAGGATGGCAATCTTTGGGATATCCAGATCTTCTAGACTATCACTTTCAGGAGGAAGCAGATCGATCACGGCATCCAATACTTCTCCAGATCCTGAACCTGTCATACTGGATAAAAAGAATGTATCATCAAATCCTAATCCCCAAAACTCATTAGCCGCAAGTTGGCGCGTATGATTATCTACCTTATTCACACACAGGACTACTCGTTTTGGTGATTTGCGGAGCATACGTGCGACTGATTCGTCGAGATCAGTGATGCCTGTGGTTACATCAACCATAAATATGATGACATCGGCTTCATCAATTGCGATCTGCACTTGACTTCTGATCGCCGCTTCAAAGATATCATCGGAGTTGGTGACAAATCCACCCGTATCAACGACATTGACGCTACGCCCATTCCACTCTGTACGACCATAGATACGATCCCTCGTGACACCACTTTCATTGTTTATGATGGCTTTACGTTCACCGATCAGACGATTGAAAAGTGTTGATTTTCCAACATTTGGGCGACCTACGATCGCTACTAGACTTGACATAGGAAGTTTATATTAATGCAAATATCCGTAAGATTTTAGAGTTCTATCGTCATCACGCCATTTCTCTTTGACCTTGACATAAAGCTCAAGATAGACCTTTCGCTCTAAGAAGGCTTCAATATCTATGCGTGCGGCTGTCCCTAGCTTCTTTATGGAGGATCCGCCTTTGCCAATGATTATACTCTTTTGGGTTTTTCTATTTACGATGATGTCTGCCGCTATACGGATCAATTTATCCTTACGTGTTTCATCCTCTTTAAAAGAATTGACGATCACTTCACAAGAGTAAGGGATCTCTTGAAAGAACTGCTCCAAGATCTTTTCTCTGACGATCTCACTTATAAAAAAGCGTTCTGACCTGTCGGTAAATTGATCCTTTGGGTAATAAGGTGGTCCTTCTGGGAGATAACTGATTATTTTATTTAATAGTTCTTGTACACCTATCTGCTCAAGGGCCGATATGGCTACTTGTTCAAAACCAGGTAGCTCAGACGTCCACCACTTTGACAATGCTTCCATCTCCTTTTGAGAAGAAAGATCTATCTTATTTAGGATCAGCAACTTAGGACAAGTGATGCCTTTTAGTTTTTTGACGATGTCATCTGGGACGATCGGCTCCGTGTTTACATCTACAATAAACATGAGTACATCAGCATCATCTAAAGCGCTATAGGCAAATGTGTTCATCGCCTTTTGCATCTTATAGTGAGGCGTATCTATAATGCCTGGCGTATCTGAAAATACAACTTGATATTCATCAGTATTGAGTATGGCCATGATCCTATGCCTCGTCGTCTGAGGCTTGTTAGTGATGATGGATAACTTCTCACCGATGAGCGCATTGAGAAGTGTGGACTTGCCCACGTTGGGTTCGCCCATAATATTTACAAATCCAGATAAATGTCCCAAGTGTATTTTCTAATTATAAAAATTAAAAGATGTCTCTATTTTAAAATGCCATCTGACCTTGTACTAATTTGAAAAGTGCGTCCGGCATATGTCTTCTCCATTCGACATCTGCGATCTCATCTTCCATGTGCACGTAGTGTTGTAGTCTCATATCACTCATCTCTTGATAGATGTGATCTCTAAGATTCACTAAGCTGATCCAGCCGTCCTCTTCTTTTACATCGTCATACCACTCTTCATAGTAACTATCATCGTCTCCATGAAAGTTAAGTACATGATCGCAGAGCAAAACAAACTTGTTGATGCCAGCCCTAATCATGCGGTCAGCTATCTCCCTTTTTAAGAACATGATATCGTTGTGTACCGCATCATTCCATTCGCCGATGAGCTCTATCAAGGAGAAACCTTTATAATAATCAACATACAAGATCTTTATATAAAGTGTCGGTGATCCTATAAAGTCCCATTGCGGATGTATAAAATAATTATAGATCTTCTGTGTAAATTGAAACTCATTGTACGTCCGTCCATAGAAAGGTGATTTTTCATCCTCAGAAGCGATATAATAATCTCTCCATTTAAAATATGGCTCTATATCATGCATAGCCTATGTACATGATTGGCAGACCCCACTAAATGTGATCTGTACATCTTTGATTTGATAGCCTTGAGGTACAAGCGACTCATATCCATCATGCATCTCGTCAAGACAGGTTGTATTTCCACAATTATCACAATGAAAGTGCGCATGAGTATCCTGATGTTGGTGTGCATTACAATTATGATCGCATAAAGCATATCTGGATAGTCCTTTGCTATCAAGCGCGATGTGTATCAAGCCTTTTTCTTCAAATGACTTTAAGGTTCGATACAAGGTGATTCTATCGAAGTCCTTTAATGAATCCTCAATAGTCGCATTGGTTACAGCCTTGCCCTTGTTCTCTAAGAAGATCGAAAGTACCTCTTTGCGAAATGACGTCTTTCGCAAACCATGATCAGCAAGCATGTGATCCTTCATCTTTTCATCAGTCGATAACATATCACAAAGTTAAGTCAAATAAGGATGTAGCATGCATGATTTATCTCATTAACATACGCACTTATTAAAGGTTACAAATTATCTGATTGGCTGATCTCATTGTTATCTTTGAGATATGAATGTACTTGGTATTATCTCTGGTAGTTCACTTGATGGACTGGACATATCGCTTTGTTCCTTTGATGGCTTGGAGCTTGGTCACATCGACTGGGATATGAAAATGGGTACGACAATAGCATTTGACGAAAGTCTGTCAAAGAGACTAGGTTCGGCAACGTCTCTTAGTGCTAAGGAGCTGCTCATACTTGAAGTAGACTTTTCTAAGTTTTGTGCCAGCGCCATCAATGACTTGGTACAAAGCGATGATCTGAAGGTGGATTATATCTGTTCTCATGGACATACGGTATTTCACTTTCCAGAAGATGGATACACTTTGCAGATCGGCAAAGGGTCAATCATAGCCGAGTTGACTGGTGTGCCATGCATAGTTGATGTTAGAGCCAATGATATCGCACAAGGTGGTCAGGGAGCACCCGTTGCGCCAATCGTCGAGCAATATCTCTATCCAGGATATGACTACTACTTTAATCTGGGAGGTATAGCCAATGTGAGTTTTCATAATGAAGAAGTGATAACTTCTATCGATAGTTGCCCTTGCAATCAAGTGCTCAATTATGTAGTACGTGAGCTGGGTAAAGCATATGATGACAAAGGCGAGTTGTCACGCACTGGTGAAGTTTCGCATGCGTTGATGGCAGATTGGAAGAATCTCAATTATTTTACTTTGCCATTTCCAAAGTCGATGGATAACAGTTGGGTCCAAGAGGTTTTTATACCTGTCATGCAGCGATATGGTCTGAGTCACGCGGATAGGTTGGCAACGACAGTGGAGTTTGCTGCTCTTCAACTTGCTGACGACTGTAGCACTCTTTCTGGCACAAAATCTGGCACTTATAAAGGTCTGATCACGGGCGGTGGAGGATTCAATGACTATCTGGTAGAGCGGATGCAGGAACATGTTTCAGCACTAGGACTAACGCTTGAACTGCCAGATCAAAAAACCATCAACTTCAAAGAGGCCATCCTGATGGCGCTGATGGGTTACCTCAGAATCAATGAAAAGGTCAATACTATACCAACTGTCACTGGTGCGCAAAAATCGACTATGGGTGGTGCAATTTATTTGGCATAACTGGCTAATACTTTAGTCACATAGTTTTTCAAAGCCTAATCCTTTCTAAGTATTTATTAGATGTATTCTTTCTGCTATGTATATAAATCTCAATTATAGTATTTTATACATGTAGAAAACTATCATTAAAGAAAATTACATACATCAATAAGTTGGCATATGTGACATATTAAAGAATGATATGTGTAAATTACAAGACAAAGTAGAATAATATTTTACCAACTTAAATCTGCTCGTATGAAATACTCTTCAGACAATATCCGCAATGTTGTCATGCTCGGCCACTCAGGATCGGGTAAGACCAGTTTTACAGAGTGTATGCTCTATGAAGCTGGTCAGATCAATAGACTCGGAACTGTTACAGATCAATCGATCACCTCTGATTATACCAACATCGAAAAAGAAAGAGGCAACTCGATCTTTAGCACTTTGATGCATGCTTACTGGAAAGACTCTAAGATCAATATAATCGATACCCCTGGCTATGACGATTTTATCGGAGAGGTGATATCAGCACTTAAGGTGGCTGATACAGGAGTCATCATGTTACACGCAGTCAATGGAGTAGAGGTGGGCACAGAGATAGTCTGGGATTATATACAGAGATTTAAAACACCGGGCGTCTTGATCATTAACCAATTGGATAAAGAAAAAGCAGATTATCAAACGACCTTAGACCAAGCCATTGAACGCTTTGGCAACAAAGTTATACCGATCCAATATCCTTTGAACGAAGGAGATGGATTCAATACGATTGTAGATGCTCTGCGCATGATTGTTTACAAATTTCCCGTCGACGGAGGTAAGCCCACAAAGGAAGCCATCCCAGAATCCGAAATTAGACGGGCCCAAGAGATGCACAATGTGCTGGTAGAAGTTGCAGCAGAAAATGATGAAGCACTAATGGAGAAGTTCTTTGAAGAAGGAACACTCAATGAAACTGAGCTAGCCGCGGGACTCACACTCGCCTTGGCACATCAGCAGTTCTTTCCAGTATTTTGCTGTTCTTCGACTCAAAACATGGGTAGCGGCCGCATCATGGGTTTTATAAACGACATCGCACCGTCTCCTTCGCAACGTCCTCCAGCAGAGTTAACGTCAGGAGAGACACTTACCTGTGATCCTTCGGCTGATCCTACACTTTTTGTTTTTAAGACCCTCTCAGAACCAAAGGTTGGTATGCTTTCATATTTTAAAGTGTACAGCGGTTCAGTGCGATCAGGAGAAGAGTTTTATAATCAAAGAACTCGATCTAATGAGCGCATATCACAACTGTTTTTGTCCAATGGTAAGAACCGATCCAATGTGGATCATCTGCAGGCGGGTGATATAGGAGTTACTGTTAAGCTCAAGGATGTTTTGACTAACGATACGATGACAAGCAGAGAGGGTATCAGTGTTATTACGCCGATAGAGTATCCACTCTCGAGGATCAGAACCGCAGTTACACCTCCATCCAAATCTGAAATGGAAAAGCTCATGAAGGCGCTACATCAGATCGAGATGGAAGACCCGACGCTTAGAGTAGAACAGAATGCACAGTTAAAACAAACCTTACTCCATGGTCAAGGCCAACTCCATCTAGATCTCATCAAGTATAGAATCGAAAAGGTCAATGGCATCAACATGGAATTTGAAAAGCCAAAGATCCCTTATCGGGAGACCATCACTAAGTTGTCAGAAGCTTCTTATCGGCATAAAAAACAATCTGGTGGATCGGGTCAATTTGCAGAAGTACACATGCGTATAGAACCATATCACGAGGGTATGGCAGATCCAGCAAGTCTAACCGTTAGAAAGATACAGATCGATGACCTGCCTTGGGGAGGAAAGCTTGCCTTCTACTGGTGCATCGTAGGTGGTTCTATAGATGCCAAGTATATCAATGCCATAAAGAAAGGTATTATCTCAAAGATGGAAGAAGGACCTCTTACTGGATCGCGTGTGCAAAACATAAGAGTGTGTGTATATGATGGTAAGATGCACGCTGTGGATAGCAATGATATGGCATTTATGATAGCCAGTGCCCAAGCATTTAAAGAAGCCTTTAAGAGCGCAGCGCCACAGATCTTAGAGCCTATCTATGATCTTGAAGTCCTATGCTCTAACGACGTGATGGGTGATGTGATGGGAGATCTGCAGACCAGACGATCTATGATCCAGGGGATGGGCGCAGAAGGGCATTATCAGAAGATCATGGCTAAAGTGCCATTGGCAGAGTTGTATCTATACAGCAGTAGTCTTAGATCTATGTCTCAAGGTAGAGCAAAGTTTTCAAGAGTATTTGCAGCCTATAACGCAGTCCCTCATGATGTCCAGCAGGCACTTTTAGCAGAACACAGTGATCACGCTGAGGCTGCATAAAATACATCTTATAATTAACCAATCAAGAGGTCATGTCGTCTGATGTGGCCTTTTTTGTTGTGCTTTTGGATGAGGATCTCTAATTATAGGCCATGGTAATATCAGCGACAGTACAGAATACTTAAAACATTACATTTGTGGTAATACATATCACAGATGAGAGTAGGATTATTGTTGTTTATTTTAGTTGGGCTATTCGCATGTGTCCCGCCATCGGGAGATGATGACCTTTCGGTAAATATCGATCTTGAAAATGAGTTGCATCAAAGTATACTCAAAGCAAAAGATGAAAGAGATGTTCAAGCTATACTTACGCATTTGATATCTGAAGACTTGACTGAGCGACATCTTGCTGTAGAAGCATGCGGTAGTGTAATTGACAAGTCTTTAATCTCTCCGTTGATGGATATTCTAAACAATGATCCTTCCAACGATGTACGAGCCCTCGCTGCATATGCCATAGGTCAGCAAAATGATTCTTCTGTACAAGGTGACTTAGTAAGTGCATATAGAAACCAAGACAGCACTAATTATAATACACCAGTTAGAGGTGCTATCCTTGAAGCATTAGGCAAGTGTGCAGATCAGTCCATACTTGACTTTATAGGAGCTGTATCTTCTTTTACTAATGACACAGATCAATTGCTCTTGGGTCAAGCCAGAGCGATCTATCGATATGGCTTAAGAGGTATCTATTCTGATGCAGGTACAACAACAATGATTAACAATGTTTTAGATGTGAGTCGCCCAGCTGCAACTAGATTAATGGCCGCTCAATATCTCAGTCGCAATCCTAATCTGAACTTAGACGATAGCATCAATCAACTGATCAATACATTAAATAGTGAGCAAGATGTCGATGTAAAGATGGCACTTGCTGGTGTGCTTACGCGTAGCGGCAATGTCAACGCACTCCCATCCTTACTGCCTATGTTGACGGATGCAACAGACTACCGAGTTAAGTCCAATATCATAAGGCAACTGGGCATGTTTGATTATAATCTATATCGCGATACTGTCTTAACATTATTAGATGATGGTACTAATGATCATGTCTTTAATCTCGCAGTAGACCTGCTTAAAGAAAAAGCACCTCGTCAAGAAGAAGCTTACTACTTAGATCTATCAAGAAAGACGGCAAGTGAAATTAAAAAACCAAAACTCCTCTCTATCGTGCTTAACTCTCTTCCTGCGAGATTTGTCAATACGCGTAATGCAAGAAGCAATGAGATAAAAGCAGGTTTAGATGCAGCGACTCAAGAATATGTGCAAGCAGAGTACATCAAGACATTAGCACTTGATCCAGTTAATCTGCCGACTATAATTGAAAAAGGATTGAATGCTTCAAGCGCGGTAGTTAGAACGACGGCTATCAATAGTATCCCAACTTTATTAAATAACGACAGGACTACTTCTGTATTCATAAGACCATCGGCGATGGCTAGATTTAGATCAACTATTGCATCTGCGCTCACTACTGTTTTACAAACAGGTGATTCTGGTTCTATAGCGGCGATCGCAAGTGTAGCAAGAGATGAGTCATGTGGGTTTAAAGAAGAAGCAGGATTTAATTTAGCATTGCGATCTGCTATGAGAGGGCTTAATCTACCGCAAGATTATGAAGCCCATAAAGAATGTCTGACCTCTCTTGGTTATCTTGAAGACACTACTTACCAGATAGATCCACCGAGATTTAATCATCCAGTTGATTATACTCGCTTGACTTCACTTAATGATTCTTCGCGAGCATATATTATAACGACCAAAGGGCAGATAGAGATGTCTCTCTATCGTCATGCGGCGCCAGGTAGCGTTTCTAATTTTATCGGTCTGGCAGAGGATAATTTTTACGATGGAAAAACCATACATAGAGTGGTTCCTAACTTTGTAATCCAAGGAGGGTGCCCACGTGGTGATGGATACGGTAGCTTGGACTATACGATTAGATCAGAGTTAGGGCCGAGCTACTACGATGATGAAGGATATGTAGGTATGGCTTCTGCTGGAGCGGATACAGAAGGCACGCAGTGGTTTATAACTCATTCGCCCACACCGCACTTGGATGGACGGTATACCATATTTGGCAAGGTGACGGCTGGTATGGAGGTCGTTCATACGATCCAACCAGGTGATATTATCCAAGATGTTAGGATTTTGAGATATTAGCCGACATAATTATCTGATCATTTTTTGAACAAACAGTGAGCTCTCACCTTTAGTCTGTGCAGTACATCAAGCTGTGTATCACTAATGGATTTAAGCAACGCACAAGAAAAGTTTATTCACGATTGGGGCATCCTCAGTACTAACTGGGGGGTCAAGTGCGCTATGGGAAAGATCCATGCCCTCTTGCTTGTATCTAAAAGTGAGTTATGTGCAGATATGATCATGGACAAGTTAAAGATGTCCAGAGGTAATGTCAATATGAATCTCAAGGCTTTGGAAAACTGGAAGGTCATCAAGAAAGCCTATAAGCCAGGTGAACGCAAAGACTTCTACATAGCAGAAAAAGACTTAAGCAAAGTGTTTAAGTTGATCATAGCAGAACGCAAACGAAAAGAACTGGATCCACTTTTATCTCTCTTAGAAGAGTTAAATGCAGTTCAGCCGCGCTGTCCAGAGAGTAGTGAGTTCTGTAGAGTTACCAAGGACTTAGGTCGATTTGCTAAAAAAGCAGACCATGCACTCAATGCTATAGCAAGTAGCCAAGCAGAATGGATATCAAAGATCTTGATCCGTTAACAGTCTTTCCTTGTTCGGATACCTTAATTTCGAGTTTTAATAATCTATTTCATGAATAAGATAACTGCTGATCTTATCATCACCAATGATGGTTCTCCAATAACCGATGGCATTGTCATATACAGTCAAGATGGTTTGATATTAGATGTGATTCAAAACGCATCACGGTCAGAGCTCGATGGCGCTCATAAGCTAAATGGAGTTATCGTCCCTGGATATATCAATGCACATTGTCATCTTGAGTTATCACATCTCAAAGGAGTCATCCCGACAGGCACAGGTCTGATACCATTTATACAAGGAGTTGTCACACTGAGAGATTTTCCTCAAGAGTTGATCGATGAGCGGATAGCCTTAGCAGATCAAGAGATGTATGATGATGGCATCGTAGCCGTCGGAGATATATCTAACAAAACAGATACCGCATCTGTCAAAAGTCGATCTAAGATCAGGTATTACACATTTGTAGAGATGTTTGACTTTTTACAAGATGCTCAAGCACAAGCGACTTTTGAGCAGTATCAGGCCGTCTATGACGGACAAGCCTCTACTGGAGATAATAAGAGGTCTTATGTACCGCATGCACCTTACTCGGTCTCCCCATCACTCTTTGGTTTGGTCAATGAGCACAATCAACAAGGAGCTACGATATCGATTCATAATCAGGAGTTAGCTGCCGAGAATGATCTCTTTATGAATAAAACAGGAGGTTTTATTGACTTCTTTAAGGGCTTCAATATCGCTATAGATGCTTTTGAACCGATTGGTAAATCATCGATACACTATGCTTTGACGCATTTAAAGTCCCACTTCAAGACGATCATGGTGCACAACACAAAGTCCACTAAGGAAGACATTGCCTATGCCCAGATGCGTAATCAAGCTACCTATTGGGCCACATGCCCTAATGCAAATCTCTACATAGAGAATACGCTTCCTAACTATCGAGTGTTTCTAGATTGTGGAGCAAAGGTTTGTATTGGTACGGATAGTCTAAGCTCCAACTGGCAACTATCCATCTTTGAAGAGATGAAGACCATAAAGAAGTATCAGTCCAATGTCGCAGATCTCGATATCATAAAGTGGGGGACACTCAATGGTGCACAGGCACTGGGCTATGATGATCTTGGAAGCATCAGAAAAGGTACCAAGCCAGGACTTAATCATATAGATGTTACAGTTGCCGATGGTAAGTTTAACCTAAGCAAAGCTAAGTCCTCGACTAAGTTGATTTAGATCATTTGTTGATGGATCAAGGCCAGTTCGGCACTAAAATCAACACCATGACTCTCCGTCAAAGAAGCTATAGAAGATCGAAGAGTAGAGAGAAATGACTGATGCTGGGGCGAACTTGGATCTAAAGGCCTATGCTCTAGAGACTTCATGACCTTCTCAACTTTGTTCATGACGTCCACTGTCTCTTGGTTCATATAAGTCTCTTTGAGGGCATCAAAAACATACTCTATGGCCTGCTCAGATGGATGGATCATATCACTTTCGTAAAATCGATAGTCCCTCAAGTCATCTATAACCAGTTCGTATGAAGGGAAGTACTGCACATGATGATGATTATCGCAGACTTCATGTACTGCCGTTAGGAGATGGCTCTTGCTGCGATTGTTTTCGATAAGGCCATCTCTTATATGACGGACTGGGCTTACCGTTAGGACAATATTTGCGTCAGCGTTAACCTCTTTGATATATCCTATGATCGCTTGCAAGTCTGCAGTTACCTCAGTGACGCTCGATAGTCTTCTCTCAAAAAGGCGACTGGGTTGCTTATGACAGTTAGCAACGATCCTATTAAGCTCTCTATGATAAAAGTGCCAAGCCGTGCCCAAAGTAAGAAACACGAAGTCACAAGTAGCTAAGTATGCACTTGTCACTTTTCTTTGTTCTTTTACTCGTCTGAGAACGTCAATCATGCTCGTGGCACATACGTCACTGTGCATGTCATAATGGAGATATCGATTATCTATCTGCACAATATCCTGCTTCAGCGCAGGACCTGTATCGAGTAGGTTTTTTCTTATTGCGGCAGGATGATAGAGGGTTCCAAAGGTATTTTTGAGGACTTTTAGCTTATTTCGTACGAGTTTCCCCCCAATTGAATCAGAAAAGCACGATCCTAACATACAGATAGAAGTGTCATACGTTATCTTTACGTCAGAGGAAGGGGAGTCAAGATTAGTGCGAAAATTCATTAGGTCAACCGACTTTTAAACCGATGCATAATATTGATATTAAGGCGTCGTTTTAGTTCTAACCTCTGTTCATCTTGCCAGTCCAAAGCTGATAAAGTGGCAGAGGTTGTAATAAATAGTGTCAGATACTGTACACATAACAATTGTGGCCAAAGTGTTGGCATGAAAATAGCTCTTATGATTGCAATTCTACTTATTAAAGAAGAATACCCCCCAGTAAAACCACAAAAACCATGAGAAGAATAATAAATTCTATTCTAGTGGGGGCTTGCTTGTGTATATCACTCAGTGTGATGTCACAGGACATACATTTTTCACAGTTCTATATGTCCCCCCTCAATCTGAACCCTGCAATGACAGGAGTATTCAACTGTGAGCACAGAATGATTGTGAATTATCGCAACCAGTGGGCAGGTGTGATTGGCTCTAACGCCTACAACACAGCCTCAGCTTCTTATGATAGAAGGGTAGCAGTAGGTAGAGATGACTACTTCGGCGCTGGATTTTCATTATATAGAGATGTGGCAGGTAGTACCAAGTTTGGTACGAGCAATGCTAAAGTTTCATTTGCATACACAAAGAAGTTAGGCGGACGTCGTAATGTCGGTCACTACTTAAGTATAGGTGCAGATGGAGGATTGGTTCAGAGAAGAATCAGTATCAATGATCTGCAGTGGCCTACACAAGTAAGAAATGGCGTTTTTGATGAGACTGCTGGTACGCCGGAGACGATTCTTAATCCGGACTTCTTATACGCGGACTTTTCAGCTGGTCTTGTTTGGTTTAGCAACTTTGGAGATAGAAAGTCTATCTATGGAGGAGCTTCACTTCATCACTTAAATCAAGCTAATGTCTCATTCTTACAGAGACAAGAGAGATTGTATAGCAGACTTACGTTACATGCAGGTGGAGAGTATCCACTCAATACAAAGGTAAGTGTCAAGCCGGAAGTTGTCTTTATGTCCCAAGGACCACACAGACAACTGAATGCAGGAACGAGCTTAAGATTTAAGATGGGCGCTACAGGTGGCAGGATCACAGATGACCTAGGTCAGTTCTTTCAGATCGGACTTTGGGCCCGTGTAGGTAACAAAGTAGAAGGAGGTATCCATTCTGATGCAATCATCGTTGTGAGTAGATTTGAGTTTGATAGATATGGCATAGGATTTAGCTACGATTACAATGTATCTCAACTTGCAGCGGCTGCCGCAGGAAATGGATCATTCGAGCTTTCATTCTTGTATAAGTTATGTGGTAACAGTTCAAGAGGAGTATACTGCCCAACTTTCTAAGTATAGCATAACAATAAATATAAAAAATGGCTCGAAGATTTTCTTCGGGCCATTTTTGTTTAGGTTTTATTCTTCTTTAGTCTCTACTTGATCCTTTTCTTTTTTGATAAGTGTTTGGATCCACCTTAACTCTCCAAAGCTTACGTCAAATGGGATCCTTGGACGCAGGTCTCCTAACGTCTCATCTTCCCTCAGATTTTTAAAGTAAGGCAAGATCTTCTCTTGACGATCGATGCTCATGATCTGGTCTATGGAGATTTTATCATCTCTCAGTAGACGGCTCATATGACTCTCTATTGTGCTGACTGCAAGTGATCTCGCTGTTGCAATTTCGCTGATTGATTTGTCTTCGTTTAAGAGGTTAAGTGTGATCTCGTATGTTTCACCTTTTACTCTTTTAGAGACCTTCTTGTCAGGATCAAAAAGCTTGACTCTTTTGTAAACGCGTGGTCCAGGATGTATCTTGATGGTCCTATATTCTAAAAGATAGAAGTCGTCCATCTTTAACCACATGTCGCTGATTAGAGATTCCAAAACACTGAGGTATCTCTTGATCTTACCCTTTACTTTAAATGCCGAGTGATGAGACTCAAGTGGCTTTATGATTTGATCGTGGAGTTGCTTGGTGAAGTATTCTACTGCCTTCTTTGATCTTCCGATGATGTTGTGTAGTTGTTCATCATCTTCTTGATAAGAAGCGATCAGGCTTTTTAATTGTGATTGAAATTTTTTGCCAGTTGCACTTATTAGTTTAAACTGCTTGTCGATCTCCTGGACGAGTGCATAAACAGTATCTTCTTCTGGCAAATTGGTATCTTCTATGGTTTCATGCCACATCTCGATGTATGTGAGCAGCTTGTTGAAGTTCCACTTCTCAAGTATGACAATATCCTCATATTCTGCTTTGGCTTTAGCCAAGTGATCTATGGATAGCTCTATGGCAAGTTGTTCATCATAGTATGATTTTATCTTTGCATCTATGATGATATTCTCTTTGCGTACTGGTGCGGTCAGATAGAGTCCCTCCATGCTTCTACACCTACTGAGTGCCACATACAGTTGACCTGATGCAAATGTATCAGCAATGTCCAAAATAACCTGATCAAAGGTTAAACCTTGACTTTTATGAACAGTTACTGCCCATGCTAGCTTTAACGGATACTGGGTAAAGCTCCCTATATCCTCTTTTAAAACTTTTTTTGTCTTTTTGTCTATTGTGTACTTTATATTTTTCCACTCTACTTTTTCAACTTTGATGTTGGCACCATCGTCGCAAGTCACATATAAGTGATCCTCAGACATGGAAGTGACTTGTCCGATTTTTCCATTATAATAAAGTCTATCCGGATGATTACGTATGAACATCACTTGACTACCTTTTTTTATAGTAATCAGTTCATCCACAGGGTATGCAGATTCTGAGAACTTTCCATTTACCTCTGCTTCTAATTTGTAAGCCTCTGTCTCTAATGCTTCCAGTTGTTTATTGTTGATAGCAAGTGTCTTAGCATTATGGGTTGATAGTGTGATTATACCTTTCTTACTTTCTGTACTTTGTGTGCGACGGTTTAGTACTTCAAGATCCTCTTCGACTCTATTGCCTTGTCTGATATTGTTTAAGATATCGATAAATACTTCATCATCTTGTCGATAGACTTTGGTAAGTTCTATGGTTATCGTTTTAGCTCGCTTCCATACCCAAGAGTCAAAAAAGTAAATACTCTCATAATAATTAGAGAGTGTTCTAAAAGAATGTTGCTTTATGACTGGAGATAACTGAAACAAGTCACCAATGACAACGAGCTGAACCCCTCCAAATGGCTCACCACTTTTTCTGATTCTACAGAGTGTTGCATCTATAGCATCAAGTAGGTCCGCTCTAACCATACTGATCTCATCTATGACCAGCATTTCTAATTCTAATAAAAGTTGTATTCTTTCTTTTCTAATCTTTTGGGTAGATGCTAATCTCTTGCGATTAGTAAACTGATCTGGTTCTACCATGTCATCCGTTGGGACAAATCCAGTGGTAGGAAGTTGAAACATGGAGTGTATCGTGACACCCCCAGCATTGATTGCTGCGACGCCCGTTGGAGCAACTACAACAGTCCTTTTTTTTGTCTCATCAAGAATCTCTTTGAGTAGGGTTGTTTTACCGGTACCTGCTCGCCCTGTTAAGAATATATTGGTCCGAGTATGAAGTGCATACTCCTTAGCTATCTGGCTTGTAGTCAGTTTCACAATTGAAAGGTACTAATTTTAGATAGGCGGATTATTAATTTATCCTTCTGTGTCTTTTACTATCTTTCACTTATGAAGATACCTCGATCAAATCAGAATGATTACACCCGCGAGATGGCAGCAGAAAGAAGAGCATTCGTTAAGAAGCAGACTGATTTTGAGTTAGACCATGTCGGTCAGTATAGCGGCGCACCTTCTGTCTATGCTGGCAACGCGGAGCACTTTATGGGAGTTGCTCAAGTACCTATCGGTCTTGCTGGACCCGTCTTGATCAACGGTGAGCATGCGCAAGGTGATTTCTATATACCGCTGGCTACGACTGAAGGCACCTTGGTAGCGAGTTATAATCGAGGCATGAAGTTGACGCGAGCGGCAGGAGGTATCACTACTCATGTCATAGATGATAGTATGAATCGAGCACCAGTATTTGTCTTTGATGATGCTGGACGATCAAGAGACTTTGGTTTGTGGATAGAAGACAACTTTGATAAGCTAAAGGAGCTAGTAGAAGCAACAACATCTAGAGGAAAGCTGATTAGTATCCAACAATTTGCGGCAAGCAAAATAAGATGGTTGCGGTTTAACTATACCTGTGGCGATGCTGCTGGGCAGAACATGGTGACCAAAGCAACTCGTGCTGCCACCCAATGGATCCTCTCTCAGAAGAGCGAAGGCCTCGAATGGTTTTCTCTAGCAGGTAATCTTGATACTGATAAAAAGCACTCTTACATCAACTACTTGCATACGAGAGGGAAGCGGGTAGTAGCAGAGATTACTATACCTAATCAGATATTGGCTGATAACTTTAGGACGGATGCTCGTACACTCCACTATCAACGTAAGATATCTAATGTCGGAGCCATCATGGGTGGTTCTGTTAACAATGGCGCACATGCTGCTAATGGCTTAACAGCGATGTTTATAGCTACAGGTCAAGATGTTGCCAACATAGCAGAGTCCTCTGCTGCTATCGTTCATGCAGAAGAAACAAACAATGGGGATTATTACTTCTCAGTGACGATCCCATCATTGATCATTGCTACTTTTGGTGGAGGCACGGGCCTTCCTACACAAAGAGAATGTCTTGAGATGTTAGATTGTTACGGAGCCAATAGAGTGCATAAGTTAGCTGAGATCATGGCAGCTGTAGTACTTGCGGGTGATCTCTCACTTAGTGCAGCTGTGATGACTGACGAATGGGTGTCCAGCCACGAAAGACTGGGGCGCAATCGTTCTTAGCCGTCCTATCTATCTGGGTCGATGCCGTTTTCTATTTTAGCCATTCGCTCCTTGTGCTTATAGTTAGACTTTAGTCCTTTGTTGACTGCGAACCCAAGTATAGCTACGATAGGGATCAAAAAAACGGCCACCTCGGGTCTAGCGATTGCTTTAAGTGCTTCTTCCATTATGATATAAGTTGAGTGATGACATCAAGTTAAAAATAAATATATAAAGAGCTTAATGTTCATCGACCAACTCAAGGTGAAAATCGTCTATTGGCTGAAATCTTAATACACAGAAACCAAAGCCTTAAGCTCGATTCTATCGATCAGGTAGTTTCTAAAGCTAAGGGCAAAGTGTTGCATCCGATCCAGTTGTTGTTCAGTGAAGTGGTTCACTTCTGGATGATAGCTCATGTGGTTACGTTGGGCATCAGAATCTCTGAGTCCCATCATATCGATGCTCATGTCATTCATCTCCCATGGGTGGCTAAGGCCTAAGAAGTGCCCCATCTCATGTACTATCGTAGACTGATCTATCAGCCCAGGGTAGGATATGTATAGTCTATCAAAGCTTGGGGATGTTGATTTGTACATTTTATGTTGTGCACTCAGGACTGGAGTGAATCCCAACATTGCGCTATTGCCATTATCTGTAGAGTATGTGTCAAACAGATAGATGTTTATGGCGCCCTCTATCTCTATTGGATCAACGAGGGCATTGACAGAGTTTCTTTCGCGGTCGATATAGGCTCTGTGTAAGTCAGGTATATATGCATGATTAGGATCCATGACCAATTGATCTAACTCAAATATGATCCTTCCTTCAAACTCTTGATTAAGATATTCGATGTTTTCTCCGATCCGGACCGTTACTTCTTGATCTACTTCTTTCATACCCATGAGGTAGAAGTTAAGTTTGAAGACTGGGACCTCAACAAGTGATGTTGTTGGATCGACACTATTCAGCGATAACACTAATGATATGACTATCAATAAAGCTTTCAGGGTGTTAAGATTTAAATCAGTAAATACACTCCGGTTTTCACCGTGTGACAATTATAACTATGACTATACCCTTATTATTGCGGCGATACATTCTTTAACACAATTCGGATTATATAAGACAGATATTATGCCATCATACTCTTTTTTGATACGAGATATGGCATCTATCTTACAGAGACGAATTATATTTGATTGGATATTCTCTTGCGTTACTTGATTCTGGATGAGCTCTTTAACCACCTCTTTGTCAGATATTAGATTAACGAGAGAGATATACTTAGTTAGTATAATTCTCTTGGCCAACTGATAGTTAAGCGACGAAGTTTTGTATCCTACGACCTGAGGGATCTTGAACAATGCTACTTCAAGTGACGCAGTGCCAGAAGTACATATGGCTAGGTTACTATGACTTAGTAGATCATAATAATCATCCTTGATTATATGGATGTTGGTATGCTTATGCTCATGGAGGATGCTATTTACTAACGAGCTCATATCATTTGCGCAAGCGATGCAGACTTGATAATCAGATAAAAAGTCTTTTGTTGACTCAAGGTAAATAGGCAAAGTCTTAGATATCTCGGCCTTCCGGCTTCCGGGAAGAATGGTGAGTATATTTTTTTGTTTGAGCTGATGTTTATTATAAAAGTTAGGATCAGGTGTATGGTGGATTATCTCATGACAGAATGGATGTCCAAAGAATTGTGTTTTTACATTTTTAGACGTAAAGTATAATTGTTCAAATGGAAAAAGCACAATAATCTGATCACAGTATCTCTTCAATTTTTTAATCCGATTTGGTCTGCTTGCCCATACTTTAGGAGGACTATAAAATGTAACTTTTAGATGTTGACTCTTAGCCCATTTTGCAATCCTAAGATTAAAACTGCCATAGTCGATCAAGATGATATGATCCGCATTGAAGTCTGTGATGTGTTTTTTACACTTGTTAAGTAGCTTGGCAAATTTTGGAATCTGCCTAATGACATCAGTCCAGCCCATCAGCTTCAAGTCTTTTGTGTCTTGGTAGATCTCTACCCCTGCTTTGTGCATAGCGTCTCCGCCCCAGCCACCGACTGAATAGTCTAAAAACATTAACTCAACGGCTAAAAGTGCGCCTAGCCTATCTCCCGAGGGTTCGCCTGTAACAATAAAGTATCGTGCCATGACAAGCACAAGTTAATGTAATCTATTCGCCAGTATAGAGATCAGAATAATAAAGGGTAAACCAGGCAACCGCCCATAGCATCGTACCGATCACAACACCCCGCAATGTCTGATCAGTAAATCTTTGATTATACTTTCTTACCCAGTAAATATTGCTGCAGATACCAATCAGACTGATTGTTCTCATGCGCTTACTCTTTAGCACAAGAGTTGCCTCGTCCATCAGACCTGAAGAAACCATAATGTCAAATATGCCATAGACTACGCAAAATCCAAATATGGGAAATAGGATGCCTATTGCTAAACCTACGGGGAAGCTGTTTCTTTTAAGTATATCCATTAATTAGAATTTTCTAATCCTTTGACTGATGATATTGCAGTATGATGAGTAAGGTCATGCATAGAAGGAACGACTGAGACAAAACCATTATTGAGTGCCCATATATCTGTATCGGAGTCTTCTGACTCAAGATAGAACTCGCCGGTCATCCAGTAATATGATTGACCTCGAGGATCTTTAGCTTCTACAAAGTCTTCTGTCCAATTGCCCTGGGCTTGTTTACACACCTTTATGCCTTTGATATCAGATATAGGAAGTAAGGGTATGTTAACGTTAAGCAGTTTAGCGTCCCCCAGTTTTTTATCCAATGTATAAGCGATGATCTCTTTGGCATAATGCCTAGGTGCTGTAAAGTCTGCTTCAAATGAATAATCTAAATACGAAAAGCCAATAGAAGGGATACCTTCTAAACTTGCTTCCATGGCAGCAGACATAGTGCCGCTGTATATGATATTGATGGATGCATTGGATCCATGATTGATACCAGAAACACAAAGATCTATCGTTCGATCTTTCAGGATGATACTCTTAGCCAACTTAACACAATCTACAGGCGTGCCGGAGCATTCGTATGCCTCTATCCCTTCAAATACATCTACCTTATTAAGTCGTAACGGTGATGTCAGTGTGATCGCATGACCTTGACCCGATTGTGGTGAGTCAGGTGCTACTACGACTACTTCTCCAAACTCTGCAGCCACAGAAACTAAAGCCTTGATCCCTGGTGCAAACATCCCGTCATCATTGGTTACTAATATGAGTGGTTTTGACATGTATACTTTGTTGATTGTCAGCAAAGGTAGGATTAATAGTAGCTTTTCTTAATTATGTCAGAACTCTCAATAGTAATTAATGTTATGTCATCGTAGATTTGCACGCTTATGAGTAAGAAAGGATTGTTATTGGTTAATCTTGGGACCCCTGATGCGCCAACATGGAATGGTTTGAGGAGATACCTGAGTCAATTTTTGACAGATCGCCGAGTGATTGATATTCCATGGTTGTTTCGCAATATCCTATTTAGAGGTGTTGTTGTACCGATAAGATCAGTGAGGGTTGCTAAGCTCTATAAAGAGGTCTGGACCGAAGAAGGCTCACCTTTAAAAGTCTATGGCGAAAGAGTAACTGCAGGGGTTCAGGATATATTAGGAGATGATTTTGTGGTTCGGTTGGCTATGCGATATCAGAACCCATCTATAGAAAAAGGATTGAACGAGTTGATCAAAGAGAATGTATCAGAGATTATAGTTTTTCCAATGTTCCCTCAATATGCTTCAGCGTCAACAGGGTCTGTCCATGAGGAAGTGATGCGTCTGTTGAAGAGAAGAGAGATTATCCCTCCAGTTAGAATGATCAATTCTTATTTTGATCATCCTGATATGATCAAACTATTTGCAGATAACGCGAGAAAGCATGATCTGGAGAAATACGATCATTTTATTTTCTCTTTTCACGGACTGCCACAACGTTACTTGAAAAAAGAAAGTGACTTCTGTAAGTGCGATGGACAATGTTGTAAGACTGTACAACCGTTAAATCAATTTTGCTATTCTGCGCAATGCCATGCGAGTGCATATGCGATAGCGAAGGAGCTTGATATATCTGATGAAAAAATGACTATTAGTTTTCAATCTCGATTAGGTCCAGTAGATTGGCTCAAGCCATATACCGATATTGTGCTCGAAGAGCAAGTAGAAAAAGGAAATAAGAAAGTACTCGTTTTCTCTCCTGCTTTTGTTGCTGATTGTCTGGAGACGATCATGGAGATAGGTATCGAGTACAAAGAGGACTTTATAGAAGATGGAGGTGAGGAGCTAGATTACGTAGTAAGCCTCAATGATGACCCAAGATGGATGCAGACTATAGCGGATATCGTAACTTCTAATTAGAACATGTATAAGTCCAAGACCCATCTGCCATCTAAGATATGCGATACATGCGGTAAGCCTTTTGCTTGGAGAAAAAAGTGGGAGAAGGTTTGGGGTGACGTCAAGTACTGTAGTCAACGATGTCGTAGGTCAAAAAAAGCAATCGCTTGATTGGTATCGATGGCTGTAAGTCAGGTTGGTGTGTTGTTCATGATAAGCCCGATGGTCCAGAAGTTCTTATCTTATCTCGTATATCAGAATTAGAAAGTATAACATTAGAGGATGAACTGATCTGTATCGATATCCCAATCGGTCTTCCTGATGACTCGCATCCAAGAAGGGTAGAGCAGTTAGCAAGAAAAGTATTGGCTAGTAAGTCTTCATCCTTTTTTGGTGTCCCATGTCGAGATGCCGTTTATGCAAAAGATTATAAAAAAGCTAACGAGATCAATAAGCTGCAATTAGGGAAAGGGCTGTCTATCCAATCTTGGTATTTATGTCCAAAAATCAAAGAGGTTGATACTTGGTTGATAGAATCTGAAGATCCAAGCTTTAATATGAAAGAAGCACATCCTGAACTTTGTTTTCACTTTCTACAAAAGGAAAAAAATATCTTGCTATCCAAAAAGACCGCTGAGGGAAGGAGGCAGCGCTTGGAGATTTTATCATATTGGTATGAAGGTGCGGCTGAGATATATCACAACGCTATGACAACATACTTACGAAAAAATGTTGCAGCGGATGATATCCTTGATGCTATGTGTATGTGGTGTGTAGCCAAATTATCCCAAACTTATCAATTAGAAAGTGTAACAGATAGTCAGATAGATAAGTCAGGTTTAATTATGAATATGCACTTTGTCAATCCTCACGAAAAGTGAACTCCTTCACAATTATAAATTATGTCAACTCTAAGGTTTGGATAGACATCCTGGTCTCTACTTTGCCTTTCAAGTTGTGTAGAAGATTATACAAACCAAACATCGTTCGATTAACATAGATCATATGTTTTGATCCTCGATTAGGTTTGAACTCAGAGGTAAGTAGTTCTTTAGACATGCGCTCTCCTATGTCCGTGAGCTCTTTAAAGAAAGCCTTGTCTCCAAAATCAAAAGATGCTGACCTAAAAGGCGTTAATGCAAATGAAAGTACTTCTGTAAATAGATTCTTAAAGTATGCTTTCTCTTTGGCAGAATCATCTTCATATAGCATCTCCAATTCTATAAGAAGAGCTTCGTATCTACTATCATCATGCATGATATCAGGTTCTAACAATCCAGCATAAGGAGTATAAAAATCAAGAGGCAACTCCTTCACACATCCAAAGTCAATAATGGCCAAACCTTCATCTGGCGTGATGATGATATTGCCAGGATGAGGGTCTGCATGTACTTTATTTAGTTCGTGTATCTGAAACATGTAGAAGTCCCATAGTTGTTGTGCGATGATGTTTCTACGATTAGCTGTTGCACGTTTTGTTTTGAGCCATTCAGAAAGGTGGATACCTTCTATCCACTCCATAGTTATGACCCTTTCATTACTATATTCTGGCAGATACTTTGGAAATGCAATACCTGGGAGGGCTGCGCATGCAGATGAGAGCTCTAAGCTATTTTTTAATTCTAATTTGTAATCTGTTTCTTCTATCAGTTTTGCTTCTACTTCTTTGAAGTATTTGTCTGCATCTTGCAAGTTGAGCCCCATGATTCTAGATGCCAATGGCTTTAACATAGCAAGATCAGATTGGATCGAAGCGCTTACACCTGGATATTGAATCTTGACTGCTAATTTGACTCCATCTTTCCAAGCTTCATGGACCTGCCCTATGCTTGCTGCAAATCTGCTTTTGTAATCAAACTGATCATACACTTCTTCAGGGGCTGCTCCAAAGTATTTGATAAAAGTCTTCTTCACTAAAGGTGCTGACAATGGCGGAACAGAAAATTGTGCCAATGAAAACTGTTCTACATATGCTTTTGGTAACATGTTCTCTTCCATGCTGAGCATCTGTGCGACCTTTAGTCCTCCCCCTTTTAATTCTTGGAGACTTTTCATAATGTCAGAAGCATTCTTACGATCAAGCTTCTCTTTGCTATCTTTTTTGTTGACGATTTTATCTCCATAGTAAGAGGCGTAGTTCTTACCTACTTTGAGTCCAGTCTTTAATATTTTGCCAGCTCTCTTAAGTTTACCCGTAGGTATCTTGTCTGTTGTCTTCATGGCCTGCGTTTTCTAATTTAGTTTTGAACTCTTTCTTTCCATAAGAATTTTCCAAGATCGATAATGCTATTGCGCGGTGTTGCATCGAGTAAATCCATAGCAGCTCTTACTGATTTTTCAATTGCTATATCTGTTGATTCAAAAGACTTAGATTCATCTTTATACCAGAAGTTGATCAAGAAAGTGAGCTTTGCCCAAAACCCTTCTCTAAAGGCCTGCTTTCGGATATTGTCTATTGTTTGGATTTCGGACCTCGACATAGACATCCGATGATCATAAAATGCTTCATCAATAAAATGACTGAAAGTTTTTTTCATCTGGCTAAAGAGATCTTTCTTCTTCAGCATAGATGAGTGCACTTTCAAATTTTCAAGGATGTAACTTCTATTCAAAGTGAGATTCTCGAAAAACGTATAAAGCAATGAAAGTAACTTCTCTTGGTCCGTAAAGTATGAAAAACGCTCATCAGCTGATACCGTATCTAAGGATTGAGACATGAGTAGATGCCATATCTTTTTTTCCAGTGCTTCTATAGAACCAAATTGTTCATAGAAGGCACTTTCTTCGATACCGACTGTTTGGCAAAACACATGAGCATTGTTTTTATTGACGTCATACTCCAAAGTGTAGTCCATGTATGCAGATATGATATCTGACTCCGAGGTTTTTTTTCGTTTTTTGGCTCTGGCCATAGTCTTGAGATTTCTGTAAGTAGAACGCGGTTTGGAAGTGTTAGTTGGCGTAGTTTACTTATCTGGTATTGGTCCAGATAAATGGGTCAGAGCTCAAATGATAGTAAGGTTGTTGCTATTTTAGAGCAACATTTAAACAGGAATGATGGTATTGGATGTATTGAAGATGGGTAACCCATTGTTGAGAGAGAAGTGTAAAGAAGTAGATATAGATACCATAAGCAGTGATAACTCACAAAGCTTTATAGAAGATCTTATAGATACTATGCGTGCTGAGAATGGTGCTGGTATAGCAGCACCGCAAGTGGGTAGGTTACAACGCATCTTCGTTATGGAGTGTGACAACAATCCTCGATATCCTCGCAAGTCCAGTTTCCCATTGAACGTTGTGATCAATCCGATTATCAATCCTTTAGGTGATGCTCTAGTCGATAGCTGGGAAGGTTGCTTGTCAATACCAGGTCTGCGTGGTATGTTGCCAAGAGCGGCTAAAGTAGAATTAGCTGGTTATGATCGCTATGGACAACCATTTACGAAAGTGATAGAGGACTTTGAAGCCGTAGTAGCGCAACACGAGCTGGACCATCTTAATGGAGTACTCTTCTTAGATCGCATGGATGACATGAGTTATCTCACTTTTCAAGAAGAATATGTCAAGTATTGGCTAAATGTCTAAGTGATTAGGGAAGAATTGTCAAGATATAGGGAAGTCTGCCCATTGTTTTGAGCCTTTTCTTAATGGATATTTGCATTGTAAATATTACAAATAGTAAATACCTAATAATGAAATCAATAACCAGCAACAAACAATTTAACGATCTTGTAAAAGGTGGAAAACCATTTGTGCTTGACTTCTATGCCGACTGGTGTGGCCCATGCCAATCACTACTTCCTATAGTAGAAAAAATGGCCAAAGAGTATAAAGATGACGTGGACATACTTAAAGTAAATGTTGACAATCAGCGCGACTTAGCTCAGAAGTTTCAAGTAAGAAGCATACCTGCACTTTTCTTTATGGAAGGTAACAAAGTGAAAGATTCTCATAAAGGGATGACCACTGAAGGAACGCTCAGAAAAAAGATCAAAGCACTTATCTAATAAGCACCCAATAAATTTAAATAACCATGCCAACAGAAATTAATATCAAAAACATACCTACTGGTTATCAATCGTTTATCAGCAACGGGAGACATGCCATCATGGGAGACGAACCTATACCATCGAAGGGAACTGATCTGGGATTTTCTCCAGTAGACTTAATCTTAGCAGGTATCTCTTTTTGCAAAGTAGCAACCGTAAGAAATGTTGCTAGACGTAAAGGATGGGAGATCGGAGATGTAGATGCACAGCTGTCTCAAGTAGTAAAGAGAGGCAAAGGCGGCGCACTCACCACTACTGTAGAGTCAGCGATTAAAATCGAAGGTGACATCACAGAAGAGCAAAGAGCTTATCTCATCAAAGAAGCAGACAACTGCTATGTGACAAGGATGGTAAGAGGCGAATGGGAGTTTTCTGATTCTGAAGTGTTAGAAGAAGAATTAGAAGCAGTAGTATAATAGAGAGTTTTAATCAGTAAGTAGTTAGATAATATTCATAGTTTAAGTAGATGTGTTGGTGAGTGATCGCCAGCACATTTTTTTTCAAGAAAGTGGGTTTACACCCACAGCTTATAGATGAATATCAGAAACAAAAAAGAGCCATGAATCTCTTCAAAGCTCTTTTTAGTACCCCCGGGGGGAATCGAACCCCCACTCCAAAGGAACTGGATTTTGAATCCAGCGCGTCTACCAGTTCCGCCACAGGGGCGTGTGGAAATGACTAAGCGGATGCAAATATATCAACACCAAGCATTTGATGCGCGGTTAGAGGATATTTTATTACTCCGCCCGCGTTTTTGGATGTTTTTCTCTTCAATAGCGTCAAAAAACATCTGCTTTCCACCACAATTGACTTAATTAGGGGTAGAATGAAGCTACTCACATGGATAAAGTAACGGACCAGATCAGCCAATCGGCGACGCTCCCTTCAGACTTTTACTTCGATCAAGAAGTATGGGAGCAGATGAAGGAGCAGGTATTTGCCAAGAGCTGGATGTACGTCGGTGATGAAGAACAGATCTTCAATGTTGCCGTCAATACTTATCCTTTCTCATTGCTTGAGAAGTATATTGAGGAGCCGCTGCTCCTCACTAAGAAAGATGGCGAGGTGAGATGCCTCTCTAACGTCTGTACACATAGAGGCTTTATTGTCTCTCATCATCCAGGGAAGAATCATAAGTTGACATGCTCTTACCATGGTAGAAGGTTTGATCTGGAGGGTAAGTTTGAGTTTATGCCGGAGTTTAAGGAGGTAGAAGATTTTCCTCGACCTTGTGAGCATTTACATCAGTTGCCACTTAAGAAGTGGTCCAAGTTTTTATTTACAAGTCTCGATCCGTCTATCGACTTTTCAGAAATGTCAGACGAGCTTGATAAGAGATTAGGTTTTCTAAATATGGATGACTTTGTCTTCGCGCCGCAGTATTCTAAAATCTATAATGTCCAATCTCATTGGGCGCTTTACATCGATAATTATTTGGAAGGATTTCATATTCCATTTGTACATCCTACGCTCAATGGCATGTTGGATTATGGAAGTTACGAGACGATATGTGATGGACATATGGTTTTGCAAGTGGGTTACGCTGATCAGGGTTCTGAGATTTTTGATATTCCACAAGGACACCCTGATCATGGAAAGAATATAGCTGCTTACTACTATTGGTTTTATCCCAACTTCATGCTCAATGTATATCCTTGGGGTGTGCAGTTGAATATCGTTAGGCCATATACGCCACAATTCACCAAAGTAGAATTCTTATATTATATCAAAGATCAAGAAATCTGGGATCGCATGAATGGAGAGCAGATAGGAGAGAAGACACAGCAAGAAGACGAATGGGTGGTAGAAGGTGTACAGAAAGGATTGCGATCTCGCTTTTATAAAGACGGGCGTTTTTCAGTAAAGCGAGAGACTGGTGTGCATCACTTTCATAAGTTGCTTAAGAAGTACTTAACAACTTAGCATGAAGTTTTCACCTTATATTTCTAATTGTAATAATCGCATATGTCCAAGAAAATAGGCCTCTGGCCATCTACATCTTTGGTCTTGGGCAATATGATTGGTTCAGGTATCTTTTTACTTCCGGCATCATTGGCAGCCTTCGGTGGTGTCAGTATCATCGGATGGATAGTGTCCGCTTGCGGTGGCTTGGTGATTGCAAAAGTGTTTTCGGAGTTAGGGGGACGTTTTCCACAGACTGGCGGACCATATACCTTTGCTAAGGAGGGGTTTGGTGACTTTCCAGCTTTTTTAGTGGCGTGGGGATATTGGATATCTATATGTTGCACCAATGCTGCTATCGTAGTTACGATGTTGAGCTACCTCTCTACGTTTTTTCCAATCTTAAATTCTAATCCACTTGTATCAGTTGGCGTAGGATTGGCAACCATTTGGTTTTTGACATACATCAATAGTCGAGGGGTTAAAGAAGCTGGATGGGTACAATTGATAACAACTGTTTTAAAGTTAGTCCCTATTCTTCTAATTGCAATTGTAGGTGTGTTTTTTATTGAGATGGATCATTTTACACCATTCAACATAAGTGGGCAGAGTGACTTGACTGCCATTACGGCAACTGCTACATTGACCTTGTTTGCTTTTCTTGGGATTGAGTCAGCCACTATACCTGCAGAGAGTATTGATAATCCAATTGTAACTATACCCAAAGCTACCATGATTGGCACTTGGATAGCGATCATTGTGTACATACTGGGATCGATAGCTGTGATGGGTTTGATACCACCCGATGTGCTAGCCACCTCTGAAGCGCCGTTTGCAGATGCTGCTGTAGTTTTATGGGGCCCTGGGGCTAAAAAGTGGGTTTCATTGGGTATTGTTGTTTCAACTTTTGGTGCGCTTAACGGCTGGATTATGATGCAAGGTCAGATCCCCTTCGCAGCTGCAAGAGATCGGCTGTTTCCTTCTTTATTTGGTGAAGAGAATGAGAACAAGATGCCTGCTAAAGGCTTGATGTTTTCGAGTTTACTTATCTCTGGTTTGATGGTTATGAACTATAGTAGAAGCTTGATCCAAGCGTTTGAGTTTATGATTCTGCTGGCGACTTTGACTTGTCTTGTACCTTACCTCTTTTCTTCGGCTACCCATATATTGATGTCATTGCGCTCTAATAAGAAGGTGAGCTGGATATGGGGGAGTTTAGCTTTTCTATTTTCTATGTGGGCCATCGTTGGTTCGGGTGAAGAGATTGTCTTCTGGGGCTTCTTAGCACTGATGAGTGGTATACCTGTCTACGTATGGATCAAGAGTAAAGCACCTGTTGAAGAATAAAAAGTTGGTAATCTTACTTCGCTAAATTATAAATCTCATAAACTGCCAGCATAGGATATCGATTGCCTTCAGTGATATTTTCTAATTTCTGATCTAAGGTGTTGAGCAGTTCTTCCTGCTTGTTAAGTAAGGTGCCAATCGTCTTGCTCACCTTGATATATCTGAGTATATCAGATGCTATGGGAGCTTTAGGGCTACCGATCTGATCGAGGTACTCTTTAAAAGATAAAAAGTCATGTAGTGTATAGACTTCTGGATATCTAAAGGCCAAATAGATGAATATCATCTTCTTATCGCTATGATCATGTGGCAGTACTTTTTGACTCGTCTTTCTTTCTAATTTGTATATCTCATCACATTGATAAACAAAGCGACTGATGCGCCCATCTATCTCTTTGCTTTCATTGTAAAGATCTTTGAACATTGATCTGACGATATCATCATTGAGATCTATATATCGTTGCATCGCCTGCTTGGGATAGTAGTCATCTCTGATCCATAACGGTGAGTTGATCGCAAAGCTCTTATCAAACATCTCCCTGAAGTCAGTTGTATCAATATCCCAATTAGATTGAAACTGATGTACTAACTCCCATAATCTCCAACCATCATAGCTTGGGGATTTTATAAGTTTATGATAAGCCTCGAAGGACTGATTGATTTTTTGAAGATTCATCGAGGTGCTTACTTGATCTTTTCTTTGAGACGACTCAAGTATTTCATCTTGAGGTAGTAGTCTCGGACTACAGTTAAGAAGCCTTCTTCTTGATCTTCATCCCATGCATCCATGGCAGCTTGCCCCTCTTTGTTTAATCCATCTTCTAATTCTTGGATCGATTGATTTACTTTTTCTTTGATCGCAGGGTCTGGATCAAATTCTAATTCCATCAATGCCTCATTGATATCCATCATATCCATGAGGAACTCTTGTGGTACTTTTGCTTGACCTTCTTCAGGAAGTGCATCATTGAGTTCAAGGACGTGTGCTGTTCTTTTTTGTGGATCTGACAAGGTCTTCCAACCTTCATTATTGGTTGTAGATTTTCCCAACACTTTGTCTTGCTCAATATCTGATGATAGAGTGTGAAAGTCAGGATGGTACAATTTGCTATTAGCGATATACTGTGCTCTGAGTGCCTTTTTATCTATATTAAACTGTACGGGTAAATTGAAAAACTGAAAGTAGTTGGTCATATGATTCTTACGACATGTCAGACGTCCATGAGTCGCCTTCTTGTTCTTTTATACGTCTTGCACGTTCTAATAATGTCTCTTCAAAAGTATCTCGTGGCAGAAAATACTTGTTAGCTGGTTGCTCATCTTTCCATGGATCTTCTTGCTTTTCATCTTTTTCAATATCATCTTTCATCCAGAAAGCAACGAGGATGCCTACTAAACCTCCAAACAAATGACTCTCCCAAGAGATCCCTTTTTGATTAGGCATTATACCTAAAAACAAACCGCTATAGAATGTAACAATGATTAATGCTAGAATGATAGACTTTACATTTCTGCGAAAGATGCCTGTCCAAAAAACAAAAGCCACCAATCCATATACCACACCACTAGCTCCGATATGGATGACATTGCCCCTAGCAAAAGACCATACTGCGATACCAGTTAATACATAGATAAGTAGAATGCTCTGATATGCGATGCGTTTATAAAAAGACACAATCAACAGTGTCATGACAAATAATGGGACACTATTAGACATTAAGTGTTGGAAGCTGCCATGTATAAATGGTGATGTAAAGATCCCAAGGATGCCATCTACATCACGAGGTAGCAGGCCAAATGTTCTTAAATTGAGAACACCACTCACTTTTAAGATGTGGATGACCCAGATAGAAACCACTAGGTAGATTGGAAACTGTATGAGCTTAAATATATTTCTCCGAGGAGACGACATGCGATCTTCGTTACTTAATCAACTGAGGTATTAACGCTATAACTAAAGATATCTTCTTCTGATAAGTTTTATAAAAACCACAGCTTTCTTTTTGCGTTTGTTACTGGCCCAATCATTTTTAGTAGCGATACCGTTGACCAGATAAGCCTTTGCCTCTTCAAAGTTAGCGCATGCATTAAGTGCATCCGCAGTAGATTGGAAGGCTTGCTGATCTCCCTTAAATAACTCGTTGATCGTTAAGATGCGCTCATTGATGCCCATCGCTTTCCCGATGTCTTTGATCGGCGCATTGGCAAATCGTTGAGAAAGATCAGTCAAGTTACTTTCTTCAAATAAAGTATCCAGCTCTGGATCGATCTTAACCTTTTTAGTTTTCTCTACTGGTGGCGCTACGTGTGTTGCTGTCCCGCTAGACGATGCCACCGTGCCATTAGTACTTCCGTTGCTGCTCATGACAGGTGCTGCGACTGGTTGAGGCGCTGATCTAACTACAGGTGTTTCAATGGTTGGAGTTACTGGTGCTGCTTGCACTTGGGGTGTAGCTGGAGCAGCATCTCCTTCAAGGTTGATACATTCATATAGTTCTCTCAGATATTGTAAGATCAGGTCCTTCTCTAATTGAGAAAATCCGGTACCGAAAGCGTTGACGCTGTCATGGATGGCATTGATCTTTTTAAGTAGTAATTTAGATTTTGAAAAGTCCATGTCTCTTATGTCGATTTATTAGGGGGACGATTTAGTTTTGAGTTTCAATAAACAATAACTCATTTTTAGTCCTTAAAAGTATTGAAGTCTATTGATAATTATGATCTTGCCAACAAATATGCCAGATGTTCTTAGAGCCAAAATATAGGGGACAAAGAAGTGGTTGGATCGAGGTTGTCACAGGATGCATGTTCTCTGGTAAGACTGAAGAACTGATACGCAGGATAAAGCGAGCAACTATCGCTAATCAAAAGGTTAAGATATTTAAGCCCACTCAGGATACGCGGTATAGCGAAGAAGAAGTCGTCTCTCATAATGACAATGCTATCGAATCCATCGCTGTAGCTGCTTGTAGGGACATCATCCTTCAGATCGATGATGCCGAAGTGGTAGGCATCGATGAAGCACAGTTTTTTCCGCAGGATATCGTTAAGGTCTGTGAGCAGATGGCACTCAATGGCATCAGGGTCATCGTGGCTGGTTTAGATCTTGATTTTAGAGGAGTCCCTTTTGGTCCGATGCCTAACTTGCTGGCTGTCGCCGAATATGTCACCAAAGTACATGCTATCTGCCCTCATTGTGGCAATCTCGCCACTCATTCCTATAGACTCAATGACAATCAAGATACCGTTCTCTTAGGTGAGAAGGATGCCTATGAGCCACGTTGTCGTACTTGCTACAGTATGGGCAACATCATGGACTTCAGTCGTAAGTGATGATCTGGCTACCGTTTAGTCGTGCTCACTATGATACTTACAGACAGTGGTTTGAGGATACTGATCTCAACAAACAACTCGGTCCAATTGATGAAGAATGGCTTATGCATGTACTGCAAGAAGAGGATGGACAACAGTATGCAGTATTTCATGACAATGTGATGGTTGGTGTTATAGGTGTAAAGCATCCATTCGGAGCATACAATCAGTTGACGATTACAGATATAGCAGTCCAGCCAAAGATGAAGGGTAAAGGAATAGGTTCAGCCATATTAAGTGAGTTGAGCCATCAATATCCAGGCATAGAGCGCAACAGATGGGTGGCTTATGTTGCTCTTTCTAACTCACCAGCAATGGCCTTTTTTATAAAGAATAAGTGGGTGCAAATAAAGGATCGTGAAGTAGCAGATGATATGATAAAGTTTGTCCCTGAATCACTTGAAAATGAGCCAACCGACACCAATGCTCATTCGTCTCTATAGATCCAATAAATTAACTTATTTTCACGGCTTTTTAGACCATACCTTTTCTGACAAGAATGACGAAAAAGATCAAGTCAGCGCTCATCTCTGTATTTCATAAAGATGGGTTAGATGACATCCTCCCATTGCTTACTAAGCACGATATAAAAGTATACTCAACAGGCGGAACTCAAGCACTACTAGAGAAAGCTGGTGTGACGGTTCATACGGTTGAAGGGTTGACTTCTTATCCATCTATCTTAGATGGTCGAGTGAAGACACTGCATCCTAAGGTGTTTGGTGGCATCTTAGCCAAGAGAGAGAAAGATCATCAGGATCAGTTACTGAAGTATGAGATACCTGAACTTGACTTGGTAGTGGTGGATCTCTATCCTTTTGAAGAGACGCTAAAGAATACAGATGATGAGTCGGCGATCATCGAGAAGATCGACATCGGTGGCATATCCTTGATCAGGGCTGCAGCCAAAAACTTTAAGGATGTCGTTGTGATTGGGTCTAAGGATCAGTATGCTGACTTACGTCAAATACTTGCTGAACAAGACGCATCGACAGAAGAAGTACAGCGCAAGAGATTAGCCATGAAGGCATTTCAAGTGTCATCTCATTACGACACACATATCTTTAACTACTTCAACGTGCCATACGGCGATAAGGAGCAATTAAAGGTATCGCTTAGTCATAGAAATGAACTCCGATATGGGGAGAACCCACATCAATCAGCGAGTTACTATGGAGATCTAGCAAAGGAGTTTGAGATACTTAACGGTAAGGCCTTGTCATACAATAACCTCGTAGACATCGATAGTGCTATCGAAATCATCAGAGAGTTTAAAGATGAAGAAGGAGTATCCTTTGCTATACTGAAGCATACCAATACTTGCGGTATCGCTACGAGGCCAACAGTACATGAGGCATACAAAGCAGCCTTAGCAGGTGATCCAGTTTCAGCATTTGGAGGCATCCTGATCACTAATAAGAAGATTGATTTAGCGACAGCAGAAGAGATAGATAAGCAGTTCTATGAAGTGTTGATCGCAAGTGACTTTGACATGGATGCACTTGTTTTGCTAAAGAAAAAGAAGAATAGAAGATTGTTGAAGCGCACAGTGGACGATGCTCCTGATGTCAAGATCAAGACCTTGCTTGGAGGTGTCATCGTTCAGGATGCAGATCACAAAGTAGAGACTAAGGATGATCTGGAGGTGATCACTAAGGTGGCGCCTACGGCGGCTGAGTTGGATCAACTGTTGTTTGCTAATAAGATCGTCAAGCACTTAAAGTCTAACACGATTGTACTTGTCAAGGATCATCAGTTGATCGGTATGGGTTGTGGACAGACGAGTAGAGTTGATGCCTGTAAGCAAGCGATCGATAAAGCGAAGCGTATGGGATTTGATGTGGCTGGTGCGGTTATGGCATCCGATGCGTTCTTTCCTTTTCCGGACTGTGTAGAGATCGCTCATAAAGATGGTGTAACTTCTGTGATACAGCCCGGTGGATCGATAAAAGATAACCTAAGCATAGAGTTTTGTGATGAGCATGGATTGTCCATGGTGATGACAGGAACTCGACATTTTAAGCATTAAGGAGGAGCTGGATGTATTAAAATCGTCTTAAAAACTAAGCATCGAGTATGCATCAGACGTATAGAATACATCTTAGTATTAACGGAACGACTTCTACTAAGCAATATGACTAAAGCGAAAGCACATAAATCAATAGTTTTTAACATCTTTGGGGCCTTTTTGGCAGACATGAGAAGTCGTTATAGTTCACTGAATATGAATAAGTTATTCACCTGGTTATTAATATTAGTTGGTTTGCAGCTTTCGGCTCAAGGAGGGATCAATTCTCCTTTCTCGAGATTTGGCATCGGTGACCTTAATTCGGAGAGTCCGATGCATATCCGACAGATGGGTGGTATCGGCACTTCTTACATAGATCTATACCAACTCAACTTTGATAACCCGGCATCATTGAGTCACTTGCAGTCTGCGGCTTTTGATGTGGGCTTAGACTTTAATAGGTCAACGATCATGGACGGCAACAATACATCGACACAGTGGTCAGGTAATCTCGGTTACTTAGCGATGGGTTTTCCATTGCGTAATCCTTTTAACGCCCTTTTTACGCAAGAGAACTATAAGTTCAACTGGGGTATGGGATTCGCTGTGTTACCTAACTCAAGCGTGAGTTATGATATCAGTCGTACAGATGTGTCAGAACTTGGAGATGTCTTCGAGAGAAACTTTACTGGTACAGGAGGTTCTTTTAAAGCGATATGGGGCAATGCCATCAAGTATGGAGATTTTAGTTTTGGCGCAAATATTGGTTGGCTGTTTGGACAGCTTAACTATCAGCGTAACGTAGATTTTACTTCAGAACAGTCTGCATTTGACAATAGCTTTCTGAACTCCTATTCTCTTAGAGGGTTTTATAGTAAGCTTGGATTGATGTATGTAGGCGTATTAAACAAAGAAGAGACAAAGGATATAGCGAAGCGACAGGCTCCTAAGTCTATATCTGTTGGCTTGACCTTTAAGCCTGGGATTAATATATCTACTAAAGCTGATATAAGTGAAATCAGTACTGCCAACATCTTAGCCTTTGGTATACTAAGTGATACCTTAAACTTTGCTGTGGATCAACTCGGCTCAGGTAAGCTACCTGGAGAGTTAGCATTTGGAGTTAATTATACACATGGCTTGAAGTATTCTGTAGGTATAGATATACGACAGGTATTCTGGAGTAACTATACTAATGAAGCTAATCCAGAAAGTTTAGAAAACACACTGCGGATCGGGATAGGAGGTCAGTTTAGACCTAATCCTACGAGCCTTAAGAGCATATTAGCAAGATCGAGTTATCGATTAGGATTTTATATGGAAGATGATCCTCGCGTCATAGAGAATGAACAAATCAGTTCATATGGGATGACTTTAGGAGTAGGATTTCCATTGGCTTGGCAGCAGAAGTTTTCTACAGTCAATATCGGTGTTGATATTGGAAATAGATCTATAGGAGATTTACTCAGTGAGAATTTTGCCAGAATCACTTTCGGATTTACTTTTAATGAGAGAAATTGGTTTCAAAAAAGATATTTGAATTAACATACTTGAAAATACGACTGACATGAAATTTATAACAGCACTTTTAGTAATGATCATTGCATCTATGAGCCAGCTGTCTTTTGCACAGTGTGAGACATGGTTGGAGTTTGATAAAGCGACGCAAGATTTGGCTACTGACGCACACTCTGTGTATCGTGGATTTATGGCAACAGAAAACTATGCTGATGCTTTTGAACCATGGAAACAAGTATTTGATGCGGCACCTGCAGCAGATGGTAAAAGAGATTTTCACTATACAGATGGAATCAAGATGTACAAGTCCATGTTTGATGCAGAAACGGATGCAGCGAAGAAGGAAGAATACAAGAAGTTGATCGTTGATCTATATGACCAGTGTGCATCTTGTTATGAAGAGCAAGTGATTAAGCTTGCGAAGTGTGGAGACAATCAAGACTGCTATAATGAGCGTATCGGCTACCTCATGGGTCGCAAAGGTTACGATATGTACTACCAACTCAATGCTAATTACAGTGAGAACATGGAGGCTTTTCAAAAAGCAGTTGACATGGCAGGTAACAATGTAGAGTATATCGTATTTGCTCCTTATGGTGCGATCGCAGTATATCAGTTTAAAAAGGGTTTGATAGACAAAGAGAAAACAAGAGAGATACACCGCACACTTAATGAGATTGCAGAATACAACATAGCTAACAATGAGAAGTACTCAGCATACTACAAGCAAGCAATCGATGCGATGAATGGCTCATTCGTAGAGATTGAAAAAGAGATCTTCGATTGTGACTACTTTAAGTCTAAGTATAGAGATGCTTACCTTGATAATCCAAGTCCAGAAGGAGCGCGTGATCTTTATAATCTCTTGAAGCTAAGAGCATGTCCTACTGATGATTCGGACCCTTTTATGGTGTCTCTTAAGAAAGAATATGAGACGTGGGCTGCGGAGATGAATGCTAAGAAGAAAGCGGAGTTTGAAGCAAACAATCCAGCGATGTTGGCAAGTAAGGCCTATAGAGCAGGAGACTTCAATACTGCACTATCTAAGTATCGTGAAGCAATAGCACAAGAGACGGATAATGCTAAAAAAGCAAAACATCACTTTTCAATTGCTTCTATATTATTTAGAAAGTTAAAGAAGTACAATGATGCAAGAAAAGAAGCACGTACAGCGGCATCTTTAAATCCTTCATTTGGCAGACCTTATATGTTGATTGGTGATATGTACGCTACAACAGCAAGATCATGTGGAGATAGTTGGAACCAAAGATTAGCGATTCTTGCGGCTTATGATAAGTATGCAAAAGCAAAATCAGTAGATCCTAATTCAGCAGATGAAGCATCAAGTAAGATGGGTAAGTATAGAGCTAGTTTCCCAATGAAGGATGATGGCTTTATGAGAGGCGTTAAGGCAGGAGCATCACAGAAAGTGGGATGTTGGATAGGTGAAACTGTGAAAGTTAGATATCAGTAATCGTCTTACTGATATGAAATATAAAAAAGGCCGTTCTTCTTAAGAGCGGCCTTTTTTTATTCATCTCTATCCTTGATATCTCATTGGCTGACTTGTGAAGCAGTCCTACATGCACTATCTTGTTGTTATCAACCTTCACTATAATCTTAGAACTATGAAGTGGTCTTACTTGGTTATCGTAGCCTTGAGTTTATTGATATCGTGTGCGACTCCCGCACCACAGATAGAAGCGCCAGCACCTCCTCCAACTCCCGAGATTAAAGTAGTTACTAATAACACTACTTGTACTACGCTTGCAGATATCGATCCAGCTATTAGATCTGATATAGAGGATGCTTTTACTTTATATAGAGATGAGATAAGATTTAAAAAATATCCTGAGGCAAAAGAGCTTTGGCAGAAAGCGTACTACACTGCTCCGGGTGCCAATGGAAAAGCCACTTATCATTTTGATGACGGAATCAAGATCTATGACTATCTCTTTGAAAATGAAAAAGATGAATCAAAAAAGGGCCCACTAGTTGATACTATCCTAAGTATCTACGATAAGCGAGTTTCATGTTTTGCGGATGACGGGACGATCATTGCCAGAAAAGCATTTAACAGCTACTACAAATATTCTAATTATACGGATAGTGATGAGACCTTCGCTCTTTTTAGAAAGGTAGTAGAGATGAAAGATCTGGAGACGGACTATTTTGTCGTCAATCCACTTTCTAAATTATTATATGATCGTGTGCTAGAAGAGCGGATTAGTCATGAAGAGGGCAGTGCGCTTGCATTAAAGATCCTTGAGATTATAAAGCATGGCAAAGCTAATTGTGAAGAGAAGTATTGTGAAGCATGGAATGTTATCGATCAATATAGTCCTCCGCTATTGTCTGGTTTAGAAGGTATCCGTGGTTTCTATCCTTGCTCTTACTTTATGGAAAATTACTATAGCCAGTTTGAAGAAGATCCTACAGACTGTGATAATGTGACTGAAGTATACTTGAAAATGGTATGGGGAGGGTGTGATCCTACGGATGAGAGATTTATAAAATTAAAAGAGGCAAAAGAAAAAGAGTGCTACGTAGCTCCGCCACCACCTGGACCGCTCACACTTGCTTATAATGCGCTTGAAGCGGGTAACTTCAGGGAGTCTATATCACTCTTTGAGCAGTTTATAAACTCGTCCGATGATCCAGAGAAAAAAGCAAAGTATCAGTTGGTCATATCTAAGATCTATTATGCACATATAAAGAACTTTGCTTCAGCAAGGAAGTATGCCAGACAAGCTGCCAGCAATAAGTCCAATTGGGGTGAGCCATATATGCTAATTGGAAAACTTTATGCATCAAGCGGTCCACTTTGTGGTCCGGGTACTGGCTTTGACAGTCAAGTAGTAACATGGGCGGCCATAGACAAATTTGAATATGCTAAAAAGATAGATCCTGCTGTAAGCGAAGAAGCTAACAAATGGATCAAGCGCTATCGTCAGTATATGCCTACCAAAGAAGACATCTTTTTTAGACAGCTAAAAGCTGGTTCTTCTTTCAAAGTGCCTTGTTGGATACAAGAGACAACAAAGGTTAGAACGGTAGATTAAGATTAGAAAAGCAATACTACTAGCAGCAGAAATCGTTTTAAATGATTTAACTATTGATCATGGTCTCTATCTCGCTTTCGCTGATCGATGGCGTACCTCCATCTTTAGAAGCTGTTAGACTCCCAACAGCGCAAGCAAACTTCATGCATTGCTCTATCGGTTGTTGATGCAAGTAAGAATAAATAAATGATGCCAAGAAAGCATCACCTGCACCCACTGTATCTTTCACTTCAATTTTAAACACTGGTTGCACGTGCCACCTGTCATCTATAAAGCAGACGGCACCTTCGCCACCAAGTGTAGTGATGACCATCTTATAATTATATCGCTCAGCAAGTGACTGCATCTGCTCTTTGCGGTCCAGATGATCGAGTCCTAGCCAAGAGCTGATCATATCCAGTTCCGTTTCATTAGCACGCAGGATATCTGCTTGTTTAATCATCCTAAGGATCGTCTCTTTTGTATAGTGACCATCTCTCAGATTTATATCGCATATTTTTAATTGAGCGAATGCTAACAATTGAAATAATACTTCTCTTGACCTTTCGTCACGAAGACCTAAGCTACTATAGACGAAAGATGAAGCGCTTTTAACCAAGGATATAATTGACGCATCGATTTTAATATCATCCCATGCTACTGGGTATACGATGTCATAGTGTGGCTCGCCGTTATCGCCTACTGCTATATTGACCACACTTGTCTGAAGGGTAGGGTGCTGTTGGATGTACTTTGTAGAATTTCCCTTAGAGGCAACGAGTGCTGTTAGTTCTGCTCCGAGCGGATCATCTCCGACACTTGCGATCACTTCTGCTTTTAATCCTAATGCTGTTGCACGGTTGACAATATTGAAAGGTGCACCACCTGCTACCTTGCCACTTGGTAGGTTGTCCCATAGTAGTTCGCCAAAGCAAACTAGATCTACTGAAGAATGACCCAATATCTAGAGTACTTGGAGATCCGCGAGAAGTTGATCTGGTTTTTTGTAACCTGCTGATGCTTTGATTACGTTGAGATTTTCATCAAGGTAAACCATCGTTGGATATGCGAGTCTACCACTCATCATCTTCATCGCTAACTTATTGACACCTTTTCTTCCTGCACGTATCCATTCGTACGTTTCTCCTTGAAATGTCACTGGCTCTTTTTGTTCTGCGTTGAACTTTACAAGAACAAAGTTGTCATTGAGATACTCAACAACCTTAGGATCTGTAAATGTCTTCTTATCCATCACCTTACACCATCCGCACCAACTCGTATACATGTCTACGAGTACTTTTTTACCTTCTAAATTTTTCATGGCATCAAGATCATCTATAGCATACCAACTGAGCCCTTCAGGGGTTACAGTTTTAGCAGCAGGTAAGGATGACTGAGCTGTAGATTGGTTGCATGAGGTGTAACTCACAGAAGCAATGACTAAGACAAGTATAGATAAGATGCTTTTCATAAGGTAAGTATTGTAAGCTTGTATATGTGCATAGACTTTGGGCCTATGTAATTACATACGAATTTAACACCTTATTATTTTAAATGGATTCTCGGAAGTGACAATAAGAGAAGATTAACTCAAGATATCGTCCGCAATCAAGCTTTCATACCAGTAAGACTCATTTTTACTTTCTTCTCTAGCTCATGCAATGCGTCTTTAACGAGCGGATCAGTATCGATCAGATCTTCAACTGTCTTACAAGAGTAGATCACTGTACTATGATCTCTTCCTCCAAAGTTATCACCGATCGCTTTGAGTGAGCTATTGGTATGGTGCTTAGCCAGATACATAGATAGCTGACGAGCCATCACAACCTCTCTCTTCCTTGTTTTACCTTGGATCTTCTCTACTGATACTTTCAAGTGATCAGAGACAAGTTGCTTGATATTGTCTATTGTTATCTCTTTAGACATACCCGTTACGAAGTTTTCTACAACTCCTTTGACGAGATTGATGTCTATGATTTTATTGTTAAGTGACGACTGAGCGATAAGAGAGACTAGTACTCCTTCTAACTCACGGACATTATCCTTGACATTATAACTGATGAACTCTATGATATCCTGAGATAGGTTGATCTCTTCATCATCTAACTTAGCTGATATGATAGCCATTCTAGTTTCAAGATCAGGAGTCTGCAAGTCTGCAGAGAGTCCCCACTTAAACCTGGATATCAATCTATCTTGGATACCTTCTAATGACTTAGGAGGTCTATCAGATGTAAGGATGATCTGCTTACCCAACTGATGCAGTTGGTTAAATATGTTGAAGAAGATCTCCTGCGTTTTAACCCTACCGCTCAAGAACTGGATGTCATCTACGATCAGTACATCTATGGACTGATAGAAGTTGACCAAGTCGCTCACGGAGTTCTTTTTGATAGACTCTATGATCTGATTGGTAAAGCGTTCTGTACTTACATATACGGTGTTCTTATTGTTGAACTTGTCAACGACCTCGTTGCCTATAGCATGGGCAAGGTGAGTTTTGCCAAGACCAACATCACCGTATATCACGAGTGGATTAAAAGCGGTACCTCCTGGATTTTTAGCGATGGCTTTACCAGCACTTCTCGCCAGCTTGTTACAATCTCCTTCGATGAAGTTGTCAAACGTATACTTAGGATTTAACTGAGGATCGACTTTGATCTTCTTGATACCCGGTATAACGAAAGGATTAGTAATCTGATCAGGAGAGTAGAATTGTCTTTCTTTTTGACCACCACGAAACTGGGTGTTGGTGTGATTGTCAACAAAGATTTGATATTCTAATTGCCCGTTTGGACCGAGCTCTTGTCGAATTGTTTTTTTAAGGAGACCGACATAATTTTCTTCTAACCACTCATAGAAAAAATTATTAGGAACCTGAATAGTGAGAGAACTACTTTCTAACTTGATCGGCTTAATCGGCTCGAACCAAGTTTTGAAACTCTGCGAGTTGATACTTTTTCGTATCGCTTGCAGACAGTTCTCCCAAACGGTTAAATGGTCTAATGTCATTAACTCCAGGTCTAAATCTCTTTAAAATATATCAAAACGAATACGTGTTTTTGGGATGGTGAGAACACGACTCTCAACTTGTTACAAATATGGAAATAAAAAAAGCAACAGGAGACGATCCTACAAAATAGTTTTGAATATAATTTATTCTAATGTGTCTTTTCAATTTATTGAAAATCAAACAGTTACGAATAATAAATATATGTATTTTGTAAGGTGTTGATTATGAAGAAGAGTGTTAAAATTTTTATTGATAATCAGCTAATTATGAATGATCAAGTGCATTATTTTACTGTTATTGCTCCTCCTTTTTGAGCTTTTCTCTTACTGCCTCTTTCAAAATATAGATCGATTCTACCCAGCATAATTCCGCCAAATCCTACTTGATTGATCACGACAGGTTCGCCATATTTATTTTTTTCAATTTTCGGCTCCCTCATAAAGGTATGGGTATGACCACCGATGATGAGATCTGTGTGTTTTGTCTCTTTTGCAATTACGACATCTGAGACTTTCTCTCCTTTGTAATCATAACCCAAGTGGCTCAGTGCGATCACATAATCACAATCCATATCCTTACTTAGCATTTGCTCATATCGAAGTGCAGTTTTTATTGGATCGTTATATTGTACTTGATCGTACGACTCTTTAGGTACCAATCCATCTAACTCGATACCCAGTCCATACAGTCCAATCTTAATACCATCATACTGCCAGATTTTATAATCCTTTGTCTTACCATTGAGTATAGTATCGTCCAGACCATAGTTGCTGATCACCAACGGGAAGTCTGCGTGTACCAATTGTTTTTCAAGTCCGTCTATGCCTGCATCAAAATCATGGTTCCCGATGGTACCCACATCATAACCCATCTCCGTCATCAGTTTTATCTCCAGCTCCCCATGAAACATATTGAAGTATGGAGTGCCCTGAAATATATCTCCTGCATCTATTAACAAGACCTCCTGGCCTTCACTTCTGATTTGGTCCAACAATACCTTGCGTCTCGCGACACCTGCTCTTCCTTCGTTTCGTCCCCCATCCATAGGAAATGGATCTATCCTGCTATGCACATCATTGGTATGTAGTAAGGTTAAGTGAAGGATCTCTTTAGTATCCCACAGCTGAGGTAGCATCAAGGTGTTGAGATATCCCAATGCCGCTGTATAGGCAGTACTCCTTATAAATCGTCTTCTATTCATCGTCCAGATTTATGATTCTACCTTCTTTTATCGGATTTTGACTGATCCCCGCTTTTGTATCTTTTATGATGTTCTGTACAAAGCAATCTCTAAGAAGGACGCTAAAGTCTTTGCGTTGTAGTCCCTTAAGCATATCAGTACCAGAACCTCCGCCAGCTATATAGTCTGGTAGAGCGAAGTGATATGTTTTATTACTGTCAAGTGGCTTACCATTAATCTTTATATCTATGGCCTTGTCATCTTTGATCTTAAACTCGAGGTTACTACTGATGGGCCAACCTCTACCTGCCGCTATATGATCTAAGAACGCTTGGACGTCTACAGCATTTCCGCTAAGGATAGCCAACTTGTTATCAAATGGCATCACTTCTATGACTTCTCCTCGCGTGATCGGACCTGCGCCCATCGATGGTACTCTGAGCCCGCCGTGGTTCTGAACAGCAAAGTCCAATACTCCATCATTAAGCAGCTTGGCCTCCTCGTACATCATATCTGCTAACCAATTGCCCATGTTGCACTCGGGTCTTTCTTTAAGTAAGTCGACGTCCAGTTGACCAATCACTTCATCCATGATGGCTCGGAGCTCCGTTCTATAAGGAGAGATGAGGGCCTCGATCTCTTCATCTATGTCAGAAGAAGATTGAGGAGATACCTGCTCATAGTCTATCTCAGTTGTAGCAAGATAAGTCGTCTGGCAAGCGCTACATAGCAAGAGCCACAGACCTAGGTAATAGAGTTTTTTGTTCATCTAAAGTACAGTTCTACTTCTTTTCTAATCGCCTCTTTTACTTTAGCGGCTATACTATTGTTGATGCTTGCGCCGATCTGCATAAGTTGATTTTCAAATGCTGCTTTATCACTACTGCCATGCTCTTCATAGGTCTGGGTGACACCTGCGATAGCGTTATCTTTTAGTAAGCCGATCATCTCCCATAACTGCCCAGAGACATAGATCTGTTGAGTGAGATTGTGCTCGTATTCTTTCTGTATCGAGATGAGCATGGCATTCTTCAAGTGATTGTTGTCCATCTCGCTGGTGTTCAGACGCATGATGAGACTCATGATATTCATGCGTTCACATAACAAAGTTAATCGCTCATATGCTTGTATGCGCAGTGCTTTGTCTTCGCCGCTCTGAGACATCCTGATCTTCATCTGTTCAGTTGCCATGTGTCCGTTTAAAAATTGACGCATGAGATAGTATACTACCAGTGCCGGTACGATATAGCCTAATGTTTGGAGGATTGATTGTACTATTTCCACAGTAAGGGTACTCTTTTATAAATGTCTTGATATTTGCGTTTCAAAGTTTTCAATGAACTAACTTTGTGCTTATATCGTTTAGTCAACAAAATACATGAAATGCCAGAAGTAATTGCTAAAAGTCCAGTTCAGATTACTGAAAGTGCCCTCAAGCAACTTCGTAGGATCAAGACGGAGCAATCTCTTGATGATAGTCATGGTCTGCGCATCGGTGTAAAAGGTGGAGGTTGTTCTGGGTTTACCTACGTTCTTGGATTTGACGTAGCTAAAGATAAAGATGAAGTATACGATCTCGATGGGATGAAGGTTTTGATGGAGAAGTCTCATGGTATCTACCTGATCGGTATGGAGATCGGTTGGCATGAAGGGCTCAACAATAGAGGATTCACTTTTACCAATCCTAATGCGTCTGATACTTGCGGTTGTGGTACTAGCTTCTCGGCTTAACTTACCACAAGGACCATTATAGTTGCTTCAGTTCTTCTCTTAGCTTTTTAGTCATCTTAGCAACGACCATATCATAAGAGTGATCTATAAGTTCTTTGATGAACGAGTCATGCAGCTCACGCTCTAGATAGACAGTGTTCCAGTGTTTTTTATTCATATGGAAACCAGGGATGATGTCAGCGTACGCTTCTCTAAGTTCTAATGCTTTATCTGGATCACACTTGAGGTTGACTCTGGCTTCTATCTCATCGAGTCCGCTCAAGGCAAATGCTTTTCCCATCACCTTAAAGACGAGTGTTGACTCATCAAATGGAAACTCCGCAGTCACTCCTTTCTTAGAAGAGCAGTAAAGCTGTAAGTCTTCATAATTCATAAGTCAATGATAAGCAGCTTAGCCGTCATTTAAACTATAGTGCTTCTACTTTTGCTTCTTTTGACCTTTGATGTTATCGTTCGAATCGTAGGTGTTAATTGTCCTACGCGGACAACTTGCTTCTGATAGTCGTGTAATTACCGTAACGTACTTTGATTTGCTCTTTAAGCTGTTGTCGTGCAAAGAATATCCTACTCTTTATAGTCCCCAATGGACGCTCAAACTTGTCTGCAATCTCTTGATATTTAAAACCAGCGTAGTGCATCTCAAATGGTATCCTGATAGAATCATCTAAGTTTGCTATCATCTCCGTGAGTTCATCAAGAACCAGATTAGAACCAGCGCCATTGCTGATAGACAAGTCTGTAGAATTAAGAAAGTACATGTTGTCGGTATCGTCTAAGATTGTATTTCTTTTTTTCTTCTTGCGATAATTGTTGATGAAGATGTTCTTCATAATCGTAAACAACCACGCTTTTAAATTAGTCCCTGCTCTAAACTTTTCTCTATTGGTCATCGCACGAAAGGATAGCTCTTGATATAGATCTTTAGCATCCTCATTGTTTTTTGTCAAGTTGTAGGCAAATGTTCTGAGTGCAGGTGTGAGCTTATTGAAGCTTGCTACAAAATCTGATTGTGTCATTAATTCCATGGTTATCTTTTTGGTTCCCCAAAGATACACTTTGTTTAACAGAAATGAAATAATAGTTAAACAAAATACACTCGACCTATGAGTGATGAATGTTTATATGGCCTAAGTTGCTGATTATCATACTATTATAAATGTTAGACATTTTATCAATTTTCAAGTATTATTGAAAACTGATGTCCATGAGTAGAAAATTGCTGTGCTAAGTCTTGCTCATTATATCTGCGCTTGATCCTGTATCCGATACTTGTATCACAATAAAGGTCTTAGACTCCGCTCTTCTAACATCGACTAAACAAATGCTCCTATCTCTTCATTAGACTATTATGAGGCTCATCTTAAAAACACCAGTTCAAGGATATTATATCGATATCATGGAGCGCTTTGATATAGATTTATTCAAATCCCTCAAGCCAATTGGTGCTAAGATGACGGTCACTCAGTTTACTGGTAGTAAGACAGGAGATATAGTAGCGCTACAATTTACAAGTCCTGTAAAAGCAACTTGGGTCAGTAAGATCATCGATCACGGCCAGGATGAAGACACAGCTTACTTTATAGATGAAGGTGATCAACTTCCTTTTCCATTGAAGTCATGGACGCATAGGCACATTGTGGAGCGCGTTGATGATGATAACTCCATCATCATAGATGACATTACATATTCGACAGGAATCAGATTTATAGACTTTCTGATATATCCCATAATGTACCTGGCTTTCTATCCTCGTAAGTCTGGGTATAGGAGTTACTTTAATCGGTGATTTAGCTTGATTGATATTGTCTCATCTTATCAAGAACAAGGCGATCTATACGCTTTGTCTATAGACGATATTAGAGTTGATTTAAAGTATTTGGATAACTTTATACAAGACTATTCATCATACTCTCGTCTCAATGGGATTGACTACAAAGAGGAATTTGAAACTTATATAAGTAATAATAAGAATGGAGACCTAAGTAAGGCAAATTTTGGATTATTTCTTAATAGGACAATTGGAAAAATCGGAGATAGACATGATAGCGTTCGAACAATCATGTATGAACTGGTTACAACAATTATAGCTGAATCATAAATATAAAAAATCACGCCTTTGAAACTTAACCATGTCTTCATCAGTCTTCTAACATCCAGCATTCTTTTTATGCAAAACGCTCATGCTCAAGAATTAAACCTATCTGACTATCAATGGAAGAAGAGGGTCTTGTTAGTAGTTGCAGAAGATAGCGAACATGAGCAGTATCAAAACCAACTCACAGAGCTAAGGTATCGCAAAGAAGAGTTAGCCGAAAGAAAGCTTCTTGTCATAGGAGTCCTTAAGGAGAAGTATAAGGTTAATGACGGAAGGAGTAGTTGGCAACTATCCAACGTGATCTACAAGAACTACTCTGATCCTAAAAAAGACTTTCAAGTTCTGTTGATTGGTTTAGATGGTGGGGTGAAAGTGAAGAAGTATGATGTGTATAAAGCACAAGATCTGTTTGATAAGATAGATGCAATGCCCATGCGACTATCTGAACTGCGTGCCAAGAACCCATGAAAAATAGTAGGTAACAATGGGTAGACCCAGATGTTCCCGTGTTTCGAATTAAAGAAGTTTTTAGTTAGGTTTTCTTTTGTACCACGACATACTTACACAAACTGTGTCCTTGGCTTTGCCATGTACCTTTATAAGTCTCTGGAAGTACGAAGAAGTCCCCTGCATAATAAGTATGTTCTTCTCCATCCGAATCTGTTAACTTGATGATGCCTGATTGAACGCTGATCAGTTGTTCTTTTTGCCAGGATGCTATGTCAACTGTACGAGGCTGTTCTGCTTTTAGGAAGATTTGGAGTTCTATTCCGTCAGCAAGTATTTCCTGATAAAGGCCATCTTCATCCCATGTGATATCTACTCCTGACATGATTGACTTATCAAGTAGGTGAGGAGCTTTGGTCGGAGATACATCAGTTGAGTCAGCCCTCTTGTTGGTGATTACGGATAGTTCGTAATGATAATTATCTCCTGCTTGAACTTCCCACTTGCCAGGAAATCCTTTAGGCGCAAAGAAATATTCTCCCGAGTTGAAGATCATATCTTCTTGATCATCGAGATGTACTTTGCCTTTTCCATGTAGTATATAGATAAACTCATCAAACCAAAATGCATCAAAGGGCACTGTCCATGATTGACTGGATACCACGTAGACACTGATCTCTTTGCCACCGTACAATCTCTTCTGAAAGAAGTCTCGTTCAGGCGTATCTTTTGGTTTTATCTTTTGTAGACCTATGCCAGAAAGTGCTTCTTTGTCTAATAAGATCGGCCTAAGGGTCGTGTTTGATTGACTAGTTAAGACTTGCCCTGAGATCAAGAAAGTAACCAAAAGTATAAATCGATGCATCTCAATATTTTTGTAAAAATAGAATATCATGCTCAGCTCACTTCATGGTAATTAGCCATTAAACTTTCTTTAATACCGGATATAAAGTCATCCAACGACATATGAGTAGATTAGTAGAAGATATGAATACTCCTGTCTAATACGCTGCGTATTATATAGACGATTATGTATCTTAAGAGTATACAAACCATTAATGCTATGAATGAAAAAATGGTCATGTTCACAGTTTCGCACATAAGGATTATCTCTGCAAAGCATGTGCTCAAGTTAGCCGGGATTGATGCCTTTAGCGTTGATAAGACAGACTCTGCACATGCAGGATTATTTGGAGATATAGAACTCTATGTGAGCGAGCGTAATGCCAAAAGAGCAAGAGAGATCTTGATTGAGGAGGAGATTCTAAGTTAGACCATTATGTGTATCACAGGTGTGGCGTATAACAGTCTGGGTGCATGTGTCGTATCTCAACGAAAGAAGAGATATGATCATCATGGCACCTTTTTATGATCCGTGACTAATTTACCGAGAGCCTGAGTTGTTTACCGAAACCATCTCTGAATATTCTCATAATTGTTGACAGTCTTATGTCTGAGGCATTGTTTTCAATTCGTGATATGTAACTTTTGGTGGTTCCACATTTCTCAGCCAGTTGTTCTTGGGTTATACCTTGTTCGTTCCTCATTTCTCTGAGAAGCACACCTAATTTGAATGCTTCATAGCCAGCTTCAAATTCATCCCTTGTCGGTGTTCCTTGTTTGCCGTATTGTTCCTCAAGATGCTGCTGAAAGGATTTAAGCTTATTCTTTTTCATCGAAGTATTGTTTTTTAAGTCTAAGAGCTCGTTCAATTTCAGATTTTGGTGTTTTCTGTGTTTTCTTCTGGAATCCATTAGTCACCACGATCAATTTACCTTGATCAAAGAAGCAGAGTATTCGATAGATGTTTGAAGCATATTCAATCCTAATCTCCCAAATTCCATCTGTTCCTGTGAGATACTTGAAGTTTTTGGTAGGAACGATTTCGAAGGTTTCAAGCAGATTTATAGTCCAATCAACCTTTAATCTGGTCTTTTTATCAAGTTTTCTGTAGAAATTAGCAAAGTATTCGCCGTATGTAAGTACTTCTCTGACTTGTTCCGAGCCATATTAGCAAGTTAGCTAATTAGATAACATTTGCATCATAACTTCATTTTAATTGAGACGGACGATCTTTTGTCATATTAGCCCATCTTGATCACTTCTCCAGCTGGAAGGATGGATAGCTTGTCAATTTGTACAAGTCTCTTGAGTAAAGAATCGAAAAAAGTAGTAGAAACCGGACCCCAACCTTCATCGTCTAATCCGTGCAAGCAAACAACCATCCAGCCGCCTGAGCCTTCTAAGAAGTCATTGACGGTTTGGTCCACGTAGTCATCTATATTATCAGGCCCGTTGGCCCACGCGCCAAAGGTGATATCACCTTTGGCGTGTGGGATCATGTTGACCTTGGTGTCTTCCATCACTAACCAGGCACCTGTCCTTACTGCTCCAACTCGTTGTAAGGCATACTGATCAATCTCGGGCGTCGAAGCTAAAAAGGCATAGTTAAATATGGCTTCTTCATCTTTATAGCCATCGAGATTATCAGAAAAGTAGTCCAGACACTTATCTATGTTTTCTTTGGCGTGAGATGGTGAGATCTTTGTAAGATTAAGGTGCTTCCAAGTATGGGGCATGATCTCATGCCCTCGTGCTTTTAGTATGTTCCAATCGTTGAAGTCGCCCATCAGCTCTGGTTGAATCCACTCATCGATCGCTTTAAAGTCGGGCATGTGTCCAGTGGCGATGACATTGAGACATGCGCTCAATCCATACTCCTCATGTATCTCTGCTACTTTATAAAACGACTTCTTGAAGCCATCATCAAAGCTAAAGGTCAATATATGTGTTTTATCCTTGCCGATCCAAGAAGGAAGGCTTGATGCGATGGTTGCGATGGCTGTTGATTGGATAAACTTTCTGCGCTTCATAATCGACGATGTTCTGTAAATATAACGACTGGTACTTGCTAATGGTTACATGCGCTATGGTCTTTTCAAAACCGCGTTGTTCCGATAGTAGCATCGATCACCTGTGATGGATAGTAAAAAGCCAAGGATGGTTAAGACATATATCACAAGAGGAGTCGAGGTTAAAGCTAACAGCTCTGTCTTCTGATTATAAATCAAAGTAGAATATACTTCTAAGCTATATGTGAGTAGCATGCATAGATAAACTAAAGGAATCATAGATCGAAACCTTAGTACTAAAGCCAATAATAGAATGCCTAATAGTACATGTCTAAGAACGATGGATGACTCCACCGATGAAAAGTCATAAGTAAAAATACCAATGATAATGCTTATTGTAAGTATTATATATAGCAAGTAAATGGCCAGTGATTGGCCGTGATAGTCGTTATTTAAACCGGATGGAAAGATTCTGTCAAACATGTGCCATAAGTATGTGTCCGATAAATATAGTAAAGCATCATCCGGAGATGATTTGATCTCAGACAGAATGGTCGTTACTAAGGATGAATCAGTATAAGAACGCTCTGGCATCATTTCGATGACTCTAAATATTATTATATATTTTATATGTTAAAATAATAAAAAAAGCATTTTCGTATTTTGAGATATTCATGCGTTTTTTCAATTTTGAATATCAAGGGTACTTGGCTAATCAGTACGAATTAGATTTTGACTTAAAACTTAAAATTTAACAAGTAATGCTTTTTTACAACTATCAGATCGGCTTATATTTCTCTAAGCCGCCACCATGTTTGCAATAATTATTTATTGATTCCCTTTTGTGAAAGGGTTAGGTTTGGATGAGTTTGCCTCTCTGGCGACGATTATATTTTCTAATTAAATTTATTGATTTACAATGATGAACTTATGGTTTAAGGTTGGATTTTTTTCACTGCTCGCTTTATTTTTTAATCAAGATCTATCGGCTCAAACAGATGTGGTTAACAAGGATAAAAAGGTTGTCCTCGATGGAGATGGCAATGAAGTCCAGATGTTTAAGACTTACAAATGGTTGTGGACATTAGTAGATCCATCAAAGTGCGATGGTGAGACGATCTCTGTGCATAGTATAGATAAAGTCGCAGAGTCTTATGTAGTGATTGAATCTACGAGTGGTCGTATTATGTATGATGCTAGTGGTAGTGTCTGGTGTACAGACTCGGATGTGCTGGATTGTGCTTCTTTTTATAAGTTAGAATCAGCGTCAGAATCTTGGAGTTGCGAGTGATCAGTTTTGTTAAATAGTTGGTGAAGTAGGAGTGTCAAGCACTCCTACATTCAATTATTTTAACAGCTCTTGCAGATGCTTTTTCCATTAGCATCTATAAGCCTGATGGTGTTTAGATTTTTTGCGGCATAGGCTTGTATCCAGCCCATTTTTTGATTTATGTTATTGAGGTCTATCTTTTCGTTGCGTGCAGCGATTGTGATTTGATCTTGGTATTCTTGGCGTCCCCAACAGTTGGGGCAATATCCAGGGATTGAAGCTACTTTTTTAGAGAATAGGGATTTTAGGAAGGTCATAATAATTGTTTTAATAATTTTCAATTGTGTACATGCTTTGTACTTTTCTTTAGAAAAGGAGAGGCGATACTTAGAGTACCGCCTCTCTAATATAGTGAAGTGCTCTTATGCTGTCTCGAGCTCTAATTTTTTAGCAAGTGGAAAGTCAATTGCAAATTGCGCTAAGTTGTGGATGTAGTTACTGATGATCTTATCACCGATGTTGATAACGATATCTATAAGATTAGCTTCGGTATATCCAGCTGAAAAGAAAGCATCTTTTGTACTATCTGATACTTGTCCTTTGTTAGCAGTTGTTGCTAAAGTAAACTTCGCTAATGCATCAAGCTTAGCATCAAAGCTAGCAGTGCCTCGTCTGATTTCTAATATCTGATCTTCAGTGAAGCCGTTAAGCCCACCAAGTACGGTGTGCGCTGACTGGCAGTAGTGACATCCGTTATACTGACTAACTACAAGGTTGACAACTTCTCTTTCCTTTTTGGAAAGTGTTGATGTTCTGTTTTGCAAAGCTAGATAATCTGGAAGTGCAGTTTCGTTTTTTGCATAGTATGCATAAAGATTTGGAACAAAACCGAGACCTTTTTCTAATTGATCAAATATCTTCTGATTGCTTTCAGATACTTCTGCTTTCGTTGGAACATTAAATTGTGGCATTGTAATATTTTATTTTGTAAATAATTATACTACAAATATGCAGGTGCTTTCTACCGTATCAATAGACGCATCTTCCCTTTAGATTGTCAATTGTTCCCTTTGGGATTATCTAGTCAGTTATGCGGTTCTAAATTCTGATGGGGAGATGCCTTCATTCTTCTTGAAGAAGCGGCTAAAGGATTGTACATCATTAAATCCCACTTCATATCCGATCTCAGATATAGGATTGTCGGTGTATCGAAGAAGACGTCTTACCTCTAACATAATCCTGTGTTGGATCAGCTGAAGCGGCGTCTTATCATATACTTTTTTAAAGATGTTGGACAAAGTCTTAGGAGACTTATTGAGTAGAGCAGCGTAGTCAGACACAGCGTGTTTTTCACGAAAGTGGGTCTCTACTAAGAAGTTGAAGTCTCTAACGATATCAACTTGTGGAAGCTCGATATCATCATAGCCGTCTTGAGACTTGTATATCCTTGTGAATAGGATCAGTAACCTCTTGAGCATCATCTGAAGCATCTCCTGTTGAAGTGTGTCTCTGCTGTCCATCTCGTCAGTAGCCATCTTCCAGACTGTCTTTAAGCGATCAAGATCTTGCTCATCAGGCTTGATGATAGGAAGTCTGGCAGATCCATAAAAGAGAACGCCCTTGCAGCCTACTTCACTATCATGATCAAGTATACAGTAGAAGGGGCGGTTAAAACGCAAGTATTTGGCTTGACCGAGCTTGTTGATCTTCACATTGTGAAAACCGGTCAAGGTGATGATCTCATCCTTGTTAAATACATAATCTCTTGCATCCACAGTGAACTCGTTACCGTCCTCCTCAAACCAGATGATGGACAAGGCCTCCTCTACTGGCTCCTTGATGCGATCGATGTTAGAGTCCTCTATATTTACTATCTCAAAATACTCGTCTGTCCTTCCTATAAACTTCATCTATACTTTATTCGCTTGTCCTGCAAATCTATAACATGTCTGAGTACATTGTGTTGTTTTTTAGTTTGTCTTCTGCATATCATAATCACTCGAAACCTCATCTGAAAAAGCAACACTACTACAATATATCGGTCATCGCTATAAGCATCTTTTGGTGCTCTCGATCTCACGTAGTGTTAACAGAAATTACTTTGATACCTCCCTTCTAACTTGAGTTTTCCTCCTTTTGCAACTATTAGCCATGTGATCAGTCTTTCTCATACAACACATACTTAATTATCAAAAACACATACAATGAAACTATCTGCACTACTGCTTACAATAGCACTCATATTAGCTTCTAATGCTATCTACGCTCAAGAGATACAAGAGACAACAAAAGAGACTGCTCAATTTACCAATGGCAATCACAATCTGTCGATCCACAATATATATGGTTCCATTACCATCGAAGGGTATGAGGGGGCAGAAGCCATTATTGAGATAGACAAGTATATCAAGGCAAAAGCTAAAAAAGGGTTGGACCAGGCAATCGATGAGATCAAGGTCAATATCACACAACACGATGGGCGCATGCTCATCTATGTAGAAGATGGTAACAACTACTTTGATCTAAAGAAGATGACTTATCAAAGTCGCAATATGCCGATTCGTAAGACAAGGTATAAGTACAGATATGACTTCACAGTCAAGGTGCCATATGACACAGAAGTAGCTGCGCATGCTATCAATGATGGCGAATTAGTCATAAAAGATGTTGCATCAGAATCCATCATAGTCAATAACTTGAATGGTAGTATAGCCCTCAATAATGTCTCTGGAGCCATAGATGCCAATGCGCTCAACAAAGACATCGATGTAACCTACAGTAAGAATCCGAGCAAGGCGTCATACTTCAATGCACTCAATGGAGATGTCAATGTCAAAGTCATCAAAGGTTTCAAAGGAGATATTTTTTTTAAGTCTATGAATGGCGATTTTTATACATCCATTGATGAAAATCTTGTTAAATCTATGACTACAACCGAAAAGGATGAATGGAGTGCTAATAGCGGAAAGAATAAGAAAGTTGGAAAAGTTTTGACAAAATTAAAAATCAAACTCAACTCTAATCAGAAATATGAAATAAGAGAAGGAGGCCCAGAGATGCACTTTTCTTTGCTTAATGGCGACGTAAATCTATATGAGATCGATCGTATCAATTAGAAATCAAAGAGGGTTGCAAATCATAATTTGCAACCCTCTTTGATTTCTAACTAATCATTCTGTCTTGACCTTCCCAATACGGAGCTCTGATATCTCTTTTTAGAATTTTTCCTGCTCCTGAAAGTGGAAAAGGATCCGTTCTAAATGTTACACTACGAGGACATTTATAATTTGCGATATGCTTTGCACACTCTGCTATGATGTCGGCTTCTGTGGCTTCTTGACCGGGATGAAGTATGACTTCGGCGTGTACTTGCTCGCCCCATTTCTCATGAGGGATGCCCACTACAACTGCTTGCGCGACAGCAGGGTGATTTTCAACTGCGTTTTCTGTTTCCGCTGAGTAGACATTCTCACCACCGGAGACAATCATATCCTTCACTCGATCCACAAGAAATACAAAACCTTCCTCATCCATATATCCTGCATCTCCAGTATGTATCCAACCATTGCGCATAGACTTAGCTGTCTCCTCAGGTTTGTTCCAATAACCAATCATGGCGTTAGGCCCTCGTACAGCGATCTCACCTACTGATCCTTGCTCAACTGTCTTGGCGTCTTCGTCGACTATTCTAACTTCTACACAACCGATAGCGCGGCCTGCTGATTTTAATCTTCCTGCATAAGGACCTGTAGTTGTGTGGTATTCAGGTCCGAGCATAGTAGCCAATGGAGAAAGTTCAGTCTGCCCATATCCTTGTGCAAACTTTGTTCCTTTGAAGGTGCTCATAGCAGAGACTAGTGCCGACTCACTGATCGGCGATGCACCATACAATATAAACTCAAGTGCGCTCAAGTCTGCTGGATTATTTTTTAGATGGGCTACGGTCATCTGTATCATCACTGGTACTAATACCACGTGCGTGATTTTGTATTTACTCAGTGCATCTACCGTTCCTTGTGGCGTAAATGATGGTATAAAGTGATGCGTTGCACCTGATAGCATACCTGCTTGTAACACTGCTTCATCTGCTAAGTGAAACATCGGTGCTGCGTGTAGATAAGAAGACTTGTTAGTCATCTCCATCAATGGGACTAAGCTGATGGAGCTCGTCCATATACTGATGTGCGTGAGCATGACCCCTTTCGGAAATCCTGTCGTCCCGCCAGTATAAAATATACCAGCCAGATCAGAGTCATGGCGATAAGTATCTTCCATGGGTTCATTGTCTCTGATCAATCCTTCGTAATCAATCATTCCTTCTGGACAATCGTTATCACCTATATAGATAACATGATCAAGTGCTTCTTTGAGCGCTGGTACCAGTGGCATAAATGTATCATCGACGAAGAGTACTCTGGCGCCTGCATCCTTGATGGAGTAAAGATTCTCTTTAGCTGACCATCTTATGTTGAGCGGTACAACACAGGCACCTGCCCATGGTACTGCAAAGTAATATTCGAGATATCGATCTGAGTTCATAGATAAGATGGCCAAGCGATCGTTGTCTTGGATACCCATGCCCTTGAGTGCTGCAGCCAGAGAGGCCACGCGCGTTTTTAACTGCGTCCATGTGTGGGATCTTTCTTGGCAGACAGTTGCCAGTTGATTGGGATATATCTGAGCGTTACGATGTACGCTCTGCGTTAAGTAAATCATGTTGTATATTCTTTTGTTAGTAGTATATCTATTGGACTCATTCTGAGACAACCAATATGAGCAAATTTGCTCGGATATCCATAGACTTGGATTCAAAACTACTTTAAGTTAACTCGTTAAGATTCTGCTAAATGTGAAAATAATTCAACAGAATTCTAAATCAGTTATATACCTTACTTGTAATCAATCATAATAACATGAGATATCTTCTCTTTCTTTTCCTGATATTTTCATCAAATCTTGTTATTGCCCAAGTGGTAAATGTCTCAAAGGAAAATCCTCTATGGGGTGAGCAAGTCGACATATCTTATACACCTAGTGCTGACAGCCAATTTAAATTATCAGATGAGGTGTATTTGTATATTGCAGTTGCTATGGAAGACTACTCACATCTTCCGATGACCGTTAAGATGCAAAAAGAGCAAGAGAAGTTTGTGAGTACTTTGCAGGTCAAAGAAGGATCCGCATCATATTCTTTGCAGTTTCGAGTGAATCAAGAATTTGATTATAAAGTAGCTACGAGTTTCAAACCTATATCTTCAGAGGGCCATTTTTATAGAAATGCGTTTGTCCAAGATGTGTTTCAATCTCCTGAAGCTCATAAAGAAGAATTGAAGAGTTACCCTGATAACTCTTCTGTATATCGGACGAGGTGGCAATTATTAGGTTATACAAAAAAGGATTCGGCACAGATCATCATCAAGCAAGAGCTTGATAAAATCACACAAGAAAAAGTGACGAATGAAACTTATTACTATGCCAAGGTATGTGGACATGCACTTCTAGGTGAATTTGATCAGGCAAGATCTAATTTTGAAACCCTACTTGAAGAATATCCTCGTTCACCTCTTATAGCAGATTCCTATACTTTTTACAATTACAATCTTTTTTCGCAATCAGCCAGAGATAACAAGATCTCCGGTATTGTATATGACTTTATCCTTAGTAACCCAAGTAGTGTTTTGGCAAAGGACAATATCCGACTGCTTTATAAGAAGTCGAAAGTTAAGGATGCTGATGCTTTGAAAAAAATTGCCGCACATTGGATGAAGGAAGATCCTGATGATGCAATGATGTATTACCATTATGCACGTGCTATTGAAGATCGACAAGAAAAATTGTTCTACCTGGATAAATCGATTAATACCTTGTTCAATGGAAATTTAGAAGTAACTAAGAACTACAATTGGGATAGTGGCATAGTCTATACATTACCAACTATAATTAAGGGTTTTGAAGAAGTTGGTGCTTATGCCCAAGCACTTGCATTACTTTCCTTACTTGAGAATAATTCTAACAAATTAGAAGGAGATACTTACATTCAAAAGGGACGTGTTTTGACAACACTCAATAGGGATGAGGAAGCGATAGCAGCCTATTTGATGGCCAGTGATATGGGACTTGAAATAGGACTAGATTCGGCTCGACACATTTATGACCAATTAGAATTGGAAGAAGATTTTGAAAGTTATGCTGAGGGGATCTTAAAAACTTTGTTTGATGCTGAAACCGGAACTTCTGCGGAAGATTTTGAAGTTGAAGATCTCAATGGAAATATCGTCAGCTTAGAATCCCTAAAAGGAAAAGTTGTTGTACTTAACTTCTGGTTTATAGGTTGTGCTCCTTGTATCAAAGAGATACCCGGACTGAATCAATTGGTGGCCTCATACGATGAAGAGGATGTAGTCTTTATTGCATTTGCATTGGATGAGGCCGAAAGTCTTAAACAGTTCTTAGCTGAGACTACTTTCGATTACCAGATAATTCCTGAATCAATCGTCCAGAGTAGTTTGTATAAAGTACAATCTTATCCTACTCATGCCATTATTGATAAGCAAGGCATGCTTAGAAGTACACTAGTAGGTGGAAGCGCTGATAGACATGAGCAAATCAAGCCCTTGATCGATAGACTTTTGAAGTTTTAATTATCTACCACTGTAATAGAGGAAGGTATATAGCTTGCCTACAATCAATCATATTATTATGAAGCATCTACTAGTTCTTTTCTTGATATTTTCATCCAATATTTCTTTCAGTCAGGTCACAACTGGTTCGTTAATATACGAACTGACCGAAGTGGATTCTTCTAATCATTGGCTGATACAAAACATGGAGATGTTGATACACTTTACTCCAGAAGAGCAAGTCACAATAAAGAAAAATATTGAGAATGATGAAGTATGGAAAGAGTATCAATATTTTGACGGGCTCATTTTGACGCATTTTTTAGAATGGCCTAGAATTAAAACAAGAACAGAAACAGACATATCTACTTTTGAAGAACTTGGTTTTGATCCGGATAGAATGGCGCTGGCTTATAACATCACTATTGATAAATCAGACACCAAAGAAATATTAGGTTTTACATGTTATAAAACTACAATAGTAATAGATATGAATAATTTTGAGGAAGGTGCTGGGCCGCCAACTCCTTTGCCGCCTGGTGTAGAACCATGGCACATAATTGCTTATGTCACTGAAGACATAGAGTTGCTTGATTTTAACCTACAACAGTTCAGAGGTATAAAGTATTCTGGCACTCCATTGATGTGGACAATGCGTGGATTTAGTACTATTCCTCATACAATCAGGGCTACGAGCTTTGAAGAGAAAATTGACTATTCGGTTTTTGAATATCCAGATAACATTTTCGACACAGAAGACCCAACTCATAGTTATACTATTATAGGAAGGTTTGGTTTTTGACTAAACCTAACTTACACCTATAGATTAAACCAATAAGTTAGCTTGGCTACTAAGGCCCTATTTCTACTGCCGAAGTTGGCCATCTCTGCTGTATCATAGTTGTCAGTATATACGATGAAGAAGTCTGATACTGGAGCAAACCTCCATTGGAATCTTGTGTTGATATTAAGATTGTCCAGCTGATTGTTGTACTGAACGAATGTGGTCCAGAACACCTTTTTAGAAAATGTAAGATCAAATCTTGGCCCAATCAACCAGATGTCTACTGGCTCAAATGGTTCTGCCAATGCAACGTGATTATAAGAATAACTGAGCGATACAAAACCATATGGTTGGTATCTATAGGTGACACTGCCCGATAGACCATATCGGCTACCATTGAAGTAGGATCCAAAGTTGGCAGCTGTTCTTGTTGTGACCCTTTTTCTTTGGTCAGAAGTGTAACTGATCGTACTTTCTAAATATGAGTAAGTTGTGCCTCCTGCCAAAAAGATGTCTTCATCCTGTAGTCGAGTAGGGTCAAAGTCATTAAGCAGGGTGAGATCTATGTATGACAGCTCAAAGTTGAGCATACTCAAGTCCTTAAAAGCGATATTCCAAAAAGGATCAAAATTGATCTCTTCTACGCCAAAGTCTGTGATGTGTATATTGTCATCCTTCCCTAGTTTCCAAAAGACACGGGAGTCAAAACCAATAGAGTGACTTGCGATCGGGCCTGAAGTTGGAAAGAAGTTTACTTGCGCTTCTGGGCTTACTATTACAAAATCTTTACGCGGTGCAAATCCCACTTCTGGATTATAATTATTGCCAACAAGGATGTGGGCCCATTCAAATCTATATTCTCGCTTGTTATAAACCACTTGTGCGGTATGCGCTATGTCGTCACCTTTTAAGTTGGGCGAAAATGATTTTTGTACGGAGCTCGTGGCTACCCATCTGTTGTTATCCGTATTCAAACGATACTCTAATCCAAGCAGGCGATTATAATCATTGAAATCTGAATTAGCAAAATCTCCTCCATTGATGGCTTGCTTATTGACGCCTATGATCCGTACCCTCGAGGCATCAGTGATGCGTTGTTCTGCGGTTGCTACAGAATAATTGAATGCTGGCGTCCCAACTCCATCGCCATCTCCTTGTATGCTTGCTGTCTGCATATTGAGTAAGCCAAGTCTGAGTCTTTCATTGAGTTTGCCACTTAGTCGCGCTCCGTATAGGATTGTATTTTGGATGTTTTGTCCTGTCTCGGGATCGATACTTACGCCGATACGTCTGGAGAAAAACGGATTGGCAAAGCGCCCTCCGAAGCTACCAAAGAGATCGGCGTTTTCTAAAAAGAACTGTCTCTTTTCTGGGAATAGTATTTCAAATCTACTGAGGTTCGTTACTTGTTCATCTACTTCGACTTGAGAGAAGTCAGGATTGACGGTGAGATCAAGGTTGAGTCCTGAGGATATCCCAATTTTCGCATCTCCACCTATATTAAATTTACCTTGAGTACCCAGCTGAGTTGCATTTTCAAAATCCCTTGTTGCTGAAGAAGAGATGTATGGTATGAGTGAGATGTTCTTTCCAGTTTTCTTAAGTGGCTTCTCCCAGTTCATATCGCCCATGAAGCCCATATCCATAACAAAGCGCGTCCTTGGGATATCTGTAAATGATGTTATCTCATTGTTCTGCGTATCTACGCGATACATATTGAATCTCCACTTCTGTGTTCCATTTTCAAATCTCAAGGTGCTAAATGGAATCGCCATCTCGACGGTCCATCTATCGTCGTATCTCTTGGCTTCACCGGTCCATTTGTTGTCCCATGATTCATCAAAGTCTGATGGAGCTTGGCCTGCATTTACGACAGTGGCCTCACGTCTTACACCATAAGCGTTCATGCCAAAAACAAGCGCGTTGGTCCGATCGCTGTAAGTGTCAAAGAGGACGGTGACATTGTCATTGCCAAAAAAGTCGTAGTCCCTTTTTAAAGATGTAGTAATAAAATCTCCGCCAGCGGCATAACATGTTAGAGCAACATATAAATTATTGTCGTCGTAGGCTAAGGTCACCTCGGTATCATAGTCCGCTTTTAAGTTGTCATCAGGAAAGTTCTGATGCATGCCCTTTTGCGCAGTTAAGGATTGCCAGACTCCGTCATCCAAGACGCCGTCTATCATGATAGGCTCGGTGATGTAGTGGACGTTAACCGATGGATGTATGGCTGTAGCCTCTTCCTGAGCAAGAACCAAACAAGTTTCTGCGATAAGCACAAGTAAAAAGAATAGCCTATAAAAACCCATACTGCATCATATTATAACTAATACAAATGTAAGCCCGATTTTTAGATTAATTGAGTTTAGAAGTGTCAATAGCGGAACATTGGGATGTATGATTGATAACCATCATATAGTTTTGAGTAATTCTGCTTATCGAAGCTCTTATTGCTATGAGAAGATTATAGATGAAGTGTTGGCCTCCTTTAAGAATCAAAGGTGGGTGCGGTAGATATACTATGATAGCTTTATGAAAATGGAAGAGCGACAGAGCTGCGATCTATAGATGGACTATAGCGAAGATATCGGCTCATCCTTAGCACATCTCTACCAGAAAGGTTGACATATCCTTCTGTGGAAGGGTATTATCTATAGAAAATAGTCAAATATTAATCTTCGAACAAAAACTAATTAGCATAATTCATGTTTCTACCTCATGAGCAGATTATCCTCAGGAACAAAGATCCCAAATCTCGTAGGCCATACCCTCACCGGAAATGAAATAAGCTTATCAGAATACAAAGGCAACCCGTTGATATTATCCTTCTACAGATATGCAGGTTGTCAATTATGCAATCTTAGGATCCATGATTTTATAAAAAGATATGAAAACAAGTACGAACCTGCAGGTATCAACGCTGTCGCCGTTTTTCAATCTCCAATTAGAAAAATGGAAAAGTATCATACGGAGCATGAAGCACCTTTTGAGTTTGTGTCTGACCCAGATTGTGATTGGTATCAAGCTTTTGGCTTGGAAACTTCTTGGGCTGGCATGGCCAAAGCTGCCACTAAGCCATTGGCCCTCTTCCGTTCAGTAGCCAAGGGCTATGCACGCATAGATCCAGATGGTGCTATGAATAGACTGCCTGCTGACTTTCTTATCAATGAGAAAGGAGAGATTGATGTTGCTTTCTATGCTAGCGATATTAGTGAACATGTACCGTTTAGGACTATACAGAAATGGATGGATGGCATGTGATCGTTACTCTGTAGAAATCTATTTATAATCGATGCTAATGTTGTCAATTGTTTCTGGTCAGATAATATCGCATATTGAAATTTTATTTGAGAGACACTCAATACATCCATTATAATTTTGAAGAATTAAATCTTAGGTAGTTCAAGTTAAAAAAAGAGTTTTTAGAATGTTAGTTAGAGATGTCGGAATGATTCACCTCAACCGCCCCATTACCTCATTCTTATAACTCTTCCCGATCGGGATCTCCTTATCACCGATCTCAACATCTTGCGCTGTAAAGGCCGTTAGCTTTGTACTATTCACAATAAAGGATCTATGCACTCGTAAGAAAGTAACAGGCAGCTTTAGTTCAAACTCACTGATTTTTTCTTTGGTGATGATGGTGTCTGATGCAGTATGGATGTGGATGTAATCTTTCACACTTTCTATATAAAGGATGTCATCATAGATGACTTTGACATATTTCTTGTTGACATTTACAAATATGCTTGACGCTTGCGGTGTAGCTGAGGTAGTAGCAACAGAAATAGTCGCAGCTGGCTGTTGCTCCATCGTTGCTAAAAACTTATCTACGGACTTGACAAATCGACCAAAGGTGATCGGCTTTACTAAGTAGTCTATGGCATCGAACTCATAGCTCTCTACAGCGTATTCGCGATAGGCGGTGGTAAATATGACTGCAGGCGGATGCTTCATCGTCCGGAGCAGTTCTATACCTGTGAGGACAGGCATCTGGATGTCCAAGAAAATGAGATCAAACTCTTGCTCTTTTAACAATTGAAGGGCGTCGATGGCGGTTTGTGCTGTTGCTGCAGTCGTGAGCGTACTGAGTTGGGCAACATGCGATTCTATCAATTGGATCGCCAAGGGTTCATCATCTACTATCAAGCAGCGGTAGGCCTTCTTTGTTAGTGGTGCACTCATAGTCTTGTGATCACTTTTATAATGGTTTCTTCGGTCTCGTCTAAGATATCATACTTTGTCTCTTCGTCAAAGTGTGTATTGATTACTTCGCTGAGTTGATCAAAGGTTAGCCTTTGATCTTTGGGATGTGATATGGTGATCTGCAAGATCAGGCTATCTTTTTGTTCATATTCTTCTTGGATGATCAGCGTCTGCCACTTAGTAGTTATAGATGGGAGTTGCTTTCTTACTTCGTTGTGGATATAGCTCACTACCTTTTGTAGAGAAAGTACTCGTATCTTACTGATGCTTGGCGCTACGGCTGTCTCTAAGGGCTCTTGTTGTACTGCTGGATATACTTGGGCGAGTAGTTGTAGATAACTTTCTAATTGTGTGATCTCAGCGGTGATCGTATGATGTGTCGTTGTGGTTTTGTAAAGTACACCATCAAGTACGTCTGATAGATGGGCGATGACTTGTGGTGCATCTGGACTTTTGTTGCCGCTCTTTTCTATGATGACATCCAAGGAGTCTAAGATCAGCTGTGGTTGTATCTGTCCTACAACGGAGTTGTATTGTACTTGTGCCACTTCTGTCTCGAGTTGTTCGATACGGCTTTTTGATGCCCAATAGTCTTTGACATATTTTATAATGGCAGTGATAAATACTACGATGTATATATCAACGATATTTCTAAATAAGAACTCTCCACTGGTCAATATCTCTGCGACCGTATGTGGCTTGTGCCAACTGATCAGATAGGTGCCGATCCCAAAATCATAATTGAAGTGAACAGCGAGATACAATAGATAGCCAAATGCAAAAACAGAAAGGGTAAAAAGGACATAACTCTTCTCAAACAACCATGGCAACTGTACATATAAAAAAAGGTAAGTCGCCAAGATTTGCACTGGGAAGTCCACCATAATGACAAAGAAAGACACAGTTAATGGTTGCCCATAACCCAGCCCATAGAGCGCCATAAAGACAAAAGCTGCTATCCAGTATAAAACATGGGCCAGTCGCCTATGCGTCAGCAGATAGTTTAGATATGTCGTTAGTGTCTCCATTAGTTAACCCGTGTTTTTTTTAATGGAGTGTTGATCTTGAAGTTTGCTGGTATGGCATCTTCTATACGGAGCTGTACCTTGTAGCTATCATCTTGATGTGTGGTTTTATAACTGTGACGATCTGGGTAGAGGATGGCCAATTGTCTTTTTATATTGGATACCCCGATGCCTTGCGCATATCCAGAAGAGTCGTCTGTTTTTTCTTTGACAACGGAGTTCTCTACAGAGAAGTCCAGCTGCTTATTGTTGGTGCTGAGATTGATGTGTATATAAGGTTGACCTGGATCTTTACTTGCGCCATGCTTGAAAGCGTTCTCTACCAGAGAGAGGAGTACAAATGGTACTACTTTATAATCTTCATTTTCCAGACGGATAACCTCTTTATAATTTAGCCTTGCGCCATAGCGTAGTTTTTCTAAGGAGATATAGGTGTGCACCAAGTCCAGTTCTTCGGACAGTGGGATGAGTGCGTTTTCTGATTTGTCCAGCATATAACGCAAGAGCTTCTTGAGTCCTTTGGCTACATCTACGGTCATATCCGATCCTTGGATGGATAGGGTGTAGAGATTGTTGAGTGTATTGAAGAGGAAGTGTGGATGCAACTGCGCTTTTAGAAAGCTGAGTTCTGATTGCGCGCGTTGTGCTTCTAGGTGTGCGAGTGCTCTTTGTTGGTTGAAGTGTGTATAAACCAAGACGATGATGATCGTTAGCACGGGTGTCATATATACCCAGATGACATATTGGCCAAGTAGGGCATCTTGATGGGTCAATATCTCTATCAGCCCTTCTTGCGGATCATCATACCCGGTCATAGGTTCGTAGAAGTATATCTTCATGATCCGAGCCAGCACAGCTGTTATATAGGTCAACACGATGAGCCCGATGACAAACAACACATATCTCTTCTTGAAGAACCATGGCAGTAGGATGTATAGGAAGACATAGGTCACGATCATCTGCGAGGGTAGATAGCCGATCTTGTTGAAGAGTGGTTCCCAGAGTTCACCCTCGATCGCATAAGACAGCAGTGGCCAGAACATGGTGGTGATGAGCCAATAGAACACGTGGACCTCCCACTTAAAGCTAAAAGTGCCATCCAAACTCATATGTCTGTACTTGCTATCGGTCATTGATCTGCCGTGATATTGACACCTCCAAGGTACTTAACTATGTGCGTTTATAGGTCAGGTGCAGCCTAAGGAGTCCTTGCTCATGACCAATGATCATTTGCGACAGGTCAAAAATCACATCATCAGGTGGGCATTGCTTTATCAGCAGTTGTCCCTCGTCCATCAGTTATAGGTCCACTTATATCTGTAGACTCAAAAAGGAGCGGATGTATACTCCATATTTGAGTCATCAACGCAATCACAATTAAAAAATATGATTATGAAAAAGATTACAATTATTACTTCCTTTCTATGCATCACCACTTTCGTAAATGCGCAAGCAACAGTTCAAAAGCAAAATTATCAAGTCAGCCTTGATGCTCAGATGGCCGTCAATAATGCGCATCCATATATCGATCTCTTCTCTTCTAAAGATGATCTCTACATCGCATGGCTGTATGCGACCAATAAGAAGAATATGAAAAACACGCCTAAGTACGCCAATCCAGCTGTGATCGTCGATGATAGTGAAGGCAACAACTCACTCATATTCACTTTAGAAAATGAAAATGGGATCAGCTATGATACACTCCGTAACTCTGTCCATGAAGTATACGAATCAAGAAGCCAATCCTTGCTCAATAAGATAAGAGGCTTGACTAAGATATTTGGAAATGATGATGGATGGTCGATGATCGGTAAGAATAAGTATAGTTATCGGGATAGCGATATGCGTGACCTTCAAGATCTACAAGGCAGTCTGCCAGAGGGCTCTATGATGTACTTAGAAGATAAGAACTGGGGATTAAAGTTTGGCATCAAAGTAGCAGAACTAAAATCTCAAGTAAAAGTCACCATCACTAATGAAGCAGGTAACCAAGTCTCCACTATTGTTGAGAAAGAATTAAGACGTGGTTGGAATAACTTCAAGTGGAAAAGAAAAAATCTTCCTCATGGTGTTTACAATATCAGTGTAACAGTTGACGGCCATACGATGACTCAAAATTTTGAGTGCTAATTAGAAAACCAACTTCTTTTTCTTGCAACTCCTAAAATTAAAAAAATGAAAAACTTAATTATACTCTTCCTTTTGCTACAAGTAAATTTTTGCTCAGGACAAATTAGAAATATAGACAGTCTCGAGCTCATACAGATCATCGATAGTAAGATCGATGCCTTCATCGGAGATTATAAGGTGCCGGGCGCTATCATCTCAGTGGTTAAAGATGGAGAGCTATTCTATACAAGAGGCGTCGGCTACGAAAACCTTGAGACAAAAAAAGAAGTGGATCCGTTGCGATCACAGTTTAGAGTGGCTTCCATCACCAAGACGTTTACAGCTATCGGTATCTTGCAATTAGTAGAGCAAGCTAAGTTGGACCTGCATGCAGATATCAGAACCTACCTGCCAGAAGATGTATACAAGTGGGATGCACCACATTCATTTACGATTCATCAGTTGTTGACACATACGGCGGGTTTAGAGCATTCAGAATATAGAGTGAGCCAAGCATCCATAGATGCTAAGAGTTTGGACGTGTTTGTGCAGACATCTATCAGTAATCAGATACACGAGCCAGGAGCGTTGTTTTCATATTCCAATAAAGGTTACGGTATTCTGGGTTTACTGATTGAAAAGATGTCTGGTCTTAAGTATGAAGATTATGTATCTCAATACATCTTAGAACCGATGGGCATGCATCACTCGACTGTGTATCAACATACTGACGATCACACGATTGCTCAACCTGTGCAACCATACAGATGGGATGGTGAGTACATCCCTCGTCAGCGTTTGTTTTTAGTCAATCCTGCAGCCAGCAATCTCAATACTACTGGAGTAGATATGGCTTTGTTTATGACGGCTATGGTGGACAGTGCACAAGTTGATGGTCAGTCTATTATCTCCAAAGCTTCATTTGAGTTGATGTTACAACGTCACTATGCACCTTCTTTAGATTTTGAAGCGATGGCATATGGCATGATGATCGAGGACAACAAAGGATATGCTGGATACAACCATGGTGGTGGGATTGATGGTTTTGGATCTTATTATATATTCTATCCAGAGTTGGATCTTGGATTGTTTATGTCGGAGAGTGGTGGACAAGAAAACGCGGCATTTGCCTTTCAGGTGATCTATGGTGTCTTGGACAAATTAATTGAAAAGAAGGAGCAGCCAGAAGAAATGCAAGTGCCTAAAGATGTAGCTATTAGTCAAGCTGAAATGTATGCTGGCACGTATCAACAGACTACTGTTACCAAGTCCACTTTTGAAAGAGGTCAGATGTTATTTGGTATCAACGAGCAAGTGATTAAGCATATAGGTGACGGCCAGATAACTTACAGAGATAAAGTATACAAACCTCTTGATAATAATACGTATCAACAAGTTGATGGCACCCGCAAGATTGGTTTTTTCACAGATGGTCAAGGAGCACCTATGTATTTCTCTGAGCGTTTGTTCTGGACATTAGAAAAGATCAACTGGTTTCAATCAGCTAACACATTGCGGATCACGTTAGGATGTTCGTTGCTGATGTTGCTCATAGGATTAGTGATTCGCCCATTGATCCAATACAAGAAGAACAAAAGACCTATCCAATGGAAGTCTATGATGACTATCGTCACATCTTGTTTAATAATTGGTTTTGGCTTGTTACTATGCGGCTACGCCTTTGATATAGAATTGACAAGAGGTACGCCGATGATTTATAAAGTGGGTTTATTCTTAACAACTCTAGGTGTTCTTCTTTTTGCACTATTTCCAGTTACGCTATTTAGAAAATGGAATAGCATTGATAAAATAGATTTACCATGGGTTGTATTTAATGTTGTTGCTTTGCTCTTACTGC